>NZ_JAELXR010000013.1:0-143790 GCF_016427455.1 Hymenobacter miniatus
GAGTCGGTCGCCGCCAACCTTTTCCTTGCCCGTCCCCGCGCCGCTTTCCCCAGCGGCCCGGGGACGGTTGCGTTTCCGGCCCCCCCCACCCCCCGCCCCCCCCCGCCGGGTAGCCGGCAACCCCCGCCCGCCACCCGCCGGCCCGAACACAGGATTCGACCACGGACATAAGTGGGGGTATAGTACGGAAGCTTTAAAGAGCAGTACTTTTGACATTGCTTTTAACCTGTCATATTACTTGTGCAAGTTTCACCTGCTCGATATAGCCGTAGTATTGATTGGTTGACGGTGTTGCTGTATGTTGGACTGGTGGGGGCTGGATGGATTTGCATTTATGCATCGAGCTATTCGCCTGATGTGCCTGAAAACCCGCTCACGAGCTTGAGCTTTGATAAGCTTATGGCTTTTAACTGGTTTAAGCAACTGCTGTGGATAGCTACGGCTGTGGTGCTTGTCGTGATTTTGTTGGTGGTGGATTATAAAGCTTACGATACACTTGCGTATGCTTTGTATGCGGGCATGATTGTGCTGCTGATAGTAACTATGTTTGTGGCAAGGCCCATCGCCGGGTCGCGCTCGTGGTTGGAGATTGGACCGGTGCGACTGCAGCCGGCGGAGTTTGCCAAATTCACGACGGCTTTGGCAGCGTCTCGGTTTATGGCGAGCATCAATTTGCGGTATCAGGACTGGCGTGACCAGTTAGTGCTGGCCGGGATTACCTTGTTTCCGCCTTTGTTAATAGTGGCATCAAATGAATCGGGGCAAGCACTGGTGTTCGGGGCTCTGCTGCTAGCGTACTTTCGGGAAGGTATGTCGCCCTTAATCCTGCTGCTGATGGCGGCAGCGGGAACCATCCTGCTTTTGGCGCTATTGGTGCCCAAAGTTTGGCTATTGGGTTCTTTTACGCTGGTACTGATTGCGGTATTGGGACTGAGCCGCCGGGTGTTACGGCACCATTTGCCTTTGGCAGTGGGCGTGTGGCTGGCGGTAATTGGCATGGTGGTGGGCGTAGATTTCTTTTACAACAAGGTTCTTCAGCCGCACCAGCGGCAACGCATTGAAGTACTCATCAACCCTTCGGCTGACCCGCTGGGAAAGGGGTGGAACGTGACGCAGAGCAAAATTGCAATTGGTTCGGGGGGGATGCTAGGCAAAGGTTTTTTGCAGGGCACGCAGACGAAGTTCGATTTCGTGCCTGAGCAAAGCACCGACTTTATTTTCTGCACGGTGGGAGAGGAGTTTGGGTGGTTGGGCAGCTTGGCGGTGCTCGGACTGTACCTGACCTTGCTGTGGCGCATAATTTATGTGGCGGAACGGCAGAAATCGGTTTTTGGGCGTACGTATGGGTATTGCGTGGCCAGCATTCTATTTTTTCACGTGACGGTGAACGTGGGCATGACCATTGGGCTGGCCCCAGTAGTAGGCATTCCGCTGCCGTTTTTCAGTTACGGGGGGTCGTCGTTGTGGTCATTTACCATCTTGTTGTTCAGTTTGCTGGCAATTGATGCCTATCGCAAGCAGGACTTGGTGCGCTGATGAGGCCGCCGCGTGTGCCGAGCTGGGTGTGGGTCGTTGTGGCGGGCCTGCATGCGCTGGCGCTGGGGGGGGCACTGTACTTGGGAAGTTGGAATTTTCCTGATACGGACCGATACCGGCAGGCGGCGGAAAATGTACGGCTTCACGGTGAGCTTTATGCCCGTCCGTGGCCAGCTCAGGCGCCAGCGGGGCAGGCCGTGCAGGAGTTTACCATGCGCCCGCCGGGGTACCCGCTGGTGGTGCTGGGGTTGGGAGGGGCTGTAGGGCAGCCGGTGACTTTGCTGGTAGTGCAAAATGTGTTGAGCTTGCTCAACATTGGGCTTGTGTTGCTGTGGTGGGCGCGATGGGCCCGGCCGAGCGCCAAGCAATGGGCGACGGCGATGGTTGTTTGTTTAACATTTCCGGCGCAGCTCATTTATGCCAATGCGGTGATGAGCGAATTGCTGCTGCAGACTACGTTACTAGTCATGTTGCTTGCCGCACTGCTTTACTTCAAACGAGGCAAGGCTATATATGTGGCTGGGGTGGCGATAGCCCTAGTGGTGGCGCTGTTGATAAAGCCGGTCTTCTACCCGCTTGCCTTTGCTATGGGGGGTGTGGGCGCGGCGCTGGCATGGCGGCGTAGAAAGCTGGGGCTGGCGGTGCTGGGCATCATCCCGGCCGTGGTGGTGGGGCTATATATGGGCTGGAACGAGCATCGGACGGGCTTTTTTCATTTCTCGAGCATTACCGATATCAATTTGCTGCATTACAACGCGGCCGGCGTGGTGCGGCAAGTGCAGGGAGCCGAGGCGGAGGAGAAATGGGTTGCCGGCGTGCTACGCGAAGCGAATGCACAACGCAATTTTGCTTCGAGGCAGCGGGTTATTCAACTGCGAGCCAAGGCGGTACTGTGGGCACATCCGGTGGTGTATGCCCGGCAACATGCGTTGGGCATGGCCACATTTTTCGTAGACCCCGGCCGTTTTGACTTGAGCCAGTTTCTGCACCTGGCGCCGCCGGCAGGGGGCGGGCTACTGGCCCAGGTGCGGAATGGTGGGTTGTGGCGAGCCATAGCCGGCCTGCCAGTGGGTTTGCTGAGCTGGTTGGGGCTGATTTTCCTGGCGAATGCGGGGCGTGTGTGGCTGGCGTGGCGGGGATTTAGGCGGCTTGGCAGTGCGGCGAAGGTATGGCGGCATGGCCGCTGGGTGGCGCTGGCATTACTGCTTTACGTGGCAGGGCTGACGGGGCCGCTGGGCGCGGCCCGCTTCCTGGTGCCGGTGTGGCCGGCGTTGTTGGCGCTGGCGCTGGCCGGGCTGCCGCGCCGCGTTATTGGGTTGGGAGGAGAAGGCGGCGCCAATGCGTGAAAACCAGCGCCAGCGCAACGCAGAATGCCGGAGCCGCCAGGTAGCCCATGCGGCCCAAGTCGCCGGAAAGAAGCATGTGAATGGCCACAACGGCAAGCAGGCCAAGCTCTGCCCAACCGAGCGAGCTGAATAAACTTTCAGCGGAGCGGGCACCCTGGTTTTTTTCTAGCCACAAGGCGAGCGCAAGCACGAGGATGAAGAAGCCAAATATGCTCAGCAACTCGCCCAAGCCTTTGGGAGATGCGGCCCGGTGCAACGAGTAAATCACGTTGTGAAAATGGTCAAGCGCATTGGAAACCGACTGGCTGGTGGGGGCACCGACGTGGGCATCGACCCAAAAATGTACCGCAAACAAGGCGGCGAGGCCCACCGCCAAGGCTGCCAGCTGCTTGGGCCAGGTGAGACTGTGGCGGCCGAACCAGAACAACCAGGGCAGCCAGAAAACGAAAGATTCCTTGGCCAGGGGGCCGAGCAGCAATGCCATCGCCAAAGCCCAGCCGCCCCCAGCGCCGCGCCGGATGGCGTAGTAGCCCAGCCCGGTTGCCAGCAGGTACAGGCTGTCGGTGAGGGGCAGGCCGGCGCCGTAAACTGCCCAGCGGCTGGTGAGCACGGCCAGCATGGCCAAGCCGGCCGCTTCGGGCGAAGCACCGGTCTGGCGGGCCGCGTTGAACCAGCAAGCTCCAGCCGCCGCCAGCAGCAGGCAATTCACTAAGTAAAAGGAAAAGCGCAACGGCCATTGCCCCGCAGGGCGCTGGGGCCACACGCGGGCGTAGAGCCGGGCCACGGGCGCAGCCACTGCGGCGGCCGCGGCAGGCACCAGCACGCGGTAGCGGTGCGTAACGCGCACGCTGTCGAACCGCCCCGCGGCCATGCGCAGGTAGCTGCGGGTGTCGGGCGAGTGCGAGAAATCGTAGTGCACGTACATGGGGTACGCCAGGTTGGCCAGGGCGGCCACGGCCACCAGCCACGGCAGCAGCCAGCGCCGCAGCCGCGGCCCAAACGGGGGCTTGCCCACTGTAGCAGGCACGTTAGGCAAACTTGCGCTCAATGAGCTTCAGCAGCTTGTTGACGTGCTCTTCCTTGCGGCTCCAGTCGTAGCGCTGCGACAGGTCGCCGCTGACGTAGGCCCGGGCCTGCTCGGCGGTGGGCAATGAGTCGAGGTGCTGAATGGCCGCGTGGTAGTCCATGTTTTCGCCGCCAAAAAGCTCGTTGATGAAGCTGAAGCGCTGGTTGATGGAAATGGCTTCGCGCAGGGTTTCCACCTTGGGTCCGCTTCGCTCGGCCAGGGAAGGCGCGGCGCTAGCGCGCAAGGTTTCGGCCAGGGGCGCGGCGGTGGGCTGCACAGCTTTCAGCTTTTCGTGCAGTGGCACGTTGGCCGCATCGGTGTTGGGGAGCGGGCGGGCAGGCGCCGGTGGAGCAGCGGGCGGCGGAGCGGGGGCTGCAGGCGGGGCCACCGGAGCCGAGGGGGCCACAAAGCTGGGCGGAGTCACTACTGCGGGCGGTTCCGGTGCAGGCATGGCGGGCGGGGCAGTGGGCGCCGCCGCCACGGGTTCGGCAGCAGGCGGTGCCGTGGTGGCCGAAACCGGCCCGTCCTCCAGCAGGTCGGCGGTGGTGAGGGGCAGCAGGGCGCTGAGCTCTGTCACGAGGCGCTGCATGGGCTGGTGCGCCTTGTAATTGGCGGCGTGGTACAGCTCAAAGCGGTGCGTGAGGAAGTCGCGGCTCAGGTCGTTGCTGTTGGGCAGGCTATCGATGAAGCCTTGGTAAAACGCCTTGTCGACGTCGATGTAACGCAGGCTTTCGCGCAGCGAGGTGAGCGTGGGGGCTTCGGCGTTGCCCAACACGAGGCGCTGGAAGCTGTCCACGGGGTCGGCCACCAGGCCGAGCGTGTCGGCAGTGGCCTGGGCCAGCAGCGGCTCGTAGGCCTCGCGGCCCAGGCTGATGTGGCGCGACAGCACGTTCATGAACTGCGTGAGGGCAGCTTGCACGGGGGCGGCTTCAAAATCGAAGTAAGGGCTGCGCAGGCGGGCGGTTTCGGCTTGCCATTGGCCGAGCAACTGACGCACGACCAGCAGGTTGACCTGCCGCACCGGCGTGAATTTGAGCACCGCCGGGCCATCGAGCGGGGCCGAAGAAGAGCCCGCGAAATGCTGGTCGCAGAGCCGGGCGGCCAGGCGGCGGCCGTATTGGGCGCACTTGGCGAGGCTATATTTGTCGTTCATAAGTAGGCCGGTTTCGGTGGCCCAAGTTAGGCACAAATGCCCCTCCTGACGATTGAGAACCTGCCCGGCGCGCCCGTGGAAGTGCCATCCGGCGCCACGCTGCTGGCCGCCATTCAGGCCGCTGGCCACGACTGGATGCACGCCTGCGGGGCCAAGGGCCGCTGCACCACCTGCCGCGTGCAGGTGCGCACCGGCCTCGAAAACCTGAGCCCACCCACCGATGCGGAGCTGCGCTACCGGGCCGCCGGCCGCCTGCAGCCCACCGAGCGGCTGACCTGTCAAACCCGCCTGCTGGCCGGCGACGCCACGGGCCGCGTGCCGGAGGCCACGAAGCTGCCCCACGTGCAGTATCTGCCCGATGGGGTATAGCCGGCGCATCAAACCAAGCACTCTGCATTGTGGAGTTATGGCAAGCAGCCCTACCGGGAGCCGGGGCGCACACCGGGGCAGCTGACTTGGTTGCTAGCGGAAGTGCGAAAAATTACGCCGAATACAAGCGCCTGAGTGCGTGCGACTGGGCTCGAAAGAAATACTTTGGCGCTTGAGGCAAGCCGCCGCCGGGCGTACTTTAGAGCTTCCGTTGGGACGTGGTCGTCCTGTTTGCTCACCTGTTTTTTTCGCTTGTGTTTATTGAACCCCGCGTTGGCAACCGCCACAACGCCCCGCGCCGGGGCTGGATAGAAGTGGTGTGCGGCTCCATGTTCTCGGGCAAGACCGAAGAGCTCATTCGCCGCCTCACCCGCGCCCGCATTGCGCGGCAGCAGGTCGAAATCTTTAAGCCCGCCGTTGACACCCGCTACCACGCCGAAGACGTGGTGAGCCACAACGCGGCCCGCATTCGCTCCACGCCGGTGGCCGTGCCGTCGGAAATCCTGCTCCTGGCCGCGGGCTCCGACGTGGTGGGCATCGACGAGGCACAGTTTTTCGACGACTCGCTGGTGGACGTGTGCGAGCAACTGGCCAACAACGGCACCCGCGTCATCGTGGCCGGGCTCGACATGGACTACCGCGGCCGCCCGTTCGGCCCCATGCCGGCCCTGCTGGCCACGGCCGAATACGTGACCAAGGTGCACGCCGTGTGCGTGTGCTGCGGCGAAATTGCGTCGTATTCGTACCGCATTGCGGCGAGCGAAGACCAGGTGCTGTTGGGCGAAACCGATTCGTATGAAGCCCGCTGCCGGCCCTGCTTTCTGGGCGGCATGCAAGCCGAGCGGCCCGCGCAGGAGGTGGGCACCACTGCCGCGCACTAAATCGGCGGGCGCAGCGTTGGCAAGAACGGCCTCGTGGCCCGCTACTTCTTCATCTGAGTTTTGACGAGCGTATGACCCACCTTTTCCGTTCTTTGTTGGCACTCGCCGGGTTGTTGTTATTGGCCGGAAGCAACCAAGCCCAGACCGTAGGTTATGGCGACTGGCAGTTGCATTTGCCCTCCAGCCGCCCCCTGCGCCTGGCCGATGCCGGCGACCGGGTGTACGTGGCCACCGAAAACGCCTTCTATTTCTTCGACAAAAAGCTAAATGCCTCGCAGGTGCTCTCGCAGCGCGACGGCCTGAACGGCGTGAACGTGGCCGCGCTGGCCTACGACTCTGTTTCCAAGCAAACGGTGCTGGCCTACCGCGACGCCAACATCGACATTCTGCAAGCCAATGGCCGCGTGCGCAACATCAGCGACGTGCTGCGCAAATCCATTCAGGGCAATAAGGACATCAACCAGGTATCGATTGGCGCGGGTAAAGCTTACGTGAGCACCAGTTTCGGCCTCTTGGCCATTGACCTGACCAAGCTGGAAATCAGCGACACTTACTCCAATATCGGTCCTGGCGGCACGGTGGTGAACGTGTACGATGCGGCCGTGGCCGGTGGGGCGCTGTACGCCGCCACGTCGGTAGGCCTGTTGCGCGGCCTGTTGTCGCAAAACCTGCTTGACTACCGCAACTGGACGCTGTATCAGCCGGTGCCGCCGGGCACGGCCACGCAACGCGTGTACCACTTCGTGGCCGCCGATGCCGGCCAAGTGTACGCTGCCGTGGAAGGCAGTGGCACTTCGGTGTTCAAATACGTGCCCGCTGCTAATCCAACCGCGGCTACGTGGCAGCCCGTACCGGGCACCGGGGCCGGGCAATACCGCAGCCTGCGCAGCAGCAGCGTGGGTCTGCTCATCGTGGACGACCAGGCCGGGGTGCGCCTGCTCGGCCGCAACGGAGTGGTGTCAACCGTGGTGCCGCCAGCCGCCGGTTCGTCGTTTATCCAAGACGCGGTGCGGTCGCGCGACGGCAACTATTATGTGGCCAACTACAGCCTGGGCCTGCAACGGGTGGCTCCCGGGGTGGGCAAAACGTCGGAGTTTTTCGTAGCAAACGGACCCGAAACCAGTACGTCTTTTGGGCTGCTAGCCGATGCGCGCTCTAACAAAGTCAATGTATTCACGGGGGGGTATTCGGAACGTTACCAGCCAAATGGGGCCAAAAATGGCTTCTATGAGTACGCAAACGGGCAATGGACCAACTACACAGCCACGGCCTTTCCGAGCCTGGCGGCCTTTCCCAACCCCACCAGTCCGGTGCGCGGCACCCGCACCCCCGACGGCACCCTTTACGTGGCCACGTACGGCGGCGGCCTGCTGGAATGGCGAGGCCCCAACGATTTCCGTCGCTTCGGCGAAAACTCGCCCGCCGGCAGTCCTCTGCTAGGCACCTTTTTTAGCAATCCTAACCGCGTGGAAATCACCGACGTGGCGGCTACGCCCGAAGGCAAGGTGTGGGTGGTGAACCGCCACTTGGAGAACAACGGACGCTCGGGCCTGTCCATCTTCGACCCGGCCACCACCACCTGGCAGGTTATTCCCTACACGTTTGGCTTCGATGCGCTCGAACGCATTGCTTTAGACGACAACGGCTATGCGTGGGTGTCGGTGTCGCGCAAAACTGACGCCAGCAGCGTGGGCGGCCCGGCCATCGGCCTCTACGCCGTCGACCCGAACCCGACGTCGCCGAATGCGCCGCGGCTGTTCAACACGTCCTCGGGCTTGCCCGACAATCAGATTTACGAGCTGGCCAAAGACCGGCGCGGTTACATCTGGGCCGCCACCATCAAGGGCGTGGCGTATTTCCGCGAGCCCGAGGGGCCGTTTGCCACCACCAACGGCTTCTCGCAGCCGTTGGTGACGCGGGGCGAAGGCTCCGGCTTCAACGCCCTCTACAGCGAGGCCGTGCGCACGTTGGCCGTGGATGGGGCCGACCGCAAGTGGTTTGGCACCGACCGGGGCCTCTGGCTCTTCAGCCCTGATGCCGACGAGGCGCTGCTGCATTTTACCACCGCCAACAGCCCGCTGCCGTCCGACCGCATCATCGACGTGAAGGTGAACGACAAGACCGGCGAGGTGTGGGTGGCCACCGACGGGGGCGTGGTGTCGTTTCGGGGCACAGCCACCGTGACGGAGGGCGACGTGAAATGCTCCGCGGTGTTCCCCAACCCCGTGCGACCCGAATTCGCTGGCACGCTGGGCATTTCGGGCCTGGCCAACAACGCCGTGGTAAAGATTACCGACGTGGCGGGCCATCTGGTGTACGCCACCAAAGCCGCTGGCGGCACCGTGACCTGGAACCTGACCAACCCCGAAGGCCAGCGCGTCCGCTCCGGCGTATACCTGGTGCTGTCGACCGACGCCGATGGCAAAAATGGCTGCGTAAGCAAAGTGGCCGTACTAAGCAAATAGTTGTTTGGGGCGCTGACCAAGTGATTGGTGCCGGGCGGAAGTGTCGAAAGATTCAGTGAATCGAAAGCCGCACTTGCAGGCATCCGCAATCGGCTCATCAACGGTCGGCGCGTCAACGAGATGGATTTATGCTGATAAAGACCCGAGGCATTGTCCTCAGCTACCTGAAATACCGCGAAACCAGCATCATTGCCCGCGTCTACACCGAGCGGCTGGGTGTGCAGAGCTACGTGGTGAACGGCGTGCGCAAGGCCAAGCCGCCGGGCCGCATCGCGCTGTTTCAGCCCTTCACGCTGCTCGAACTGGTGGCCTACGTGGCCAAAGGCAGCGGCGGCCTCACCCGCCTGTCGGAGTTCAGGTGCGCCGAGCCTTTTCAAACCTTACCCTACGAGGTGCAAAAAAGCAGCGTGGTGCTATTTCTGTCGGAAGTGGTGAGCCGGGCCGTGCGCGAAGAAGAGCAGAACGAGCCCCTGTTCCAGTTCTTGCACGATTCCATACTGGCTTTCGACCGCCAGACCGCCGGCGCCGAAAACTTTGCCCTGGTTTTTTTGCTGGAGCTGGCCGCTTACCTCGGCTTCGGCATCAGCTCCGGCTCCGAACTTACCGACCAAGTACTGATGGCCGGCCACGCGCCCACCAGCAAGGGCGCCACCGGCCCGGCTACCCTGCGTTTACACGAGTTCGACGGCTATTTCGACGAGCTGCTGCGCGACCCGGCCACCAGCACCATCCCCAACGGCCGCGTGCGGCACGAGCTGCTCAACGTCATCATTCGGTACTACCAGCTGCACGTGGAGCAGCTAGGCGAAATTCGTTCGCTCGATATTTTGTCGCAGGTGCTCAACTAGGGCCGCGACCAGCAGGCTTTACTGAAAGTCGACAAGCTCTACTTCAAAGCGCAGCACGGCGTTGGCCGGGATGTCGGCGCCGGCCCCGCGCGAGCCGTAGGCCAGCGGCGAAGGAATGAGCAGCACCGCTTTGCTGCCCTTGGTGAGCATGGCAATGCCCTGGTCCCAGCCCGGAATGACCTGGCCCTGGCCTAGCGCAAAGGCAATGGGCTCGTTGCCGTGCTTGGCCGACGAATCGAATTCCTGGCCGGTGGCCAGCACCGTGCCGCGGTACAGCACGCGCACGGTTTGGCCCTTTTTGGGCGGCAGGCCCGTGCCCAGCTTCTTGATGATGTAGTAGGTGCCGCCGGCCGTTTTCTTGGCCGTGGCGTGGTTTTTCTTGAGGTAGGCCTGAATTTGGGCCACGTCCTTGGCCATTTGGCCGGCAGACCGGGCTTGCTCCTGCTTCAGCATTTCGGCCTGCAGCTTTTCTTGGCGGGCCATCATTTCGGGCACCGTCAGCAGTTCACGGGCGCTGGCCAGCACCACCAGCGTATTGCCGCTCTTGCGCAGGAACGGCGGCACGGCCTGATGAAACGTGTTGGCAAATACCGTGTCGGCCTGCAGGCGAAACACGGCGCTGTCGCCGGGCAGCAGCAGGCCCAAGGCTTCCTCGATGCCGCCGCGGGCGGGCTTTTCGGGCAGTTGCACGGGCTGCGGCGTGGGCTGCATGCGGCGCGAGTTCATGAGCACGGAATCGCGGCCGGTCCGAAATTCCATGTACACGGTGAGCACCTGGCCGGCGCGGCTGGCATAGGGCGCATCGGAAGGCGCCAGGGCTCGGGGCTGGTAGCGGCCCGCCGCGTCTTTGCGAAACAGGCGGTACTCGGTGCCCGAGGGCAGGCGGGCATACTCGGGGCCGGAGGTCTGGGCCATGGCCGGCGAGCCCACTACGAGCAGCGCAACGGCCAGAAGAAGCAAAAAAGGACGCGTCATTAGCGGGGGAAAGCGAAAAGTGGTCGGTTGCGCCGGCGTCGCGTCGGGGTCAGCGCACGCTCAAGACTTGCAGCTCAAACACCAACTCGGTGTTTGGCGGAATCAGGTAGCGGGAATCGTCGTCGGGGTGGCGCACGCCTTTGGCGCCGTAGGCCAGCGCGGCCGGAATCCATACCCGCGCGCGCGAGCCCACGGGCAGCAGCGGCAGGACTTCGTCCCAGCCGGCAATGACTTCGTGCCGCCCCACCCGGAACCGCAGCGGCGCACCCCAGGCCTCGGTGGCGTCGAACACGCGGCCATCGGGCAAAAAACCGGTGTAGCGCACGGCCACGCGGCTGCCTGCCTTGGGCAGAGGGCCGGTGCCAAGCTCACGAAAGGCGTAGCGCACTCCCTTCGGCGTGCGTTGTTCCACGAGCCGGGTGGTATCGGCGCCGGCCGTAGGGGCGGTGGGCGTGGTGGGCACGGCCGGCTTGGCGCCGGTGTCTTGCGCCTGGGCGCTGCCAGTGGCCAAGGCCACCCCCAAAGCGGCGCCTAGCAGCCAGCGGCGTGTTGCCCGGTGCGTCATGGGTGGCTTACTGAACGTCAAGAATTTCTACGTCAAACAGCAGGGCCGAATCTGGCGGGATGCCGACGGAGCCCAACTGACCATACGCCAGACGCGAGGGCAGCAGCAGCAGCTTGCGGTCGCCTTTGCGCATCAGCAGCAAGCCTTCGTTGAAGCCGGGCCGAATGGCCGGGTCGCCGGCCGTAAACACCACGCAGCCGCAGGGCGTGCGGTTGTCGGCCGAGTTGTCGAAAATGGCCCCGGCGGGGTAGTTGGGGTTGCCCGGCGAGGCCGGGTAGCCCGTCGAGCCGGGAAAAGCGCCGTTGCTCAGAAAGCGGCCCACGTACTTGAGCGTCACCTGCTTGCCCGCCGTAATGGCCGGGCCGTTGCCGTCAACCAAGCTCACCAAATACAGGCCCGAATTGGTGCGGGTGGCCTTGCTGGTGAGGTTGTTGCGCTGCAAATACCGTTGGATGGTGTCCTCGTCGATGATTTTCAACGTGTTTTCGCGTTCGGCCAGGTTTTTTTGGAACGACGATTGGGAATTGCACGACCAGAAAGCCGGCGCCGTCAGCAACAAGCCAGCCGCCAGCACCCAATAGCGCGAACGGAGCAGAAAATTTTTCATGGGGAAGAGGCAAAAAAAGATTCCGGCCAACGGAGCCCGGGCAGCAGTGCCGCGTCGCCCGTTGGCCGGAATTGGAACTCAGGTAATGTAAGGATTATTGAACGTCAACAAGTTCCACTTCAAATTTCAGGGGCGAGTTGGCCGGAATGTCGGCGCCAGCCCCGCGCGTGCCGTAGGCCAGCGGCGAAGGAATGAGCAGAATGGCGCGGCTGCCTTTGTTGAGCAGGGCAATGCCTTCGTCCCAGCCCGGAATCACGGCACCCTGGCCGATGGGGAAGTCAATCGGCTTGCCGGCTTTGGCCGACGAGTCAAACTCTTTGCCGCTAAGCAACGTGCCGCTGTAGTTCACGCTCACGGTTTGGCCGCTGGTCGGCTTGGCACCCGTGCCCGGCTTCAGCACCTGGTAGTAGATGCCCGAAGCCGTTTTCTGCATCGTGAGGTTGTTTTTCTTGATGTAATCCTGCAGCACGGCGTCGTCCTTTTTGAACTGGGCCTGCACGGCGGGCTCGGCCAGGGCCTTGGCCTGGGCGGCTTTTTGGGCCTCCATCTGCTTTTTAAATTCGGGAGAAGCCATGCGCTGCTTCAACTGGGCGGCCATGGCCCGTTTTTGCAACTCGGGCTGCATGGCCTGGGCCTCGGCCTGGTCGATGAGCTTGCCCGTGGTGGCCACGTACATCATCACCACATTGCCGCCGCGGCGCAGGAAAGGCGGCACGGGCTGGCCCGACTTGGGCTTAATCAGCGAGTCGACCTGGAAGCGGAACACGCCGCTGTCGCCGGGCTGGAGCAGGGACAGGGCCTCGTCGGGAGCCCCTTTTTGCTTTAGCTCCTGCAGGGGCAGGGGCACGGGCAGGCCCACGTCGCGGCGGGTGTTTTGGAGCACCGAGTCCTTGCCGGTGCGGTACTGCATGTGGCCGAGCAGGAACTTGCCAATGCGGTCCTTGTAGGTGGGGTCACCGTCGGGGTTGATGTCGCGCCGCTCGTAGCTGTTGCCAACTTTCTTGAAAATCTTGTATTCGATGCCGGACTTGGTCTTGGCAAAGTCACCGCCGTCTTTGTTGCAGGCGGTGAGGGAGGCGAAGCTCAGCACGCCGGCCGCCAGGGCCAGCTGCCGCGCAGAGCGGGAGGAAAAACGCATGAAAATAAAAGAAGTGAAGAATCAGAAACGGTTCAAAGTTACGCCACCGGCGGCGCTACGGCGGCGGGCACACCCGTTAATTGTTCCTTGTACTCAGGCAGGATGCTGAGGAAGCGCTCCACGGTTGCATCCAGGGTGTCGTAGCTGATGCCGCCAGCGGCGTTGTGGTGCCCGCCGCCGTCGAAATGGCGGCGCGAAAAGTCGCTCACCGAGAAGTTGCCCACCGAGCGGAAAGAAATTTTCACGGCCACGCCGCGGTCAATGAATACGGCCGCGAACTTGATGCCTTCAATGCTCAGCGCGTAGTTCACCAGGCCTTCGGTGTCGCCGGTTTTGCTTTGGTACTCGCGCAGCTCATCCTGCGTGATGGCGATGTAGGCCGTGTTGAACTCGCGGTTCACCACCAGCTTGTCCTTCAGCACGAAGCCGAGGAAGCGCAGGCGGATTTCGGAATGCGAGTCGTAGATGAGGCGGTGCACCTTCGAGAGGTCCACGTTCACTTTCAGCAGCTCGGCGATGATGAGGTGCACGTTGCGCGAGGTGCTGGGGTGGCGAAACGAGCCCGTGTCGGTCATGATGCCCGCGTAGAGGGCTTCGCCAATGCCTTTGGTGATGAGGTCCTGGTCGCCCAAGTCGCGGATGATTTCGAAAATCAATTCGGCCGTCGCGGCCGCCGAGGGGGTCGAAAACACAATGTCGGCAAAGCTTTCGGGCTCTTGGTGGTGGTCCACCAGCACTTTTACCCCGCTGGCTTGGCGCACGTACTCGCCAAGCTCGTTGATGCGGCCGAGGCAGCTGAAATCGAGGCAACAGATGACCTCGGCGCGGCTCACCAGGTCGCGTACCTGGCGGTCGTTCTGGCGCTTGTCGTACACCACCACTTCGTCGTTGCCTTCCATCCAATTGAGGAAGGCGGGGTAGTCGGAGGGGGTGACCACGGTCACGTGATGGCCCTTTTGCTTCAGGTAACCGGCCCAGGCCAGCGACGAGCCCAGCGCGTCGGCGTCGGGCTTGTGGTGGGTGGTGATAACAACCTGCTTGGGCTGCGCGAGCAACGCCTGCAGGGCGAGGATGGAACTAGACATCGACAACGTGAATGGCCCGGCAAGGAACGGAGGGCCGGTGGCTTACAAATAATTGGGGCGGCAAAAGTCGGAAGAAATCTTGTCTTAACAACGCGGCCCCCCCGGAAGGTTCTGTCCGGCTATCCCAATGCCCGGCCGCGCTCGGCCAAGGAAAGCCACCGGCTTTGTGGCTACTTTTGCGCCACAATTAGTTTTCAACCAACCCTCCCCAGCCCAACAATGGCCACCAACCGCACGTTCACGATGATTAAGCCCGACGCCGTCCAGGAAAACCACATCGGTGGTATCCTGAGCATGATAGAGGCCGGCGGCTTCCGCATCGTGGAGCTCCAAAAGCTTACCCTCACCGCCGAGCGCGCCGGCCAGTTCTACGCCGTGCACGCCGAGCGTCCTTTCTACAACGACCTGGTGAAGTACATGTCGAGCGGCCCCATCGTGGCCGCCATTCTGGAGAAAGACAACGCCGTGGCCGATTTCCGCACCCTCATCGGCGCCACCAACCCGGCCAACGCCGAGGAAGGCACCATCCGGAAGAAATACGCCAAGAGCATCGAAGCCAACGCCGTGCACGGCTCCGACTCCGACGAAAACGCCCAGATTGAAGGCGACTTCTTCTTCGGCTCGAAGTAAGCTGCCGCCAGGCGCTTAATTCGCCAAAAAGCCCGCCCTGCACGTTGCAGGGCGGGCTTTTCATTTGTGCTAAAATCGGACTTTTTTTATACCAAATTTGTGCCGTGCCTCATAGCTTAGCGGCTGAATCCGATGCGTTTGTTGCTGGTTTCCAGCTCGGTGAAGGTATTGGGCTCGCGGTTGTAGAGCTCGGCCAGCGAGGTGGGCTCGGTGATGGGGTCCGTCTGGCCAAGCGCTGTGGCCAGGGCCTGCGCCTTGTCGGCCGCGAGGGGGCCGAAGTGGTAAGCGGCAATGAGGCGGCCCTTGCGCAACAGGGCTTTGTCGATGCGCGAGAGCTCGGTGTTGAAGGTGCAGATAATCTGGATGTGGAAGCCGTCGGAGAGCAAGCCGTCGGACAGGTTCAGCAGGTTGCTCACGGCGTTGCCGCCCGCCCCGTCGCGCTTGGTCAGCAGCTCTTCGGCGTCTTCGATGAGCAGGATGGAGTTGGTGTTGTCGTGGAGCTGGTTGATGAATTCCGGGTCGGCGATGCGGGCGGCCAGGTTGGGCGGAATGAAGAGCTTGGGCTTGTCGGTGAGGCCGCAGAGGTGGCGGATGTAGCTGGTTTTGCCGTTGCCGGGCGGGCCGTAGAGGATGATGATGCCCTTGTCGTTGGGCTTCTGCAGGCGCTCCACAATGGTTTCGTGGGCCGGCAGCAGGTCATCGTTGTAGTGCGTGGCCAGGTCCAGGGCCGGAATGGTGATGGGCAGCGGGCTGAACTCCAGGTCGCCGGTGGTCAGGCGCAGCACCTGAATGCGCTTGCGCTCGATTTTGCCGGTTTCGAGGTGCGCGGTGAGCAGCGCCCGGAGCTGGGCCAGCAGGGCTGGGTCGGTTGTGGGCGAGTAGTAGAGTTGCGCCGCCTGGTCGCCGTAGATGCCGCGGTCGTAGAACCATAGCAGCGCGTGGGGGCCCAACGACAGCGCGTGGTGCTGCAGCTCGGGGGCTTTGCCGGCTTCTTCCACGTACACCGAATGCACCACGGTGGCGCGGTCCACGTCGTGGGTTTCGGCCAGCGTGTTCAGCACGGCCTGCCGGGCTTCGACAGAGGCCAGCTGGTAAATCTCGCGCCGGGGCAGCTCGCCAAACGTGGCGTAGAACCACGCCACGGGCTGGAACCCGTGCTGCGTGTAGCTGAGGGAAAGGTCGGGGGCGGGGGAAGAACGCGGGGGCGCCATGCCGGGTGGTGCTGCTTGGAAAACGAATTTTGGCCGCGGGCTACGCCTGCTCCACCGAAAGCAGCCCTTCCGGGTGGGTGGTTTCTTCGGAGTGCTGCTGCGGCACGTGCTTGTGCTTGAAGATGAGCACAAACAGCACGGCAATGGCCAGCGCATAGCCCGCAAACGTGAGCCAGATGCTGTGCCAGTCCTTCACGCCGTTGGCATCGGTGAAGTAGGTCTGAATGATGATACCGCTCAGCGAGCTGCCCAGCACAGCACCGAAGCCGTTGGTCATCATCATGAACAAGCCCTGGGCGCTGGCCCGGATGCTGGGCTGCGTCTGCGTCTCGACGAAGAGCGAGCCCGAGATGTTGAAGAAGTCGAACGCCATGCCGTACACGATGCACGAGAGGATAATCATCCAGAGGCCCGAGCCGGGGTTGCCGTAGGCGAACAGGCCGAAGCGCAGCACCCACGCAATCATGCTGAACAGCATGACCTGCTTGATGCCGAAGCGGCGCAGGAAGAACGGAATGGCCAGGATGAACAGCGTTTCGGAAATCTGCGAGATGGACATGATGATGGCCGGGTACTTCACCGTGAGGGTGTCCTGGTAGGCCGGGGTCTTGTCGAAATCGTGCAGGAAGGTGTCGCCGTAAGCATTGGTGAGCTGCAGGGCGGCGCCCAGCAGCAGCGCAAACAGAAAGAAGGTAAGCATCTTGCGGTCGCGCAGGATGGCGAACGACTTCAGGCCCAGAATTTCCATCAGGCCCTGGCTCGACGTGTTGGAGGACTGCGGCGGGCACTTGGGCAGCGTGAACGAGTAGAGGCCCAGCAGGAAGGCCGCGCCGGCCGCTACGTAAAATTGGCCGGCCGTTTTCTCAAAGCCCAACAGGCTCACCGTCCACATGGCCACAATGAAGCCGATGGTGCCCCACACCCGGATGGGCGGGTAGTCCTTCACCACGTCGAGCCCTTCGGTTTTCAGCACCGAAAACGACACGGCAATGGACAGCGACAGCGTGGGCATGTAGAAAATCATGTTCAGCAGTATCACCCAGAAGAACGTGCCGGGGTCCGTCACCATCGGGATGGTGCAGAGCGTGAGGCCGCCCAGGATGTGCAGAATGCCGTAGAGCTTCTCCGCGTTGATGTATTTATCGGCCACGATGCCCATGAGGGAGGGCATGAAAATGGAGGCGATGCCCATGGTCGAGAAGATGGCGCCAAACTGCGCGCCCGACCACTGCTTCGTTTGAAACCAATACGCGCCAATCGTTATCAGCCACGAGCCCCAGATAAAAAACTGGAGAAAACTCAGGATGGTCAGGCGCAACTTAGTGTTCATGCGGAGTCTGTTTAAATATCAGGAAGGTGGGAATTAGTCGCTAAAGATACACGCCAGCCGCACAGAAGCCGGCAGCCAAGCCAGTGGATAGGACGTCCAAGCCGCCGTTGGCCAATTCACCGGGCCACGCCTTAGCACCGACGCCAGGCAGAGAGACATAAAAAAAGTCCTGGCCTTACAGGCCAGGACTTTTTGCGAGCGGGAGCCGGGCGGGGCTAGGCCTCGTAGCTGGGCGAGAACGTGCCGGCCGGCTGGCCATCGGCCAGGGGATAGTCGGTGTAGCCGTCGGCAAAGCCGTTGGGGCCGGGCGCGTAGAAGGTGGCGAAATCGGGCTCGGCCAGCGGCTGGCCGGCCTTCAGGCGCTCTACCAGGTCGGGGTTCGAGATGAAGGGGCGGCCGATGGCCACGAGGTCGGCTTTGTCGGCCAGGGCAGCCTCAATCTGGTCCATGCTGGTGTAGCCGCCGGCCAAGATGAGCGTGCCGGTAAATTTCTCGCGGATGGTGGCCACCGTTTCGGCGGGTACGGCCGGGGCGCCCATGCTGGAGTGGTCGACGAGGTGCACGTACACCACGCCAATTTTCTGCAGCTCCTCGGCCAGGTAGGCGTAGGTTTCGTCAATCTCGGGGTAGTGCGGCATGTCGGAAGCCACGCCCCAGGGCGAGAGGCGAATGCCAGTGCGCTCGGCCCCAATGGCCTCCACCACGGCGCGGGTCACTTCGAGCACGAAGCGGGCGCGGTTTTGCACGCTGCCGCCGTACGCGTCGGTGCGCTGGTTGGAGGCCGGGTTTAGGAATTGCTCCAGCAAGTAGCCGTTGGCGCCGTGCAGCTCCACGCCGTCAAAACCGGCTTCGAGGGCCAGCTTGGCGCTGTGCACGTACTCGTCGCGCACGGTGGCCAGCTCCTCGGTGCGCAGGGCGCGCGGAGTGGCGTTGGGCTGCATTTGCGCTTGGTCGGTCCACATGTCGCCGGCGGCGGCAATGGCCGAGGGGGCCACGCCCTCGGCGCCTTCGGGCAGGTTGTGGCCGTGGAAAATGCGGCCGGCGTGCATCAGCTGCACAAAAATGTGGCCGCCGTGGTGGTGCACGGTTTCGGTAATGCGTTGCCAGTTGGTGACCTGCTCCTGGTTGAACAAGCCGGGAATGCGGGCGTAGCCCAGCCCGTTGGCCGAGGGCGAAGTGCCTTCCGTGATGATGAGGCCGGCGGTCGCGCGCTGGCGGTAGTACTCGGCCATCAACTCGTTGGGGACGTTGCCCAGGGCGCGGCTGCGCGTCATGGGGGCCATCACGAGGTGGTTGGCGAGGGTGAGCGAGCCAAGCTTGGCCGGTTCGAATGCTTTGTTTGACATGATGAGGGGAAAGCCGCGGTGCGTTGCGCGCGACAGGCTGTTGATGAAACGCGGCTATAAAGCAGGTACGTACACGAATTGTTTTCGCCCTGATGATTATCCTTCGGTTATGTGCGTCGGCAATTTTCCAGCAAATCAGAAAGCCCGCTCCACGGCGTGGAACGGGCTTTTTATGGGGTGCTTTCGCGTTAGATTAACTTCGTGTAAACCAAAACCCTACGCGGGCGTGGCTTCGGCAAAGCGCCGGTTCACCTCGTCCCAGTTAATCAGGTTGAAGAAAGCCGCGATGTAGTCGGGGCGACGGTTCTGGTATTTGAGGTAATAGGCGTGCTCCCACACGTCGAGGCCCAGCACCGGAATGCCTTTGCAGCCCGAGTCGGGCATCAGCGGGTTGTCCTGGTTGGGAGTAGAGCAGATTTGCACCGAGCCGTCGGCCTGCTTGCAGAGCCACGCCCAGCCCGAGCCGAAGCGCGTGGTGGCGGCTTTGGTGAATTCCTCCTTGAACTTGTCAAAGGTGCCAAACGACTTGGTGATGGCTTCGCCCACGGCGCCGATGGGCTGCCCGCCGCCGTTAGGCGAGAGGATGGTCCACCACAGCGAGTGGTTCCAGTGGCCGCCGCCGTTGTTGCGCACGGCCACGGGGGCCTTGGCGATGTTG
This sequence comes from Hymenobacter miniatus, assembly GCF_016427455.1. NCBI lineage: Bacteria > Pseudomonadati > Bacteroidota > Cytophagia > Cytophagales > Hymenobacteraceae > Hymenobacter > Hymenobacter miniatus. Next base: position 19,210 of record NZ_JAELXR010000013.1, read on the forward strand.
TGCAGGATTTCCTCCAGCGACTGGTTTTCCATCTCCGTGCCGGCAATGGCGGCGTTGAGGTTGGTCACGTAGGCCTGGTGGTGCTTGGTGTGGTGAATTTCCTGGGTTTGCGCGTCGAACGCGGGTTCGAGGGCGTCGTAGGAATAAGGAAGTTTCGGAAGTTCGAATGCCATTAGTGAAAAGGGTTTGGGGGTGGTAAGGGTACGAAAGTGTTGAAGGTACTTAACCCGCGAAGCCGCCGCTAGGTTGCGGGCGGCCCGGCGCAGAATCAAAAATAGACTATTTCCGCTTTAGGTTGAAAAAGTCCTGCATGAGGGCGGCGCATTCGGCCGCCTGCACGCCGCCACGCAGCGTGGTGCGCGGGTGCAGCAGCTGCCCGTGCCGCCGGAAACCCACCTTGGGCTCGTCGGCCCCAAACACCACGGCCTTGAGTTGGGCCCAGTAGCTGGCGCCGGCGCACATCACGCAGGGCTCGATGGTGACGTAGAGCGTGCAGTCGGCTAGGTACTTGTTGCCTAGGTGGTTGGCGGCGGCGGTCAGGGCCAGCATTTCGGCGTGGGCCGTCACGTCGCGCAGCTGCTCGGTCTGGTTGTAGCCGCGCCCGATGATTTGCTTCTCAAACACCACCACCGCACCGATGGGAATCTCGTCGGCCTCCAGGGCTTTTTCGGCCTCCGCCAAGGCCTGGAGCATGAAATAGTCGTCGGTCATGTCCGGCGCTTATTTCATCACAATGGCGTTCATCACGGCCTGGGCCGTGGGCTGCCACTGCGCCTGCTCCTCGGCCGGGGCCACGAAGGTGAACACGTACAGCTGCGTGCCCTGAATGGCGTATTGCACCGCCTGGTAGCGCTTGATGGGCGCCAGCTGGCTGCCCGTGCGCCGGGCATCGGTCACGGTCGATACAAATTCAAAGTAGATAAAGTCGCGGCCATTCACGGTGCGAATGTCTTCCTTCAGGAAATCGACTTTCGTGTACAAGCGCTGGATGCTGGACTTATAAATCTTAATCAGCACGCCGTAATCGAAGCTTTCGAAGGTGGTGGGGCGCACGGCCACGCTGTAATCGACGCGCCCGCTGGGATTGGAAAACACGGCCAGCGGCTTGCGCGGCGAAGGGTATTTCACGGCAATGCCGTCGTCGGGCAGGGGCGCGAAGCCCACGGGAACGCCCACGCTTAGGCCCGAGCCCAGCTTGGTGGTGGTGAGTTTGACCGGCGGCGCAAACGCCGTGAGGCCGAAAATCAGCAGAAAAAACGACAGGAACTTCATGGCTAACGGCAACGATGCGGGGATAAAAGTAGTGCCCCGGCTGTGGGGCCGGGGCACGGTGAAAGCGCGGGGCTTAGCGGCGCACGGCCGGGTACTTGATGCGGACTTTCTTCCAGTACACGTAGTTACCGGTTTTGGCTTCGACGAGGTAGGTGCCGGCCGGAATCTTGCCCAAATCAACCGGGGCGCCGGTGTTGTTGGCGGGGTCGAGCTCGGTCTGGTAAATGACTTTGTTTTTGTAGTCGGTCATCACCAGCGTACCGGGCTTGGTGAATTGCTGCGTGAAGCTGAGCAGGATGCTGGTCGAGTTCGGCTTGGGAAAAACGTCGATGCCCGAGAGCGTTTCGATGCGCTTGATGGGGCCGTCGAGCGTCACGGCATCGGCCGTGCCCTTCGATTTGACGACGGTGCCGGAGGCGTCCGACTTGCTTTTGGTCTTGATTTTGGTTTGGGCCTGCGCGGTGCCGGCGCACAACAAGGCCGTGGCCAGCGCGAGAGAGGGGAGGAGTTTCATGAAAAGCTGAAGGGATTGAGAAGACAAAGGAACGCAGCTACTGCCGGCCTTTGCATACTCCGTACCAAAGTTTGGGTTTCCGCCCCGCCGGGCCAATGGCTACCTTCGCACAAAAAAGCGGAACCCCGGCAATCCGTTCCATTTGTTAGAATTCGTTAAATCTGCGGTCCATGTTACGTACCCACACCTGCGGCGAGCTTCGCCCCGAACACATTGGTCAAACCGTCAGCCTGTGCGGCTGGGTGCAGCGCACCCGCGACAAAGGCTCCATCCTCTGGATTGACCTGCGCGACCGGTACGGCCTCACCCAGGTAACGCTGGAAGAAGGCGTGGAAGCCGACGCCGTGCGCGAAACCGCCCGCCACCTCGGCCGCGAGTTTGTGCTGCAAGTAACCGGCAACGTGGTGGAGCGCCACTCCAAAAACGACAAAATGCCCACCGGCGCCATCGAGGTGCGCCCCACCACGCTGGAAATCCTCAACCCCGCCAAGCTCCCGCCCTTCCTCATCGAAGACGACACCGACGGCGGCGACGACCTGCGGATGAAGTACCGCTACCTCGACCTGCGCCGCACCCCCGTGCGCAACAACCTGGTGCTGCGCCACCGCATGGCCCAGGCCGTGCGCCGCTACCTCGACGGCCAGGACTTCATCGAAGTGGAAACCCCGGTGCTCATCAAGAGCACGCCCGAAGGCGCCCGCGACTTCGTGGTGCCCTCGCGCATGAACCCCGGCGAGTTCTACGCCCTGCCGCAGTCGCCCCAGACGTTCAAGCAGCTGCTCATGGTGTCGGGCTTCGACCGCTACTTCCAAATCGTGAAGTGCTTCCGCGACGAAGACCTGCGCGCCGACCGCCAGCCCGAATTCACGCAGATTGACTGCGAAATGGCGTTTGTGGAGCAGGAAGACATCCTCGACATGTTCGAGGGCCTGGTGCGCTACCTGTTCAAGGAAATTAAAAACCTCGATTTTCCCACCGTGCCCCGCATGACTTACGCTGAGGCCATGCGCGACTACGGCAACGACAAGCCCGACACCCGCTTCGTCATGAAGCTCACCGACCTCACCGGTACTACTAAAGGCCAAGGCTTCCCCGTGTTCGACAACGCCGAGCTGGTGCTGGGCATCAACGCCGCCACCTGCGCCGCCTACACCCGCAAGCAAATCGACGAGTTGACCGAGTGGGTGAAGCGCCCCCAAATCGGCGCCACCGGCCTCGTGTACGCCCGCGTGGAGGCCGACGGCCAGGTGAAATCCTCGGTCGATAAGTTCTATTCGCAGGACGAGCTGCAGAAGTGGAAAGCGGCCTTCAACGCCAACCCCGGCGACCTGCTGCTGCTGCTGGCCGGCGCCGAAGCCAAAACCCGCAAAGCCGCCAGCGAGCTGCGCCTCGAAATGGGCCGCCGCCTGGGTCTGCGCGACCCCAACTCGTTCTCGCCGCTGTGGGTGATTGACTTCCCGCTGCTCGAATTCAGCGAGGAGGAAAACCGTCATTTCGCCATGCACCACCCCTTCACCTCGCCCAAGCCCGAAGACCTGGCCCTGCTCGACAACCCCGCCACCATCGGCCAGACGCGAGCCAACGCCTACGACCTCGTGATAAACGGCGTAGAAATCGGCGGCGGCTCCATCCGCATCCACGACCGCGCCGTGCAGGCCCGCATGTTCTCGCTGCTCGGCTTCACCCCCGAGGAGGCCCAGGCCCAGTTCGGCTTCCTGCTCGATGCCTTCGAGTACGGCGCCCCGCCCCACGGCGGCCTCGCCTTCGGCTTCGACCGCCTCTGCAGCCTCTTCGGCGGCTCGGATTCCATCCGCGACTTCATTGCCTTCCCCAAAAACAATTCCGGCCGCGACGTGATGATAGACTCGCCCTCGCCCATTGCCGATGCGCAGCTGAAGGAACTAAGCATCAAGACCGACGTGGTGGCGATGTCGTAGGGTTTTTGAACTGTAGTACACGGAAGCGGCGACTGAGGAATCAGTCGCCGCTTTTTATTTATATCAATTCATTTAGCGGAATAGCAGTCCCGCCAAGATTCTTGATATAAAGAGCTGTATTCAACCAGTTCCAGCAAAAGCTTTCAAAGTCTCGGGCGCCACTGTAAGCACCTACATATTTTGATTCGGAGCGTAATTCTATTTTTCCGATTGATTCAAATTTGTCTGCAAACGAGCGTAGCAATTTTGGGCCAATAGCAACGACATCGAGTCCGGTTTTATACTGTCCGAATCCAGAGGGAATTTTCCTTCCTAATACTTCCACGTTGCTAATCTCTGCGATGTTGGGCTTGCTTGTTGCTGCATAAGTTGATGCAAGAAATCGGTACTCACTACGTCCTTGATGTTGAAATACCTCCATCAAAATAGCTGCACGATAAGCGCCGTCGGGAAGTTGGAATGTTAAAACCGTGTTTTCCTCAAAAATAAATTTTGTAACCAGTTTATATATTCTACACTTGCGAGGCTTGGGATTAGGCGTTGATAGTTTCTCTCGCAGTTTTTCCAACTTGCGCTGACGCTTTTGCCCTTCTTTTGCTCCGCATTCATTCTGCCAGACTTTGACGCCTGCGCCGTGCGCAATTGCTTCATCAACTTCCGCAATGATGTCGTGCGTCAATTGCCCTGTTTGCCAAAGGGCTAGGGCATAAACGGTAATATAGATTTCGTAGTCGAAACCATCTTCTGCGTCGAAAGGCTGTTCAACGGCCGCTTTAATTTCTTGAATGGAAGCGCCGGCATCATACATTTCCATGAATGTGCTATATACATCGTGCGCTAAATCGCCGTCAATAATTTTTACTCCGTCTGTCGCCATCGATTTGTATCTGCTTTTTGTATACCCAACGCAATGATAGGAAGCTTTAGAAACAGAAAGCGGCGACTGATACTTCAGTCGCCGCTTTTTTATAATCGAACTACCCTGAGTTGCGAAGTGCTGACACCGCAAAACGCCCGGTTCACCGTGCAACGACCCTGACTAAACGAAGAGGCAACCGTTGCCCCTGAGGCGCCGAGTAGGTTTGTATCACTTAAACGCCTCACGACTCGCACCCATGACCAAATTTTACTTCTTCGCCGCTGTTGTTCTGTTCTGGGTTACGCTGAGCGCCTCCTTGATGCGCGTGCAGTTGGCTTCTTCGCCCGTCTACAAAATGCGCGTGCCCACCTACCGTTCCATGCCCATTCGTTCCACGGCTGTGGTGCGGGTGCCAGGCGTGGCCACTACCGCTTCCTATAACTAACACCCTGCCGAGTAATTCGGAACCAACTATACATACAATCAGCACCGTAATATCTCCCGCCAGCTATACTTCCTATTGATATAAAAAGAGCCGTGCCTAAAAGGCGCGGCTCTTTTGCGTTTGGGGCACAACGGCTGAACGGCTGCGGCGCTAGCGCCAAGCCAGGGTCTCTTTGAACTCCACCGGGTACATGTTCAGGTATTGTACGATGCGCGGGTAAGTGCCGCGGTTGGGGCTGCTGCCGTGCGGCAGCGCGTGGTGCCAAATCACGAAGTCGCCCGCCTCGGCTGCAATGGGCACGGCCAGGTCGTCCAGGTTTACCCGGCGCGGGTCGGTGCCGGGCGGCAAGTCGGCCACCCAGCTTTCCAGCTGGCGGTGGAAGCCCGGCACGCAGCAAAAGGCACCTTGCTCGGCCGGCGTATCGCAGAGGTACAGCAGGCCTTGCGTGCCGAAGCGGAAGGGCGGTTCCAGGCTCATGTCCCAGTGCAGGTGCGGCCCCGGGAAGTGGTAGAGCTTGGTCTCGGGCGGGTTGAAGCTGGTGCGGTCGGTGGTTTTCCACAGGTCGGCGGTGTGCCACAGCTGCGCAAAAGCCTTCCGAATTCGCTTCGATTGCCGGTTGGCCAGTAGGGTAGGATGGTGGTAAAAATCCATCATAATGCCCTTGCCAATGGGTTTTTGGTACCAGGTGGCAGGGTCGAGCGGGTCCATGCCAAGCGCTTCCCACACCGCCAGCTCGGTGGCCCGCGCCTGTTCTTTCGAGACGGCGCCGCGCACCACCACGTACCCGTGCTCGTCCCAAAACGCTAAGTCCTCGGCACTCAGCACATCGGGGGCTGCTTCCACTTCGCGCAGGTTCTGCTGCAAAGCGGCCGGGTAAGGCTTGCCCGTAAACAAGCTGTTGAGCCGCGCAACCTGCATCGGGTCGAGGTGGCCGCCGTTTTTGGCCAGCACCCAAGCCTCGAACTCGGCAAAAGTGGGGGCGGCGTGCATCAGGTGCCGCAGGGTTTCCTCTATCGGCAGCCCCAGGCCATTCAGCAGCAAGTTGTCGAACCGCCAGTTCTGCTCCGTTGGTGCTACCAACAGGCCATTGCGCCGGGCCAGCACCTGCGACCAGTACCGTTTCAAATACATCACCCCCAGGCCACCAAGCTCTTCAGTATCCGCCAATGAGTCAGTAGGTTTTTTCTTTAGTAGGTTTTTGAACAGCATGTAACGCAGGCTTTACGGAGGCCAACCAGGGGCCGTAAATTACATAAAGCCACAAAAAAAGCGGCAACCGAGTTTTCGGTTGCCGCCTATTAATCAGGGAGGGTTGCGTTAGAAGTTGCGCTCGCCCGTCTCGCGCTTGCCCAGCATCACCGAACCCACCATGGCCGCCAGCAGCAGAATCGACGCCAGCTCAAACGGCAGCGCGTATTCTTTGAAAAGCACCAGTCCCAGCCGGTCCACCATGCCGATTTGCGAATCGAAGCTGGCCGCGTCGTAACCGGCGGGGCTCACGTTGCGCAGCGCCGCCACCAGAATCAACAGTAACGAGCCGCCGGCAATGGCGGCCGCAATTTTGGCCAGGGCGGGCTTGTGGGGCTCCGTTTCTTCGTTCAGGTTCAGGAACATAATCACGAACAGGAACAGCACCATGATGGCGCCGGCGTACACGATGATGTTCACGGCGGCCAGGAACTGCGCGTTCAGCAGCAAATAGTGGCCGGAGAGCGTGAAGAACGTGAGGATGAGGAACAGCACGCTGTGCACCGGGTTTTTGGCCAGCACCACGCCCAATGCACTCAGCAGGGCCACGAACGAAAGAAAGAGGAAGAGAGGGGACATAACAACGGGTTAGAGCACCACGCCAAAACAACGTCATGCAGAGCGCAGCGAAGCATCTCGCGTGCAATGGTAACTCAATCGTTCAACAAAGCGAGCGAGATGCTTCGCTGCGCTCTGCATGACAGTTCTTTAAACCGTCTGCATTTGCGAACGCAGCTTGTCGGCTTGCTCGGGCGTGAGCTGAATGCCGCGCTTCGAGCGGTTATCCGGCGTCACGGGCTCCACCAGCCGGTCTTTGCCGTAGATGAACTCGTCGCGCTCGAAGCGCGGCGGGGCCATTTTGTCGGCTTGCAGGTACACGGCGGCTTTCGGACAGGCCTCTTCACACAGGCCGCAGAAGATGCAGCGCAGCATGTTGATTTCGTAGCTCACGGCGTACTTCTCCTCGCGGTAGAGGTTTTCCTCGCCCTTCTTGCGCTCGCCGGCCACCATGGTGATGGCTTCGGCGGGGCAGGCCACGGCGCACAGGCCGCAAGCGGTGCACCGCTCCCGGCCGGCTTCGTCGCGCTTGAGCACGTGCAGGCCGCGGAACACGGGCGAGAAAGGACGCGTCTCGTCAGGGTAGCGGACGGTGACTTGCTTCTTGGTTGCGGCCCGGAAAAAGTGCCGCATCGTAATGGTCAGGCCCTGGAAAATGGCCGGCAGGTAAGCCCGCTCGGCGAAAGTCATGGGCTTCTTTTCGAGAACTTTGGCGCGTTTGCTAAGGGATTCCATGGTCGTTATTTAATCACGCCGAACGTAATCAGGCCGCCCGTCAGCATGATGTTGAAGATGGCCAGGGGGATGAGGATGGTCCAGCCCAGGCGCATCAGCTGGTCGTAGCGGAAGCGCGGGAGCGTCCAGCGCACCCACATGAAGAAGAAGATGAAACCGAAGATTTTGGCGAACAAGCCCACCAGCCCGAGGATGGTGATGATGTTTTGGGCCGTCACCAGCTCCAAGCCGCGGCTCGACACCAGCCAATCGCGCAGCTCGTATTGGAAGGGGAAGTTGAAGCCGCCGAAGTACAGCACGCTCATCACGGCCGACGCCACGAATACGTTGATGTACTCAGCAAACAGGTACAGGCCCATTTTCATGGAGCTGTACTCGGTGTGGTAGCCGCCAATCAACTCGGTTTCGCATTCAGGCAAGTCGAAAGGCGTACGGTTAGTCTCAGCAAAAGCGCACACAATGAAGATGATGAAGCCCAGCGGCTGCTTGGCGATGTTCCAGAAGTGCCACTCGCCGGCCACCGACTGCTGCAGCGTGATTTCGCGCAGCGAGAGCGTGCCCGACATCATCAGCACGGCAATCAGGGCGAGGCCCATGGCGATTTCGTAGCTGATGTTTTGCGAGGCGGCGCGGATGGCACCGAGCAGCGAGAACTTATTGTTCGACGCCCAGCCGCCAATCATGATGCCGTACACGCCCAGCGACACAATGCCGAACACGTACAGCATCCCCACGTTGATTTCGATGCCCTGCAGGTGAATGATGGTGTCGCCGAACTGCAGGAAGTTGCCAAACGGAATTACCGCCGACGACATCAACGCCGTGACCATGGCCAGGCAGGGGCCAAACACGAACAGCGCGCGGTTGGCGCCGGCCGGGAAGAATTCTTCTTTGGTGAAGAGCTTCACGGCATCGGCCAGCGGCTGCAGCAGGCCAAAGGGACCGGCGCGGTCTGGGCCCACCCGGTCTTGCAGGAATGCGGCAATTACGCGCTCAGCGTAGGTGCAATACGTGGCAATCAGCAGCGAAATGCCGAAGGTTGCCAGAACGACGAGGCCTTGCCAGCCCAGTGCGGGAAGAGTCATGTGTTGATGTGTTGATTTTTTGATGTGCTAATGTGCTGTTGGTTCCTTAATTCGTGATGTGGCCAGCACATCAGCAAATCATTCAATCAGCACCTCAATCAATTAGCCATTAATGCCGCCCAAACGGAGGGGCGGGTTGCGTTCCAGCTCGCGGGTAGTGCTTTCCGGTAGGTCGGCCAGCACCTGCGGGTTCACCACGGGCAACTCGTAGTGGTTGGCCGAGATAACCGAGGCGCGGTTGATGTGCGCCGGGCCTTCGAGCACCCAGTCCGAGGTTTCCTTTTTGTCGAAGCGGCAGGTGTTGCAAATCCACTCCTTCACTTCACCGTACTCGTCTTTGCGGGCCGTCACGCGAAGCACGTCCTTACCTTTGTACCAGAGGGTTACCCGGCCGCCGCACTTCTCGTTCTCGCAGTCGCGGTGGGCATTCACGGGCTTCGTGAACCACACGCGCTGCTTGAAGCGGAAGGTCTTGTCGGTCAGCGCGCCCACCGGGCACACGTCGATGACGTTGCCGCTGAACTCGTTGTCGATGATGTTTTCGATGTAGGTGCCAATTTCTGAGGCATCGCCGCGGCCCAGTACGCCGTGCACGCGCTCGGGGGTGAGCTGGTCGGCGGTGTACACGCAGCGGTAGCACAGGATGCAGCGCGTCATGTGCAACTGGATGAGCGGGCCGATGTCGATTTTCTCGAAGGTGCGGCGCTCTTCCTCGTAGCGGGTGGTGCTCACGCCGTGCTCGAAGGCAAAGTCCTGCAGGCTGCACTCGCCGGCTTGGTCGCACACCGGGCAGTCGAGCGGGTGATTGATGAGCAGCATTTCCACGATGCCTTTGCGCACATCCAGCACCTGCTGGTTGATGGTGTTTTCCACCACCATGCCGTCTTGCACCGTGGTGATGCACGAGGCCACCAGCTTGGGCATCGGCCGCGGGTCTTTCGCCGAACCGGCCGAAACCTTTACGAGGCAGGCGCGGCACTTGCCGCCCGAGCCCTTTAGCGGAGTGTAGTAGCACATGGCGGGCGGCACCACGCTCCCGCCAATCTGGCGGGCCGCGTTCAGGATAGTGGTTCCGTCCGGAACCTCTACCTCAATGCCGTCGAAGGTTATTTTAGCCATTGGATGGTTTTGTCATGCTGAGCTTGCGAAGCATCTTATCACGTTCGCAGTGCTCGGTTAATATCAGGTTCTGATGAAGGTAGCCGTGATAAGTTGCTTCCTTCGTCAGCATGACAGAAGTTGAAATTACGCCAGCACCGGGGCACCGCGGTAAGCCGCGCCGGGGGCAGTCGCCTCTTTGGGATTGGTCACGTGCCACTCAAACTCGTGGCGGAAGTGGCGCACGGCCGCAGCCACCGGCCACGCCGCGGCTTCGCCGAGCGGGCAAATGGTGTTGCCTTCAATCTGCTTGGCCACGCTCACCAGCAGGTCGATGTCGTGCATCGAGCCGTGGCCGTGCTCCAAGCGGTGCAGTACTTTTTCCATCCAGCCCGTGCCTTCACGGCAGGGCGAGCACTGCCCGCAAGACTCGTGGTGGTAGAAGCGGCTGAAGTTCCAGGTGTTCTTCACGATGCACGTGGCTTCGTCCATCGCAATGAAGCCGCCGGAGCCCAGCATGGTGCCCGTCACGAAGCCGCCGTCACTCAGCGACTCGTAAGTCATGAGGCGGTTTTCGCCGGCAGCAGTTTTCAGGATGAGCTCCTTGGGCAAAATCGGCACGGACGAACCACCAGCCACTACAGCTTTCAGGTCGCGCCCTTTCCAGATGCCACCGCAGTACTCATCGGAGTAGATGAATTCTTCGACCGGCACGCCCAGCTCAATTTCGTAGATGCCGGGCTTATTCAAGTGGCCGCAAGCCGAAATCAGCTTAGTGCCCGTGCTTTTGCCCACCCCCAGCTTGGCGTACTCGTCGCCGCCTTCGTTCACAATCGGAACGACAGCCGCGATGGTTTCCACGTTGTTTACCACCGTGGGGCGAGCGTATAGACCCTGCACAGCGGGGAATGGCGGCTTGTTGCGCGGGTTGCCGCGCTTGCCTTCCAGCGACTCCAGTAGCGCGGTTTCTTCGCCGCAGATGTAGGCGCCGGCGCCGGGGTGCACGTGCAAGTCGAGCGAGTAACCCGAGCCGAGGATGTTCTCGCCCAGAAAACCAGCGGCATAAGCCTCAGCAATGGCCTTTTCCAGAATACGCAGCACGTACAACAACTCGCCGCGGATGTAGATGTAGCTGGTGCGCGCGCCCAAGGCGTAGCTGCCCGTAATCATGCCCTCGATGAGCAGGTGGGGCAGTTTCGACATCAACTGACGGTCCTTGAAGGTGCCCGGCTCCGATTCGTCGGCGTTGCAGACGAGGTAGCGCGGCACGCCCTCGGGCTTGGCCAGGAAGCTCCATTTCATGCCCGTGGGGAAGCCCGCGCCGCCGCGGCCACGCAGGCCCGACTTCTTCACTTCTTCCACCACTTCATCGGGCGTCATGGTTTTGAGCGCCTTTTCCACGGAGCGGTAGCCGCCGTGCTTGCGGTACACCTCGAAGGTATCGATGCCTTCGACGTTGATATGTTCAGTTAATAGCTTGCGGCCCATAGAGGTAAGCGTTGTGCTGATGGCCAGCCGATTAGTAGTTCTTCAGCGAGTTGGGCAAGCCCGTTTCCTCCCAAGGCAGGATGGGGCGGTGCACCAGGCTCTTCAATTCGTTCAGCATGGCATCCACCGCTTCCGGCGTGTCGAGCTGCTCGTAGTATTTCTCGCGCACCTGCACGATGGGAGCGAAGCCGCAGGCGGCCAAGCACTCCACTTCCTTCAGGGTGAAGGTACCGTCGGGAGAGGTACCGCCCACTTTGGCGCCGGTGATGCGCTCAAGGTGCGCCGTCAGCTCATCGGAGCCGCGTAGCATGCAGGGGCCCGTGCGGCAGATTTCCAGCACGTGCTTGCCCACCGGCTTTAGGTTGTATTGGGTGTAGAACGTGGCCACCTCGTACACTTCAATCGGCTTGATTTTCAGCGTTTCGGCAACCAAGTCTTGTACTTCGGGGCTTACCCAACCGCCGAACTCGGCTTGCGCAATGTGCAGAATCGGCAGCAGGGCCGACTTGCTCCGGTCTTCCGGGTAGTGCGTAAGCAAGCGCTTGATTTCCGCTTGGGCGGCGGGAGAAAATTGCGGTTTGGTAGGCGCGGTGGTCGGCTCCATATCAGTCAGATTCACAGAAAACTAGGCGTCCAGCTCGCCGGCGATGACGTTCATGGACGAGAGAATGACAATGGCGTCCGACAGCGTCGTGCCCACGGCCATTTCCGGGTAAGCTTGGTAATAGATGAAGCATGGCCGGCGGAAGTGCAGGCGGTAGGGCGTGCGGCCGCCGTCCGAAATCAGGTAGAAACCCAACTCGCCGTTGCCGCCTTCCACGGAGTGATACACTTCACCCACAGGCGCATCAATCTCGCCCATGATGATTTTGAAGTGGTAAATCAGGGCCTCCATGTTCTTGTACACTTCCTGTTTGGCGGGCAGGTAGTAGTGCGGGGCATCGGCGTGGTAGGGGCCTTCGGGCAGGTTTTCCAGCGCTTGCTTGATGATGCGCAGGCTCTGCCAAATCTCTTCGTTGCGCACGATGAAACGGTCGTAGGTGTCGCCGTTGGTGCCCACCGGAATATCGAACTCGAAGTCTTCGTAGCTCGAATAGGGGTTCATGGCGCGCACGTCGTAGTCGACGCCGGCGGCCCGCAGGTTGGGGCCGGTGAAGCCGTAGTTCAACGCTTTCTCCGCCGAAATCGGGCCCACGTTCACCACGCGGTCCATGAAAATGCGGTTGCGGTTGAACATCGACTCGAACTCCTTCATCACGGCCGGGAAGGTCTTCAGCCAGTCGCGGAGCTTCTGCAGCGCCACCGGCGAGAAATCCCGCTCCATACCGCCCACGCGGCCCATGTTGGTAGTCAGGCGCGAGCCGCACACCTCCTCGTAGATTTCGTAAATCTTCTCCCGCTCCTGGAACACGTACAGAAAGCCGGTGAAGGCACCCGTGTCTACGCCCAGGATGGAGTTGCAAATCAGGTGGTCGGCAATGCGGGCCAATTCCATCATAATTACGCGCATGTACTGCGCCCGCTTGGGCACGGTCACGCCGAGCAGTTTCTCCACCGTCATGTGCCAGCCCATGTTGTTGATGGGCGACGAACAGTAGTTCATCCGGTCGGTGAGCGGCGTGATTTGGTAGAACGGCCGACGCTCCGCGATTTTCTCAAATGCGCGGTGGATGTAGCCGATGGTGGGCACGCCCGACACAATCCGCTCGCCATCCATTTGCAGGATGTTTTGGAAGATGCCGTGCGTGGCCGGGTGCGTGGGGCCCAGGTTCAGCGTCGTCAGCTCCTGGCTGAAGTCGTTGAGCAGGGGCATGAGCTGGCCGTGGCGCTGCGCGGCGGCCTCCTCGTGTATTTTATGGGTGCCTTCCAGCGTGTCGTTTACTGCCATGATATCGGAATCAGGGGCCTAGCGGCCGAAAAACAGGTCGGTTTTGTCTTCGCGGGTACCGTCTTCCAGCGGGTATTCTTTCCGCATGGGGTGGTAGTCCATGTCCTCCACGTTGAGGATGCGAATGAGATTGGGGTGGCCGGTGAAGATGACGCCGAAGAAATCGTACGCCTCACGCTCCATCCAGTTGGCGGTGGCGTAGAGGTCGGTCAGGGTCGGCACCACCGGGTCGGCGATGGGGAAGAAGATTTTAATCCGCAGGCGGATGTTCTGCGTCAGGCTGTGCAAATGGTAAATCATGCCCAGCTCCTTGCCCTCGTTCTCGGGGTAGTTGATGCCGCACATCGTGGTCAGGAAATGAAACTTTATTTCCTGGTCCTGCTGCAAGCCGGCCACGATGTCGTGGATGCGCTCCCGCGTGGTGGTCACCGTGAGCAAGCCGTGGGGCTCCTCTACGTCCGTGAACGTGGCCTCGCCAAACAACTTGTGCAGCAAAGCCAACACCCGCGCATTCTGGACCTTAATCGGGTCTTCGGCAACTGGAGCTTCGGGAGCGGCGGCAGATTCCTGAGGATTCATTCGGGGGTATTGTTAGTTGTTGGTTGCTAGTTGTCAGTTGTTAGTTTCAATAATGAGCCTGACAACTGACAACTAGCAACCAACAACTAGATTACTTGATGTTGTACGACGCCAGCAGGGCCTGATACTCGGGCGCGTTGCGGCGACGCATAGATTCGTTTTTGGCGAGGTCCTGCACGCGCATCAGGCCGTCGAGCACTTGCTCGGGGCGGGGCGGGCAGCCGGGCACGTACACGTCGACCGGGATGATGCGGTCGATGCCTTGCAGCACCGAGTACGAGTCGAAGATGCCGCCCGAGCAAGCGCAGGCGCCCATGGCCAGCACCCAGCGGGGCTCGGCCATCTGCTCGTACACTTGCTTCACAATGGGAGCCATTTTCTTGGCGATGGTGCCCATCACCATGAGCAAGTCGGCCTGGCGGGGCGAGAAGCTGGGTCGCTCGGAGCCGAAGCGCGAGATGTCGTAGTGCGAGCCCATGGTAGCCATGAACTCGATGCCGCAGCAAGAGGTAGCAAAGGGAAGGGGCCAGAGCGAGTTGGCGCGGGCAATACCGACCACCTTTTCCAGCGAAGTGGCGAAGAAGCCAGCGCCTTCAATGCCCTCAGGGGCCTCAACAGTTTTAATTTCTGGAACGCGGGTATCCATAAGGAAGATGAGTCAGTTAGGACGGCCTAATGGCCTAGTTGCCAACACCGGCAGCGCGGCAAAAGTTTGGCCGAATTAGGCTTCGTTCCAGCGCAGGATGCCCTTTTTGATGATGTAGAGGAAGCCTGCCAGCAGGAAGAACATGAACAGCACCATGGCAATAAAGCCGTCGTTGCCCAAGGCGCGGAAGTTCACCGCCCACGGATACATGAAGATTACCTCGACGTCGAATAGCACGAACACGATGGCCGTGAGGAAGTACTTCACCGAGATTGGGGTGCGGGCGTTGCCCACGGATTCGATGCCGCATTCGAATGCTTCGTTTTTCACCTTGCTGGTGCGCTTGGGGCCCACGAGGTGCGACACAATCATGGCGAACGCCACAAACGCCAACGCCAGACCGAATTGAATAAGAATGGGCAGGTAATCAGAAGGCTGATAATTGGCAGCCGATTGAATCAAGAACATAGCGGAAAATTTAGAAGGTAGCAGCACCCGTGGGCGCTGAAGGGCAAAGGTAGCGCCTACGGGTTAGGGGCGCAATGTTAAGGCAGAAGCGGCGGCAGGTGTTTGGTAAGCAACAACCCAATTGCTGCGACAAACCGGGCATCCGACTGCAGGGCATACGAGCAAATTGGGCCGAATGCGTAAGCTCAACATTGACGGTGCTGCGTGATTTAAAAGTTGAGTTGATGTAATTTGCTAAGGATAAATACGCTTTTTGGTAGTAATTTGACTTATTATACATCGTTTCGGGGCTGTTGGGCCTGATGCGCGATACCATTTCTACCCATGTCAAAGCGTGAAGTGCCCTTGTCCGAACCAACGTTGTCGTATACCGACCTGGCGAAGCGCGAACACCAGCTTTCGGTGATTTTTAACACCATTGCCGACGTCACGTTTGTGTTGAGCGTGGAAGATGACGGCCGCTTCCGCTTCATCTTCGCCAACAGCGCTTTTGAGAAGGCGACGGGCGTGCCGGTAGAAAAAGTGACCGGCAGCTACGTGAGTGACGTTATTCCGGAGCCTTCGCTGAGCCTGGTGCTCACCAAATACGAAGAAGCCATCCGCACCTCGCAGCGGGTGACCTGGCTGGAAACCTCCGACTATCCCACCGGCCGCGTGACGGGCGAAGTGAGCGTGACGCCGGTGCACGACGAAGCCGGCCGCTGCTACCAGCTGGTGGGGGTGGTGCACGACCTCACCAAGGAAAAGCAGGCCGAAGAGCGCCAGCTCCTGCTCACGGAACAACTCGTGCAGCAAAACTCCGACCTGCAGCAGTTCACGTACATCGTGTCGCACAACCTGCGGGCCCCGTTGGCCAATGCCTTGGGCTTTACCGATTTGCTGTCGCGGCTAGACAAACGCTCCGATACGTTTGACGTGTCGTTGCAGCACCTGCGCACCAGCATTCAACAGCTCGACCAGGTGATGATGGACGTGAACAACATTCTGTCGCTGCGCGACTCGCAGGACGGCTACCGGCCCGAACCCGTGCCCGTGGCCGCCGTGTGCCAGCAGGCGCTGCTCAGCCTGCAGGAGGCCTTGCGGGATTGCGGCGGCCAGCTGCACAACGCCATCCCGGCGGCACTGCACGTGGCGGGCAGCCGGGCCTATTTCCACAGCATCTTCCACAATTTGATTTCCAACGCCATTAAGTACCGCTCCGACGCGCGGCCGTTGCGAATTGACGTGGCGGCGGCCCGGGACCCGCGTCTGGGTACCACCCTCACGGTGCGCGACAACGGCTCCGGGTTCGACCAGGAGAAGGCGAGCGACAATATTTTCCAGCTGTACCGTCGCTTTCACGGCGGCACGGGTACCGCCGGGCGCGGCATCGGCCTTTTTCTGGTGAAGGCCCACGCAGAAGCCATGGGCGGGGCTATTTCCGTTCGGAGCCGCCTCGACGAAGGCACCGAGTTTACCCTTCATTTCAGGCCCCGTGCGGATGAAAACCTACCTCATTGACGACGACAACCTCGCCACCTACCTCACCGAGCAGCTCCTGCGGGCCGAAGGGTTTTCCAACACCATCTGCACCTTCCAATCGGCCCGAAAAGCGCTGGAAAAGCTGCTGATGCGGGCGAAGGAAAAGCTGGTGCCCCAGGTGGTTTTTCTGGACCTGAACATGCCCGAAATGGACGGCTGGCAGTTTCTGGATGCCCTCGCACCCTACGAAGAAGAATTGCGGGGGCACTGTGCCATCTACATCCTCACGTCGTCGCTGGCCCTGACTGACCTCGAAAAATCGAAGGAATACGACTTGGTGGCGGGCCTGATTCACAAGCCGCTGGATAGCGGCGAAATCCGGGCCATTCAGTCGAAATTAGGAGGCGAGGCAGACACTGAATAACCATCAATCGGCTTCACTATTGATACAAAAAGCCGCCTCTTTTGCTAGAGGCGGCTTTTTTATGACTAACTAATAAGGCTCTTACAGCCCTTTGTCGCGGTTCAAGTCTTCGGCCGGCTCCGAGCCCAGGAAGGGGTAGCGGTAGTCGGTCACGGGCACGAAGGTTTCCTTGATGGCGCGGGGCGACACCCAGCGAATGAGGTTGAGCTGCGAGCCGGCTTTGTCGTTGGTGCCGGAGGCGCGGGCGCCGCCGAAGGGCTGCTGGCCCACCACGGCGCCGGTGGGCTTGTCGTTGATGTAGAAGTTGCCGGCCGAGTTTTGCAGGCGCTGGCTGGCCAGGTCGATGGCGTACCGGTCCTGAGCAAACACGGCGCCGGTGAGGGCGTAGGGCGAGGTGGTGTCCACCAGCTCCAGCGTTTCCTCGAACTGGTTCTCGTCGTAGATGTGCACCGTGAGCACGGGGCCGAACAGCTCCTCGCACATGGTCACGTACTTGGGGTCTTTGGCCACGATGACGGTGGGCTCGATGAAGTAGCCTTTCGACTTGTCGTAGCCACCGCCGGCAATGATTTCCACGTTCGGGTCGGCCTTGGCGTTATCTAGGTACTTGGCCAGCTTATCGAACGAGACCTCGCTGATAACGGCGTTGATGAAATTGCCGAAGTCTTCCACGTCGCCCATCTTGAAGGAGGCAAGGTCTTCCTTCACGTAGCCGAGGATTTCCTGGGCCGTGTTGGACGGCAGGTAGACGCGCGAAGCGGCCGAGCATTTCTGGCCCTGGTACTCAAACGCCCCGCGGCTCATGGCCACGGCCACGGCTTTGGGGTGGGCCGAGTGGTGGGCGAGAATGAAGTCCTTGCCGCCGGTTTCGCCCACGATGCGCGGGTAAGACTTGTAGAGGTGGATGTTCTGGCCGATAGTCTTCCAGATGTTCTGGAACACGCCGGTGGAGCCGGTGAAGTGGATGCCGGCAAAGTCGCGGTGCGAGAAGATGACGTCGCCGGCGGTGGGGCCGTCCACGTACACGAGGTTGATGACGCCATCGGGTACGCCGGCTTCCTTGAACAGCTCCATCAGCACTTGGGCCGAATAAATCTGCGTGTTGGCGGGCTTCCAGACGATGACGTTGCCCATCATGGCCGCCGACGAAGGCAGGTTGCCGGCGATGGACGTGAAGTTGAAGGGCGTGAGAGCGAACACGAAGCCTTCCAGGGCGCGGTGCTCCACGCGGTTCCACATGCCGGGCAGGCTCTCGGGCTGCTGCTTGTAGATTTCCTGCATGTAGTACACGTTGAAGCGGAAGAAATCAATCAACTCGCAGGCGGCGTCGATTTCGGCTTGAAACGCATTCTTGCTCTGGCCCAGCATGGTGGCCGCATTGATGCGGGCGCGGTAGGGGCCGGCCAGCAAATCGGCGGCCTTCAGGAACACGGCGGCGCGGTGCTCCCAGGGCAGCTCGGCCCAGGCGGTGCGGGCGGCCAGGGCGGCGTCGATGGCCAGCTGCACGTGGCTGGCGTCGCCGGCGTGGAAGTGGGCAATGGTGCGCTGGTGGTCGTGGGGCGGGGCAATGCGCTCCAGCTTGCCCGTCCGCACCTGCTTGCCGCCGATGTACATCGGAATGTCCAGCTCCAGCCCGCGCAGGCTCTTGAGCTGCTGCTGCAGCTCCAACCGCTCTTTCGAGCCGGGCGCGTAGCCCTTCACAGGTTCGTTAATCGGGTAGGGGACGTTGAAAAAGGCGTTGGCCATAAGATTCAGGTTAAATGTGGCGTGGGCATTTTGGTGGGAGAGGGGCAAAGGTAGAATTAAGGAAAGAAGCCGTCCTTAACTATGCGACGTCTTTATGTATACGGTGCCGCTTCCGTAGTCAATCCATACGGTTCCGGATAACTCCTCCTCATCAGATGGGATAACATATTTTACCCCCTTTGTAATGGACTTAAGGTTGAACCAATCAGGAGTACCTATGGACTGGAAATCAGCAGAAGTAACTGTAAAAGGCGTTTGCTTGGCAAGCGTAGAAGATTGAGCAGTCCATCTATCTATGGATGCCTTGTCAGCTTTAAAGCAGAGCCAGAAAGTACGAGAAAACATACTGCCTTCCGTATCCACCTGTAAGTCGGTTGTAACATCAGGCAATGGTGCCAACCGACCATATTCAAGTGCGGCCCGAATGGCTTCCTGCTGATGCCACTGATGATACTTGTAGTACCCCGCGCTCATCACGAGAGCAACAAGTAAGACAACGGTGGTTCTAACTTTCATAGGTTCCAATCGTTTCTACAGCCGCTTCAGCAGCTCCCGCACTTGCCGCTCTAGGTCCTGATAGGAGCCGGTGTTGTGCAGCGTGAAGTCGAAATTGGGGTAAGCGTCCATGGACACTTCGCTGGGGTGGTTGTCGTCGCGGGTGCCGTCGCCGCGCTGCTGCAGCGGGTCGCCTTCCACGCGCAGCATGATGCCGCCGCGGGCCCGGATGGGGTCAGCTTCGTTGGCGTAGCGCACGTCGGGCACCAGCACGCAGGCGTCTTGCGGCAGGGCCGCAAAAAAGGCATCAACCCACACCAGCGGCTCCCACTGGCGCAGGGCTTCGCCCACCTGCTGCAGCATTTCGCCCCGGGTGCGCCGGAAGGTGGGCAGCAGCTCGGCCTTGCCTTTTTGCGAGTAATAGGGGGCCACGTCCTCGCCCGTGAGGGCGGCGCAAACCGATTTGATGGAATCGCCGAAGGAACGAACCTGCCAGAGGCGTTCGGGTTGGAGCTGCTGAATGAGCCGGGCCACGGTGTCTTTGCCGCTGCCCCGGCGGCCGGAGAGGCCAATGAGGTGAATCATGTTGGTGAGAATTTCGGCTGTTATCCTGAGCATAGCGGGGGACCTTCTTACACCACGCCTGCACTGCTTGAATTACTGCAAACCGTTCTTCGGTGAGAAGGTCCTTCGCTGCGCTCAGGACGACAAATGAGCTACAAGAATGCTTTTAGCTCGCTCAGGCAGCTGATTTCGTGCGTGGTTTGGGCGAAGTGGCGGCGCTTGTCGGGGTTGAAATAGACCTGGTCGATGCCGGCGTTGAACGCGCCCAGCACGTCGCATTCCAGGTTGTCGCCTATCATCAGGCTTTCGGCGGCCGTGGCGCCGGTGTGCTGCAGGGCGTGCTGAAACATGCGCGGGTCGGGCTTGAGGTGGCCGCTGTGCTCCGAGGTGATGACCGACTCGAAGTAGTGCGTCAGGTTCGAGGAGGCCAGCTTGGTGGCCTGAATATCGTTGAAGCCGTTGGTGATGAGGTGCATCCGGTACTTGGGCTTCAGGTAGTCGAGCACCTCGTGGGTGTAGGGAAACACCGCCGATTTCAGCGGCAGAATGTCCGTAAACTCGGCCGAGATGGTGGCGGGCACGTCGGCGTCCGGTACGCCCAACTTGCTGAGCGTGCGCGAGAAACGCACGTCGCGCAGCTGCGTCTGCGAAATTTTGCCACTCTGGTACATGCGCCACAGCGCGTGGTTGATGTCGCTGTACACCCGAATGAATTCCTCCACCGTGAACGTGCCAAACCGCGCAAAATCGTGCCGCGCGTAGAGCGTGCGCAGCGTTTCGTTGGCGTTTTTCTCGAAGTCCCACAGCGTGTGGTCGAGGTCGAAGAACAGGTGGCGGTATTTCATAAGTAGTTGTCAGTTGCTGGTTGTCAGTTGTTGGTTACCGTTTCAGAGAATCTGACAATTAATAACCAGCAACTGACAACCAATCTAAATCGAGCCGGCCAGCGCCATGCTGAGTACGCCCGCCAGCATGATGCCTTTGCACCACGCGCTGAGGTAATGGAAGTGTCGGCGCCGGTCGGCGCGAATGAGCAGGCGCACCAACTGGGCCATGGGCAGCAACACCAGCACCACCAGCCAGGTGCCCAGCGGCCAGTGGCCGCCCACAAGCAACCGGGCCGTGGCCCCCAAGGTTAGCAGCGCCAGGCAGCCCAGGAAAAAGCCCGTGACCCATTTGGTGCGGGCCACGCCCCACACCAACGGCAGCGTGCGGCAGCCGTGCTGGGCGTCGCCCTTCATGTCCTCCACGTCTTTCACAATCTCGCGCACCATGGTGAGCAGGAAGGCGGCCAGGGCGTAGGGCCACACCACGCTGTGGCTGTCGTGCCGGGCCAGCTGCCATTGCAACTCGGGCAGCAGCACCAGCGCCGCCGTGAGCGTAGCAATGCTGGCATTGCCCACCAAGGCCACGCGCTTGAACCGCGCCGAATAGCCCCACAGCAGCAGCGCCGTGCCCAGCGTGACCAGCCCCAGCACCGGGTGCAGCCAGCCGGCCAGCAGCACGCCCGCGCCGCTTAGCAGCATGTGGGCCAGCATGGCCTTGCGCCGGTTCACCACGCGGCCCACCACCAGCCGGTCGGGCCGGTTGATGGCGTCAATCTTCACGTCGTAGTAGTCGTTGATGATGTAGCCGGCCGCCGCCACCAGTAGCGCTGCCAGCACCAGCGCCCCGAAGCGCGGCGCCAGCAGCGACTCCCGCAGCGGCGCCTGCGGCAGGAGCAAGCCCGCGCGCACCAGCGCCATGCACAGCAGCATTATTAGCAGGTTGGGCCAGCGCACCAGCGTGGGCAGGGCCGTGCGCAGCCGCTCGGCCGGAAGCGGGGGCACGGCGGCGGTGGGCGGCTTGGGCGGAAGCGGGGGCATGGCGGAGCGGGCAGGCAAGGTGCAAAGGTCGGGCACAGCGGCGGGCCGGCAGGCTGGGCCATAAAAAAAGCTTCTCCGGGAAGGAGAAGCTTTTGCTGGGGGGCACCAGCCACTGCGGTGGCCGGCGACTCAGATTTTGCGAACGTTGACGGCGTTGATGCCCTTGCGGCCTTCCTGCGTTTCGAATTCCACCCGGTCATTTTGCTGCACCGTGACTCCGTTGAGGCCCGTTACGTGTACGAAAAAGTCTTCTTTCGTTTGGTCGTCGGTCACGAAGCCGTAGCCTTTGGCTTCGTTGAAAAATTTAATAATGCCGGTTTTCATGCAAAAAACGAATAATGGAAAGGAAGGAAACCGCCCGGGTAAAGGCTGCGGCAATGCCTGAAATGGCGGAAAGGGCCACTTCAGGCCAGCTTACGCGGGAAGTCGGCGCCGGGTTGGCCGCGTGAGCCGGCTAGCTCGGCCGTTTATTGATTGTCGCGCCACTCGTACACCCATTTGGCTTGGATTTGCTCTAGGTGGCCTTCGGTAGCTTGCTCGCGCGTGCCGTCAAAGTTATCCAGGCCCAGCACCCACTCGATGAGGTCGGTGAAGCGAATGCGGTAGATTTTGGCCTCGGTGAAGTCGTCGCCGAACTTCTCGTAGAGCGCCATGGCAATGTCCTCGTGGTCGGCCCAGTGCATGGGCGGCTCGAAATGAGTCATTCTGTTGATGTGCTGATGAGGTGATTTGCTGATGTGCTGGGTGGTGCCTTTGTGATGTTTTTAGAAGCACATCAGCAAATCACCTCATCAGCACATCAAAAATTAGTGGCCCAGGAAATGCTGGGGCGGAATGGTGACGACGAGCTGCATATCCTTGTCGACCACGCACTGGCAGGCCAGGCGGGAGTTGATGCGCGGGTTCTCGGCGCGGTCGATGAAGTCTTCTTCCTTGTCCGAAATTTCGGGGAGGTCGTCGCCGCCGGAGTTGATGTACACGTGGCAGGTGCTGCAGCCGCACACGCCGCCGCAGTTGTGCTGCAGCTGAATGCCGTTGTTCAGGGCCACGTCGAGCACCGACTCGCCGGGGGCCGCCACGTGGGTTTGGGCCGGCTGGCCGTCGCTGAACTGGAAGGTGATGGTGGTGGCGGGAACAGACAAAACGAGAAACTTATAAGTCGAAAAAACACAGCTTTTGAAGCCGCAAAGGTACTCCCTCCCGCCCCGGCATCAAAGCTGCGCCTGAATGCTGGCCGTGAGCTGCGCATACAGCGCCTGCCAGGCCGGGTGGGCGGCCAGCGCCGCCGCGTGCGCGGCCAGCGTGGGGGCGTCGCGGCGCACGGCCGGTCCGGTTTGCACCGCAAAGGGCGGGTTGGCCAGGGCTTTGTCCACCGTTTCGCGCACCAGCGGGGCCAGCAATTCGGCCGGGAGCCGGGCCTCGGCCAGCAAGGCATCGGCAATGCCCAACAGGTGGTTGGTGAAATTGTTGGCAAACACGGCGGCCACGTGCAGCTTCAGCCGCTGGGCCGAGTCGAGGCGCAGCACCCGCTGGCTGAGGCTGCCGGCCAAATCCAGCAACGTGGTTTCGGCCGCAAGGTCACGGGCTTCGATGCACAGCGGCACCGCGGGCCAGTCGATGGCCCGGCCGGGGCTGAAGGTTTGGAGCGGGTAGAACACGCCCCCGCGAATGGCCGGCTGCGCGTCGAAAACCGAGAGCGGCAGGGCGCCCGCCAAGTGTGCGACCAGGGCACCTTCGGGCCAGCTGGCGGCGGCCAGCAGCGGGGCCACGGCGGCATCGGGCACGGCCAGCAGGTACACGTCGGCGGGCGGCAGGGGAGAAGCTACGTCACCAAGTACCTGCGCACCGGGCAACTTCGCTGCTACTGCAGATGCGCGGTCGTGGTTGCGGTTCCAGACGAATGCCACCGAATGCCCCGCCGCCACTAGCGCGGGCCCCAGTTGGCTGGCCACGCGGCCGGCCCCAAGCAAACCGATTCGTAGAGGGGTAAAAGGGCGAGTTAACATGGAAAAGGAGGCGGCTCAGGTCCTGCCGGAAGGGAATAAAAAGGCCGCTTCTGCAATAGGAGCGGCCTTTTTGAACTCAGAAAATTAGCTAACCCACCGGCTGGGGCCGCGCCGTGCGGCTGCCCGTTTCCGCCGAAGCCTCGGTTTCGGCCGTTTCCGGGGCCACGGCGCCTTTGCCGCCGCGCTGGCGCACGCTCAGGCCGAAGCCCAGGGCCATGAGCAGCGTGCCGCTCCAGAGCAGGTTGATGAAGGGCTTTTCCATGGCTTTCAGAATGACGTAGTCTTTCTGGGTGGTGCTCACGCCGAAGGTGAACTTGCCCTTTTCGGGGTCGATGGCGTTCAGGGTGAGGCGCACGCCGAGGTCTTCCACTTCGTCGGGCACGCGCCCAATCATGCGGTTGCGGATGACGAACACCGGGTGGGCGTGGTACTGGCGCTTTTCGCCGGTAACAATCATGTCGGCCTGCAGGGCGAGGTCACCTTTTTGCAGGTTGAGGCCGGCGGTTTCGTGGGCCGGCTCAATGGCCCGGAACACGGCAAAGTAGTCGTTGAGGAAGATGGTGTCGCCCACGCTCAGCACGCTTTCCTTGGCCTCGCTCCACGGCTTTTCCTTGCGCGGGTCGAGCACCGAGCTCACGTGCGTATAGATGTCGTGGCCCCAGAATTTCTTGATGGCCGGCGAGGCCAGCAGGCCGCCCCCGCCCATTTCGTCGTTCACCTGGGCGCGGGGGTAGAGCGCAAACTGCTCGCCCGACTTCACGTCCTTGTAGTTGATGCGGTAATAAGTGTTTTCGGGCAGGATGTTCACCGTGTCGCCCGTCTTGTAGTAGGTCTTGCCTTCCACGACGATGGGCGCGCGGGCCAGGGCCTTGTAGTCGTCGTCGGTGCGGAAAAGGAACTGCTTGTCGACGTAGCCGGGCACGCCGGGCACCTCAAAAAACTGGCCCGTGTAGGTGAGCTGGTAGCCGTGCATGGGCGTGGTTTCGTTGCGCCACAGCAGCACGTTGTCGCGGTTCAGGTCCTCGTCGAACTCCCGCGAATACAGCAAACCCGACACGTTGCGCGAAATGATATTCGAGTAGCCCGCCGAGGCCAGGATGCCCAGCAGCATCAGCGCAATGCCCAGGTGGGCCACTGCGCCACCCGACAGACGCACCCCACGCCGCAGCAGATTGAAGATTGTGCCGAAATTAGCCAACACCCCGAACAAACCCGCCAGCGTGAGCACGATGTAGGCGGGCGAAATGGTGAGGCCGTTGTAACGCACCAGCAGCACCACCAGCGCCGTGCCCAGCAAGGCCAGCAGCGTGGGCGCCGTGAGGGAGTTGATGACGGTTTCGCGGTTGTTGCGCTGCCACCACATAATCTGGGCGATGCCCGAAAGCAGGGCCACCACCACGCCCATCCAGAGCTGAAACTTGGAATAGTGGGCAATCTGGTCGGCCGGCAATGCCACGTTGGTTTTGATGCCAATCAGGCCCATCAGGGCATTATACACGGGAATGCTGGTGGTGTAGAGCACTTGGAAGGCCCCCAGACACAGCACCGTGGCGCCCACAAACACCCACAGCTCCGGGCTGTAGCCGTCCAGCTCTTTGGGCGAAACGGGAATCTCCTTCCAGCGCGACACCAGCAGCGCAATAGCTAGCACGGTGAAGGCGCCGAGGTAAATCAGCAACTGACCCGAAAGACCCAAATCCGTAAACGAGTGCACTGAGGCATTGCCCAGCACGCCGCTGCGGGTGAGGAAAGTGGCGTACAGAATGAGCACGAACGTAGCCACCACCAGCGCAAACGAGGTGCGCAGGCCAATGCGGCGCTTCTGCCACAGCACCATGCCGTGCAGCGAAGCCACCAGCACCAGCCACGGGATGTACACGGCATTTTCGACCGGGTCCCAGTTCCAGTAGCCGCCGAAGTTCAGCGTTTCATAGGCCCAATAGGCACCCATCACCACGCCCACGCCCAGCACGCCGCCGCCGATGAGCGTCCAGGGCAGGGCGGGCTTCACCCAGGCAGTGAGCTCGCGCTTCCAGAGGCCCGCAATGGCGAAGGCAAACGGCACCAGCGTGAGCGCGAAGCCCAGAAACAGCGTGGGCGGGTGAATCACCATCCAGTAGTTCTGCAGCAGGGCGTTGAGGCCGGTGCCGTCTTTGGGCACGAAGTCGGGGTTCATTTTCCACACCGGCAGGTCGGTGAGAAATTCGCGGAGCAGGATGAACGGGGACGAACCCACCTTCACGCCGCCCAGCACCACGCCCAGAATCATGCTCACCAGAAACAGCTGCACGCCGCTGAACACGGCCATCACCGGCGCCTCCCACTTGCGATTGAAGCGCATGATGCACAAACCCAGCACCACCTGCCAGAAAATCCAGAGCAGGAAGGAGCCCTCTTGTCCTTCCCAAAAGCAGGAAATCATGTACTCCACCGGCAGGTGGTTGGAGCTGTGGCTCCAGGCGTAGTAGTACTCGTAGCGGTGCGCGTGAATGATGTTGAACAGGCACACAATCACCGACAGCACCGCCGCGCCGTGCACGAAAAAGGCAACCCGCGCCAGCCGCAGCCAGCTCTGGTCTTCGTCGCCGAGGGCCCGGCCCCGCGAGGCCTGGAAGTAGCCGTAAGCCGCCACCAGCGCCGCCGCAAACGCCACGATGACGCTCAGGTGGCCGATTTGTCCTACTAATAAGTTCATAAGCTAAAGAATATCCGGCAAATTTACCGCTGCGCCGCCGGAGCTGGCAGGGCTAATAACAACTTATCGGTGAAAAAGGCGCCCCGCGGCGGATGACACGTGATTTCGACGGCAATTTTTTCCAATCCGGCTTCCTGCCACTTGCGCACGGGCAACTCGGCCTGCCGCCGGTCGGCGGGTTGGTTGACGAGCTGGCGCGAAAGCAGCACCTGCCCACTGGCCGGGTTGGTAACGACCACCGACAGCCGTGCTTTGTTTGGGTATTTGCGCAGCGGCAGCTCCACCACGGCGCGGGTGGGGCTGGTGCCGGGCACGGCGGGCGCTTCGCCGTAGCCGTACCACCACTGCCGCAGCCGCGCCGGCGGCGGACTGCCCGGGGCGTGGGTGGTCACCACTTGATAGTCGTAGGTGCCGGGGCCGGGCAGCGTATCCGTCACCGTGTACGTCAGGGTGGGCTGCCCGTAAGTGTCGCGTTGCACGGGCACCAGTCGCACTTCGCGGCTGCGGTACTGGTGCACCTCGCGGCGTAGCACCCGGCAGGCCGGCGCTGCGGCCAGCGAGTCGGGCAGCGTCCACGTTAATTCCACCACGTGGCTGGCGGTGGGCAGCACGCGCGTTGGGTTGGGCGGGAAGTAACTCACGGGCATGCCCACCGGCTGCCGGCTCACCTGCAGGGAGAGTTGGCAGAAGTCCTTCAGGTAGCCGTCCACGTCCAGTAGGTAAGGCTTGCCCGCACGAAGCGAGTCCAGCGTTACGAACACGTCGTCCTGCGTGCCGAGCGAAGTGCAGCTCAGGATGCGGTAGGTGGCCGGCTGGCACGGCGTGCCCATGAGCACCACGAGCTGCACCCCGCGCACGTCGCGGCATTTTTGGCCACCGATGTTGATGAAATAGCGGCCCGAGGCTTTCGGCGTAAACTCAAACCATTGGTCGTTGTGGTACTCGATGCATTTGCCGGTCAGGCGCTCGTCCACGCAGCTGCGTTGCACCGTGCAGCCGGTGGTGCTGGAAGTGACGACCTCTTCGGCTTGCAGCACACGGCGATTTTCAATGTTGTCGTTCGATACCTGGGCCGTGGCCATAGAAACTGAGGCCACAAAGAGAAGCAGTTGTAGAAGTGCCCGGCGAGAGCCCGCTAAAAACAGAATGTCATGCAGAGCGGAGCGAAGCATCTCGCTTGGGGCAGCAATCCAACCAAAAGGAATACTCCTGCACGCGAGATGCTTCGCTCCGCTCTGCATGACCGTTTTATGGTTGCTGAGCAATACCGGCTTATTTGACCGAAGCCGTGGCGCCTTGGTTCAAATCCTTCTTCACGTACTTGCTAGGGCACTTCAGCAGGATGTTGTCGGCCATGAAGACGTTGCCCTTCATGCAGCCGGTGATGACCACCTGCTCCGACGCGTCGAAGTCCTGCGGCTTGGGGTTGTTGTACACCACGCGCTGGGCCACGTGCAGCGTATCTACCAGCGTGAAAGCAAAATAGTTAGGGTCCGTCATGGGGTCGTATTCCAGGCCCATGGGCTGCTTCGCGGCATCGCGCGGCAGCTTGCCCACCACGTGCACCTTGGTGGTGTTGCCCTCGGCGGCCCGCTGGCGGGCCTCGCCAAAGCCTACGTATACGCTAGCATCGGCGGTGGTGCTGAGGATGATGGCGGCGGCCACCGCAATGATGGCCATGATGAAAATGTGCGACTTCTTCATAGACCGCAGATGGTGAGAATGGTAATAATTGAAAAGACTTGCCGGGGTGCTGGCCGGGTGCGCCTGTGCAACAGCGCAAGCGGGCGGCGGGTGCCCGACTATTTTTTTATTTGTTCTTCCAGGCGGCTCACCTTGCGGTCGAGCGAGATGAGGTAGAGCAGCAGGCCCGCTACGATGACGACCACCACGGCCACCACCACGTAGATTTTGCCGTTGGCGCGCAGGCTGTCGGCCATTTCGGGCTCGGCGGCGGTGGCTTGGGCGAAAGCGTTGGCGGCGTTGAAGAGCAGCGTCAGCAGCAACAGAAACAGGGCCGCGAGGCGCGGCGAGGGCTTAATTTTCATCGTGTTTCAATTTCAGGAAAGCAAAGCGGCTGCTGACCTGGGTGAGCCAGAAGGCAAACAAAATCCAGCCGATAACGGCGGGATAAAACACCTGCCGCATGGTGTTATCGAGGTCGTATTGGTTGAAGCCGGGGTTGCCGGTTTGGCCGGGGTGCAGCGAGGGGCCGCTCAGGCGCGGCAGCACAAACAGCAGCGGAATGGCCGCCGCAAACGCAAAAATGTTGTAGATGGCCGACACGCGGGCCCGCTGCTGCTCGTCGCGAAACGAGCCGCGCAGCACCAGGTAAGCGCCGTAGATGAGCATGGCCACGGCCGCGCCGTTCAGGCGCGGGTCGGGCGTCCACCACGCACCCCAGGTGAAGCGCGCCCACAGGCTGCCCGTGGCCAGCCCCAACAGACCCAGCACGATGCCGGTTTTGGCCGACTCGTGGGCCAGCACGTCGAGCCGCTCGCTCGGGTTGCGCAGGTAGCGGATGGAATACCACACCGACACCAGCAGCACCATAATCATCGAAAACCACATGGGCACGTGGAAAAACAGGTTCCGAATGCTCTCGTTCACGATGGGCAGCCGCGGCACCGCAATCAGAATGCCCACCGCCGAAGCGCCCAGCAGGAGCAGCACGGTGAGGGATTTCCACACCACGCCGGCCGTGCGCTGCTCGATGAGGTACTGCCCGCCCCACACGCCGGCTACCGTCATTACCACGCCGGATACACTACCAACTATTGCCGCTGTACTCATAAGTAAATCAATAAATTAGCCGCGCCACAAAAAGGGAAACAGCAGATAGGACGTGGCGCCCACTATCATGTTCAGGGCCACTAGCGTGAGCACCGAACTCTGGCTGACGCTCCAGTCCAGCCCGTCCAGGGCGTTTTTGCTCACCTTGATGAGCAGCAGCAACATGGGCACCATGATAGGAAAACCGAGCACGGCCATCAGGGTTGCGCCGTTGCCGCCGGCCTTGGCCGCAATGCCCGACACCAGCGTGAGCGTGGTGGCAAAGCCCACGGCGCCCAGCAGCAGGTTGGCCACAAACAGGCCCGGGCTCTGAATGGGATTGCCGAGAAAAACCGTGTACAAAAAGAGCCCCAGCAGCGCCACTGCCGTCAGGAGCAGCGTGTTGTAGAGCATCTTGGCCAGAATGACGGCTTGGGGCCGCACCAGCGTGTAGTAGTACAGTCGCTGGCCCGCGCTCTCCTGCATAAAGCCCTTGGCCACCGCATTGATGGCGGCAAATAGCAGGATGACCCACAGCAGCGCGTTCCAGGCCGGGGGCGGGGGCGTGCCGCCGCGCAGGCTGAAGCTCAGAAAGGACACAAACACCGTGCTGCCCACGTACAGCAACAGCCCGCCCAAGGCCGCACGCTGCCGCCATTCGAGGCGGAAGTCTTTGGCTAGCAGGGTGGTGATTTCGCGGAGCAGGGGCACGGCAGCAGGGGGTATTTCAGGCCGCAAAGATACGCCCGAACCCCCCTGGATTATTCCCCCACCACCACTTTTGCGCTGGCCGACTGGCCCTGCTGCGTCACTTCCAGCACGTAGAGGCCGGCGGCCACGCCCCGCAACGGCAAGGCAAACTGGCCATTGCTGGGCAAGGCCAGGATGGTGCACACCGTTTGGCCCAGCAGGTTGCGCATGCGCAGCGTGGCCGGCGCATTGCCCGGCAGCTGCAGGTGCAGCGTGCCGTGTGCGGGGGAGGGGTAAGCGGACACGTTCAGGGACTGCGCCGCGGCCCGGGCCGCCAGCACGATGGTGGCGCGCATCGGCATGAAGTTGAGCAAGCCCAGGGCCGGCTGGTCTACCTGATGCACGATGTGGCTTTCGGCCACGGCGGCCGAATTGGTGCCCCAGTCGTTGTTCTGGGCCAGCATGTTGTCGGGCATGTTCAGGTAAAAGTCGTAGACCTGGCCGCCGTTGCCATTATTATAGAGCAGGTTGCGGCCCACGTTCAGGCTGTCGGTGCTGCTGGCATCGCCAAAGCTCATGCTGGGCCCGGGGTTGGCGGAGGTGCTGGAGGTGCGCAGCACCGTCACGCCCCACAGGTTGCCGCGCAGCACGTTGCGGCTGGCCACGCCGGTGAGGGTGGCGTTGCCTTGCAGGTTGATGCCGCTGCCGCCGGTCTGGGCGTTGGGGTTGATGTTGTTGTATTCGATGACGTTGCGGGTGATGACGGCCTGAATGCCCGAGCCCAGCAGCGCCATGCCGTAGCGGTTATTGGCAATGCGGTTCTGGCGGATAACGACCTGCGTGGTGCCTGCCGCCCCCAGCAGGTTCGACACCGACACCCCGCCGGCCATGTTGTAAGGCCCGCCCAGTACGCGGCAGCCCTCAATCACGATGGGCGTGGCGCCGCCAATGCCTAGGTTAATCTGGGGGTAATTGCCGTTTTCGGTGTCGTTGTTGCGAAACACGCAGTTGCGGATGACTGGCGAGGTGTTGCGGTTGGCCGGGCTCAGCACGCCGGAGCGGGCATTGTCGTAGATGCGGCAGTTGAGAATGCGCGGTGCGCCGCCCGAGGGGCTAATGGCGCCGCTGTTGGTATTGACGGTGCCAATGCGCGACACCTGGTAGCGCACCACGCAGCTGTCGAGCAGCAGGTCGCAGTCCACGGTTTTGATGCCGCCGCCGTACTCCACAATGGTTTTGCGCAGCCGCGAGCCCTGGCTGGTGGCCGAAAACCAGAAGCTGTGAAACGGCGCTGTGCTCACCTGGGCCGTGATTTTGACCGAGTCGCGCGGGTTCACCAGCAGCACGCCGTCCACATTTACTTGGGCGGCGGCGGCCAGGCGCAGCGTGGCGTTGGTCGTGATGGTCAGCGTATCGGTGGGGCTCAGGCGCAGGTTGCCGTTCACGACGTACACGCCGGGGCTGGTCAGCACCACGTTGGAGCCGGTGGCGGCGGCCAATTGGGCCAGCGTCCAGCGCACCCCGGTGCCGGGCGTTTGGTATTGCGCGCATGCGTTGGAAGCCGAAAGGGCCAGCACTAAGCCAGAAAGTAGCAGGTTTTTCATAGCAAAAAGGAGGGGGGTGGAGATATGCAAATAACGGAATTTAAGCCGTGAGCAGCCGCAAACGCAAAAAAGGCCCCTGGCAATCAAGCCAAGAGCCTTCCTGAAACAGGCCAGCGGCTACACGCTGGCTGCTAAGCAATGCCTGTTAAAAATCGTAGCCCAGCGTGAAGTAGAATTTCGGGCCTTTGGTCACGTAGTCCTCTTGGCCCCAGGCCACGTCCATCTTGCCGTAGAAGCCCAGCAGGGAAGTACGGGCGCCCACGCCGTAGCCCACGAGGAAGGGGTTGCGGAAGTTGATGACCGTGGCCGAGAAGTAGTTGCCCGAGGGCACCACTTTCACGGTATTGGCCGAGTTGTCGAGGCCGAAGGGGTTGGTGCCGGAGTAGGCCGTGCCCGCGTCGGCAAAGCCGGTGAGCTGCAGGTTGCGGAAGAAGCCCGAATAGATGGGCCGGCGCGCGAAATACTGCACAATGGGAATGCGCAGTTCGCTGTTGAACAGCACGTAGCGCGGGCCGCTGCGGGCGCTGTAATTGAAGCCGCGCAGGTTGGTCACGAACTCCTGGTTCATCACCTGGTCGGCGGCCGAGTAGGTGGGCAGGAAGCGGCTCTGGGTGTACTCGGCGTTAATCAACCAGTCGTCCATGCCGCCGATGCGGAACACCTGGGCGCGGGGGCCGAAAAACTGCCCGTAGCTGGCCCGGTTGGCCCACACGATGGAGCGGCTGATTTTCTGGTAATGCCGCAGGTCAATCACGAACTTGCCGAAGCTCAGGCTTTTGTCATTGATGTTGGTCAGGTTCAACACGCTGGCCTTGAGGCGGGTGCCCACCACCATGTTTACCCCGGTGTTGATGCTGTTATCGAACACCAATTCGCCGTTGTAGCCAATGTAGTTGGTGCTCACGTCGTTTTCGGTCGAGGCGTCGCCCAGCTGCGTGCTGGAGATATTCACAAAGCGCGGGCCGCCGCGCACGCTCAGGTTGTGTGTGAGCGGATAGGCAATGTTGGGCGCCACCTCGTGGCGGCCGTAGCGGAAGCGCCCCGAACTCAGGTCGAAGAAATAAGCCTGCTTCTGGTAGGCCACGCTCCAGTCGTAGCGGTGCGTCAGGTTGGTGTACTGCGCCCGGATGTTGCTGGTGCGCAGGTCGAACAGGCCAAACAAGCTAGCGTCGATGCGTTGGTTCTCGAGCACGTCGGTCAGGGCCGCCTTGAACTGCAGGCCCAGGCCCAGCAGCGGGTCCACGTACAAGGCCGTCGATACGTTGTCGGCCATGAAGCGGGTGTCGTAGCGGAACGGGCCGCTGATGGGAGTAGTCGCCAGTGCCTGCGAAGCGGCCGCGGCGGCCGTGGAGGCGGCCGTAGGCGTCAGGCGGCGGCGCCGGGTTTGCGAGGGCTGCGCCGGTTCGTCTTCCTCAAACTGGTAGTCGCTGGTGTTCACGGTACCGCTAGCCGCCTTGCGGGTGGGGCCACCCGGCGCGGCGGCCGTGGAGTC
Organism: Hymenobacter miniatus; assembly: GCF_016427455.1. Lineage (NCBI taxonomy): Bacteria > Pseudomonadati > Bacteroidota > Cytophagia > Cytophagales > Hymenobacteraceae > Hymenobacter > Hymenobacter miniatus. The sequence goes on from NZ_JAELXR010000013.1 coordinate 51,844, forward strand.
GGCCACACCAGCCCCGGCTACCGGAGCAGGGGCTGGGGCGGGAGCCGGTGCCGGCTTGGGCGCGGCGGCCGCGCGCGGCGGTGCCGACCGGTCCTCCAGCGTTTGTTGGCGGGCGGTTTTGGTGAGCGGATACGACGTTGTGAGCGGGTACTCGGGGTAGAGGTAAAGGATGTCGCGGGCCTGGGCCGGCGCCACAAACACCAGCGCCGACGTCTGCGGGCTGTAGTCGAAGTCCTGCGTGTTGGGCAGCCAGTTGGTCAGGATGGTGCGCTCCTTGGTTTTGAGCGAGTAGCGGTAGAGGGCCCGCACGCCGCTTTCTTCGCCCAGGTACATGATTTCTTCGTCGGAAATGGCCCGGGGGCGCGTCTCGTTCGAGATGGTGCTCACCAGCGTTTCCACCGGAATGGGCCGGCCGTCAAGGTGGTATTCAAACAGGTCGTAGTTGTTCACCACGTTCTGGAACGTGGCCGGCCGGGCGCGGCCCGCCGAGTCGAGGTAGCGGTTGGAACTGAACACGAGGCCCTGGCCGCCGGGCAAAAACACGGGCTGCACGTCGTCGAACAAGTCGTCGGTGAGCTGCTCGGCTTTCCGGCTGCCGGCCCGCAGCAGGTAGATGTCGTTCTGGCCATTGCGTACGGCGCTAAACACCAAGGCCTTGCCATCGGGCGAGTAGCTCATGCTCAGAATCTGGTCGTAGGGCGCAAACAGCGACGCCGGCCGCGAGAACCGGATGGCCTCGCGCACGCGGCGCACCAGCCCGCGGCCGTCGGCGTCGCGCAGGCGCAGGGTCATCTCGCCGCGGCTCATTTCGGCCACGGCCACCTGCGAGTTGCCGCGCCAGGCCAGCGCGGGCAGGCGGGTTTCAATCTGCTGGTCGGGCGTTTTATAGCCGCCGCGGCTCAAAATGCGGCGGTGGCGGCCGTCGCGGTCCACCACCATCACGCGGTAGCGGCCGCCTTCGTTCTGGGCGTAGGCCACAAATTTCCCGTTGGGGCTCACGATGGGCTGCGAAAACACGTCGGCGTGACGGTTGCGGCCGCCCTGGCGGAATTTTTTGTCCGGCTCCACCAGCGTGGCCACGGGCTGGCCATTCAGGTCGCGGTAGTACGTCAGCCAGTCTTTCAAAAACACTTTAAAGGGCACGTTCAGCGAAGAACTGATGCCCACCTCAATGTCGCGCGTGATGCGCGTGAGGTTCAGAATGTTCTGAATGGTGGTATAGCCGTAGCGCTCGGCCACGTAGTTCCAGATGCTTTGGCCGGCCAGCGTGGAGTTGCGCAGGAAAAAGGGCGCCGTGCGGGTGCCGGTGGGATACTGCTTGGTCATGTCGCGCATGTAGCCGTCCATGTCCACGCTCCAGCCCTCGGCCGCGTACGCTGACGCGCCGCCGATAAACCAGTCGGGCAGCTGCAGCAGGTAGCTGCTTTGCAGCACTTCCTTCAGCGAGCCGCCGTACATCATGTCGTTCAGCAGCACCTGCGTTATTTGGGTGCTGAGCTCGCGCTTAAACTCGGTTTCCTGCCCGCCGAAGGCAATCTGAACCTTGCTCATGCGGGCCAGCGGGGTTTCGCCACCGTTCACCTGCTGCAGCGTGGCCGTGAGGCCGATGTTGCTCTGGCGCAGGTCGCCCACCGAGTTGTAAAACAGCAGCGTGGTTTTGGAGTAGGGATAATAGCCGATGAGCGAGGTGATGCGCTGCAGCTCTTTTTCGGCGTACTCGGCGGCCCGGCGGGCGCTGGCCTCGCCGCCTTCGTAGTACATCACGTTAAAATTCTGGGTGCTCAGCTGCTGCCAGTTGAACTGCTTGTATTGCACGCGCACCCGCCCAAAGGGCTCCTGCGCCGTTTGGGCCCGGGCGCCGAGGGGGCTGAGCAACGGCAGCAGCAGCGCCAGGGCTCCGAGCGCGCGCTTCGCGAATAGGGGAATGGTCATAACAGAGGCAACGAGCAAAAGCGGGTTTTGGTCCGCGGTAACGCTAAAAAGTACGCAGGGGCCGGGAAAGGTTCCGCCTGGCCCACGGCCCAACCGGGTGAGTTGAAGTAAAGGCATTTAGCGCAAAAATGTTCCAACTCTGCGCATCGGAATTTCGGCCTGCCTGCTCCGCATCGGGCCCGGCCCCAATAGTAGTCAAATTACGCCAACCGGCCGCAGGGCGTTGTAGCGCTGCAGGCTGGCATCGGGCCATATTTCGGCGTGGCCTTCCAGGCAGTCGGCCAGCAGCACGGCCAGCCGCGGGGCCAGCATCACGCCCTTAGACCCGTAGCCGCCGCAAAAGCTTAGCGCCGGCACCGTAGGGTGGGGGCCCAGCAGTGGCCGGCGGTCGCGCACGGCGGGCCGCACCCCCGCCCGCTGGCCCACCACCGCAAACGGCAGGTCGGTAATGACGCTGAGCCGGGCGGCCAGCTCTTCGCGCCCCACGGCCGTGGGCCCGTCGGCAAACGGCGGCCAGCGGTAGGTGGCGCCCACCCGGAACTGCCCGCCGCCTAGCGGCACCACGTAGGCGCCGCGGTTGAGCACCTGGGCCGGGCTCAGGCCGACGCATTCCACGTCCAGCACGTCGCCTTGGTTGGGCGTGAGCGGCAGCCAGCCAAAGTAAGGGTTGCGCACGGCCGCCGCGCCCTCGCAGCACACCACGTGGCGGGCCCGCACCCGGCCCGCGTAGGTAGCGCCGGCTGTGTCGCAGGTCAGCTGGCTCCAGTCAAAAGCTTCGGGCGCCAGCCAGCCTTCGCGGGTGCCTTCGGCGGCCAGCGCGGCCAGCAGTTCGCGCACGGCCACGTGGCCTCCGCCGCGCAGCCAGGCGCCGCCAAAGGGCGCGTGTACGCCGGGAAGGTGCGGTTCGGCGGTGGTGAGCTCGGCCACGAAGCCGTCCCAGGGCTGGTCGGCGCTGCGGGCCAGCACGGCGTTTTGCTCTTCGACGGAGTTGAAAAGCTTGAAAATGGGCACCTCGTGAAAAAACACCTGCCCGTAGCGCTGCTCCAGCTCGCGGTAGAATGCGCCGGCAAAGGGCAGCAACTCGGCGGCGCGCCACGAGAGGGCGAAGCGCTTGCCGGCCACGGGGTTCATGAGGCCGGCGGCTACGTTGGAGGCGGAATTGGCCTGGCCGGGGTCGTACACCCGCACGCGGTGCCCCCGCTGGCGCAGCACGTACGCCAGCGTAGCCCCGGCAATGCCGTGGCCTACTACCAGAAAATCACAGTCCGTCATGGCCGGCAAGGTAATGACGCTGCGCTTAATGAGAAATGACGCGCTGCTTACGGAAGAACGAAGCATGCTCAGGATGACCGACGGCCGCAATTCTTCGTTTCTCACCCTCCTTCCGCCGCAAGCAAAGCGGCATAAAGCGAAGCGCCGTACCTTTCGCCTTGCTCAGATACCCTGTTTTGTATGACGGTCGCCGGTTTCACGTTCAACGCATTCGCCGAAAATACCTACCTGCTCATCGACGAGGCCACGCGCCAGGTGGCCATCGTGGACCCCGGCTGCTACGCCCCCGCCGAGCAGCAGGCCCTGCGCGACTACCTCGACGCTAACAACCTGCACGTGGCCCTGTTGCTGAACACCCACGCCCACATCGACCACGTGCTCGGCAACCAGTTTGTGCTCAACACCTGGCCGGGCACGCCCTTCCTGCTGCACCGCCTCGACGTGCCTACGCTGCGGGCCGTGCCTACTTATGCCGCCAACTACGGCTTTCCGCAGTACCAGCCGGCCGAGCCCACCGGCGAGCTGGTGGCGGGCCAGCCGGTGCGTTTCGGCGAGACCGAGCTGGAAGTGCGCTTTGCGCCGGGCCACGCGCCGGGCCACGTGGTGTTCTACCACCAGCCCACGGCCACGGTCATCGGGGGCGACGTCCTGTTTCAGCGCAGCATCGGACGCACCGATTTGCCCGGCGGCAACCATGCCGAACTGCTGCACAGCATCGCCACCGAGCTGATGACCCTGCCCGACGACACGGTGGTGTACCCCGGCCACGGCCCGGCCACCACCATCGGCGAAGAGCGCCGCGCTAATCCGTTTTTATTGAGCAATGAAGGATGAGGAAGGAACAAGTCCTGTCCGTTGCTATCCTGCATTCCTCATCTCTCATTCTTCACTGATTTTGAAAAGACATCTGCCCAACGCCATCACCTGCCTCAACCTACTCTGCGGCTGCCTGGCGCTCACCAACATTTTTGCCGGACGGCTGGAAACGGGCGCTTGGTTTGTGGCCGCTGCCGCCGCCGCCGATTTTGCCGATGGGCTGGTGGCCCGGGCCCTGCGCGTGTCGTCGGCCATTGGCAAAGACCTGGACTCGCTGGCCGACATGGTGTCGTTTGGGGTGGTGCCGGGGGCTATTTTGTTTACGCTGCTGGGGCAAGCTGCTCAGCTAGCCGATAACGGCGTTACAGACGGGGCCTCATCCGTCGGATTTTGGGCTTACATGCCCTACGTGGGCTTTCTGGTTAGCATTTTCTCGGCTCTGCGTCTGGCTAAGTTCAACAACGACACGCGCCAGACGACTTCCTTTATTGGCCTGCCCACGCCAGCGTGCACGCTGGTGGTGGCTTCGCTGCCCCTCATTCTGGCCTACGACCAGTTTGGGCTGCGCGAGGTGGTGCTGAACCCGCTGGTGCTGCTGGGGCTCGCGGTGCTGCTCTCGGGGTTGCTGGTGGCCGAGCTGCCGCTGTTTGCCCTCAAGTTTAAGAACCTGCGTTGGGCCGACAACCGGCGCCGGTTTCTGTTTTTACTGCTGGCGGCAGGATTATTGCTAGCGCTGCGGGCGGCGGCCGTGCCGCTGGTGGTGTTGCTGTACGTGTTGCTTTCGGTGCCCAAAACGGCCGCGCGCTAGTACGGCCCTCCACAAATCGGAACATTGCCGACCAGTCTACTGCAATAATTAGAGTAATTGATTGTTATGATGGCATTGCCGGGTGAACCTGAGGCCCGGCCGTGCTGTTGCGAGGCCACCAGACGGTGAGCCACCTACGGCAAAGCAGGTGTTAAAAAACATAGCGTGTATGCGTCCTTTTTTCCTCTTCGTTGCGTTTGTTGGGTGTATGTGGGAGGCGGCCATGCCGGCGCGCGCTCAATCGGGCGGTCAACTCACCGCCCATGGCAACATTAGGTGGGGCGGCTACGCGGAGGTGCCCGGCACTGGCGCCCGCAAACGCAAGGTGCCCACCTTCAGCGAAGCCCAACCTGTGCCGAATGAGCAGGTGGGCTGGTACAGCATGCGCCTGAGCGGGGGCGCCGTGAGCCAGGGGGAATTGATAAACCTGGTGTATGAGCCCTTTGCCGACGCCGACGCCAAGCTCTTCGACGCCAGCAAGCTGCCCACCGGGCCCGACCCGCAGCTGCGCTCCGGCACCGAAATGAAGCGCACGGTGACCTTCCTCAGCCTGCGCCCCGCCCGCCGCAACCCCCAGACCGGCCAGCCCGAGCGACTGGTATCCTTCGACTACCGCTACTCGCCGGGCAGCGCCGTGGCCGCCCGCGGCACAGCCTCGCCTGCCCACGTATACGCCCCCCAATCGGTGCTGCGTAGCGGCGACTGGTACAAGCTGGGCGTGGCCGAAAGCGGCGTGTACAAGCTCGACAAAGCCGCCCTGGCTGATTTGGGTGTCTCGGGCAACATCAATCCTAACAACCTGCACCTCTACGGCAATGCCATGGGCATTCTGCCGCAGGCCAGTGCCGTGCCGCGCCCCGACGACCTGGCGGAAAACAACATCCGCTTCGTGGGCAACAACGACGCGACGCTTGATGCCAACGAGTACTTCCTGTTCTATTCGCCCGGCCCGCACACTTGGGCCGCCGACGGAAGTGTGTTTCGCCACCGCAACAACATCTACACCGATACGGCCTACTACTTCGTGACGGTCGACAACCGGCCCGGCTTGCGCGTGCCCACCGCTCCGGCCCCTACGGCCGGCACCACGCCCACCGTCGTCACGTCGTTTATGTACCGGGCCTTCTACGAGCACGACCTGGTGAACCTGCTGCACTCAGGACGCAACTGGGTGGGCGAGGGCTTCCGCACGGGCAGCGTGCAGAAGTTCACGTTCAGCACCGTTCCCATTCCGGACTTGTTGCCCAATTCGCCGGTGCAGGTCACGTCGTCATTGCTGGCCAGCGGCTCGGCCGCCAGCAACTTCCAGCTCACGCTCAACGGCAGCAGCCTGGGCAACCAGCCCCTGGCGCCGCTGGTGGCACAGGCGTTCTGGCCGGTGGCCACCGAGGCTACCGCTACCCGGCAGCTGTACCTGGCCAACCCCGGCACGTCGCTGGATGTGGAGCTGACCTTCTCAAGCGCCGACCCCAGCGCCAACGGCTACCTCGACTATCTCGAAGTCAATGCCCTGCGTCAGATTAAGCTGCCGGCCGACAACCTGCTGGAGTTTCGCTCGCTCAGCAACATCGGGGCGGGCCGCCTGAACCAGTACGTGCTGGACAACGGCGCGGGCGCCACCGTGTGGGACGTGACCAACCCCCGGCGCCCCGTGCTGCGAGTCCTCGACGCCAACAATCGGTTCGTGGCCCCTTCCGACACCTTGCGCGAGTTCGTGGCTTTCCGCGAAAGTGGTGCTTTCGACAACAAGGTGCGGAATTTTGGCCGCGTCAGCAACCAGAACCTGCACGCTCTCAACGCCAACCCGGCGGCTCTGGTCGACCTAGTGATTGTGACGCACCCGGCCTTTGTGGGCCCGGCCACCCGCCTGGCCAACCACCGCGCCAGCCACGACCAGCTGCGCACGGCCGTGGTGACCACCACGCAGGTATATAACGAGTACGGCTCGGGCGGACAGGACGTGACGGCCATTCGCGACTTTGCGAAACAGCTCTACGACCGGTCGCCGGCGGGCAAGCAAATTCAGCTGCTGCTGTTTGGCGACGCCTCGTACGACTACAAATCGGACCCCTACAACGACCCCAAATTTGAGCCGGGCTGGTGGAAAAACCGCGTGCCGTTCCGCGCCAGCGCCGATTTCGACGCCTTCAACCAGAACTACGTGCCCACCTACCAGTCGCGCGAGTCGCTGGCGCCCTACTTCGGCGGGGTCAGCTACGCGTCGGACGATTATTTTGCCCTGCTCGATGACAACGAGGGCGAATGGGCCGAATCGGCCAGCGCCGAGCTGCTCGACATTGGTGTGGGCCGCCTGCCGGTACGCATGCCGTCGGGCAAGTCGCGCGACATCAGCCAGGCCGAGAAGACGGTGGATAAAATCATCAGCTACGATGCGGTGCCTGCGTACGGCAAGTGGCGCAACCGCATCACGCTGGTGTCGGACGACGGCGAAGGCAATCTGTTCATCAACAACACGCAGGGCTCCGACAACATTGCCAACATTGTGCAGACCACGGCCCCGGTCTACAACGTGCACAAGGTGTACCTCGACCTGTACCCGCAGCAGGCCGTGGCGGCCGGCCAACGCTCGTCGGCGGCCAACCTCGCCATCGACCAGTCGATGGAACAGGGTTCGCTCATTGTGAACTACCTGGGCCACGGCGGCCCCAAAGGCTGGGCCGACGAGCAGATTCTGACCAACGGCTCGGTGATGGACCTGCGCAATGCCAATAACCTGACCTTTTTCACCACGGGCACCTGCGACTTTAGTGCCTTCGACAACCCGGATTTCACCTCGGCCGGCGAGCAGGCCCTCACCGATAACGACAGGGGGGGCGCCATTGGCCTGTTCACGACCACCCGCGTGGTGGACGCCGGCCAGAACGCCGGCCTGAACGATGCCTACTTCCGGCGAGTGCTGCAGCCCCTCAACGGCAAAATGCCCGCCATTGGCACCGTGGTGATGCTGAGCAAGAACGATTTTCACGGTCCCGGCCTGGTTGCCGACCTCAACAACCGCAACTACACGCTGTTGGCCGACCCCAGCATGACCCTGGCCTACCCCCGGCAGACGGTGGTGCTCGACAGCGTGAACGAGCGGGTGGCGGGCCGCTGGCAGCCCGCGCCGGTGCTGCAGGCCCTGGCCCGGGTGCGGGTGCACGGCCGCGTGCTCAACGGCGGCGCTCCGAACACGGGCTTCACCGGCCGGGCGCAGGTTACCATCTTCGACAAGCCAACCACGGTGAAAACCCTGGGCGATGAGATGGGGGCCAACCCCGCCGATGCCCCGCGCGACGTACAAGTGCAGGAAAGCGTGGTGTATGCCGGGCAGGCCAACGTGGTGAACGGCGAGTTCAGCCTCATGTTTGTGGTGCCCAAAGACATCAACTACAACCTGGGGCTGGGCAAAGTCAGCCTGTACGCCTCCGACCCCACCAACCGCGTCGACGCGAACGGCTACCAGCTGAAGCAGGTGGGCGGCGCCACCTTGAACGCTCCGAAGGATACCATTCCGCCGGACATTACGCTGTTTATGGACAACGAGCGGTTCGTGTTTGGGGGCCTGACGGCGCCCAACACCACGCTGCTGGCCCAGCTCAAGGATTCGAGCGGCATCAACACCACGGGCGCGGGCATTGGGCACGACATCACGGCCATCATCGACCACGACGCCAGCAAGCTGCTGGTGCTCAACGAGAGCTTTGTATCGAGCGTGGGCAACTTCCGCGAGGGCCGCGTTACCAACCTGTTTAAAGACCTGGCTAATGGGCCGCACTCGCTCACGCTCAAGGCCTGGGACACGTACAACAACTCGGCCGAGAAGGACATTGAGTTTGTGGTGGCCACCGACGAAAAGCTGGCCCTCGACCACGTGCTGAACTACCCCAATCCGTTTGCCACTCGCACTACGTTCCTCTTCGACCACAACCTGGCCGGCGGCGAGCCCGACGAGCTCGACGTGCAGGTACAAATCTTCACGGTGGCGGGCCGCTTGGTGCGCACGCTCACGGCCACCGTTTCCAGCACCGACCCGCACAACAAGCCCCACGACAACGGCATCGTCTGGAACGGCCGCGACGAATACGACGACCAACTGGCCCGCGGCGTATACGTGTACCGCCTGAGCGTGCGCTCGCAGCGCAAGGGCACGGTGGCGTCGAAATACGAAAAACTCGTCATCCTCAATTAATCCGCTTTTCTTTGCTCCCGGGCCGCTAATGGCCTTCTCACCCACCTCTATGCAATCATTCGCTTTCCGTTCGCGCCTGGCGCTGGCAGTCGGTTTGCTGGCCTCGGCCGGCTCGGTGCAGGCCCAACACACCATCACCACGGCCGTGCCCATTCTCACCCTCAGCCCCGATGCGCGCGCTTCGGGCATGGGCGAAGCCGGCGTGGCCACCTCGCCCGATGCCAACGCTACCTACTTCAATCCCGGCAAGCTGGGGTTCGTGCCCTATAAGTACGCCGTGTCGGCGTCGTACTCGCCCTGGCTGCGCAACATCACCGACGACATGAGCCTGTCGTACCTGTCGGGCTACGGCAAGGTGGGGCAGCGTTCGGCCTTCGGTGCTTCGCTGATGTATTTTGACCTCGGCACCATCGACTACCGCACCGGCAACAACCTGCCCAACGGCTCTTTCAACCCTAAAGAGTACGCGGTGTCGGTGTCGTACGGCCTGCAGCTGACCGATAATTTCGGCGTGGGCATTTCGGCCCGCTACATCCACTCCAACCTGATTGGGGCCGTGAACAACAACAGTTCCGACCCCGGCAACTCGGCGGCCGTGGACCTGGGCGCGTACTATTCCAAGGACGTGACCATTGGCACGGGGCTATATAATCTGGCTTTTGGCGGTGCGATTTCGAACATCGGCAACAAGATGACCTATAACGACCCCACCAACCCCAGCTTCCTGCCCACCACGCTGAAGCTCGGCACGGCCATCACCCGCGAAATCGACCAGTACAATAAAATCACCATCACCGTGGACGCCAGCAAGCTGCTGGTGCCCTCGCCGTACTACGAAGACCTGATTACCCCGGCCAACGCGGCGCAGCTGCAGCGCATCAAGGACCGCAACGACGAACGCAACAGACAAGGCATTGTGGGCGCTATGTTTTCCTCGTTCAGCGACGCACCGGGCGGCTTCAAGGAAGAGTTGCGCGAAATCAACATCGCCAGCGGCCTCGAATACAACTACAACGACCTGTTGTACGCCCGCGGCGGCTATTTCTACGAAGCGCCCGACAAAGGCGACCGCCAATACGCCAGCCTGGGCCTGGGCGTGCGCTACCAAGTGTTCGGTATCGATGGCACGTACCTGATTCCGACCGGCAGCAATTCGCAAAACAACCCCTTGGCCCAAACCATTCGGGTGTCGTTGCACTTCAACCTGAACAAACTGTCCGACGCGTTTGACGAAAACGGCGCCGGCGGCACCAGCGGCACGCCCGGCAACTAGGTTGCGGCCACTGCAGCCATGACCAGAACGTCATGCTGAACGAAGCCGAAGCATCTCTACCGCGCAACAAGCTAATTACTTGCGCGGTAGAGATGCTTCGGCTTCGCTCAGCATGACGTTCTGGTATTCCCCACCTTCTTATGCTCTTCGAATAATGCTCGACCGTACCGTCGCCCCTCCCGTTCAGCCGCTGGCCCGCGTAACGCTGCCCGCGGCCGACGTGCTTTCTCTGCCCAGCGGCGCCCGCCTGCACGTGCTGGCCAACGACGCCCAGCCCGTGGTGCGCCTGCAGGCCGTGTTCCGGGCCGGCAAAACCGTGGAGCCGCGCCCCGGCCTGGCCACCCTCACCGCGCGCATGCTGCTGGAAGGCACCACCACCCGCACCGCCCGCCAGATTGCCGACGAAGTGGCCTTCTACGGCGCCTCGCTGGAGTGCGACGCCGGCTTCGACCGCTCCACGCTCACGCTCTACTGCCTCACCCGCCACCTGCCGGCCTTGCTGCCGCTGGTGCTCGACGTGTTGCAGAACCCCGCTTTCCCGGCCAGCGAACTGGACCAGCTCAAAACCCGCACCATTCAGAACGTGCGCGTCGAGCGCCAGAAAACCAGCTTCCTGGCTTCGGAACGATTCAACGAATTGCTTTTTGGCGCCGATACTGCCTACGGCCGCGCTTTCGACGCCGACGCCTTCCAGGCGCTCACGGCCGAGGAGGCCCGTGCTTTCCACCAAACGGCCTACTCGCTGGCCAATGCCGAGCTGTTTTTGTGCGGCGATGTGGCGGCCGAGCGCGGGCTGGTGGCCGATGCCTTCGGCGCCGGGCCAGTGGGGCAGGTGCTGGCGCCGGCCGTGGCTGCGGCCGAGGCGTTTGCCCCCGCAACTCCCAGCCGCGTGCCCGTACCGGGCAGCCTGCAGGCGTCCATTCGCATGGGGCGCCTGTGGCCCAGCCCCACCCACCCCGATACCCACCGCCTAAAGCTGCTGGCCAACGTGCTGGGCGGCTATTTCGGCTCGCGCCTGATGCGCAACATTCGGGAAGACAAGGGGCTGACGTACGGCATCTACGCCAGCGTGGCCCCACGAGAGTCGGGCACGTCGCTGGTCATTGGCACCGATGTGAAGGGCGAAAGCGCCGACTTTGCCGTGAGCGAAATCGAGATGGAGCTGCGGCGCCTGCAGGAAGAGCTGATTCCTGCGGAGGAATTGGAAACGGTGAAAAACTACCTGCTGGGCAAGTTTGCCAACGAACTGTCGACGGTGTTTGAACAGTGCGACAAATACAAAACCCTGGTGTTTCTCGATTTGCCGGCCAACTATTACACCGAGTTCGTGCACCAAACCGAGGCCACTGATGCCGAAACTCTGCGCCGGCTGGCGCAAGAGTACCTGTCGCCGGAGGCTATGCAAGTGGTGGTGGCCGGTCCGGCTGGGGAGTAAAAATCCGTGTCATCCTGAGCGCAGCGAAGGACCTTATCACGTTTTTGTCGGTCTGATTCTCTGCAAGCCGTTCACTCGTGAAAGGGTCCTTCGCTTCGCTCAGGATGACACGGATTTATCTCACCCCGCCACCGGCGTCTGGATGGCGGGCGGCGTGGGGTTGTACTCGGCCGTGGCGGTGCGGTGCTCGGCGCTCTTCTTGCCTTTGTCGTCCTTCACATCGCGCCGGCTGAAGGGGCGAATGATGAGGCGCAGCGCTTGGTCGGAGCTGAAGTAGCTGAAGGCCCAGTCCACAAAGGCCACCACCTTGTTGCGGAAGCCTACCAGCGTCATCAGGTGCACAAACAGCCACGTAAACCAACCGAAAAAGCCGTTGAAGTGGATGTTTTTGGGCAGGTCGACCACGGCCTTGTTGCGGCTCACAATGGCCATGGCGCCCTTGTTGTTGTACACGAAATCTTTGGGCGTTTCGCCGCGTAGCAGGCGCTGGAGGTTGTCGGCCAGGTGGTCGGCTTGCTGCTGGGCCACGGGCGCCAGCATGGGCAGGCCGCGGGGCATGTCGTCGGTCACCATGTTGGCCACGTCGCCGATGGCGAAGACATTGGCCAGGCCCGGCACCTGGTTCCAGCGGTTCACGCTGATGCGCTTGTTGCGGGCCACCACCTCGGCGGGCAGGCCGGGCACTTCGGCGCCGTTCACGCCAGCAGCCCATACCAGGTTTTCGGTCGGGATGTATTCGGTATCAGAATAATACGCCCGGCAGTTCTCGAAGTTCTTGATGGACGTATTTAGCATGATTTTTACGCCCAACTCGTCCAGATAGCGCTTGGCATCGGCCTGCGAAGCCGGCGACATGGGCCCCAGCAAGGCCGGGCCGGCCTCGACCAGAAAAATCTGCATGGCGCGCAGGTCCAGCTCCGGGTAATCCTTGGGCAGCACGTGCTTGCGCATCTCGGCCAGGGAGCCGCTGATTTCGACGCCTGTGGGCCCGCCGCCCACCACCACGATGTTGAGCAGGGCCTGCTTTTCTTCGGGGTTTTCGGTGAGCAGGGCTTTCTCGAAATTCTGGAAGATGAAGCTGCGCAGGTTCAAGGCATTTGGGATGCTCTTGATTTGCATGGCGTTGCGCTCGATGCTTTCCAGGCCGAAGAAGTTGGTGAGCGAGCCCGTGGCCAGCACCAGGTAGTCGTAGCGGATGTCGCCCACGCTGGTCACCACCGTGTTGGTGGTGGGTTCCACGCGGTGCACGTCGGCCATGCGGTAGAAGAAATTCTTCTGGCCCGCAAAAATCTTGCGAATGGGGTAGGCAATGCTGTCGGCCTCCAGTGCGCCGGTGGCCACCTGGTACAGCAGCGGCTGGAAGTTGTGGTAATTATTGCGGTCAATCACCACCACTTGCACCGGCGCCTTGCGCAGGGCCTTGGCCAGGCGCAGGCCGCCAAAGCCGCAGCCGATGATGACCACGCGCGGATTGCCCGAAACGGGAAGATTCGTATCCATAAACTTGAAATAAAGCGAAGTAGAAACCTGTGCTTTACCCCAAATGTTGGCCGGAAGTTGCCCGAACGCGCCCGCGGGCGCGCTACCGACGAGGTATTAGTCGTCGTTGTATTTCTTCTTGAACTCGCCGTTTTTCACCTGCTGCACCAGCTTCAGCCAGCTGAAGGGGTTGAGCAGCGGGTTGTTGGCGTAGGTGCTGGGCCCGAAGCCGGCGCGCACGTCTTGGTTGTACTGCTGGTTCTGCATGGTTTGGCGGAAGTTGGCCACCGCGCCCATGGGCTGGGTCCGGAAAATGCGGTCCATGAGCTCCTGATTGAGGTTGTCGGCGGCGGCGCTGCCTTTCTCGGTGGGCAGGCGCAAGGCCAGAAATGCCTTTTTGAAGTCGCGCTCGGTGGTGTAGGGAAACACGCGCACCTCGGGCAGCACGGTGGCGTCTTCGGTGAGCTGCACCACCACGGAGTAGCTCTGGCGCTGGTAGTCGCGCGGAATCACCACGGTGTAGTTGGCGTAGCCCAGTGAACGGATGATGATGCTGTCGCCGGCCAGCACGGCCAGCGAGAAATAGCCGTAGGCGTTGGAGGAGGTGCCGCGGCCGGCTTTGGGCACGTAAATGGTGGCGCCGGGCACACCGAGGAGGCTGTCGCCGGTGGCCACGATGCCGGTAAACTGAATGATTTTGCGCTTGCCTTGGGCATGGGCCGAGGGTGCCGCCAGCAGCAGCCCGCCCACCAGCACGAGGGCGAAAAACAAAGAGAAGCGGCGAAAGCGCAAGAAGTCAGGCATGTTCAGCAGTCAAGTAGACAAATATACGGTACCCGGGGCGGGGCCCATGGTACCTTTGGGCGGAAGAACCAAGGGCGCCCGCCCCTTCACACAGACAGCAGATGCGCTTGAAACATTTCACGGTTGCTTTTGGGCAGCAACTTTTTAAATCGTTGGGCGACGAAAGCCGCGTGCGCATCCTGCACCTGCTGTGGCGCAACCAGGAAATGGTGGTGGCTGATTTGGAGCAGGTCCTGGACTTTACCCAAACCAAAACCAGCCGGCAATTATCGTACTTGAAGAATGCAGGTTTGGTGAATGTACGCCGCCTCGACAACTGGATGTACTACTTCCTCAAGGAAGAGGCAGTGGAACTGCTCCAGGAGTTGCTCGGCTTCATGGAAAAAGACCCCCGTCTGGTGCGCGACCAGCAGATATACCAAACCCTGTGGTCGAACCGCGAACTGGCCGCGTATAAGCTTCAGAACCGGCACTGGCACGGCCCGGCGTAGGCTTAAACTGTGCGTACATTCTAGGTAAGAACGTCATGCTGAGCGCAGCCGAAGTATGACGTTCTGTTACTCTTCTCCGCTTCCTTTCCCCATGAGCGAAAACCGCCGCCTGTTTGTGTGCACCAACCAAAAATCTGGGGTGGGGGAGGACGTAGCCAAAGCCCTGAAAAAGGAGCTCAAGCACCAAGGCCTCAAAAAACAGGTAATTGACGGCCACAAAGTGCGCACTCAGGTGCAAACCTGCGACTGCCTCGACCTGTGCAAAGGCTGCAAAAAAGGGCCCGGCGCGGCCCTCATCGTGTACCCCGAAGGCACGGTATACGGCAACGTGCGGCCCGCCGACGCCGCCGAGCTCGTGGCCGAGCACCTCGGCCGTGGCAAGGTGCTAAAGCGCTTGCGCTGGGACGAATAATTTGACGGCGGACATGGCGGCCGCGGGGAAAGGTCCAACCGTAGCGCGATGTAATCCGTTGATAGGGCAAATCATTTGTTCTTATCCGCCGCTCCCATGCGCTTTTCTCTCGCAGCCCTGCTTCTAACCGGGCTGGCCTTCACCGCCGCCGCTCAACCGGCCGCTCCCCTCGATTCCGTTTATACCACGCCCGGCAACGGCCTGGCTCCGCTGGCCAGCCAGGTAAAAGGACCCAACTCGTTTGGGCAACTGGGCAAAAACAAACGCCTCACGCTGCTGCCCATCCCGGTGCTGTTTTATCAGGCCGAAACGGGCCTGGGCTACGGGCTGGGCGCGTTGCTCAGCGGCCGTTTTTCGGAGGACACCCTCACGCGCCCCTCCAACGCCCGCCTGCAGTACTGGACCACCACCGAAGGCCAGTCGCTCATCCAGCTGGTGCACTCGGTGTACACGCCGGGCGAGAAATTCTACCTGAACGGCGAAATCAGCGCCTATGACATCCTGCTTTACTACTACGGCAAGGGCCCCGCTTCGGCCAGCATCGATGAGTCGGAAACGGCCTATAAACTGTTCATCATCAACCAGCGCGTGCAGAAGCAGATTGCGCCCAAGCTGTTTTTCGGCGCGCAGTACCGCTTCACCAACATCGGCAAGGTAGAGTCGCCGGGCACGAACACCGACAACAACCGCCCCAGCTCGTTTTACACCGACCCGCGCGTGACCGAGCGCGAACGCCAGGCTACGCGCATTTCGGGCCTCGGCCCGGTGATTTCCTACGACACGCGCGACGTGCCCCTGGCCGCTTTCAAAGGCGATTTGCTCGACTTCGGCGCCACTTTCAACGGCACCGGGCTGGGGTCCGACTACCGGTTTGTGCGCTACCAACTCGATGCGCGGCACTTTCAGCCCCTTGGTTCCAACCGGACCATTCTGGCGGCGCAGTTCCTCGGGCAGTTTCATACCGGCGATGTGCCTTTCCGCGAGCTGGCCGGCCTGGGCGCCAACCTTGGCGGCACGCTCTACAACAACGCCAACCTGATGCGCGGCATCTACGAGCAGCGCTTCCGCGACCGGCAGATGATTATGTTCCAGGCCGAAATCCGGCACAAACTGTTCCCCAACGGCGGCAGCGTGCTGAGCCGGTTCGATGGGGCCGTGTTTGGCGGCGTGGGCAACGTGAACAACTACATCGACAAGTTTGCGCTCAACGACACCAAAGTGGCCGGTGGCGCCGGCATTCGCTTCAACTTCATCCGCCGCGACCGGGTGAACCTGCGCCTCGACTACGCAGGCGGCACCGGCAGCAAGCCGGGCATCCTCTTCGCCATCGGCGAAGCCTTCTAAAACGCGGCCGCACGGCCTTGTTTTGCTAAACACAACAGCTCCCCTGGCGCCAGGGGAGCTGTTGTGTTTTATGGCAAGCCGGCGCAAACGGGGCTGGCGGGCTTCGCCGCTGCCTGCCGCCCAGCCTACGGCTTCGTGGGGAATGATTGCGAAAAGCTGGGTATTTTTTGGGCTTTTGCCTTCCCGCTAGGGTCGGTTTGATTCGGTTGGTTTTCAGAACAAAGCAGTCGCTTCATGGTTGTGTATACATAATTTATTGCAAAAAAGCGGATAAGCTGAACACTACCTTTTGGTAGCGGCAGCCGTAGCAGGGGGTTGATGGAACACGCTACCCCTTCTCGTTTTCTGGCCTCTGGCGAGGCCAGTGCTACCGCGCCGCTGGCCAACTGGCTGCTGCCCCCGCCACGCCGAGGTCGCAGCGCCACGCTGCTGCATCAGCAACTGCCTCCACCGGCACCCGGCCTGCAGGCCAGCATCATCATTCCGGCCAAAGACGAAGCCGCCAACCTGCCCGCCACCCTGGCGGCGCTAGCGGCCCAGGTCGATTTACTCGGCCACGCCTTGCCCCGAGACAGCTTCGAAGTCATTATCCTGGCCAATAACTGCACCGATAAAACCGCGGCTGTGGTGCGCCGGCAAGCCCTGCGATTTCCGCAGTTGGCGCTGCACGTGGCTGAGCTCTGCCTCCCCGCCGCCAAAGCCCACGTGGGCCGGGCCCGCCGCCTGCTCATGGACGCCGCCTGCGCCCGCCTGGAGCAGGTTGGCCGCCCGCACGGCGTCATTGCCAGCACCGACGCCGACACCCGCGTGGCCCCCACCTGGCTGGCCGCCATCCAGGCCGAAATCGGGGCCGGAGCCGATGCCGTGGGGGGCCGCATCTTCACCGAAATGACCGGCCCGGCGCTGCAGCCGCTCCGCCGCATTCAGGTGGCCGATACGGCCTACCGCCTGCTCTGCGCCCGCCTCGAACATCTTATCGACCCCACACCCGCCGACCCCTGGCCGCGTCATCACCAGCACTTTGGCGCCTGCCTGGCCCTCACGGCACGCGCCTATCGGCAGGTGGGCGGGCTGCCCGAAGTTCGCTTTCTGGAAGACGAAGCCCTGTGCCAAGCCCTGCGCCGCCACGATTTGCGGCTGCGCCACAGCCCCGCCGTGCAGGTGCTCACTTCGGCGCGTCGCCAGGGCCGGGTAGAGGTAGGGCTTTCGTGGCAGCTGCGCGAGTGGCTGCACCTGAGCCGGCAGCAGCGCGAGCCCCGCGTGGATAACCCCGTGCAGCTAGCGCGTTGTTGGCAGCTGCGGCGCCAGCTACGCGCCCTTTGGCAGGGCCGGCTGGGCGCCGACACCGATGCCCTGCTCACGCGAATGGGCTTGCCGCAGGACGCCTTGCTGCAGCAGGTGCGGCAGGCGGACACTTTTGGCGCCCTCTGGGAGTGGGCCACCGCGCACAGCCCCACGCTGGTGCTGGCCCCGGTGCCGCTGGCGGAGGCGCTGCGCATGCTGCCCCGGCTCATCCGCGAAGCCGGGGCCCTGGCGCAGGCCCGGGGCCATTCAGCGCTTTTCCAGCAGGTCGAGCCGGTAGGTTTCGTGGCGCTGGCCGCCCAGGTGGCGTAAGGGGCCGGCCTCAGTGGTTTTGGCCAGGAAGAATTCGTGCACGTCGTCGCCCGTCAGCGGGTAGTCGTGCACCGGCGGCGTCCAGTGCACCAGCAGCAGGTGGGCGCCGGGTTGCAGGGCACCAATTAGCAAATCAGCCGAGCGCGTCAAATCGGTCGCCGACCAATAGTAGCCCACTTCCGACACCAGAATCAGGTCGAATTGCTGGGTGGGAAATTCTGCAGGCACGTTCATGCGGCGCAGCTCTACCTGCGGCAGGGCCGCGCAGCGGGCGCGGGCTTGGGCCAGTGCGGCCTCGCTCACGTCCACGGCCAGCAGGTGGCCGCAGCGGCCCGCCAGCTGCGCCGTGAGCACGCCCAGCGAGCAGCCCAGTTCAAAGGCCTCGGCGTAGTGCGGGCGGGGCAGGGCGGCCAGCGTGGCGGCGTACTTCTCCCGCTCGTAGGGGCTGGTTTCAAAATTCCACGGGTCGCGGTTCGCCTCGTACACGTGGTCAAAATATGCCGGCGGCAGGGTATTGGGCTGGTTCTGATTCATGGGGCTACGGCTTCAAAATAGACTTCCGCCGGCACCGCGAAATGCGCCAGCATGGCTTCCGACAACAAAAAGCCGTCGGCATCATCGGTGAAAACGCCCGGCGCTACTTGCGAGCGGTGCGCTGCAATGGCGCGCCCTTTCTGGCGCAGTCCGGCTTCGATGTTGACGCGAAAGCCTTGCACATCGTCCTGCGCTGTAGGGAGGTCTTCGGGAGCGGCGCGTTCCCAGGCCCACACCAGGTATTCGAGGCGGCGGGGCGGCTGGGGCATTTCGGCCAGCGCAGCCTGCACCAGCCGGCTGGTGGCGCGGTGGTCGGGGTGGGGGTCGCGGCGCCAGGGCACCAGCACGGTGGCGGCCGCGTGCTTTTCCAAAAATGCCCGCAGCTGCGCCACGGCCTCGGCAAACCTAGGTTCGGCCACTGAGCCGGGCACGCGGCCATCGGGCAAGCCCAGCAGCAGCGGCGCGTCATCGTCCAGCCCCAGCAGGGTGAGGGCATGCCGGAACTCGGCCTCGCGCACGGCCCGCCGGGCGGTGGCCGAAAACAGCGCGGAGTTGGGGTGCGACATGCTGCCGTCGCTCACCAGCACGGCGGCTACGGGCACGTTGGCCTGCCGCAGCAGCGCCAGCAGCCCGCCGCAGCCCAGTGCTTCGTCATCGGGGTGGGGGGCCACCACCACGGTGGGGCCCAGCGCGGCCACGAAGCCGGGCGGCCGCATCGGGTAAGTGTCGAAGGGGAGAATAGGGTCAACCAAAGAGAACGGCGGTTCAAGCACCGGCTAGCTTACGAAGTTTTTGCCTTCGAGTACAAAGCGGCCCACATCGGCCAGGGCACCGTCGGGGGCGGGCTGGCGCAGGTAATGGGTCAGGTCGCGGTGCAGGCGCTCGAACGGTTGGGGTTCCAGCAGGCCGCGGGCGCCCACGCAGCGCTCGGCCAGCCGCAGCATGTCGAGGCAAATGGTTTCGATGGCCGTGCGCATCATGTTGGCGTAGGCCACGGTAGCTTCGGTAGCTTCGGTGGCTTCGGCGGCCCCGGGGCGGGCGGCGTGCTCGGCGGCGCCGCGCACCCACTGGCGGCCACTTTCCAGGGCAATGGCCATTTCGCCCAGCCGCTGGCGCTGGTAGGGGTCGTCGATGCGGCCCAGGCCGCGCAAAAAGGCCCGGGTTTCTTCAAACACGGCTTCGGCCCCGCCCAGCTGCACCGCCGCAAACCGGATGGCCCCGCCGCTGAACGCCGGCTGCCGGTAATACGCGTCGGGCGGGCCAATGAGGTCGTCGGGCCCAATTTCCAGCCCCGTCAAATCGGCCCGAAAGCTGGCCGTGGCCCGCATGCCCAGCGGCCGCCAGAACGAGCGGTCCAGCGCCGGTGCCTGCCTGTCGGCCGGCAGCACAAACAGCTGCCAGCCCCGCCCTTCGGGCAGCGCCCCGGTGATGAGCGGCCGCGCCAGGTGGCCCGCACCCGAGGCAAAGGTTTTGGCCCCGTGCAGGCGGTAGCGCCCATTGGGCAGGGCTTCGAGGCGCACGCCGTCGGCCGGTACTTCGGTGTTCCACACCCCGAACAGGCGCCCGGCGCGGGCATCGGCGGCGTAGCGTGCCGCCTGCGCCTGCGTGCCCAGCTGTTGAATCAGCATCAGGGCATTCACATGGCCTTCGAACACACGCCCCACGGCCAGGTTGCCCCGCCCGATGTGCTGAAGCGTCCGGAGCAGGGGCAAGGTCGCGGCCGGCTCGTGCAGTCCCGCGCCGCCCAGGGCTGGCGGCAACGCAGCCGTGAGCAGCCCCGCCGCCCGCAGCCAGCCAAATTCCTGCGTTGGAAAAGCGCCCACCTCGTCGGTGGCCGCGGCTTGGGCAAAGAGGCGAGGCGCCAGAGCGGCCGCGGCGGCTTCTGCTTGCGCAGGCGTGGCCGGGGAGTGGGGCCCGGCTGGCTCCGCGCCCGGGGTGGCTGCGTCCGTGACGTCGGGGGCAGACTCGGCGCTAGGGCGGGGTAAAAAATCTGCCGACATAGGGTTGTCAGTTCGTGGTGGAAGGAATAAACTATACCGTAAAAGTGCTTCCATGGTTCAGGTTGGCCCTTGCCGGGCCCGCACCCACGGTGGAGCTAATAATTCGGTAACCTTGGCGCTAGGAGCCCACCGGGCGGGTTCCGTACCTTCGCGGCGGCAATTGTGCCCAGCTTTTTCCCTCGTTTTATGTCGTCTCGTCCCGTTCGCGCCGCGTTGCTTTCCGTGTACCACAAAGACCGGCTGGCGCCCCTGGTGCAGGTGCTGCGGCAGCACGGCGTGACGCTGTACTCCACCGGCGGCACCCAAAAATTCCTGGAAGAAGAAGGCGCTGCCGTAACGGCCGTGGAAGACCTGACCGGCTTCCCCGAAGTGTTTGGCGGCCGCGTGAAAACGCTGCACCCCAAGGTGTTTGGGGGTATTCTGCACCGCCGCCACGAAGCCGGCGACCTGGCCCAGGCCGAGCAGCACGGCATTCCGCCCATCGATTTGGTGGTGGTCGACCTCTACCCGTTTGAAGAAACCGTGGCCAGCGGGGCTGATGAGCAGGACGTCATCGAGAAAATCGACATCGGCGGCATTTCGCTGCTGCGCGCCGCCGCCAAAAACTTCCGCGACGTGCTGGTGGTGAGCAGCCGCGACCAATACGAGGCCGTGACCGAGCTGCTGGCCCAGAAAAACGGCGCCACCGACCTCGAAGACCGCCGCCACTACGCCGCCGCCGCCTTCGCCGCCACCTCGCACTACGACACCGAGATTTTCAAATACGTGAGCCAGGGCACGGCCGTGGCCGGCACCGCCCTGCGCCAGAGCGCCCAGCCTGCCACGCCGCTGCGCTACGGCGAAAACCCCCACCAAGCCGGCACGTTCTACGGCGACCTGTCGGCGCTGTTCGACCAGCTGCACGGCAAGCAGCTCAGCTACAATAACCTGGTAGACGTGGACGCCGCCGTGGCCCTCATGGCCGAGTTTGCCGACGGCGAGCCAGCCTGCGCCATCCTCAAGCACACCAACGCCTGCGGCGTGGCCCAGGCCGCCACCCTGCGCGAGGCCTACCTGAACGCGCTGAGCTGCGACCCGACTTCCGCTTTCGGCGGCGTCATCATCGTGAACAAAGAAGTAGACGCGGCCACCGCCGCCGAGCTAAACCAGCTGTTTTTTGAGGTGCTGATTGCGCCCGGCTACGCCGCCGAGGCCCTACCCGTGCTCCAAAGCAAGAAAAACCGCATTTTGCTGCGGCAAAAGCCGGTTGAATTCCCGAAAAAACAGGTGAAAACCCTGCTCAACGGCATCATCGAGCAGGACGCTGACCGCCAAACCGAGACGGCCGCCGACTTCCGCACCGTCACGCAGTCGGCTCCCACGGCCGAGGAAACGGAGGCGCTGGTATTTGCCGCCAAAATCTGCAAGCACACCAAGAGCAACACCATCGTGCTGGCGCGCGCCGGCCAGCTGCTGGCCTCGGGCGTGGGCCAGACCAGCCGCGTCGATGCCCTGCGCCAGGCCATTGAGAAAGCTCGCGCCTTCGGATTCGACCTGCACGGCGCGGTGATGGCCTCCGACGCCTTCTTCCCCTTCCCCGACTGCGTGGAAATTGCCGGCGCTGCCGGCATTCGGGCCGTGGTGCAGCCCGGCGGCTCCATCAAAGACGCCGACAGTATCCGGGCCGCCGACGAGTTGGGCATGGCCATGGTGCTGACTGGCGTGCGCCACTTCAAGCACTAAGCGCAGACTCTGCCCAACCCGTGGCAAAGGGGTGGCGTCGCCTCAACTGCATGAAAAGCCCCGGCTCTACCCAGAGCCGGGGCTTTTTGCACCTGGAAAGAAAAGGTATGACCTTTCGAAGCCGGCTACAATGAGAGGATAAGTTGCGCGTTGCGCTGCGCTCCACTCGCAACAACAGGGGGCTGTCTTTCCAAAATGCCATAACTCCGTTCATCATGCCCGCCCAAACCTTCCGTACCTTTGCCCATTATTTTGCGTTGGCCCCCACCCACGCTTCGCCTTATTGCATATAATTCAATGGGTTTCTTTAATTTCCTGACCAGCGACATCGCCATCGACCTGGGCACGGCCAATACGCTCATCATCCACAACGACAAAATCGTGGTGGACGAGCCGAGCATCATCGCCAAAGACCGCACCACCAACAAAGTCATCGCCGTGGGCCGCCAGGCCCAGCAGATGCACGAGAAAACGCACGACAACATCCGCACCATCCGCCCGCTCAAGGACGGGGTAATTGCCGATTTCCACGCCGCCGAGGAAATGATTAAGGGCATGATTAAGATGATTGACACGCGCACGCGGCTGTTTCAGCCCTCGCACCGCATGGTCATCTGCATCCCGTCGGGCATTACGGAAGTGGAGAAACGCGCCGTGCGCGACTCCGCCGAGCACGCCGGCGCCAAGGAAGTCTGGATGATTCAGGAGCCCATGGCCGCCGCCATCGGCATCGGCATCGACGTGGAGCAGCCCGTGGGCTCGATGATTATCGACATCGGGGGCGGCACCACCGAAATTGCGGTTATTGCCTTGTCGGGCATCGTGTGCGACCAGTCGATTAAGACGGCCGGCGACGTCTTCAACCAGGACATTCTCGACTACATGCGCCGGCAGCACAACCTGCTCATCGGCGAGCGTTCGGCCGAGCGCATCAAAATCGAAGTGGGCGCCGCCCTTACCGAACTCGACGTGCCGCCGCCCGACCACGAAGTGCGCGGCCGCGACCTGATGACGGGCATCCCGAAAGTTATCAAGGTGACCTTCTCCGAAATTGCCATTGCCCTCGACAAGTCGGTGGCCAAAATCGAAGAAGCCGTGCTGAAAGCCCTCGAAATCTCGCCGCCCGAACTCTCGGCCGACATTTACGAAAACGGCATTCACCTCACCGGCGGCGGCGCGCTGCTGCGCGGCCTCGACAAGCGCCTGGCCGCCAAAACCAAGCTGCCCATTCACATTGCCGAAGACCCGCTGCGCGCCGTGGTGCGCGGCACCGGCAAGGCCATCAAGGACATCCAGGCCTTCAAAGGCGTGCTGCTGACGTAATTAAAGATTAATTAAGAATTAAGAATTGAGCATTAAAAATGAGCTTGGAGGGGTAGTGCCCAACTATAGTTCGGTTTTAATTCTCAATTCTTAATTCTTAATTTTTAATTAAATCCCCCGTGCGGAATCTATTTCTTTTTCTGTTTCGCTTCCGCGGGGTACTGGTGTTTAGCTTGTTGGAGGTTGCCAGCCTGTATTTGTTTGTCACCAATAACTCGTACCAGCGGGCGGCTTTCTTCAACTCGGCCAATTCCTACGCGGGCGTGGTGCTGGAGCGCCGCACCCAGATAACGGACTACTTCCATTTAGCGGATTTGAACAAGCAGCTGGCCGCCGAAAACGCGGCCCTGCGCCAGCAGCTGTACCCGCCCGACACGATGCGGCGCGAAGCCGACTCGGTGGCCGTGCCCCCGGCCCGCACCGACTCGTTGCGGCGGGTGCGCTACCAGCGGCCAGCGGCCAAGCCCGACACCTTGCTCATCGGCCTGCAGCGCCTGCCGGCCCGCGACCCGAGTTATCCACTTATTCCGGCCCGGGTTATCAACAACCGGCTCAGCAACGTGGACAACTTCTTCACCCTGAACGTGGGCACGGCCAACGGCGTGCAGCGCGGCCTGGGCGTGGTGGCCGCCAACGGCGTGGCCGGCCGGGTGCAGGCCGTGACGGAACACTACGCCACCGTGGCCAGCTTGCTGCACTCCAAAACCACCATTGCCTCCAAAATCAAGCGCGACGGCACGTTTGGCACCATCAAGTGGCTGGGCGATGACCCCACCCACGCCCTGCTCGACAACGTGCTGCGCGAAACCAAGCTGGTGCGCGGCGACACGGTGGTGACGTCGGGCTACAACGCGGTGTTTCCGGAAGGCATCTTCATCGGCACCATCGACTCGTTTGTGAAGGAGCCCGACAAGAATTTCTGGACCATTCGGGTGCGGCTGGGCGTCAATTTTGCGAACCTGCAATACGTGTACGTGGTGACGAGCCGGCCCAAAGCCGAGCGCGACACCGTGGAGGCCCGCGCGGGCATGCTGCCGGAAGGAGGGAAGCGCAAATGAGTGGCCTGCGGTTCTTACTGGTTCAGGTGCTGCGATTTGCGCTGTATGCGGGCCTGCACGTGATGCTCATCAGCCGGCTGGTGCTGTTCGACCTGGGCTGGTGCTTTTTCTACCTGGGCTTTCTGCTGTTTTTGCCTTTGCGCACGCCCATTGTGGTGCAGCTGCTGCTGTCGTTTGCGATGGGCCTGACGATGGACGTCTTCTACGACACCGGCGGGCTGCACGCGGCGGCGGCGGTGCTGCTGGGCTTCCTGCGGCCCTGGGTGCTGCACCTGCTCACCCCGCGCGATGGCTACGACTCGGCCGACGCCGTGAACGTGCACCAGATGGGTTGGCAATGGTTTGGCGTGTACCTCACGCTGCTGGTGCTGCTGCACCACACGGCGTTTTTTGTGTTGGAGCTGGGCAGCTTCCGGCATTTTGGCCTCACGCTGGGCAAGCTCTTGGTGAGCGCACTATTCACCGGGCTGTCGCTGTTGATAGTGCAGCTACTGTTTTTCCCGGTGCGCCGGGGGCGGAACTAGATTTTATGTAAAGTCCTGTCATCCTGAGCGCAGCGAAGGACCTTTTCACCGAGGAACGAATTGCAGTGAGTAATACAGCCAGCGGAAGAAGGTCCTTCGCTACGCTCAGGATGACAGGAAAGAGGAGTTATGCAATACTTAGAAGGCCGCAAATACGTCGTGCAGGGCATCTTCCTGGTGGTGGTGCTCGTGTTTCTTACGCGGTTGTTTTTTATGCAGGTGCTGGACGGCACCTACAAGCTGGCCGCCGACAAAAACACGCTGCAGCGCCTGGTGCAGATACCCTACCGCGGGCTGATTTACGACCGCAAAGACCAGCTGCTGGTACAAAACGCGCCCGTGTACGACCTGATGGTGGTGCCCCGCGAAGTGAAACGGCTCGATTCGGCCCGCTTCTGCCAGCTGCTGCAGATTCCGCTCGAAGGCCTGCGCGCCAGCCTGAAATCGGCCAAAAAGTACTCGCGCAACAAGCCTTCGCCGGTGGTGCAGAACCTGACCACGCGCGACCTGGCCGCCATTCAGGACAACCTGATGGACTTCCCCGGCTTCCGCATTCAGGCGCGCATGGCGCGGGCCTACCGCACGCCCAACCTGGCCCACGCCCTGGGCTACGTAGGCTCCATCACGCCGGCGCTGCTCGAAAAGCCCAAGTACGCCAAGTACCAGCCCGGCGAAAACATCGGCATTTCGGGCCTGGAATCTTATTACGAGCCCATTTTGATGGGCCGCCGCGGCGTGCAATACAAGATGGTGAACGTGCGCGGCATCGAGAAAGGCAAGTTCCGCGACGGCGAGTTCGACACGCTGTCGGTGGCCGGGCAAGACCTGCACCTGAGCATTGATGCCGAGCTGCAGGCCTACGGCGAAAAGCTGCTGGCCGGCCGGCGGGGCTCCATCGTGGCCATCGACCCGAAAACGGGCGAGATTCTGGCCTTCGTGTCGGCCCCGCACTACGACCCCAACCTGCTCACGGGCAAGGGTTCCGGCAACCGCTACATGGACCTGCTCAACAACCCCGACCGGCCCCTGTTCGACCGCCCGCTGATGGCGACCTACCCGCCGGGCTCGGTGTTTAAGCTGGTGAATGAGCTGGTGGCCCTGCAACTCGGCGTGGTGCAGCCCGGCACCGGTTTCGAGTGCAACCAGCGGCTGGTGCGCTGCACCCACCGCCACGAGCGGCCCTCCAACGTGAGCATTGCCATCAAAAACAGCTGCAACCCCTATTTCTACCAGGTGCTGCAAGCGGCCGTGCTGCGCGGCCAGGCCCCCAACAAGTACGACGACACGCACATCGGCCTGGGCCAGTGGCAAAAAATGGTGAAAACCTTTGGGCTGGGCGAAAAGCTGGGCGTGGACATGCTGCAGGAGAAGCGCGGCCTGATTCCGTCGCCGGAGTTCTACGACAAGAAATTCTTTGACAAAAAGCACAACAAGCAGCACCGCTGGAGCTACCGCAACGTGTATTCGCTCAGCATCGGGCAGGGCGAAATCGGCATCACGGGCGTGCAGATGGCCAACGTGCTGGCCACCATTGCCAACCGCGGCTGGTACTACACGCCGCATTTCGTGCGCAGCGTGGGCAACGGCGGCCCGCTGCCGCAGTTCCGCCAGAAACACTACACGGCCGTCGATACCATGCTGTTCAAGTACATCATTCCCGGCATGCAGCAGGTGGTGGACGGCAACGGCGGCACCGGCAACTTGGCCTCGCTGGCCGAATTCGGCATTTCGGTGGCCGGCAAAACCGGAACCGTGCAAAACCCCCACGGCTTCGACCACGCCACCTTCGCCGCCTTCGCGCCGGTGAATGACCCCCAAATCGCCATCGCCGTGTTCATTGAAAACAGCGGTTTTGGGGGCACCAGCGCCGCCCCCGCCGCCGGCCTCATGATAGAGAAGTACCTGCGTGGCAAAGTGGCGCCCTACCGCAAGCGCTGGGAAGACTGGGTGATGTACGGCGACTTCACCAAGCACCTGCACTAGCCGGCAGGGCATTGTTCTGGCGGGCGCCTCCCCCCTGAACCCCTCCCCCAAGAAGAGGGGGCACCGGCAATGCGTAATCGTCTGGCTCCCCCTCTCCCCGAAGAGAGGGGGCCGGGGGGTGAGGCGCCCGGCAGAACAATACCAACAATCCTCCGTTCTGACCGGTTGTAGCACCTCCCAAACCAACCTCCGAACACCCCATGGAATCCCTACAAGGAAAAATTGCCCTCGTTACGGGCGCCGGCAAAGGCATTGGCCGCGCCGTGGCCCTCGCCCTGGCCGCCGAAGGCGTGCAGGTGGGCCTGCTGGCCCGCACCGATAGCGACCTGCAGGAACTCGCCGCCGAAATCCTGGCCAGCGGCGGCAGCTGCGCCACCGCCGTGGCCGACGTGGCCGACCGCACCGCCGTGAACGTGGCCGTGGCCAAGATTCATCAGGAACTGGGCCCGATTGACATCCTCATCAACAACGCCGGCATCGGCAGCTTCGCCAAGTTTCTGGAGATGGAGCCCGAGCAGTGGGAGCACATCATCCAGGTGAATGTGTTTGGCACCTACTACGTGACCCGCGCCGTGCTGCCCGACATGATAGCGCGCCAAACCGGCGATATCATCAATATTTCCTCCACCTCGGGCCTGCGGGCCGCGGCCGGCAGCAGCGCCTACAGCGCCTCCAAGTTCGCCGTCATGGGCCTCACTGAGGCGCTGATGCAGGAAGTGCGCAAGCACAACATCCGCGTCTCGGCCCTCACGCCCAGCACCGTGGCCACGCCCCTGGCCATCGGCAACAACCTCACCGACGGCAACCCCGATAAGGTGATGCAGCCCGAAGATTTGGCCGAATTCATTGTGTCGCAGCTGAAGCTGAACCGCCGCATTTTCATCAAGGAAGCGGGGATGTGGTCGACCAATCCGTAGTAATGAGCATTTCTTAAGTAGCCAAAGCGCCCCCGCAATTCAGGTTGTGGGGGCACTTTGCGTTATGCTACTTAACGTCTGTATTTGCTGCCTTTCGGAAGCTTGCTGGTCAGTATTCCGGGTTGGCTGGAATCCTTAAACCCCAGAAATGCCCCGTAGTCAGCCCGCGCTTGTTTTTCAGTCAGTACAGAATCAAGCTGCAAACCATTGGGCATTATTTCGTAATAAAGGGTTGGGACGTACATCTGGCGGTGCCGACCTTTATCATCATCCCACTCTTCGCCGAAATCGTAAAATCCGGCAAATTCCAGCTTGCCGTCTTTGTCGTAATCTTTCGCTGGTCCGTCAAAAGTGAGCAGCGTATCAATTTTCGCCACTCGACCATCCTTGATGTAAAAGCGACGGGCTAATTCTTTAGAAGGCCGGTTGTCGAATGCAACCAATAATTCGCCCGCGGTTTTACCGGTTGGTATCCACAGAGGATATAGCGTATTAATAACTGGCTGCTCATCGAAATCATAAGTCATTCCATTGGCAGTGTCTTGGTAAATAACCTTGTGATTCTGCAGAATACTAAAAGTTACTTTGACGTCAAATGGGTCACGGATAATCGCAGAATCCGGCTGATGAATTGATTTAATAACGACTAACAAACCCGAAGCCAGTACTTTCTTTTCCTCAAATGCTATTTCATGCAGCTTAGAAACGTTTCCTGATGGCTGAGTTTGCGTTAAATCAATCGTATCCGAAGCTGAATTTTGGTCAACAGCTAGTTGTTCAGTTTTTGCAGAAACGGGTTGGACCTTACTGGTCTGTTCGGCAGTTCTCGCAGTGTTTCTGCTCTCACAACCAGCCAGCATTGCCCAGATAAGTAGAGTGACCGCCCACGTGAGGCGTTTTCTGACAACTAGCATGGTAGGGTTCTTGATAGCAATTGCTATGACCGGGCCAACTTACAACTCACTGAACGGCACATCCTGAATCGGATACGCCTTCCAGTCTTTATAATCAAAATGCCACCACTCGGCTGGCAGCACCGTGAAGCCGTGCGCTTCCATGTGGCGGCGCAGCAGGTCGCGGGCGGCGCGTTGCTCGGGCGTGCCGCCCGCGTAGGCCACGTAGGAGCGGGGGCTCATTTCGTCGTATTCGCCGGTCATGGGCACCTCGCGGCCGGCGGCAATGTCCCAGAGGCTGAGGTCAATGGCGCAGCCGCGGTTGTGGCGTGAGCCTTTGCTGGGGTCGGCCACAAATTCCTTTTTGTCGGGCGGGGTGAGGTCCCAAAACAGCTTGGTGACGCGCCAGGGGCGGTAGCCGTCGAACACCAGCAGGCGGTAGCCCAGCGGCGCAAGTTCCTGGTTCACCTGCACGAGGGCTTCGGCGGCGGGACGTTGTAGGAAGGCGCGGGCCTGCGCGTACACGGGCCGGCCCACGAAATTGCGGGCGGTGGCGTAGCGAATGTCTAATTGAATGGTGGGGTCAAGCTTTTGCAGTTCCACCAGCTCCGGGGCACGGAACGCGCCGGTTTCGTGCGGTGGCCGGGCCGCGCAGCTGCTGATGAGCAACACTGCCAGAAGCGCCCACAGGCGGCGAAATGAGAAGACGTGGTGGCGGAAAAGTGGCATGGCCTGAAGGTAAGCGAGGCAGTTGAGTAATGCGGATTCGGCCACTCAGCTGCGGCGAAACGGCCGGTGGCGGCGGCCTTTTGCAAGCGCGGCCGTAGCGCTGGGCGACGCAAGCCAGGCTTCTGCCCGCTTACCCCAACCATCGGCCGAATTACCCGCCTGCTTTCCAAATAAAAGCGCAAACTTTCGGGCGCTTTACGCATTATAGAAAGACTAAGTAAAAACACCTATTTAAGATGCAAAACCCGCACAACCTTCCCCCGGAAAATTCCATTCTGTACGAGCTGAACGAGCCGGCTGCCCAATGCCCGTTCAGCAGCGGTGCCGTGAAGCAAAGCGCCGGTGGCGGCCGCACCAACCGCGAGTGGTGGCCCAACATGCTCAAGCTGAGCATTCTGCGCCAGCACGACAACAAGTCGAACCCCCTGGAGCCGGGCTTCAACTACGCCGAGGAGTTTAAAAAGCTCGACCTGAATGCCGTGAAGCATGACCTGTTCGAGCTGATGACCAACTCGCAGGACTGGTGGCCGGCCGACTACGGCCACTACGGCCCGTTCTTCATTCGCATGGCTTGGCACAGCGCCGGTACCTACCGCATCGGCGACGGCCGCGGCGGCTCCGGCTCGGGCGCCCAGCGCTTCGCGCCTCTCAACAGCTGGCCCGACAACGCCAACCTCGATAAGGCCCGTCTGCTGCTGTGGCCCATCAAGCAGAAGTACGGCCAGAAAATCTCCTGGGCCGACCTCATGATTCTGGCCGGCAACTGCGCCCTGGAATCGATGAACTTCAAGACCTTCGGCTTCGGCGGCGGGCGCGAAGACGTGTGGGAGCCCGAGCAGGACATCTACTGGGGCCCCGAAACCGAGTGGCTGGGCGACAAGCGCTACACCGGCGACCGGGAGCTGGACAACCCCCTCGCCGCCGTGCAGATGGGCCTCATCTACGTGAACCCCGAAGGCCCCAACGGCGAGCCCGACCCCATTCGCTCGGCCCGCGACATCCGCGAAACCTTCGGCCGCATGGCCATGAACGACGAAGAAACCGTGGCCCTGATTGCCGGCGGCCACACCTTCGGCAAAACCCACGGTGCCGCCGACCCCGGCCAGTACGTGGGCAAGGAGCCCGCCGGCGCCACCCTCGAAGAGCTGGGCACGGGCTGGCGCAACAGCTTCGGCAAAGGCCACGGCGCCGACACCATCACCAGCGGCCTGGAAGGCGCCTGGACCAGCACGCCCGCCCAGTGGAGCAACGGCTACTTCAACAACCTGTTTGGCTACGAGTGGGAGCTGACCAAGAGCCCCGCCGGTGCCCACCAGTGGCGCCCGGTGAACGGCGGCGGGGCCGGCACCGTGCCCGATGCCCACGACCCTTCGAAGAAGCACGCGCCCTTCATGCTCACCACCGACATCGCCCTGCGGGCCGACCCGGTGTATGAAGCCATTTCGCGCCGCTTCCACGAGAACCCCGATGAATTTGCCGATGCTTTCGCCCGCGCCTGGTTTAAGCTGACGCACCGCGACATGGGCCCCAAAGAGCGGTACCTCGGCCCGGAAGTGCCCACCGAAGAGCTGCTCTGGCAAGACCCCATTCCGGCCGTCACCTACCAGGTAATTGACAGCGAGGACGTCGCCGCCCTGAAAGGCAAGATTGCCGAGGCTGGCTTCACGGTGCAGCAACTGGTGTCCACGGCCTGGGCTGCCGCCTCCACTTACCGCGGCTCCGACAAGCGCGGCGGCACCAACGGCGGCCGTCTGCGCCTGGCCCCGCAGCGCTACTGGGAAGTAAACAACCCGTCGCAGCTGTCGACGGTGCTGAACAAGCTCGGCGGCATTCAGCAGGAGTTCAACACGGCCCAGACCGGCGGCAAGCAGGTTTCGATGGCCGACCTCATCGTGCTGGCCGGCGTCGTCGGCATCGAGCAGGCCGCGCAGAATGCGGGCCACTCCATCACGGTGCCGTTCACGCCGGGCCGCGCCGATGCCTCGCAGGAGCAAACCGACGTGCTGTCCTTCGCCGCCCTGGAGCCGGCCGCCGATGGTTTCCGCAACTACCTGAAGCCCCACCACAAAGCGGCGGCCGAGGAGCTGCTGGTCGACAAAGCCCAACTCCTGACCCTGACCGCGCCCGAGCTGACAGTGCTGTTTGGCGGCCTGCGGGCCATCAACATCAACTTCGACCAGTCGCAGCACGGCGTGTTCACCACCCGCCCGGGGGCGCTCACCAACGACTACTTCGTGAACCTGCTCGACCTGAACACGACCTGGAGCGCCACTTCGGATGCCCAGAGCACCTTCAACGGCCGCGACCGCAAGACCGGCGCCGTGAAGTGGACCGGCACCCGCGTCGACCTGATTTTCGGCTCGAATTCCGAGCTGCGCGCGCTGGCCGAGGTGTACGCCTGTTCCGATGCCCAGGAGAAGTTCGTGAACAACTTCGTGGCCGTGTGGACCAAGGTGATGAACCTCGGCCGCTTCGACTTGGCGTAAACTGATATCAGCTGAGCAGCTCCGGCTGCTGTGATGGCAAGTAAAAAGGTGGCTTCGCGAGAGGCCACCTTTTTTATTTAGCAAGTTCCATGGGAGAACTACCTGAACGCGTTTAGGCATGAAGTAGAGACGCACTATTTTGCGTCTCGTCGTTGAATGACCGGTACCACGCCGTCTAGCTCAGACTAAACATCATCAGCAACGACGAGACGCAAAATAGTGCGTCTCTACTCCGCGCCTAAACGAAAAAGCCTCCGAAGAGGCTTTTTTACAACTAATAACGTCATTTATAGAATGCCGCTCAACAAGCCCGGCGCCACACCCAGCACGATGGTGAGCAGCGCTAGAAAGGCCAGCGTGGCGGTCTGAATGCCATCCACCGGCACGGGCGTGGCGTCAGCTTCGGCCGGGCGCAGGTACATGGCGATGAGCGGGCGCAGGTAGTAGTACAGGCCCACCATGCTCATGATGACGGCGAATACGACCAGGCCGATGTAGCCCTGCCCCGCGGCTGCCGCCAGCAGGAAAAACTTGCCGAAGAAGCCGCCCGTGAGCGGGATGCCCGCCAGCGAGAGCATTGAGACGGTCATTACAAAGGCCAACAATGGGTTGGTTTTGCCCAGGCCGTTGAGGCCGGCGTAGTCGTCGCGCTGACGGTGGTCGACCACCAGTTTCACTACGCCAAAGGCGGCGATGGTGGCAATGGAATAAGCCAGGGAGTAGAAGAAAATGCCGTTGGCGGCATCGCCGGTCAGGTTGCCCTTGCTGGCCACGAGGCCGATGAGCAGGTAGCCGGCGTGGCTCACGCTGGAGTAGGCCAGCATGCGCTTGGTGCTGGTTTGGGCGGCCGCACCCACGTTGCCGAGCAACAGCGTGAGGGCGCACATGGCCTGAATGGTGGGCATCCAGAAACCCTGGGCGGCGGGCAGGGCCACGGCCAGCAGCTTGAGGAAGGCGCCGAAGCCGGCCGTCTTCACCACGGTGCTCATGAAAGCCGTGAAGAAGGTGGGCGTGCCCTCGTACACGTCGGGCGTCCAGAAGTGGAAGGGCGCGGCCGATACCTTGAAGCCGATGCCAATAATCATCATCAGGATGCCGATGTAGAGCATGGGCTGCAGGCTGGCGTTGGCCGGCGTGGCAATGGCGGTGCCCAATTGCGAAAGCGCGAAGGTGCCGGTAGCGCCGTAGAGCAGCGCAATGCCGAAGAGCAGAATGCCGGTAGCAAACGCGCCCATCAGGAAGTACTTCAGGGCCGCCTCGTTGCTGCGGGAGTCGCGCTTGCGCGAGCCGGCCAGCACGTACATGCACACGCTCAGGATTTCAATGCCCACGAAGAGCATCAGCAGGTGGTCGTAGCCCACCATCATGATGGCGCCCACCAGCGAGAATAGCAGCAGGGCGTAGTACTCGGCCAGGTTGGCGTCGCCTTCCAGCACGTAGCTGCGCGAAAAAGGCAGCAGCACGATGGTGGTGAGCAGCACAATGCCCGTGAAGGCCACCGTGTAGTTGTCGACCACCAGCATGTTGTTGAAGTAGGGGGCGTGCCCGGCGTTCCAGTCGGCGTAGTTGGCCCCGAACACGGCCAGCAGCAGCAGCATGGCGCCGGGCAGCAGCACCTTGTTCGAGCGCAGGAAGCCCAGGAACAGGTTGAGGATGCCGAAGACGGAGAGGAGAATGATGGAGGTCATGTGGGCTTCAAATAAGACGCTGGGCTTTGAGGCAACCCTAATAAAACGTCATGCTGAGCGCAGCCGAAGCATCTCTACCGCGCAAGTATTTAGTTAGTATCGAGGTAGAGATGCTTCGACAAGCTCAGCATGACGTTCCTCTACGCCGTGAGAATTACCGGCCGACCTGCGTGAGCAAACCCGTGATGGCCGGCTCCGAAATGTGCAGGAACGAGCCCGGGAACAAGCCCAGCCAGAACACCAGCGCGATGAGCGGCACCAGAATCAGCAGCTCGCCGCCGGTGAGGTCGGTGATGGTTTCGGAGAAAGACGAATCGGGGCCGAGCATCACGCGCTGGAACATGCGCAGCAGGTACACGGCCGAGAAAATGATGGTGAGGCCGGCCACGGCGCCTACCCAAGGATTGTAAATGAATACGCCTTTGAGCAGCAGGAATTCACCTACGAAACCGCCGGTGAGCGGCAGAGCCACGGTGCTCAGCAGCATCACCAGAAAGCACACCGACAGGATGGGCGTGCGACGGGTGAGGCCACCCAAATTCGGAATGTAACGAGTGCCGGTGCGGCGCTCGATGGCGTCGGCGATGAAGAACATGCCGACTACGTTCACGCCGTGTGCCAGCATTTGAATGACGGCGCCTTGCAGGCTGATGAGGTTGAGCGAGAACACGCCGGCGGCCATCAGGCCCACGTGGCTAAGGGACGAATAGGCAATGAGGCGCTTTACGTCGCGCTGCCGGATGGCGATGATGGCGCCGTAGATGATGCCGATGACCGAGAGGATGATGACCAGCTTACCCCACTGGCTCACGCCCAGCGGCACCACCGGCAGCAGCCAGCGCATGGTGCCGTA
Source organism: Hymenobacter miniatus (assembly GCF_016427455.1). NCBI lineage: Bacteria > Pseudomonadati > Bacteroidota > Cytophagia > Cytophagales > Hymenobacteraceae > Hymenobacter > Hymenobacter miniatus. The sequence continues at coordinate 86,423 of NZ_JAELXR010000013.1, forward strand.
GATGCCCATTTTCAGCATGATGCCCGACAGCAGCATGGTGGCCGGGGCCGGCGACTCAGTGTAAGTATCGGGCTGCCAGGTGTGGAAGGGGAAGATAGGCATTTTCACGGCGAAGGCCGCGAAAATCAGCCAAAACAGCCACGACTGCTCCGAGGCGCTCAGTTTCAGGTTGTAGAAGGCCGACAGCTCCGAGGAGTGCGCGGCCAGCGAGCCAGCCGCGGGGCCGGTTTGCAGGTACAAATACACGAAGCCGGCCAGCATCAGCAGCGAGCCCACCACGGTATAGAGGAAAAACTTAAGGGTGACGGCCACGCGGCGCTCGCCGCCCCAGGCGCCGGCCAGGAAGTAAATCGGAATCAGCGCCACCTCCCAGAAGAAGTAGAAGAGGAAGGCATCGAGCGACGTGAACACCCCAATCAGGCCCGTTTGCATGAACAGCACGAGGGCGTAGAAGGTGGCCGGGTTGTCGTACTTGTGCTTGAAGGCGCTCAGCAGAATGAGCGGCACCAGGAAAGTGGTGAGCAGCACCAGCAGCAAGCTCAGGCCGTCCATGCCAACGTGGAAGTTGATGCCGGCCGACGGAATCCAGGCGTAGTCGAGGTTGAAGCTGCCCGAACCGGTGGTTTTGAAGGCGAAAGCGGCGTAGGCCGCGAGCGCAAATTCGATGAGCGAGGCGCCCAGCGCGAGGGCACGGGCGGTGGCTCCCTTGGTGAGCAGCAGCAGCAGCGCGGCGGCCAAAGGGAGGAAAAGCAGGACAGCAGTCAGCATCGGCAATAGCGGGAGGGCAGCAGCGGAGCCGGGAAACCGGGCCGCAAATTGACCGCAAACTTACGCATTGACCCGCAAGGCTCCGCAGTTTTCGTGCAACTTCTACGGCCGGGCTACTTTGCGGCTCATCAGCACGCGCCCGCTGGCGTCCAGCCACTGCGCGGCATACAGCCCCGGCGCCAGCCCCGCGACGGAAACGGAGGTTTCGGCGGCAGTAGCGGATTGGCGCAGCACTTCGCGGCCCAGGGCATCGGCCAGCCGCACGGTGGTGGCGGTGTGGGCGGGCTGGCGCAGGGTAAGAGCTTCGGTAGCCGGATTGGGGAAAGCCAGGAAGCCAGCGGCCTCGGCCGCAGCTGCCGTGGCGGTGGGGCGGCAGAACGCGGCCATGATTCTCGTCCACAATTCGTTATCGAACGACGACACGGCCAGCGTGCGCGGACCCGCCGAATTGCCCTGCCGCACCACCACGAGGCCCAGGCTGGGCACCACGTAGATTTTCTGGTCGTTTTTGCCCAGGGCGGCAATCAGGTCGGGCGGCGCGGCGGGCGTGAGCTGGCCCGGAAAATTGAGTTGCGAGCCGGGCAGCCGGTAGCTGGGCTGGCCGTTGAGCCACCACAGGTAGCCGTAGCTGCGGTTGAGCGTCTGGCTGGGCGTGGTCATGCGCCGGAAATAGGCCGTGTCGAGAATCTGGGTGCCGTTCCAGGCGCCGCGGGCGAGGATGAACAGGCCGAAGCGCGCCATGCTGCGGGCCCGGCTGTAGTACACGTCGTTGGCCCACAGGCCGGTCATGCCGAGGCGGGCAGCGAGGCGCTGGTTGGTGTATTGGGTGATGGTGGCGGCGCCGCTGGCTTGCACCAGCACGTCTTGCAGGGTGCGGTAGGCGCCGGTGTGGTAGGCCCAGCGGGTGGCCGGCGGCGCCAGGTAGAGCAGGCAGCCAGGTGTGGTGCTTTCGTTGTCGCAGGGCGCGGGCGGGGTGTCGTCGAGCCCGGTGGTCATCGTGAGCTGGTGCCGGATGGTGATTTGGCGCTGCTGCGGGCGCGTGGCGCTGGTCCAGCGGCCGAGGTATTTGGAAGTGCTGTCGCCGAGGCTCAGGATGCCGTCTTGTTGGGCCAGGCCCACGAGCGTGGCCGTGAGCGACTTACCTGCCGAGGCCCAGTACCAAGCCGAGTCGGCGGTGTAGGTGCCGTAATAATGCTCCACCACCAGGCGCCCGTCTTTCAGAATAAGTAAGGACTTGCTGCCCTTGCGCCCGGCAAAGGCGATGAGCGAGTCGAGCGGCGTTTGGCACCAGCCCAGGCTGGCGGGCGTGGTGCTGGCCCAGGTGCTGCCCGTGAGGGGCGGAAAGTACAGGGGTGTGGTTTGGGCGCTGGCTGGGCTCACGCAGAGCATGAGGACAAATAGAAACCCGAGCAGAGGTAAACGTTTTTTCATCAGAGCAAAGGTCTGAACAGCTGAATAAGTAGCTAGACCTAGCGCTGCGGTTTCGGTTTAATCCTGCCGGCCGCAGCGGCTGATTTACCTTTGCGGCGCTCTCATCCAATCATCGATTTCGCCGATATTGCTCATGCCCGTTGTTGTTTTGCGCGATTTCCGGCCGGGCGACCAACCCGTTTTCCGGCAGCTCAACGAGGAGTGGATTTCGAAATACTTCACCCTCGAGCCCGCCGATTTGAAGGCGCTCGACCACCCCGAAGCATACATCCTGGCGTCGGGCGGTGCCATTCTGTTTGCGGAGCTGGCAGGAAACGTGGTGGGCACCTGCGCCCTGATTAAAATGGCCGACGGCCGCAGCTACGAGTTGGCCAAGATGGCCGTGGCGCCCGCCGCTCAGGGCCAGCAGATTGGTTTCCTGCTGGGCCAGGCCGCCATTCAGCGGGTGCGCGACCTTGGCGGCACCCGCGTGTACCTGGAAAGCAACGCGAAACTGGCGCCGGCCCTGGCGCTGTACCGCAAGCTCGGCTTCCGCGACCTGGCGCAGCCGCTGGCGTCGCCCTACGCCCGGGCCGATGTGCAAATGGAGCTGCTCCTCGCCTGATGCCGGCCCCTGCGTCTGCTACTTCACCCGTGGTTTCCCGCCTCGCGCCCACGCCCAGCGGCTACCTGCACCTCGGCAACGCCGTGAACTTTGTGCTGACCTGGCTGCTCACGCGGCAGGCCGGCGGCGTGCTGCACCTGCGCATCGACGACCTGGACCGCGCCCGCCTGCGCCCGGCCTATTTGGACAATATTTTCCGCGTTATCGACTGGCTAGGCATTGATTACGACCACGGCCCCAGTGGGCCCGACGACTTCCTGCGCCACCACTCGCAGCTCCTGCACCTGCCCGAGTACAACCGCGTGCTCCGCCGCCTGGCGCAGCAGCCGGGCTTGGTGCATGCCAGCCAGCGCACCCGCACCGGCGGCCCCGATGCGGCCGTGCCGCTCCATACGCCCGGCGCGGCGTGGCGGGTGCACGTGCCAACTGGCACCGAAATCTGCTTCCCTGACGCTTGGCAGGGCGAGACCATTGTCCCGCTCGGCGCGCTAATGCCAGATTTTGTCGTTCGCAAAAAGGACGGCGTAGCGGCCTACCAGGTGGCTTCGGTGGTGGATGACTTGCGCCTCGGCACCAACTTGATTGTGCGCGGGCTGGACTTGCAGCCTAGCACCGCCGCGCAGCTCTGGCTGGCGGAGCAGTTGGCGGAAACGGCCGGTTTCAATGTCTCGCGCGTGCAGTTTTACCACCACCCGCTGCTGACCAATGCGGCCGGCCAGAAGCTGTCTAAGTCGCAGCAATTGCCGCTGGATGCGGGGGTCCTAAGTGGTGGCAAAGGCCCAGAGATGGTTTTTGAGGCCATTACTGATTTATGGGGATTGCCGCATGGCAGTTCAAGCTCATTGGATGAGTTGATGTTCTGGCTGCCGGATGATTGGACTCACCTGCATCCTCGTGCTTAGTAGCTGAGCTTCTTATCGCACTTCTTTCTTGAACTCTTCGGCCCAGTGGTCAGCCAGGCGGGTGGGCTCCGGCAGCTTGTAGCCGCGCAGGCAGGCCAGCGTGAGGCGCGTAGCGGTGGCCTGGTCGCAGCGGTGGCCGGGGCTCACAAACAGCGGCAGCACCTTGTCTTTGCTGCGGACGACTTCCCCAATCAGTTCGCCCGATTTGGCATCGAGCAGCTCCGTGATGTTGCCACGCTCAAGGCCGGGCTCCTGAAAAGTGCCGGTCAGCTTCTGCTTGGCCACGCCGAAGGTGGGCATGTCGAGCAGCACGCCCAGGTGGGCGGCAATGCCCATCCGGCGCGGGTGCGCAATGCCGTGGCCGTCGACCATGATGACGTCGGGCTTGTTTTCGAGCTTGGCGAAGGTGTGAATGACGTTGGGCGCCTCGCGAAAGGAGAGGAAGCCCGGCACGTAGGGCATGTCGACCGGGCCGTAGTTGTACACCTTTTCCACCAACTCCAACGACGGAAATTTCAGCACCACGAACACCGACAGGATGGTGTCGGGGGTGGGGAAAGAGGAGTCGCAGCCGGCAATGAGGCGCGGCTCCCGGGCCAGCGGCTCGGCGCGCACGCGCTGGCGCATGTCGTGCTGCTGCTGGGTGAGGCTTTTGACGAGGACGGGGTCGGGCGGTGGGCCGGGTGGACGGTAATAGGCCATTTTTTGAGGTAGGAGTGAAGAATTAAAAGTTGGGGCTCGGTTTCGTATTCGCCTTGAAATCCGCAAATGGCGTATACGCGAGCTGTGCAGTTGGTGCCCAACTCTCAGCTTTTAACTTTTCATTTTTAATTCAACAAGCATGGCGCAGTCTGAACAGCCCGCCGCCACCGGCTCGGGCCCGTGGCTGGAGCGCCGCTACAGCATCGACGTGGCCCGGCCGCGCCTGTCGCCGGCCCAGCTCATGGCCCAGGTGCAGGCCGACGTGCCCCGATTTGCGCCCGAGCTGCTGGCCGATTTCAAGAAAAAAGGCGAGCCCGAGGCCGGCCTGCGGGTAGGTTCCGAATTCGAAATCAGCATCCTGGGCCCCTGGAATGGCTGCGTGCGCGTGACCGAAGTCAGCGCCACGCACTTTGAGTTCATCACCCTCGAAGGCCATCCCGAAGCCGGCCGCATTCGCTTCGAAACCCACTACCTGGACGAACGGCCCGACGTGCTGCGGTTTGAAATCCGCTCGCGGGCCCGCTCCCGCGACGGCCTTGTGGCGTTTGCCTACAACACCACGGGCATCGGCAAGCGCGTGCAGGAGGCCACCTGGGTCGAGTTTTGCCGTCGCGCCGCGGCCGCCAGCGGCGGCCAGGCCCTGGCCGACGTGGTGGTCGAAACCCTCACCCAAACCGAAGACGACCAGCCCAATGAGCACGAGCGCCACACCTAAGCCCGCTGCGGCTGGCCCGGCGCCCTGGGAACAGTACCGCGCCCGCCTCGAAGCCTACGCCAACGCCAAGGTCAATTACGACTTCTCGCGCCAAAGCGAGTACACCACCGAAACCGGCTGGCGCCTCGACGACTACGAAACCGACCTGCCCGCCGAAGCGCCCGGCCCACCGGAAGCCCACGGCTCCTTCGCCGCCGCGCAGGACGTGCTGCGCCGCTACGCTTTCCCGCCGCCCGACCTCATCACCGGCATCTTCCGCCCCGACGGGCCTTTGGAAAACCGCATCATGTTGCTGCGGGCGCAGTTTCTGTTCTTCAAGTTCTACTTCGGCGTGCGCGTGAGCGGCGTCACCGACGAGGAGCGCGCCGCGCCCAACGGCCCCGAGCGGGTGTGGGGCTACGGCTACCGCACCCTGGAAGGCCACTTCGAGCGCGGCCAGATTGACTTCACCATCCACAAAAACCTGACGTCGGGCGCGGTGCAGTTTCGCATCCACGCCGTGTCGCAGCCCGGCCGCATCCGTAACCCGTTCTATTGGGTGGGTTTCAAGCTGTTCGGGCGCGGGTTGCAGCGCAAGTTTGCCCGCGAGTCGTTGCGGCGAATGCAAGAACTGGTGGCCGCTGAGTTGGAAAAGGCGCCGGCCAGCCAAACCTTGCCCGCGCCGGCGAGTTCTATCGGCACATAAACACCGAACGTCATGCAGAGCGTCAGCAAAGCATCTCGCGTGCTCAAGTAATTCGATTGAAAGGATTACTACCCCACGCAAGATGCTTCGCTGACGCTCTGCATGACGTTCTGATTTTTTAACAATTTACCTGTCAACACCCTCACGAATGCTTCCTACGAAAGCCTACGCGGCCCCCGCCGCCAACATTCCTTTAGAACCCTTCAACTTCGAGCGCCGCGAGGTGGGCCCGCACGACGTGCTCATTGACATTCAGTTTTGTGGCGTGTGCCACTCCGACCTGCACCAGGTGCGCGACGAGTGGGGCGGCTCGATTTTCCCCATGGTGCCGGGCCACGAAATCGTGGGCCGCATCACGCAGGTGGGCGACCACGTGAAGAACTTCAAAGTGGGCGACCTGGCCGGCGTGGGCTGCATGGTCGATTCCTGCCGCACCTGCCCCAGCTGCCAGGAAGGCCTGGAGCAATACTGCGAACCCACCGGCATGGTGAGCACCTACAACGGCCGTGAAATCGGCACCGGCGCCCCCACCTACGGCGGCTACTCCTCGCAGATTGTAGTCGATGAGAAATACACCCTCAAAATATCGGAGAAGCTGGACCTGGCCCGCGTGGCGCCGCTGCTCTGCGCCGGCATCACCACCTACTCGCCCCTGCGCCAGTGGAACGTGCAGCCCGGCCACCGCGTGGCCGTGATGGGCCTGGGCGGCCTGGGCCACATGGCCGTGAAGCTGGCCGCCGCCATGGGCGCCGAAGTGACGGTGCTCAGCACCTCGCCCAACAAAGAAGCCGACGCCAAAGAGCTGGGTGCCCACAAGTTTGTGGTAACCAAGGACAAGGCCCAGCTGAAGTCGGTGAATAACTACTTCGACTTCATCATCAACACCGTGTCGGCCCCGCTCGACCTGGCCGCTTACCTGAACCTGCTGCGCCGCGACGGCACCATGATTCTGCTGGGCGTGCCGCCCGAAGCCCCGCAGGTACACGCTTTCAACCTCATTGCCAAGCGCCGCCGCATTGCCGGCTCGCTCATCGGCGGCATCGCCGAGACGCAGGAAATGCTGGACTTCTGCGCCGAGCACAACATCATGTCCGACATCGAGCTCATCAACATCAAAGACATCAACGAAGCCTACGAGCGCATGCTGAAGGGCGACGTGAAGTACCGCTTCGTGATTGACCTGGCCACGCTGGAAAACTAGGGTGGCTTAATCGAGGTAGAGACGCAATATGTTGCGTCTCGGCGCCCGCGCCGTTTGGAAATCGGTCAGGCATCATCGTTCAACGACGAGACGCAACATATTGCGTCTCTACCTCGGTTAATAAAAAAGAGGCTCCCGCTAGCAGCAAGAGCCTCTTTTTTATTGACAGCCAGCTAACGGCTACTGCTTGGTGAACACATACGGGTCCTGCTCCAGCCCGTCGTTCACGCGGATTTCTAAGGTCTTCACCTTCCCGTTTTCCACCGTGAACGGGGCCGGGAAAATGCCGTAGGCCGCGTGGTTGAACGTGCTGCGGAAAATGTCGCCGTCCAGGTAGTCCAGCGTGGTGGTGAGAGCGGGGTGGTGTGAGAAGCGCACGAGCAACTGCTTGCCCTTGGGCTCGACGGTAATGCTGCCGTAGACGGGGTGCGTGTAGGTGCCGGCGTAGTCTTTCAAGCTGCGGGCGGGCTTGTTTTTCTTGGCCACGCGGGCGGCCAGGTCGGCCACGTTCTTGGCGGTTTCGGCGTTGCCGGGCTTGGCGAAGCCGTAGAGCTGGCGGCTGCGGTCCACGTAGGGCACGCCCAGGTAGGCGTCGAGCAGCTGGTAGCGCAGGGCTTCGAAAAAGCTCTGGTTATCTTGGTTGGTGAGCACGGCGATGCCCAGGTTTTCTTCGGGCACGAAGCACACGTTGGTCACGAAGCCGTTGGCGCCGCCCGTGTGCCAGTAAATCTGGCGGGCGTTGTAATCGGCTGAGTACACGCCCAGGCCATAGGTGCGGAAGTGCATCGGGAAAACGGGCGACTTGCTGCTGCCCACCAGCGTGTTGCCCTCGCGGGTGCGGCGCAGGGTGGCCCAGGGCAGCACCCGCTGGCCGTTGTACTTGCCGCTGTCGAGCTGGAAGCGCAGCCAGTGGGCCAGGTCATTGGTGCAGGAAACCAGGCTGGCGGCCGGCCCGAAATTGTCGACCACGTCGTACGGCACCGGCGCGAGCGGGCCAAAGGCCGTGGTGTAGGGCCGGGCCACGTTGGGCCGCTGCTCGGCACCGGCCGAGAGGGGGTAGGTGTTCGTCATGCCGAGCGGCGTGAGCAGGCGCTGCTGCACAAAATCCTGCCAGGTGGTGCCGCCCGTGGCCACCGGAATGATTTCGCCGGCCGTCAGGAAGCCGTAGTTGCTGTAGCCGTAGGTTTGGCGAAACACGCCCGTGGGCTTCAGGAAGCGCACTTTTTGCAGGATTTCGGCCCGGCTCAGGTTGGAGTTCCAGAAGGTGAAATCGCCCTGAAAGGTCTTGGTGCCCATGCGGTGGCCCAGCACGTCGCGAATGGTGACGAGGCGCGTGCTCGCGGAGTCGTACAGCCGGAAATCGGGCAGGTACTGGCGCACCGGGTCGTCGAGCTTGAGCTTCTTTTCTTCCACCAGCTGCGAGATGGCCGTGCCGGTGAAGAGCTTGGAGTTCGACGCAATGAGAAACAGCGTGTTGCCGTCCACGGGCTCGGGCTTGCCCACCGCCCGCACGCCAAAGCCCTGCGAGGCCACCACCTGCCCGTCCTTCACCACCACCACGGCCAGGCCAGGGATGTTCCAGAGCTTGAGGCCGCGTTTCACGTAGCTGGCCAGGCTGTCGCGCACGAAGGCGTTGCCGGTGGCAGGCGCCTGGGCCTGGGCAGGTGAAGAAAAAACCGTCGCCGAAACCAGGGCGGCCAGAAAAAGAGAGGAGCGCATGAAAACAAGAAAGGTCAAAAAATAATCAGCTGGAACACCGCAGGGCGCTCCAGCCGATTCAAAGCTACGCTGCCAGTGGCTGCACCACTCGATGCGTCAGGCGAAGCAGTGGTTTTTTGCGGGCTTATTTGGTGAGCAACGGCGGGCTCGCCAAGGCATCGCGAACCTGGCCATTCACGGTGACATGGCGGGAGGTGATGCGGTAGCCGTCGCACTGGCTCCTGCCGGGCTCCGTCGTCAGGACAATGTTGTTGATGTCGTATTGGCGGTTGGCAGCCGGTATCACCAGCCGGTAGCTCTCAGACTGCGCATCGGGGCCGCTTTGCGGCACGCCGAATTGGGGCGGGTCCTGGCCGTTGGCGTACACAAACAGCACGGGGCGGTTGCCCTTGGTGGCCGCGGGCTGGCGCAGGGTGTCGATGGGCCGCTGAAAATCATTGGTAGCGTACCGCACAAGGTAAGCCGTGCGCCATTCGGCCTTCCGGAAGCCCACGCCGGGCGCGGGCAAGGTGTCGGTGCTTAACGCCAGTGGGAGAACGGCTGGCGCGGGGATGGCGAGCGGGCAGGTTGTCACTTGCTCGCAGGCCGTGAGCGCCGAGGCTATGGTCAGGCCCGCTAGGGCAAGGCGAATCGAAAAGGAAAACATCATGCAGAAGGGGCCGAGGAATGGAAAACGCCGTTGTCCTCACATGACCCGTTGCATGGGCACTGAGGTTGCGTCGGCGTACACGATGTGCTCGTCGCGGAAGGGCTCTTCGCCCCGAAATTTCTGGATGATGCGGGCCGTGGTGATGATGTCCTTCTGGCAGTACTTGGCGATGCGCGGCAGGTCGTTTTCTTCCCAATACACGCGGGCCACGTCGGCGCCGGTGATGTCGTCTTTGGGCGTGGGGATGCCGAAAATGGTGGCCAGCAGGTTGAGGGAGGTGTAGGACTTGCGGTCGCCGAACTTCCACAGTTCCATGGTGTCGTGGTGGGGCACTTCCCAGGGCTTTTTGCCGGCCAGGTCGAGCTGGGGCGGCAGGGGCAGGCCGTTCACCAGAATGCGGCGGCCCAGATAGGGAAAGTCGAACTCCTTGCCGTTGTGGGCGCAAAGGGTGTATTTGGGCCGGTGCGCCAGCAGGGCCGCGAAGTCGCGCAGCAGCTGCTTCTCATCGTGGTCGGCGAAGCTTTTCACGCGGAAGCGGGTAATTTCCTCCTGCTTGTCGTGCACGAAATAGCCCACCGAGATGCACACCACCTTCCCAAACTCGGCGTAGATGCCGGCCTGCTCAAACAGGCTGGCGGCGGTGAGGTGCTCGGGCAGCGGCTCGGGAGCCTGGGGGCGGCCGGTGTAGCCTTGCTGGCGGCGCAGGCTCTCGCTCTTGTGCTCCCAGAGGTGGCGCAGCATCTCGTCGAGGTTGTCGTGGCAGTCCACGCAGGGCACGGTTTCGATGTCGATGACAAAGAGTTGGTCGAGCGGGGTGCGGTGGAGGTGCTGCATGGCAGAAGAAGCGAAAGCGGTTATCGTAATCGAAGATACTGCGGCGGGCCTTTGTTCGACCAAGCCTAACGGGGCCAAAAGGCCCGCCGGGCGAGCGCAAAGACGAAGTGGCCGACAATTTTTTTCGGGGCGCTGTAATGAATCGGCGGTCCGGACGGTAAGCCCAACCAATCGAGCCAGCGCCGGAACCGTCCCGATTTATGATTTGGGGCGGCCCACATCGTGAGTTAAAGCGCGCCGCCCCCAGCCGCCCGGGACCTTTGAGCCATTATTTCACCCCGCCACAGTTTACGCCATGCCCCGTCGACTCCCGCCTGTTAAGCCGCTGTTACTTCTCTCGCCGCAGGCAACCTCGTGGGCCCGGCTGTCATCCTTGCTGTCGCACCTAGCTCCTTTCCCGTTGATGCAGCGCTACCTTCTTTTCTGCTTGCTGGCTTGTTCAGCACTGTTCTCCACGGCCCGGGCGCAGGCGCCGGCCGCGCCCACGGGCACCGGCTCCCTCACCGGTATTGTGCTCGATTCGCTCAAGAAAGAGCCCGTGCCCTACGCCACCGTGGTGCTGCTGCCGCCGGCACCCAACGACAAGCCTATCACCGGCGTGGCCGCCGACGACAACGGCCGCTTCTCGCTCACCAAGCTGGCGCCCGGGCCGGCCCGCCTGCGGGTGAGCTACGTGGGCTATGGCACCCAAACCAAGGACGTGACCATCACGGCCGGCGCGACGGACGCCGGCACGTTTCGGCTGCCGGTGGCGGGCACGGCGCTGGCCGAGGCCGTGGTCATTGGCACCAAGCCGGTGGTGGAAGTGCGGCCCGACCGCATTGTGTACAACGCCGACCAGGACGTGACCAACGCCGGCGGCACCGCCTCCGACGTGCTGCGCAAGGCCCCGCTGCTGGCCGTAGACGGCGACGGCAACGTGAAGATGCGCGGCTCCAGCAACTTCAAGGTGCTCATCAACAACAAGCCCTCGCCCACGCTGGCCAGCAACCTGGCCGAGGCCCTGAAAGGCATCCCGGCCGAGCAGATTCAGAGCGTGGAAATCATCACCACGCCGCCGGCCAAGTACGACGGCGAGGGCACGGCCGGCATCATCAACATTGTGTTGAAGAAGGGCTCGACGCAGAAGCTGAACGGCCGGGTGAGCGCCTCGGGCGGCAACCGCAACTCGAACGCCAACGCCTCGCTCAACTTCAAAACCAAGAAGCTGGGCTTCACCTCCTCGGCCGGCACGGGCGGCTGGTACGGGCCCAACGCCTACGACCGCACCCGCACCGACAAGCGCAACAGCTCGGTGCTGCAGCTCGACGGCGTGGGCAACTACGGCGGCCGCTGGAACTACGGCAGCCTGGGCCTCGACTACGACCTGAGCGAGAAGCAAAGTCTGTCGCTGGCGGCCTCCATAAACACCTACCGGGGCACCGATTTCAACAATGTGGTGAACCGCTACACCGCTTTCGACCCGGCCAGCAGCCAGCTGTATACCCGCAGCACCACCAACCGCTTCAGCGGCTTCAACGGCGAGCTGACGGGCACCTACACCAAAACCTTCGCCACGGCCCGCAAGGAGTGGAGCGTGCTGGGCCAGTACGCCAACAACAGCGGCACCTTCGGCTACGACTTCGACCAGTACGCCAACTCGGCCGTGAACCTCAAAACCAGCCAGGCCAGCTACCGCGAGCGCAGCCGGGGCCGCACGCCGGGCCACGAAATCACTTTCCAGACCGATTTGGTGCAGCCCTTCGGCGAGAAGCACACCCTCGAAACCGGCCTGAAAGCCATCTGGCGCCGCACCGGCTCGGTGGCCGACGTGGAAGGCAAGCAGTTGAGCGACGGCGACTTTGTGCTGCTGCCCGCCCGCGCCACCAATTTCGACTACGACCAGAACGTGCAGGCCGCCTACGCCACCTACACCGCCAAAGCCAACAAGAAGCTGAGCGTAAGCCTGGGCGGCCGGCTGGAGCGCACGTCGCTGGCGGCGCAGTTCCGCACCACCAATTCGGAGCTGCCCCTGCGCAGCTACCTCACGCTGCTGCCCAACGGCAACGCCCAATACGCCTTCAGCGACAACAACAGCCTGCGCCTGGCCTACAGCAAGCGCATCACCCGGCCCTACATCGACTACCTGAACCCGTTCGTGGACCGCTCCGAGCCGCAGAACATTTCCTACGGCAACCCCAACCTCGACCCCGAGCTGACCGATTCGTACGAGCTGAGCTTCAACACCAACGGCAAGGCCGGCTCGCTCAATATCTCGGGCTCTCTGCGCCGCACCGGCAACGCCATCGAGTCCATTCGGAAGACGGCCGCCGAGGCGGGCTTCACCGACGCGGCGCCCGGCACTACCGTGCGCACCTACGCCAACGTGGCGTCGAATTCCTTTTACCAGCTCAACTTCTACGGCACAGCCAAGCCGGTCGAGGGTTGGGACATCAGCGGCGGGCCCGATGTGCAGTACATCGTGCGCCGCAGCCCGGCGCTGGGCATCGAGCGGCGCGGCTTCACGGCCGGCCTCAACCTGAACACGTCCTACAAGCTGCCCAAGAAGTTTACGCTGCAGGGCTTTCTCTACAGCTCCCTGCCCTCGCCGGAGCTGCAGGGCCGGGGCGCGGCCAACCTCTACTACCAGATGGGGGTGAAAAAGACCTTTTTCAAAGACAAGGCCGACTTCGTCCTGAATCTGGCTTCGCCTTTCAATAACTCCTGGCGCTACCGCTCCACCACCGACACGCCCGATTTCAGCGAAGTATCCAACAACTACGGCTACATGCGCGGCTTCCGCGTCAGCTTGGCCTACCGCTTCGGCACCGAGCAGCAGGGCAAGCAGCGCAAGTCCATCTCGAACGACGACGTGAAAGGCGGCGGCGGCAAGCAGGGCGGGCAGTAGACGAGAGGGCGAATTCCTGCTGATTCAGAACGTCATGCTGAGCGCAGCCGAAGCATCTCTGCCGCAGAAGTAATTATTTACTCTTGCGGCAGAGATGCTTCGGCTGCGCTCAGCATGACGTTTTTTTATCGTTTTAGTCAGCCACGCCAAGGCAACCCAACGGCCCGAAAGCGCATCACCCTGGTACGCAAGCTAGAATAGGCTGTCATGCCTTGTCGATTCATTGGCAAACAGTACCTTGCGCCATCTCTAACCCTGCAAAAAAGTATGTCCCTCACCATTACCAACCTTTCCAAAACCTACGCCAACGGGGTGCAAGCCCTGAAAAACGTCAGCCTCGACATCCCCACCGGTATGTTTGGCCTGCTGGGTCCCAACGGCGCGGGCAAAAGCAGCCTGATGCGCACCATTGCCACCCTGCAGGACGCCGACACCGGTTCCATCATGCTCGACGAGCTGGACGTGCTTAAGGACAAGGACGGCGTGCGCCGCATTCTGGGCTACCTGCCACAGGAGTTTGGCGTGTACCCGCGTGTGACGGCCGAGGAGCTGCTCGACCACCTGGCCGTGCTCAAGGGCATCGGCAACAGCAAGGAGCGTAAGGAAATCGTGGAAGCCCTGCTCCAGCAAACCAACCTCTGGAACGCCCGCAAGAAAAACCTGGGCGGCTACTCCGGCGGCATGAAGCAGCGCTTCGGCATTGCGCAGGCCCTGCTCGGCAACCCCAAGCTCATCATCGTGGACGAACCCACCGCCGGCCTCGACCCGGCCGAGCGCAACCGCTTCCACAACCTGCTGAGCGAGATTGGCGAGCACATCATCATCATCCTGAGCACGCACATCGTGAGCGACGTCACCGATTTGTGCCGCAACATGGCCATCATCAGCCAAGGTCAGGTGCGCCTCACCGGCGACCCGCTCTCGGTGATGGAGCAGCTGCGCGGCCGCGTGTGGCGCAAGCTGGTGAGCAAGGACGAGGTGGCCGCCGTGCAGGCCACGCACCACGTCATCAGCTCACGCCTGTTCGCGGGCAAAACCATCGTGCACGTGCTCAGCGACGAACGCCCCGACGCGGGCTTTGAGGAAGTGAACCCGGATTTGGAAGACGTGTACTTCGCGCAAATCAGCGAACGGCCCGCGGCCGTGGCAGTTTAGGCGGCCAATTGGCCCGACCGCAACGCCTGCGCGAATACCATTCTCACCTTCCTCATCTGCAAGTATGTTTTTACCGATATTCCTCTTCGAACTCAAATACCGCCTGCGCCGACCGGCTACCTGGATTTACTTCGGCGTGCTGCTGGTGATGGCCGCGCTGCTGTCGGCCGCGGCGGGCGGCATCTTCGGCTCGGGTGCCAACGTGAGCCTGGGCGGCGACGGCGGCCGCGTGCACGTCAACTCGCCGCACTCCATCGCCGGCACCATCACCATCCTGAGCTTGTTCGGCGTCATCATCACCTCGGCCCTCATGGGCAACCCGGTGTACCGGGATTTTGAGCACCGCACGTTCTCGCTGTTTTACACCAAGCCCATCAGCAAGCTGGGCTACCTGGGCGGGCGCTTCCTGGGCTCGTTCGTGATTTGCCTGTTGGTATTCAGTGGCTTGGCGCTGGGATTGTTTGTCGGCGGGCTGCTGCCGGGCGTGGAGGCCGATAAGTTCGGTCCCTACCACCTGAGCTACTACCTGTGGCCTTATGTGGTGTATGTCATTCCCAATCTGCTGTTCACCGGGGCGGTGTTTTTCACGCTGGCTACGCTCACGCGCAACATCCTGAGCACCTACATCGGCTCGGTGCTGCTGCTGGTGGCCTACCTGATTGCGCAGTCCTTCATCCGCGACCTCGACAACGTAAACCTCGCCGCCGCCCTCGACACCTTCGGCTCGACGGCCAGCTACTACACCACCCGCTACTGGACGGCGGCCGAGAAAAATACCCTGCTCGTGCCATTCAGCCGCTACCTCGTGCTGAACCGCGTGCTGTGGGTGGGCGCGGCCCTGGCGCTGCTGGGGCTGTGCTACGCGCGCTTCCAGTTCTCCGCCTTCGCTTCGGACAAGGCACCTTCGAAGAAAGCCCGCGCCGCTGCGCAGGCCGATGCGCTGCCGGCCGCGGCCATGGGCGGGCGGCTGGTGCTGCCGCGCGTGGCGCAGCTTTTCACCCGCGGCATGAATTTGCGCCAATACTGGAGCCTCACCAAGCTGGAGTTTCGCGGCATCGTGCGCAGCGTGTACTTCGCGGCCATCGTGGGGGCAGGCGTCATTTTCATCCTGGCCATCGGCTGGCAGGTGGGTAAGATGTACGACACCAGCACCTACCCCGTGACGGCCGAAATGGTGGAGGTCTTGAGCGGCAACTTCAGCCTGTTCATCCTCATCATCATCACCTACTACGCGGGCGAGCTGGTGTGGCGCGAGCGCGACGCCGGCGTGGCCCAGATTACCGACGCCCTGCCGGTGCCCAACTGGGTGCCGTTTCTGAGCAAGCTATCGGCGCTGGGGCTGGTGCAGGTGGTGCTGCTGGCTGTGGTGATGGCCTGCGGCCTGCTGCTCCAAACCCTGAAAGGCTACTTCCACTACGAGCCCGGCCTGTACCTCGAAAGCCTGTTCGGCTTCAAGCTGATTGATTTCCTGCTGCTGTGCGTGCTGGCCATGCTGGTGCAGGTGATTGTGAATAACAAGTACCTGGGCCACTTCGTGATGCTGGTGTACTACCTGGCCACGCTGTTTCAAAGCCAGCTTGGCATCAACCACCACCTGCTCGACTACGCCGGCAACCCCGGCACGCCCTATTCTGACATGAACGGCTACGGTCATTTCGTGACGAGCTTCAGCTGGTTCAAGCTGTACTGGGCGGCTGGGGCGCTGCTGCTGGCGCTGGCGGCCAACATCTTCTGGGTGCGCGGCACCGATGCGGCCTTCGTGCGCCGCCGGGCCGAGGCCAGCCACCGCTGGGGCCGCCCCGCCTGGACGGCCCTGGCCCTGGGCCTGCTGGTGATGCTGGGCGCCGGCGGCTTCATCTTCTACAACACCAACGTCGAAAACGTGTACCGCACGCCCAAGGAGGTGGAAAAGCTGCAGCTGGGCTACGAGCAGAAATACCGCCGCTACAAAGACTTGCCCCAGCCCCGCCTCGTGGCCGTGAACCTGAAAACCGACCTCTACCCCGCCACCCGGCAGGTGCACATCGACGGCCACTTCTGGCTGAAAAACCGCCACGCCCGCGCCCTCGACACCGTCATCATTCAGGTGCCGCAGGAAGCGCGCGTGCGCCAACTCACGCTGGGCCGCCCCGCCGCTACGCTCGCCCTCAACGACAGCGCCGTGAACCTGCGCTTATACCGCTTGGCCCGCCCCCTGGCCCCCGGCGACTCGCTGGAAATGACGGCCGTGCTCGATTTCGGTGAAACCGGCTTCCCCAACTCCGGCTCCAATACCGACATCGTGCAGAACGGCATCTTCATGAACAGCGCCACCTACCTGCCCGGCATCGGCTACAACGAGCAGGGCGAGCTGGGCGACGACGACGTGCGCAAGCGCAACGGCCTCAAGCCCAAAGACCGCCTGGCCCCCGCCACCGACCTCAAAGCCCGCCAGAACTCCGGTCTGAGCCAGGACGCCGACTGGATTCGCTTCGAAACCGTGGTCAGCACCAGCGCCGACCAGCTGGCCGTGGCTCCCGGCCGCCTGCTCAAGGACTGGACTCAGGGCAACCGCCGCTACTTCCACTACAAGATGGAACAGCCCATGCTCAACTTCTACACCTTCCTCTCGGCCCGCTACAAGGTGTATAAGGATGCCTGGCAGGACTCGGCCGGCCGCCGCGCGGTGCCCATCGAAATCTACTACCAGCCCGGCCACGAGTACAACCTCAAGCGCATGGCCCAGGCCGTGAAAGAGTCGTTTGCCTACTACACCAAGCATTTCGGCCCCTACCAGCACCCGCAGGTGCGCATCCTGGAGTTTCCGAAGTACGCCAGCTTCGCCCAGAGCTTTGCCGGCACCATTCCCTTCTCCGAAAGCATCGGCTTCATCGCCAAAGTGGACCCCAACGACCCCGAGGACGTGGACTACCCCTTCTACGTGACGGCCCATGAGGTGGCGCACCAGTGGTGGGGCCACCAGATAGTGGGCGGCAACGTGCAGGGCGAAACCATGCTCGTCGAAACCATGGCCCAATACTCGGCCCTGATGGTGATGAAGCACCACTACGGACCCTACACCATGGGCAAATTCCTGGACTACGAGCTGAACAGCTACCTCTCCGGCCGGGCTTTCGAGCGCAAGAAAGAAGTGCCGCTGGCCAAGGTGGAAGGCCAGGGCTACATCCACTACCGCAAGGGGTCGGTGGTGATGTACGCCCTGCAGGACTACATCGGCGAGGACCAAGTGAACGCCGCGCTGCACAGCTTCCTGGAGCAGCACAAGTACGAAACGGCACCCTACACCACCGCCCCGCAGCTAGTGGCCGAATTCCGCAAAGTGACGCCCGACTCGCTCCAGAACATGGTCACGGACCTGTTCGACCGCATTACGCTCTACGAAAACCGCCTTACCGATGCCTCGGTGAAGAAGCTGCCCAACGGCCAGTTCCAGGTGAGAATGACCGTGCAGAGCAAGAAACTGGTGGCCGACAGCCTCGGCACCGAACGCCCCGGCCCCGAAAACGACTACCTGCCCGTGGCCATCTTCCCCGCCCAAGGCAACGACCAGAAGCCCGTGCCCCCGTTACTGCTCACCAAGCGCCGCTTCCACGCCGGCACCAACAAACTAGAGTTTGTGGTGGCCAAAGAACCCGCTAAAGTGGCCGTCGACCCCTACCACGAATTTGTCGACCGCGTGGTACAAGACAATACCAAGGATGTGGCGCTGTAAGCCTGGTCCGTTCAGAAAAGCAAAAAGCCCCGGCCGTCAGGCCGGGGCTTTCTGTTTGCTGTAGAAACGGTGCCGAACTACTTCACGCGAACCTGCTTGAGGTCGCGGTTAATCTGTTTGCGGGCGGTTTTGAGGTACTTTTTGAGCTGCTGCTTGCGCGACACCACAATCACCTTGGCATCGGACAGGTTCACCGTCGACTCTTCGGCCGAGGCGTTGAGGGTCATTTTTTCGTCGGCGTAGCCGGCGTACGTCACCACGGCCTGTAGCGCGCCAGCGGTGGCAGGAACGGTAAACTCAAACTCGCCGTCGGCATTGGTCACGGCCATCTGCTTGCTGGCGGTCAGGATAACCACGGCGCCGGGCAGGGGCCCGGCCGGGTTCGTGATTTTGCCCGACAGCACTACTTTCTCCGAAGCCGCCGCCGTGCCGGTGGTGGGGTCGTTGCTATCCGTTTTGGCCGAGGCCAGTTCCGTGTTGCTGGCATAAGTCTGGGCTTGGGTGCGGTGGGAGACAAGGCCTGCGGCAAACGTCAGCAAAGAGGCGAGAAGGAAAAAGGAGGGGCGCATGGTGTACTTGAAAAAGCGACAGTGGGTGGCTGCCAATGTTGAACGATACAAATGTAGACTTGCACAGAGGCGGGGACGACTCAGCTTCGTCCAACGGTGGGAATTTGCCGGTGAGCGTCAGATTTATCGGAGCAGATGATAATTAGCCACAGATATGGATGGTCCTATAATGAAAAACCCCATCCTAAAAGGACGGGGCTCCCATTTTTGGACAGTTGCTTGCAGAGCAGAGGTGAGTAGCAGGCAATCCCCGTATCAACCTAGGGGATAAAGCAATTTTTAACGTTTGGCAGCAGCCTTCACGTGCAGCAAATACAACGAGCCCATGGCCTGAACTGGGGTCAGTGTCATGACTTCTTCCTGCAGTCCGCCGTAGCCGCACGCCAGTTTTACCACCTTGGCATCACTGGGCACGCGCAGTTCAAATTCTCCTTCGGCATTGGTTACGGCGATGGTTTTGCTGCCCTGCAACCACACGGTGGCTCCTGGCAACACGCCCTGCTCGCCCTGAATGACGCCGTGAATGAGTTTGTAGGTAGGCTTGGCTGCGGGTTTTTCGTCTTCCGGGTCGGCAATAGAAAATGATTCCGCATTCTTGGCTACGGGCGTGTAAGCCAACTGGGCGTTGCCCGGCGCGGCCCCAAGCAGGCTGATTGCGAAAAAAACTGCAAAAGCGAAGCGGGAGTAGAAGTTGCGTTGCATTAATACAAGTATTAATTGTGTAATGCAAATGTACTACTATTTCAAGTAATCCTGCAAATGATTTTCATCATATTCCTTAAAAATTTCTCTGATAAAGCCAAGTCTGTATAGGTATTACCGCGGTTTCAGGCTATGATTTCTGGTTCAAAAGCTGCAGAATGCGTGTGAATTGGAGCCAAAAAAAAGGCGCAGCCTCCCTATGGAAGGCCGCGCCAACTGTGTTAATCGAAGAAATGGGAATGGGCGGCCGTTAGGCCGGCTGTCGTGCTGCGGTATCAGCGGTGGCTGTTTCGGAGCGGCCCATCCAGCCCATGGTGCAGCGGGCCCGCATTTCCTGGCGGAATTTTTCGCGGGCGTCGGGGCTGAGGTGCTCCATGCGGCCGGCCATGCGCTGCCTCCAGGCGCGGCGCTTGGCGGCCCAGCCGCCGGGCCGCCCGCCCCGGAACCCAAACAGAATACGGCTCAGCACGAGCAAGCCGAGGGTTTGGGCCAGCGAGATGACCGGCAGGTGAAACAGCGACGGCATCAGCCAGTTCCACAGCGCCTGCGTGGCCAGCGTGACGACGGCCACAAACAGTGCTGCGAAGAAAAAGAAACGAAGGCCGCGGAGCAGCCAGAATTTACGGTCCATGATATTGTAGTGGTTAGTTGCGGGTTGTCAGTTGTTAGTCACCGGTGTTGAGAAAGGCATTAGGCCTAACAACTGACAACCAGCAACTGACAACTTAAAAACTAATCGGTGAATAATTCGGTGTAGAGGGTTTGCAGGCGCTTGCGCAGGTGCAGCACGGCGTAGTGCTTGCGCGAAATGAGCGTTTTGAGCGGCACGCCGGTTTCTTCTTCCATTTCGCGGAAGGTTTTGTCTTCCAGTTCGTGCCACACAAACACCTCGCGCTGGGCGGCCGGCAGTTCGGCCAGCGCGTCGCTGAGGGCGTCCATCAGCGTTTCGCGCAGCAGGCGGTTTTCGGGCGAGTCGTCGGCGGCCGGCAGCAGGTCGGCCAGCAGCAGGCCTTCGCCGTCGTCGTTGGCCTCGGCCGCACCGAAGGCTTCTTCGAGGCTCACCGGCCGCTTGCGGCGGTAAAGGTCGGTGATGCGGTTGCGGGCCACCCGAAAGAGCCAGGCCGCTGCCTGCTCCACGGGCTTCAGCAGCCGGTAGCTTTCCACGAGCTCGGCGAAGACGTCCTGCAGGAGGTCTTCGGCCTCGGCTTCGTCGGGGATGCGACGGCGGATGAACTGCAAGAGCCGCGGGCGCTGCTGGCGCACGGCGTCAGCAATCTGGCGGTCTTGCTGGGCAGCCGTCATCGGAACAAGGGGGGAGGGGAGCGAAAGTGCCATGGTTTTCATTCTGAACAAGCAGACGCCGGCTCCCCGAAATTACTTTAAGTTTTTTCATGCCCGGATTTCCCAGCCCGTCATGCAGCGCGCAGCGAAGCATGGCGGGCTCATCGGAATGTATAGCCTGCAAAAACACCCCCTGATTTTTCGTTTTTCAGGGTACCTTTGCCGGCCGGCCGGCTGCACTGCCTTTTCGCCGCTACTTGTGAGTATGGACCCAACCGTTTCCCAGACCATCCCCGAAGTCATTCGGACCGTTCCGCTGCAGTACTACGTGTTTTTTGCCTCGGCCTTGTTTGCCATCGGCGTCACGGGGGTGCTGGTGCGGCGCAACGCCATCATCATTTTTATGTGTGTTGAGCTAATGCTTAACGCCGTGAACATCCTGCTGACGGCTTTCTCGGCCTACCGCGCCGACCCCAACGGGCAGATTTTCGTGTTCTTCATCATGGCCGTGGCCGCCGCCGAGGTTTCGGTGGGCCTGGGCATCATCGTCATGATTTATCGCAACTTCCAGACCACCGATGTCAACCTGCTGAGTAGGCTGAAGTGGTAACATCCCTGTCATCCTGAGCACAGCGAAGGACCTTATCACCGCCGAACCGGACCGGACGTTCGCACTTGATAAGGTCCTTCGCTGTGCTCAGGATGACAGCCTCTTTTAGCATCGCTAGCATAGCCTAACAACAATGCAAGAAACCGTTCTCCCCGGCGCCAACGCCCCGTACTCCACGTTTCTCTACGTTTTCATTCCGCTGCTGCCCTTCGTGGGCTTTCTGATTAACGGGCTGCTGAACCGGAAGCTGTCCGGCACCGTGGCCGGGCTCATCGGCAGCGCCACGGTGCTGGGCTCGTTCCTGATTTCGGTGGTGCTGTTCCTGAATTTTCAGTACCAGTACACCGTGCAGTTGTTCGATTGGATTTCGGTCGGCTCGCTGCAGATTCCTTTTCAGTACCAGATTGACCAGCTCAGCCTGATAATGCTGCTGCTCGTGACGGGTGTGGGCTTCCTGATTCACGTGTACAGCATCGGCTACATGCACCACGACGAAAACGTGGGCAAGTTCTTTAGCTTTCTGAACCTGTTCATTTTCAGTATGCTGCTGCTGGTGATGGGCGCCAACTTCGTTATCCTGTTCATCGGCTGGGAAGGCGTGGGCTTGTGCTCCTACCTGCTCATCGGCTTCTGGAACAAGAACACCAGCTACAACAACGCCGCCAAGAAAGCCTTCATCATCAACCGCATCGGTGACCTGGGCTTTCTGCTGGGCATCTTCCTGATTTACCTCACCTTCAACTCGGTGCAGTACGCTGAGGTGTTCCAGAAGGCTTCGCTGGGGCAGTTTGGCACGTATGGCGTGGGCATTTGCACGGCCATCACGCTGCTGCTGTTTGTGGGCGCCATGGGCAAATCGGCGCAGCTGCCGCTCTACACCTGGCTGCCCGACGCCATGGCCGGCCCCACGCCGGTTTCGGCCCTCATCCACGCCGCCACCATGGTGACGGCGGGCATCTACATGGTGCTGCGGGCCAACGTGCTGTTCACGCTCTCGCCCGATACGCTGCAGGTAGTGGCCATCGTGGGCGCGGCCACGGCGCTGTTTGCTGCCACCATCGGCCTGGCGCAGAACGACATCAAGAAAGTGCTGGCTTACTCCACCGTGTCGCAGCTGGGCTATATGTTCCTGGCACTGGGCGTGATGGGATACTCCACGGCCCTGTTCCACGTCCTCACGCACGCCTTCTTCAAGGCGCTGATGTTCCTCGGGGCCGGCTCCGTCATTCACGCCATGAGCAACGAGCAGGACCTGCGCCGCATGGGCGGCCTGCGCAAGGCGCTGCCCATTACGTTTTCAACCTTCCTCATCGGCTGCCTGGCCATCTCGGGCATTCCGCCGTTCTCGGGCTTCTTCTCCAAAGATGAAATCCTGGCGCATGCCTTCGAGCACAACAAAGTGCTGTGGGCCATGGGCTTACTTACGGCTTTCCTGACGGCGTTCTACATGTTCCGCCTGCTGTTTCTGGCCTTCTTCGGCGAGTTCCGCGGCACGGAGGAGCAGAAGCACCACCTGCACGAGTCGCCGGCTTCGATGACGTTGCCGCTCATCATGCTGGCGGTGCTGGCGGCCGTGGGCGGCTTCATGGGTGCGCCCATGTTCACGGGCGGTCATCATTACCTGGCCGAGTATCTGGCGCCCATCTTTACTTACTCGCAGCGCCTGATGCCGGAAGTATTCTCGGCCGAGCCCGACCACAACACGGAACTCATGCTCATGGGCCTGTCGGTGGCCGCTGGCGTGCTGGGCATCATCCTGGCCTACGTGATGTACGTGGCCCGCGCCACCCGCCCCGCCGAAGACGAGGCCCAGCGCTCAGTTCCCGAGAGCCTGGTGTACCACAAGTACTACATCGATGAACTGTACAACGCGCTGTTCACGCGGCCGGTCATGTGGCTGTCGACGGGCTTGTACAAGTTTGTGGAAAATGGCATCATCGACCCGGTGGTGGGCTTTTTCGGCCGCGCCGTGAATGGGGGCGGGGCCCTGCTGCGCTACGTGCAAACCGGCGCCGTGGAAACCTACCTCATCCTGATGGTTATCGGCATTGTGCTGATTCTGGGCCTGAACTTCGGCCGGTTGTAGGCCTGCACATTCTTCAACAATATTGCAGTATGAAAACGTTGGTTGGTCGGCTATTGGCGGTTTTGCTGATTGGGCTTGTAGGTGCCTGTGGCCCCCAAAAGCCCAAGGTGGAGGCTGACATGCGCGACAATTTCGTGGGCGAGTGGAAAAGCGCGGACACCAACGCGCAAACCCATACCCGCATCAAGCGCACGGGCGATACCTTCTACATTCACGAGGGCATCAACGACCTTGTGGGAACGTACGACCCCAACGTTGAGAGCATCATGATTGACAACGGGGTGAAGAAAGTGCCCGTGAAGTACCTGCCCGAAACCGACCAGCTGCTGATAACCGGCGGCCAGCGGGAAGCGAAGTTCTCGCGGGTGAAGTAGGCCGCTGACGCAGAAAAGCTACCGCACTTAGTTCTCCATTGCTTGGGATAATGGTTCTGAGGGCTAGGCGCCTGTGCCGGGGCGGCGCGGAGGTGGAAAATTGGGGGAACAACTTTTTCAGGAAGGAGGGGTATAGCAGAGCGTCCATGCAGGCCGGAAGGCTTGGCGTGGATTTACTCATCTATTCCCACACCTAAAAATTATGTTCTCAACAACTAAACTCTTGCGAGGGCTAGTCGTGGGCGCCGCCGTGCTTGGCATGGCCGCACCGCACGCCCGGGCCCAAACGGCCGACAAGAAGACGGCCATCAGCCTGTTCGGCAGCGCGTACCAATACAAAGGCAGCCTGGGCGAAGACTTCTGGAAATGGGACCGCAACTACTACGGCCCCGGCATCGCCTTCACCCGCTACCTGAGCCCCGGTCTGGACCTGGGCGTGCAAGGCAGCTACGTGGAGTTGAAGGGCTCGCAAAGCGCGGCCACCTTCTTCAACACCAACATCGTGAATGCTAACCTGGCCCTCAAGCTCAAGCTCAACAACGGCTGGGCGCTGAAGGAAGACGCCTTCATTCAGCCCTATTTGCTGGCCGCTCCCGGCTGGGCGTACATGAGCCGTGAAGGCTCGGTGCGGGGCCGCAACGTGAACGAGAACAAGTCGTATTTCGACCTGTTTGGTGCGGCCGGTATCAACTTCCGCCTGAGCGAGGGCGTGGGCCTGTTCATCCAGACCGGCCAGCACATTCCGCTCAACGCCAACATCGACGGCGAATTTAACCGCGACGACGACAGCTTCGACGACCGGTATTTGCAGCACACCGTGGGCCTGACCTTTGCCTTTGGCCAGGCCAAGGACGCCGACAGTGACGGCGTTTCGGACAAGAAAGACAAGTGCCCCGGCACGCCCGCCGGCGTGGCCGTGGACCCCAACGGCTGCCCGCTGGATAAAGACGGCGACGGCGTGCCCGACTACCAGGACAAGTGCCCCGACGTGAAAGGCCTGGCCGCCCTGCAGGGCTGCCCCGACCGCGACGGGGACGGCGTGACCGACGCCGACGACGCCTGCCCCGACACCCCCGGCAAGGCCGAGCTGAAAGGCTGCCCCGACGCCGACAACGACGGCGTGATTGACCAGAACGACAAGTGCCCCGGCACCCCGGCCGGTGTGCAGGTAGATGCCAACGGCTGCCCGCTCGACCGCGACGGCGACGGCGTGCCCGACTACCAGGACCGTTGCCCCAACCGCCCCGGCCCGGCCAGCAATAAAGGCTGCCCCGAGGTGAAAGCCGAAACCAAGAAGCGCCTGCAGGAGGCCACGAAGTACATCAACTTCGAGTTCGACAAGGCCGTGCTGCTGCCCAGTTCGTATCCGACGCTGAAAGACCTGGCCGCCATCATGGCCGAGTACCCGGACTACACCCTGAGCATTGCCGGGCACACCGACAGCAAGGGCGACGACAACTACAACCTGCGCCTTTCGGATGCCCGCGCTGCTTCGGCCCGCGCCTACATGCTGAGCCAGGGCGTGCCCGCCGACCGCATTGTGTCGCACGGATTCGGCGAAACCAAGCCGATTGCCACCAATGCCACCAAAATCGGTCAGGCCCTGAACCGCCGCGTCGAGTTCGACCTCTACCTCACCGGCGACCCCAACGCCGCCGAAGTGAAGTACGGCCCGGCCCCGACCATCACCCCCGAGCCGGTGAAAGCCGCTCCGGTGAAGAAAGCGCCGGCCAAGAAAGCTCCGGCCCGCAAGGCCCCGGCCCGGCGCAAGTAGGCTTCGGCCCACAGGCCCGTGCCCGCAAAAAGCCCGCTCAACCTGAGCGGGCTTTTTTTGTGGCTCGTACTGAGTGGTTTCGATGGCAAGGGGGCCGCATGAGCAACGGACGAGGTTTTTTCCTCATCTACTTTGCCATGATGAAAACACTCTTTCTCACGCTGGGCTTCTTCTGCGGCCTGCTGGCGCCGGCCCGGGCGCAGGACACGACGCTCACCCGCCTGCTGCGGACCAACGCCTACCCCCTGACCGCCACGGGCGCGCAGCTGGCCGGCACGGGCTGGGATAAGCTGCGCACAAGCATTGCCGAAAGCCAACTGGTGCTGGTGGGCGAAGACCACGGCATGGCCCAGATTCCGCAGTTCACGCAAGCGGTGGCGCGCGTGCTGCAGCCGGCGGCTTTCATCACCGAAATTGACCGCTACCAGGCCCGCGCGCTCACCCGCCTCACGGCCGAGCCAGGCTTTCCGACGGCCTACCTGAAGGCCAGCCCCGGGGCGCTGTCGTTCTTTAGCTGGCGCGAGGAATACGAGCTGGCGCAGCAGCTGCGAACGCAAAAGGCCCAGTTTATTGGCATCGAGCAGGTGGGGATTTTCACCCTGGGCCGCTTTTATGAGCAGCTGGCCGGGCTGGTGAAAAGCAAGCCGGCCCGGGCGTACCTGCAGCGGGAGGGCGCGGCGTATCAGCAGCACGACAACGCCCAGTTTCGCAACGGCGGCCAGGCTTACAGCATACTGGACCAACGGCAATCGGCCCTCGACAGCCTCGAAACCCTCACCCGCGCCGAAAGCCCGGAGGTGCGCCGCATGGTGCAGGACTACCTGCTCAGCTCCCGCATCTACCGCAATCAGGTGAAGGGCTTTGGCAATCATCAGGCCCGCATCAACCTCATGAAGCGCAACCTGCTGGAAGCCCTGCGGCCGCTGGCGCCGCAGCCGGGCCAGCCGCTGCCCAAGCTGCTCTTCAAGTTCGGGGCCAGCCACACGGCGCGGGCGCTGAGCCCCTGGGCCGGCATCACCGACGTGGGCAACCTGGCCCTGAACTTGGCCGACGCGCAGGACGCCAAGTCGCTGCACCTGCTGGTGATGGGCAAGCAGGGCACCCAAGTGGGCGGCTTCAACCCCGACGACCCCAGCAAGAACGTGGTGCCGTTCGACCTCACCCAAGAGCCTTTCATCAAGCCCTTTGCTGACCTTGTCACCGGCCCCGACTGGCAGGTGTTCGACCTGCGCCCGGCCCGCCGGGCCCTGCTGCGTGACAAGCTGGAGGTGGCCAACCAGCTGCTGGAAAATATTATCCTGGGGTACGACTACATCGTTATCATTCCGGCGGCCACCGCCAGCCGTGGGTAGCTGCCGTTCGGGAATCGGCGGTTGGGCTGCCGGGCTTGCGTTGTCTCAATTGGCTGCATGAGGCAGCGCGTACGTCATGGACAGGTAGTACAGTCCGCCCACGCTGGGCCCGCCCAGGTATGACACGTAGTACTGATTGAGCACGTTGCTGGCCCCGAGCTTGAAGCGCAGGCCGGCCGCCGGCGCGGCGTAGCTGAGCTGGGCGTCGAGGGTGTAGTAGGCGGCCACTTCGCCGTTTACCAGGAAAGTTTGCGAGTAGTAGCCTTGCTGCCAGCGGTAGTTCAGGCCGAAGCCGAAGTTGCGGTAGGCGTTTTCGTTGGCCAGGCTCAGGTTGTAAGCCCAGCGCGGGGTGTTGAAACCGTCTTCCAGGCCGTCGCTGGTGGCGGTGCGGTCGAGGCGGGTGTAGGTGGTGTTGGCGCCGGCTAGGTAGCCGCCGGGTAACTCGTAGCGCAGGCCCAGCGAGCCGCCGTAGTTGTACACCTGGGTTTGGGAATTGGTCCAGAGGCGGTAGCGGGCCTGCCCGGCGCGGGTGCTGAGGGCCGTGGCCACGGTGCTGAGGTCGGTGCTGGCAATGGGTTCGCCGCCGCTGGTTTGGGGCACGTAGGCCTCTACTTGGGCGATGAAGTCGCGGTAGGCGTT
Source organism: Hymenobacter miniatus (assembly GCF_016427455.1). Taxonomy (NCBI): domain Bacteria; kingdom Pseudomonadati; phylum Bacteroidota; class Cytophagia; order Cytophagales; family Hymenobacteraceae; genus Hymenobacter; species Hymenobacter miniatus. The sequence goes on from NZ_JAELXR010000013.1 coordinate 113,774, forward strand.
ATAGTAGAAGTCGACATCGGCCAGCAGCCGGCCGCTGGGCCCCAGCGCTGCTTTATAACCCAGCTCCAGCGAACGAATGTGCTCGGGCCGGAGGTAGGTATAAGGGTTTTTCACCAGCAAATTCTTGTGCTGCTCCACGGCCAACTGGGTTTTCTGCGCCGGCGTGAGCGTGGTGGAGGTATTAGCGTTGGCGGCATCGGTCACGGCCTTGGTAAACGCATCGATGCTGCTGCGCAGGTAGCTGTTCTCAAACACCCCATCCGACATTACCCTAAGCCCGCCAATGCGCTTCACCTGCCCGCTGTTCACGTTCGAAAACCCCTCGAACAAGCTCGGAAAACGATAGCCCGTCTGGTAGCTCAACCGAAAATTCTGCCGCTGCGTGGGCGAAAAAACCGCCGTGCAGCGCGGGTTGAATTTCACGTCGAAGTAGTTGTTTTTGTCGGCGCGCAGGGTAGCTGTCAGGCGCAGCTTGTCGGCCAGCAGGCGGCCGCCGGCTTGCACAAAGCCGCCCGTTTTGGAGTAGGTGAGGTTGTCGGCGAGCGGGTCTTTGCCGGGGTTGGGATTGATGAAGTAGTTGCCGTCGGGCACCACCACGTAGGTGCGGTGGTCGGCGCCGGCCAGCAGGTCGAGGCGGGCGGGAAAGGGGCGGCCGCCGCGGCGCAGGGCTTCGGCCAGGTTCACCTGAGCCTCGGCGTGGGCCAGGGCGGCGCGCACGCGCAGGGCCGCGCCCACGTCCCAGTTGTTGATGTCCTGCAGCTCGCCCAGCTTCTGCCCAAACAAGGCCGTGCCGGGCTGGTAGCGGCCAGCGTCGGCGGCGGCGCGGGCCACGGCCTGGGCCTGGGCCACCGGCTGGCCGGCCCGCACGGCGGCGTTCCAGGCGGCGGTGAAGTCGCGCTTCCACTGGTCGTCGGGCTTGAAGTTGCGGTCCAGGTTTTCGCCCATCGAGCGCAGGTTGTAGCTGCGGCCGGTGTTTTCCTGCGTGAAGTAGGCCCGCGCCTGCACCACCGGCGTGAGCAGCTGCACGGCGTGCTGCTGCAGCACGTAGCCCTGCAGCCGGAAGCGGTTTGAGCGCTGGTACACGTTGTCGAAGCCGGCCACGCGGTAGGTGTAGCTCAGCTCGGTGGCGGGTTTCGGCCGGTAGTGCAGCGCCGCGTCGGCCTTGAGGGTGCGCAGGGTGTAGTCGACCAGGGCCTGCTCGTCGTAGCCGGTGCGGGCCACCTGGTAGGTTTTGGTGCTTTGCGGGTTGGGCGAGCTGAGCAGGGCGAAGTTGCTGCGGTCCGACGACTCATTGCCGTAGCTGTTCACCGGGTCGCGGGCGGGGTTGTCGGCGCCCAGCAGGCCCACGCTGGCGTTGCCGGCCGGGTTGAGGTCGGTGGGGTCGTGGGCCACCCAGTCGTAGCCGCGCAGCAGCGTGCCGTTCACCTTAACGGCCAGCTTGTCGGCCACCAGCACCCGGGCATAGCGCAGGCTGGTTTCCGAATACGCCCGCGCGCCGGTGGCGGCGTCGCCCAGGTGGTTGATACCCACCTTCTGCTGCACGCTCAGCCCGGCGGAGCGGAAGGGGTTGCGGGTGCTGAAATTAGCCAGCCCGTTGATGGCGTTCAGGCCGTAGAGGGCCGAGGCTGTGCCCGGCACCACTTCCACCTCCTCGATGTCGAGGTCGCTGGGTCCGAGCACGTTGCCGATGGGCCCGCCGATGTGCGGCGCCTGGTTGTCGATGCCGTCCACGAGCTGGGCAAAGCGCACGTTGGTGGTGTTGACGAAGCCCCGGGCGTTTATCACCTTGAAGCCCAGGCTGGGCGTGATGACCTGCACGCCCTTCAGGTGCTCGACGGCGTCGAAAAACGACGGCGCGGGCGTGAGCCGCAAGGCCCGGGCACTGAGCTTTTCCACCGTCACGGGCGACTGCAGAAAGCTCTCTTCGACCCGGGACGCCGACACCACCACTTCCTCCAGGCTCAGCTTTTTGCGCGTGGTGTCGGCGGGGGCGGCGGCCTGGGCGTGGGCCAGTTGCGCGCTGCTCAGCAAGGCCAGCGAAACGGCCGGGAGGCGAGAGCGAAGCAGAGCAGGAGTAGTAATACGTGTCAAATGGGCAGGAGCGAAGCGGCGTTATGTTGGCGAAGATATAACGCTTTGCTGCCTGCTAACGCTCCTGCACGCGCTTTGTTTCGGCGGCCATGAATTCCTGAAAACGGTCCTGCAGCGCCCGGAATTCGGCAATGGCCGCCTGGCCGGCTTCGGTGACGACCGCGCCGCCGCCCTTGGGGCCGCCGGTTTGGGTGCCCACCAGCGGGGTGCTGGCTTGCGCGTTCATGGAGCTCACCAGGTCCCAGGCGCGCTTGTACGACATGCCCATGGCCTGCGCGGCCTTCGAGATGGAGCCCAGCGCGGCGATGTGCTCCAGCAGCTCCAGCCGGCCGATGCCGAGGAAGCGCCCGTCTTCGGTTTCGAGCCACAGGCGGCCGTTGAGGCGGTAGGTTTTGGCGGGCAGCAGCAGCGTTTTCATGGCGCAAAGATGCGGCCGGCACTCGTGCAGAATGCGGCCCGGCGCCCGGCCGCATCGGCCGCCCCGCAGGCGGCGGGCAGTAGCGGCACTTGCTGGCGGAAGGAAAGCCAATGGCCAGAATTTTATAAGCCGTAGGCGCCAACCGCGGCCCGCGGCGGCCGTTGGTACTGGTGGGCCTCGCCCGGCCTTTTCTTCTTTCCAACCACCCTTTCCCTACAGTTTCATGGAAGTTTTCAAAACCAAAGCGTACGGCGCCAGCAATTCCATTTTCAACGGCCTCTCCGAGATGGAGATTGAGCGCCAGGCCCCCAAGGCCGACGAAGTGCACATCGACATTCTCTACTGCGGCGTGTGCCACTCCGACCTGCACCAGGTGAAAAACGACTGGCACAACACCATCTACCCCTGCGTGCCGGGCCACGAAATTGTGGGCCGCGTGGTGGAAGCCGGCAGCGCCGTGACCAAGTTCCGGGTGGGCGACCTCGTGGGCGTGGGCTGCATGATAGACTCCTGCGGCACCTGCCCGGCCTGCCGCGAAAAAGAAGAAAACTACTGCGAAGGCCCCGTGAGCTGGACGGCCACCTACAACGGCTACATGAAGCCGCAAAACAAGGATTTCAACACTTTCGGCGGGTATTCGACCAACATCACGGTGAAGGAATCCTTCGTGCTGCGCATCCCCGACGCGCTCGACGTGAAGGCCGCGGCGCCCATTCTGTGCGCCGGCATCACCACCTATTCGCCGCTCAAATACTGGAACGTGGGCCCGGGCAGCAGCGTGGCCATTGTGGGCATCGGCGGGCTGGGCCACATGGGCGTGCAGCTGGCGCGGGCGCTGGGCGCCACGGTCACGGCCATCACGCGCGACAAGGACAAGCAAGCCGACGCCGAAAAGCTCGGCGCCCACGAAGTCCTGATTTCATCGGACTCGAAGGCCATGGAAGCCCACGAATTGAAGTTCGACTTCATCCTCATCACCATCCCCGACGCCTTTGAGGTGAACGACTACGTGAAGCTGGCCAAGCGCAACGGCGTCATCACGACGGTGGGCCTGCTGGGCCCTTACAAGGCCCCGCTCAACAACCAGGAAGTGGCCATGCACCGCCGCTCGGTGGCCGGCTCCATTATCGGCGGCATTGCCGAGACGCAGGAGGTGCTGGATTTCTGCGCCGAGCATAACATTCTGCCCGAGGTGGAAATGATTGACATGCAGGACATCAACAAGGCCTTCGATAAAATGATGGACGAGGAAGTGCGCTTCCGCTACGTCATCGACATGGCTTCGCTGAAGGAGAAGGCGTAGCAGAAGGCTTGGGCGAAACGAACGTCCTGCTGAGCAAAGTCGAAGCATCTCTACCGCGTGAGTAATCCATTTACTATTGCAGTAGAGATGCTTCGACTTCGCTCAGCAGGACCGTCTTTTATGATTTAGGAGCCCACCCCAACTTTCTGCCGTCACACCATCGCCAGCATCTGCCGGGCGTTGCCGATGGCGGAAGCGTCGATGTCGTTGTTGAAATACACGTAAGCCAGCTCCACACCGGGCTGGGCTTGTATTTCGCCCGTGATGCGGTGCAGAAAACCCTCATCGTAGGGCGAACGGTAAAGGTCGGGCACGCCGTGGAAGCGGTAGTAGAGCGTGGGCGCGGTGGCTACCACGGCGTCGGGCAGCAGCGGGTGGCTCTGGCCGCAGAACACCACGCGGCGCCGCCTTAACTCTTCGTACACTTCTGGGCGCCACCAGCTGGGATGCCGAAATTCGAGCACGTTGACGAAGGCGGGGTCGAGGCTGTCCAGGATGCGGGTGAGGCGGGTTGCGTCGAAGGCCAGGCGCGGCGGCAGCTGAAAGAGGATGGGACCCAGCTTCTCGCGTAGGCCGCGAGCCGTGGTGTCGTAGAAGTCGCTCAGCAGCTGCTGCACGTTGTTGAACTGCTTGTAGTGCGTGATGAGCTTCGGCGCTTTCACCGCAAACTGGAAGTCGTCGGGGCTTTGGTTGTACCAGTTTTCGAGAAAGGAAAGCTGCGGAAACCGGTAGAAGGTCACGTTCAGCTCCAGCGTGCGGAAGTGCTGGCTGTAGTAGTCGAACCACAGCCGCATGGGCATTTTCTCGGGGTAGAAGCGGCCCCGCCAGTGCCGGTAGTGGTAGCCCGAGCAGCCGATGTAATAGGTGGGGTGGGGCATAAGTGCTGGCCGGAGAAGGCGCCGGTGCAGCGACTGCGCTAGCGGCGCCAGAAGAAAGGATGACTTTACGCGCCGGGCTCGCCAGAGTTAAGGCTGAGCTTCCCGACTCAAAGCCGGATTGGTGGGCTAAAAACGGTTTCGGCCGGCCCGAAAAATATGCCAGCCGGCACCCGCCCCGTGAGTACCTTTCGAGCGCGGCAGCGTTGCCGCCCGCAATTCCTTTTTCATTCCTGCGTATGAAAAAACTACTGCTTTCCGCCACTTTTTTGCTTGCTGCCGCCGTGTCTCAGGCCCAGGATTTTCAATACAAAACGCCGCCCAAAGCCATTCAGGACCTGCTGCTGGCGCCGCCCACGCCGCGCCTGAGCCTGGCCTCCGACGGCCAGACCATGGCACTGCTGCAAGTGCAGGATTTCCCCACCGTGGCCGAGCTGGCCCAGCCCGAGCTGCGCCTGGCCGGCCTGCGCTTCAACCCGCGCACCAACGGCCCCAGCCGGGTGAGCTACGCGGTGGGCATCAAGCTGAAAAAGCTGCCCAATGGTGCCGAGGTTGACGTGAAAGGCCTGCCCGCGCAGGCCCGCATCAGCAGCCCCAGCTGGTCGCCCGACAATAAATCGATGGCCTTCGCCCTCACCACGCCCGGCTCCGGCGCCGACGGCCGCGTGGAGCTCTGGGTGCTCGACGTGGCCAGCGCCACCGCGCGCCGCCTGCTGGCCCAGCCGCTGAACGACGCCTTCGGCAATTCCTTCGAGTGGGTGTCGGACAGCAAAACCCTGCTGGCCCGCACCGTGCCCGCCGGCCGCGGCGCCGCGCCCTCGGCCGATACTGCGCCCACCGGCCCGGCCGTGCAGGAAAGCGGCGGGGGCAAGAAGTCCGGCGCCCGCACTTACCAGGACTTGCTGAAAAACCCCGCCGATGAGCGCCTGTTCGACTATTACGCCACGTCGCAGTTGGTGAAGGTGAGCCTGGCCGACGGCGCCGCGCAGGCCCTGGGCCAGCCCGGCATCATCCAAACGGCCTCGGCTTCGCCCAGTGGCCAGTACGTGCTGGTGCGCACCCGCCACCGGCCGTATTCTTACCTGCTGCCCATCAGCAGCTTCCCGCAGCGCATCGACGTGCTCGACCTGGGCAGCGGCGCCGTGGTGAAAACCGTGGCCGACCTGCCCCTGGCCGACAACGTGCCCACCAACTTCGACGCCGTGGCTACCGGCCCGCGCGGCCACTCCTGGCGCGCCGACGTGCCCGCCACCATCGCCTACGCCGAAGCCCAGGACGGCGGCGACCCCAAAGTGAAGGCTGACATCCGCGACAAGGTGTATACCTTGACCGCGCCCTTCACCGGCTCGGCGCAGGAGCTGGCGGCCCTGCCCATGCGCTTCGCCGGCCTCACCTGGGGCAACGACAAGCTGGCCCTGGCCGACGGCTACCGCTGGGCCGACCGCCACCAAACCACCTGGCAGCTCAACCCCAGCGCGCCCGCCGGCCCGCTCACCGTGCTGTTCGATGGGTCGTCGCAGGACACGTACAAGAACCCCGGCACGCCCTACGAGCACCGCAACGCCCAGGGCAAATACGTGCTGCTCACGGGCGGCCCCAGCGGCCAGAGCATCTACCTGCTGGGCGAAGGCGCCTCGCCCGAAGGCGACCGGCCCTTCGTGGACGAGCTGGATTTGACGTCGAAGAAAACCACGCGCTGGTGGCGTTCCGAAGCCCCGGTGTACGAGATTCCGGTAGCTATCCTCGACGCCAGCGGCAAGAAGCGCACGCTGCTCACGCGCCGCGAGTCCTTGACCCAAAACCCGAACTACTACCTGCGCGACGCCACCAAGAAGGACAAGCTGACGGCCGTAACCAAGTTTCCGAATCCCTACGCGGCCTTCGGCGGCAGCTTCAAGAAGCAAGTGCTGCACTACAAGCGCGCCGACGGCGTGGACCTCACGGCTGACCTATACCTGCCCCAGAACTACAAGAAAACCGACGGCCCGCTGCCCACGCTCATGGAAGCCTACCCCGTGGAATTCAAGGACAAGAACAACGCCGGCCAGGTGAGCGGCTCGCCCTACACGTTCACGCGCCTGAGCTGGGCCTCGCCCGTGTACTGGGTGACGCAGGGCTACGCCGTGCTGGCCAACGCCAGCATTCCGATAGTGGGCGAGGGCAGCAAAGAGCCCAACGATACCTACACCGAGCAGCTGGTGAGCAGCGCCAAAGCCGCCATCGACGAAGGCGCCCGCCTGGGCGTGGTCGACCCCAGCAAGGTGGGCGTGATGGGCCACAGCTACGGCGCCTTCATGACGGCCAACCTGTTGTCGCACTCCAACCTGTTCAAGGCCGGCATTGCGCGCAGCGGCGCCTACAACCGCACGCTCACGCCCTTCGGCTTCCAGGGCGAGGAGCGCACGTTCTGGCAGGCGCCGGAGGTGTACAACGCCATGTCGCCGTTCAACTACGCCGACAAAATCAAGACGCCCATTCTGCTCATCCACGGCGAGGCCGACAACAACTCGGGCACCTTCCCCATCCAGAGCGAGCGGTACTACGCCGCCCTGAAAGGCCAGGGCGCCACCGCCCGCTACGTGGTGCTGCCCGCCGAAGCCCATGGCTACGCCGCCCGCGAAAACCTGCTCCACATGCTTTGGGAAATGAATACCTGGCTGGACAAGTACGTGAAGGCGCCCAACCCGCCGCAGGCCAACTAAGGCCAACTCACTAGCCGGATTGAATCAGACCGTCATGCTGCGCGCAGCATGACGGTCTATTTTTGTGCAGGTACCTCATTCATGCAAACTTCCCCAACCGCCGCCCGGCCCGACGGCGCCAGCCGCGACTACTTCCCGGCCCTGACGGGCTTGCGGGCCGTGGCCGCCGGACTGGTGCTGGTGCATCATTTCAATCCCTTTGCCCCAGAGCGGTTTGGCTGGCGCCTACACAGCCTAGCGGCCGAAACGCACATCGGCGTCACGATTTTCTTCGTGCTCAGCGGCTTTCTCATCGGCTACCGCTACTTGGGGCGGCCGGTGGCGCTGCGTCCCTACTTCGCCAACCGCTTCGCCCGCATCTACCCGCTGTATTTCCTGCTCACCACGCTCACCTTTGCGCTGCTGCGCTGGCAGGGGAAACCGGTTTTTCTGGGCGAATACCTGCTCAACATCACCTTCCTGCGGGGCCTGTTTGAGCAGTACGTGTACACCGGCATCGGGCAGGGCTGGTCGCTCACGGTAGAGGAAATGTTTTACCTCTCGGCCCCGCTGGCGTTCTGGCTTATTCGGCGCAACGCCCGGTGGCTGTGGGTGTTGCCGCTGGCGCTGGTGGCAGTGGGCCTTGGGCTGGTGCTGCTGTGCCGCTTGCATCCGTGGCACGGCTTGTTTGGGTCTTTCGATTTCCTGTTTCAGTTCACCTACCCGGGCCGGGCGGTGGAGTTTTTTGTGGGCGTGGGGCTGGCGTGGTGGCTGCGGCGGGGCGCCGGCCCCCGGGCGCCGGGCTGGCTGACGTACGCGGGCGCAATGGGCGTGCTGCTGTGCCTGGGCGCCCTGAGCCTGTTGCACGGCCCACAAATTGGCGCGTTTGGCGTGCTGCGGCCGGCGGGCATGTTCCTCAACAACGTGCTGCTGCCGCTGCTGGGCATCGGGCCGCTGCTGTGGGGGCTAGTGCAGGAAAACACCTGGCTCAGCCGGTTGCTGAGCTCACGTCCGCTGGTGCTGCTGGGCAAGAGCTCCTACGCTTTCTACCTCATTCACATGGGCGCGGTGCAGGAACTGGTGCACCGCTGGCTGGGCAGCAGCTTCCTCACGGTTCTGGCGCTTTATGGCTTGTCCATAGCGTTGTACTGGCTGATTGAGGAGCCCCTCAACCACTGGCTGCGGCGTGCGCTGGGCCGCCCGGCGCCGCTGGCGCCGGCATTGGCCCGTTGAGGCCGGTCAAGCATTCATCAACCCCTGCCGCTCCATGTATGCTTCTGATTGACAAAATAGCTTGGCTGCACCTGCGCGAGGGCCAGGTGCTGAGCACCCGCAGCCGCGGCAAAGACCGGTGCTACTTCCCCGGCGGCAAGCGCGACGCCGGCGAAACCGACCAGCAAACGCTGCTGCGCGAAATCAAAGAAGAGCTAACCGTCGACCTCGACCCGGCTACCCTGGAATACGCTGGGACCTGGGAGGCGCCCGCCCACGGCCACGCGCCCGACGTGCGGGTGCGCATGGCCTGCTACTACGCCCGCTACGCCGGCACGCTGCAGCCGGCGGCCGAAATCGAAGAAGTGCGCTGGCTGACCTACCGCCACCGCGCCGAAGTGTCGGCCGTCGACCAGCTCATCTTCGACTGGCTGCGGGGCCGCGGGCTGCTGGCGGAGTAGGCCGGCCAGCGCGGGGGCGCGGCAACCAATTTGCGGAGGCAAAGTAAAAAAGCACTGCCGAGCTGCCGAGATTCCTTGGTTGCAAGTGCTTACTCCCTCTCCCAATGCGCAACACTCACCCTCTACTCCTGGCAGGCTTGGCCCTGCTGGCTGCCTGCGGCGGCCCCAGCAAAGAAGAAAAGCAGGAAGCCCAGGCCAACACGCCCGCCCAAACCGTGCAAACGCCCGCCGCCGAAGCGGTGCACCTGCCGGCGCCCTACGCCACCAAATCGGTGAGCCACCGCGTCGACATCGTGCCCTGGCCCGCGGGCCGCACGCCCACCGCGCCCGCTGGCTTCGCCGTGGCCGAGTACGCGGGCCAGTTCGACAGCCCGCGCTGGCTGTACGTGGCGCCCAACGGCGACGTGCTGGTGGCCGAGGCCAGCACCGTCCCGATGACCATGACCAAGAAACTGGCCGCCGAGCTCAAGCTGGACAAGTCCCGCTCCTTGCGCGACCACAGCGCCAACCGCATCACGCTGCTGCGCGACACCAACCACGACGGCCGCCCCGACCTGCGCACCACCTTCCTGGCCGGCCTCAGCCAGCCCTTCGGCATGCTCATCCTGGGCAATAATTTCTACGTGGCCAATACCGACGGCGTACTGCGCTTTCCCTACCAGCCGGGCGCCACCAACATCACGGGCTCAGGCCAGCGCATCCTGGGCCTGCCCAAGGGCGGCTACAACAACCACTGGACCCGCAACCTGCTGGCCAGCCCCGACGGCGCCAAAATTTACGTGACCGTGGGCTCGAGCAGCAACGTGCAGGAACACGGCACCGCCGAGGAGGTGCGCCGGGCCAACATTCTGCAAATCAATCCCGACGGCACCGACGAGAAAGTGTACGCCAGCGGCCTGCGCAACCCCATCGGCCTGCAGTGGCAGCCCGGCACCGGGGCCCTCTGGACGGTGGTGAACGAGCGCGACGAGCTGGGCGATGAACTGGTGCCCGACTATTTCACCAGCGTGAAGCAAGGCGGTTTCTACGGCTGGCCTTACTCGTACTACGGCCAGAACGAGGAGCCCCGCCGCAAAAACGAGCGGCCCGACCTCGTGAAAAAAGCCCTGGTGCCCGACGTGCCGCTGGGCGCCCACGTGGCGGCGTTGGGCCTGGCTTTTTATGACAAGGACGCCTTCCCGGCCAAGTACCGCAACGGCGCCTTCATCGGCGAGCACGGCTCCTGGAACCGCTCGCAGTACTCGGGCTACAAAGTGGTGTTTGTGCCTTTTGCCAACGGCAAGCCCAGCGGCCCGCCCGAAGATTTCCTGACCGGTTTCCTGGCCGGTGGCGACTCGAAAGAGGCCTACGGCCGCCCCGTGGGCGTGGCCACCCTGCCCGACGGCTCCCTGCTGGTGGCCGACGACGCCGCCGACAAACTCTGGCGGGTGAGCGCTCAGTAGCGGCGCAAAACGCCGCTCAATACGCCGGCTTGCGCAGGGTATACCGGAACTGCTTGCTCACCGGGTCGAGGTAGAAAGCCGCGTGCGTACCCGTTTCCGTCTCAAAAACAATTTTGACCTCGGTGGGGCGCTGCGGGGCCCGGAAGGGGGGCATCTGGCGCAGCTTCAGCAGCTGGAGCTGGGTGGGCTGGTCGCGCGGCACCACGGCCAGCTGGCGGTGGGCTTCGTCGAAAAGGTAATAGGCGTGCGTTTGGGGGAGGTAGCGGGCCAGTATCTGCGAGCCCAGGCCGGCTTCGATGCTTTCGAGGGTGAAGGTTTTGAGCACGCGGCCGCTGGCGTCGAGCAGCGTGGCGTTGGGGCCGCGCAGGGGCACGTCCTGGCCGCGCCGGTCGTAGCCGGGGCCGTATTCCACCAGCGCCGTTTGGTCGTTGATGAGCAGCGTGCCCAGAATGGTGCGGCCCGGCTTTTCGAGGTTGGTGACGTGGCCGTTGGCTTGCAGCAGCTCGGTGCTGCTGAGCAGGGTGCGGCCGTTGGCCGAGAGCGCCAGGAGCGAGTTGCAGCCGTCGGTCCAGCGGGCGAGGCTTTTGTGCCGCACGCGGCCCGTGGCGGCGTCCAGCAGCACCAGGGCCTGCCCGCCGGCGTCGCTTTCGGGCGGGTAAAAGCTGATTTCAAACGCCAGCGCATTGAACGCGGGCAGGTAGCCCGCGAAGGAAGGCGCGGTTACCTCGCTTTCCACCGCCAGGGCTTCGCTGATAAAGGCCTTGAAATCGGACTTCTTGAGCTGGCGCACAAACCGGGGCTGGCCGTTGGCCCGAAGCAGCTTGAAGGTGTACACGCCCTCGAAGCCTCTGCCGATGCTGTTTTGGGTTGAGTCGTTGGGGTCGGTGCCGGGCTGGGGCGGCGGCACGTAGCGCAGCGGCCGGGCGCTGTCGGTGCGGGCCGTGACCAGCACCCGAAAGTCTTCGGTGCCGATGCGCACCAGCGGCGGGGCCTGCACCGAATCGCCAAAGCCGGGCAGCAGGCGGTAGGGCAGGGCCGTGTCTGGGGCGGCCAGGGGAGCGGGGGGCAGAACATCGGCCGGGGCGTGCCGGGGCGCACGCGTGGCCGTTTCCTGCCGGCTGGCGGTGTTTTGGTCGCAGCTGGCCAGCAGCAACATTCCGGCAACAACGAAACCAACGCGCATGGGACGGCATTTAGGCAGATGAAGCAACAAAGTAACGCCTGCCGCCGGCTACGTGCCCGGCTCGGCTGGCCCCATCGGCGCCCGCTGTGTGTTAATTTACGCGCATTATTCACTCAACGCCCATCCATGAAACGCAACTACGCTGCCCTGGCCGCCCTGCTGCTGAGCACCGCCGCTCAGGCCCAGGCGCCCATCAAGACCCTGCCGTACCCGCAGACGAAGAAGGTGGACACCGTGACCACCTACTTCGGCACCAAGGTGGCCGACCCCTTCCGCTGGCTTGAAAACGACCAGGCGCCCGACACCAAAAGCTGGGTGCAGGACGAGAACAAGGTGACGCAGAACTACCTGGCCCAGATTCCGTTCCGCGAAACCGTGCGCAAGCGCCTCGAAACGCTGTGGAACTACGAGAAGTACGGCGCGCCCTACAAGGAGGGCAAGTACACGTACTTCTCCAAAAACAGCGGCCTGCAAAGCCAGTCGGTGGTGTACCGCCAGGTAGGCAGCGAGGGCAAGCCCGAAGTGTTTCTCGACCCCAACACCTTCTCGAAAGACGGCACCACCTCGTTGGCCGGCCTGAGCTTTACCAAAGACGGCAGCCTGGCCGCCTACCAGATTTCGGAAGGTGGCTCCGACTGGCGCAAAGTCATCGTGCTGCGCACCGACACCAAGGCCATTGTGGGCGACACGCTGAAGGACGTGAAGTTTTCGGGCTTGGCCTGGAAGGGCAACGACGGCTTCTATTACAGCTCCTACGACAAGCCCAAGGCCGGCAGCCAGCTGGCCGGCAAAACCCAGATTCACAAGCTGTACTACCACAAGCTAGGCACGCCGCAGAGCACCGATAAGCTGATTTTCGGCGGCGAGAAAACGCCGCGTCGCTACATTGGCGGCAGCGTGACGGAAGACCAGCGCTTCCTCGTGATTTCGGGCGCCAACACCACCACCGGCAACGAACTCTACATTCAGGACCTGAGCAAGCCCAACAGCCCCATCGTGCAGGTGGTCGACAACGAGAAGAACAACGTCGACGTCATCGACAACGTGGGCAGCAAGCTCTACCTCTTCACCGACTTGGGCGCGCCCAACAACCGCGTGGTGACCGTGGACGCCGCCAACCCCAAGCCCGCCAACTGGAAAAACCTGATTCCGGAAACCCAAAACGTGCTGCACGTGAGTTCGGTGGGCGGCAAGCTCTTCGCCAACTACCTGAAAGACGCCACCTCGCTCATCGAGCAGTACGACATGGCCGGCAAGAAGGAGCATTCCATTGCACTGCCCGGGCTGGGCACGGCGGGCGGCTTCGGCGGCAAAAAGGACGAGAAGGAAACGTACTACACCTTCACGTCCTACGTCTACCCGCCCACCATTTTCAAGTACGACATTGCCACCGGCAAGTCGACGGTGTTCAAGAAGGCCGGCGTGCAGTTCGACCCCAGCAAATACGAGTCGAAGCAGGTATTCTATAACTCGAAGGACGGCACCCGCGTGCCCATGATTATCACCTACAAAAAAGGTATGGTGTTGAACGGCAAAAACCCCACGCTACTCTACGCCTACGGCGGTTTCAACAGCAGCGTGACGCCCGCCTTCAGCACGTCCAACATTGTGCTGCTCGAAAACGGCGGCATCTACGCCGTGCCCAATATCCGGGGTGGCGGCGAGTATGGCGAAAAGTGGCACCTGGCCGGCACTAAGCTGCAGAAGCAGAACGTGTTCGACGACTTCATTGCCGCCGCCGAGTACCTGAAAGCCAACAAGTACACCGACACCGACCACCTGGCCCTCTCGGGCGGCTCGAACGGCGGCCTGCTGGTGGGCGCCACCATGGCCCAGCGCCCCGACCTGGCCAAAGTGGCCTTCCCGGCTGTGGGGGTGATGGACATGCTGCGCTACAACCAGTTCACGGCCGGCGCTGGCTGGGCCTACGACTACGGCACGGCCCAGGACTCCAAGGAAATGTTTGAGTACCTCTACAAGTACTCGCCCTACCACGCCCTGAAGCCCGCCAGCTACCCCGCCACCATGGTAACCACCGCCGACCACGACGACCGGGTGGTGCCCGCCCACTCCTTCAAATTCGCCTCGCGCCTGCAGGAAACCCAGAAGGGCGACGCCCCCGTGCTCATCCGCATCGAAACCAAAGCCGGCCACGGCGCGGGCCGCTCCACGGCCCAGGTCATCGGGGAGCAGACCGACAAATGGTCGTTCATGTTCCAGAACATGGGCGTGACGCCCTACCAGAACAACTAGCCGGCCGCCCGATGGGGCCGCTTAACAAAAAAGGTCACGCCCGCCGGCGTGACCTTTTTTTGTGGTCGAGTGGCTCGGTTCAGGAAAGGGCCTGCGGGGCCGGTGATGAGCCCGCCGGGCGGCTTTTGTCCTGCGGCAGCGGCACAAACTCGGCGTTGTCGTTGGGCGGGAGGGCAATGCGGCCGGCCTGCCAGTCGGCTTTGGCCTGCTCAATGCGCTCGCGGCGCGACGACACAAAATTCCACCAGATAAACCGCTCGCCCAGCGGCTCGCCGCCCAGCAGCATCAGCGTGCTGGGCTCGCGCGCTACCAGCACCGGGTCTTGCCCCGGCGTGAACACCAGCAGCTGCCCCGCCGAGTACGCGCGGCCGGCTACTTCCACGCGGCCCTTGGCCACGTAGGCGCCACGTTCGGGGTAGCCCCGCGGCAGGCCGAAGCGGGCGCCCGCCTGCAGCACCACGTGCAGGTAAAACAGCGGCGAATGCGTCCTGACGTCGTTTTTCAGCCCGAAGGCGTCGCCCGCAATCAGGCGCATCCACACGCCGGTGTCGGTGAAGATGGGCAGCTCCTGCGGCTGATAGTTGGCGAAGGTGGGGGCCTGCTCTTCGTCGGCTTCGGGCAGGGCCACCCAGGTCTGTATCATTTCGAGGGCGCCGCCAGCCAGCGCGGCCGGGTCCTCAAACCGCTCCGAATGGGCAATGCCGGAGCCGGCCGTCATCCAGTTTACCTCGCCGGGCCGGATGATTTGCTGCACGCCCAGGCTGTCGCGATGCGTGACCTGCCCGCCAAACAGGTAGCTCACCGTACTCAGGCCGATGTGCGGGTGCGGCAGCACGTCGAGGCTGGCCATTTGCGCGGGCGCCACGTCCACCGGCCCGGCGTGGTCCATGAAAATGAACGGGCCCAGCATGCGCCGCAGCCGGTAGGGGAGAATGCGCTTCACGTCGAACCCCGGCGCCAGGGCAGCCGGACGGGCATCAATCACAAGGGCGAGCATGGCAATGCAGCAGTTAAATCAGGGGCAATATCGCGCCGTGGCAGCTCAACGCACCAGCTCAAACCAGCCCTTGTAGCGGGTGCCATCGGGCAACTGGCAGAAGTAGTAGTACACGCCGGGAGCGTTGTTTTCGCCGTCGTAGGTATTGCGGTAGTTCGTCAATTGGTAAATCTGGCGGCCCCAGCGGTTGAAGATGGTGAGCGTGGCATTGGGGTACTGCTCGATGTTCTCAATCACAAACCGGTCGTTCTGCCCGTCGCCGTTGGGGGTGATGACGTTGTAGAAGGCCAGGCACCGGTTGTCGGGGCTGATGCGCAGCGCGCCGGTTCGGCACTGGGTCGAGGCCGGGGCTTCCACCCGCAGGGTTGTGCTGGCGCCTTTCACCACGTCCACCACCACGCTGTTGGTGCCCTGCCCGCTCACGATGGTGCCCTCGTCGATGCTCCACTGGTAGGCCGCGGCCGGGCCGTCCACGGTGTAGCGCAGGCCGGTATTAGTGGCCCGGCAGTACACGTCCGGGCCCTTTATAATCGGGCCGGGCACTACCGTAACGGCCTGCGTGGCTGCCACCGTAGGGCAGCCGCCCGGGGCAATGCCCTGGGCGGCCACGGTGCCCGGGCCGCTCGTGGTCCAGGTCACCTGCACGGTGCGGCCGGTGGCGGGCCCCAGAATCTCGCCGCCGCGCACCGTCCAGCGGTACTGGCCAAACGCCGGCCCGAACGCGGTGTACGTGCCGGTGCTCTGCACGCAGCGCACCGAGTCGCCCCGCACGCGGGTCAGCGGGGCATCGCCCACCACGGTGATGCGGAACACGCCGGCGATGCTTTTGCTGCCGCACACCTGGTCTGACACCGTGACCAGCACATCGTAGGGCGCGGGGCGGGCCTGCCCGCAGCCGGCCGTCAGGTGGAACGCGGCCGTCACGGTGCCGGTACCCGTGACGTCGACCGCGCTGTTGATGCTGCCGGGCACGCCCGCCCCGGGCTGGCCGTTCACGGTCGCATCGATGGGACCGGCGCCGTCCAGCAGCACGCTGCGCACCGTCATCACGAGGGGCTGCAGGTCGGGGTCGGTGGCGGTGATGTTGAAGTCGAGGCGCTGGCCTTCGCGCACGGTGAAATCCTGCTGGGCCAGGCTGGCCGCACTAAATACCGGGGCCTGATTGGGCGCGACCGAACAGACGCGGGCGGCAATTTGAATATCGCGGCGCACCGTGCTCAGCAGCGTTTCCTGGCCATTCACGACCCGGTATTCGGACACGTCGATGGCCAGCAGGAACACGCCTTGGCGCTGGCTCACGTAGCGCGCCAGCCCGGTGCGCGCATCCAGCGCCGCGTAGCCGTTGCTGCCAAACGGCTGGGCCGCGCTGTAGCCCGGCGCGTACGCAATGGAAGAGCCCAGGCCGTTGCTGTTGGGCGCCACAAAGGTGTAGCTCAGCCGGTCGCCGTCGGCGTCGTAGGCATTGTTGAGTAGGGCATTGGTATCGCCCACGCAGATAACATTCAGGGCCGTGGTGGAGAAAACGGGGGAAGTGTTGGGAATAGACGGCGGCGTCATGTCCACCGTCAGCGACATGGACTGCTGCGTCGGATTCTGAATGTTCGTGATGCCGGCGTTTCGGGCCGAGGCCGCATAAAAGGCCTGGTAGCCCTCGCTCACCAGCGGCAGCTCCACGATGACGGTGTAAATGCCCAGCACCACTTCGGGCACCTGCACGGGGCAGCCCGGCACGGCGGGCGGCGAGATGCTTGTCATGCTGGTGTAGCCCACGGACTGCTGGGTGAGCACCGGCATGCCCGCAGCGCGCGAGCTCACCCCGATGGTGCTGGTAGCCCCCAGATTCGACGTGGAGGCATTCAGGTAGATGCGGGCGGTAATCTGGTAGCGGTAGGGGGTGGCCTGAGGGCCGTTGGCATCCAAATATTTGTAGCTCAGCTCGCCACCTACCAAGTGGGTGGCAGCAGCCGGCAAGGCGCTCAGCAGCCACAACAGCACGCCCACGATACTGCGTATGGAAAAGTTTGACATAGCGGTTGGAAAGGGCAGTACGGTTAAAAGCTAACCATATCCCAAGCTAACGGTTAATTTTCAAACACTTTCAGTCCGTACCATTTGACAACTTCTTCCTCATCCTCTGAAACCGGCCCCGTGGTGCTGGCCGGCGCCACCGGCGACTTAGGTTTTCGCATTGCGCAGGCACTGCTTCGGCGCGGCGGCGCGGTGCGGGCGCTGGTCCGTCCAGGCAATCTCAAGCCCGAAGCCACCGTGCTGCGCGACCTGGGCGCTGAAGTTCTGGAAGTCGATTTTGGCAGCGTGACGGCCCTCACCACGGCCTGCGCGGGCGCGGCCTGCGTGGTGTCGGCCCTGTCGGGGCTGCGCGAGGTGATTGTGGACGGCCAGAAGCGCCTGCTCGACGCGGCCGTGGCGGCGGGCGTGCCGCGCTTCATCCCGTCGGACTTTTGCATCGACTACACCAAACTACCGGAAGGCAGCAACCGCAACCTCGACCTGCGCCGCGAGTTCAACCAGCGCCTCGACCAAGCCCCCATTCAGGCCACGTCCGTCCTCAACGGCATGTTTACGGACCTGCTCACCGGGCAGGCGCCGGTGGTGCTGTTCGGCCTCGGCCGGGTGCTGTATTACGGCGACGCCGACCAGCCGCTCGACTTCACCACCATTGACAACACCGCCGAGTACACGGCCGCCGCGGCCCTCGACCCCAGCACGCCGCGCTACCTGCGCGTGGCCGGCGAGGTAGCCAGTGCCCGCGGGCTGCAGCGGGCCGCCACCGAGGCCACCGGCCGGCCCTTCAAGCTGCTGCGGGCCGGTGGGCTCTGGGTGCTGGGCGCGCTCATAAAGGTGACGCGCACGCTGGCGCCGGCCCCGCAAGAGGTGTTTCCGGCTTGGCAGGGCATGCAGTACCTGCACAACATGTTCTCGGGCCATCCTAAGTTTGCCCACCTGGACAACGCCCGCTACCCGGACATTCACTGGACATCGGTGCGGGAGGTGCTGGCCGCGCGCCAAGCCTAGAAGAAAGCAGAGTCCGGTCGGAATGAGTTCAGCCGTAGGGCAATGGGGGAGGGGCGTCGGGTAAATGCTGAAATCGGTATCCCTTGGCTTGGCACTTGTCGTATATAGCCAATCACCCTTACCCCAACTTCGATGAAAACGATGAAAGCAATTCCTTCTTTCTTGCTGGCCGGCGTGTTTGCCTTGAGCGCGGCGTGCAGCAGCACCAGCACCAGCGGCGCTTCCGAAACGGCCACCAGCAGTGCCGCCGAGGTCCAAACCGCCACCGCCCCGGATGCCAGCACCAGCACCGCTGCCACCGACCCCACCGCCGACGCCACGGCTTTCGTGAACACTTTTGCCACCATGCAGGATGCCGCGTTTCTGACGAATGCCGCCAGCAGCGACATGCTCGAAATCAGGGCCGGCCAGATGGCCTCGCAGAAGGCCACCAGCGCCGACGTGCGCAAGTACGCCCAGATGATGGTGAGCCAGCACAACCAGTCCAGCCAGGAACTCAAGGCCGTGGCCGCGCCGCTGGGCGTGAAAATGCCCGAAACCATGCTGCCCGTGCACCAGGCCATGGCCGACCGCCTGCTGAACAAGTCAGGCAAAAACTTCGACGAAACCTACATGGACCTCATGGAAAAGGCCCACCAGATGGACGTGGCCATGTTTGAGGTGAAGAGCAAAGCCGCGGAGTCGCCCAACGTGCAGGCCTTTGCCACCAAAACGCTGCCCATGCTGCGCTCGCACCACGACATGGCCAACAGCCTGGAGAAAAAGGCAGACTAAGCTCGCGACACTTCCGCCCCGCGGGTAAGCCAAAGCCCCGGTTCGTGCAGTTGCACGGGCCGGGGCTTTTGGGTGGCGGCCGGGCACAAAAAAACGCCGCGAACCGGGCCCGGAGCCCAGGTTCGCGGCGTTGGCCGGCAGCGTGGCCGATGCCTATTCGACCACCAGGCGGGTCGTTTGCACCTGGTCGGCGGTTTGCAGCTGCACCAAGTAGATGCCAGCGGCCAGGCCCTGCAGGGCCAACTCCTGCTGCTGCGAGCCCACGCCCTGCTGCACCGGCGCCAGCTGGCGCACCGTCTGGCCCACCAGGTTCAGCACTTTCACCGCGGCGGTGGTGGCTTTGGCCAGGTCGTACACCACGCTCACGTTGCCGCGGGCGGGATTGGGGGCCAGGGCCATGCGCAGCACGAAATCGTTGCTGGTTTTGGCCGCCGTCACTATCGAAAACGAGTAAGCCCCGGTCTGGCTGTTGAAGCGCACCAGGTAGCGGCCGGCGGTGGGGATGACGATGTTGGGGCCGTCCTGCACGCCGGTGCCCGAGGGAAAGGCGGCGGCGCCCCAGTTGATGGTCCAGGCGTCGTTGGCCCGGAATTTCACTTCGTTCGAGCCCGTAGCGGCCGTCAGTTGCAGCGTGATGGTCCAGTCGTTGCCGCCGGCCACGGTGCGGGTCATGGGCGTCGAGGCGTCCCAGCCCGTCGTGTTGGTGGCCGTGCGGGGCGTAGCCGAGCCGATGATGCCCACCGTCGTGATGGTAGTTTGCGCCTTGCCCAGCGAGGCCGAGAGCAGAAACGCAAAAAACAGCGTGGCTTTAAGAGTAAAATTTTGCATGCGTATTGGGGTTAAGGGTTGAGTAGGAATTTGTATTTCAAAGCTACAACGTCTTATAATTCAGTGTATGACGTTCTTAAAAATTTTATAGTCGTGTAATTCAGCACGTTTGCGCTAACGTTTGCGCAACGCCAGGGTTTTTGGCGGGTTTTGGCGTCGGATAAATCCTGATTTTAGCCCCGGCTAGTTTCCGCCGATGCTCTTTTTTGGGGCCACGCTGCTCGCTCGGTCGCTATCGGTCCTGCAGAAGCGCCGTGGCTTTAAGGCGGCATCATTTTCCAGCTGGGAACAAGTATTTTTGCCTTGTTCTTTGAAATACAAAGTTCTTTTTAATACTTTTGTGTTGTGCTCATTTACCCCGCGCTATCTGTCGGCTGGCACCCGGCCGGGCAGGGGCAGACTGAGGGCGCCACCGGCGATTAACCCATAATTTTTCACCCTTCATCCATACCAATATGTCTCTCTCCAAAAGCTTCCTTTTTGTGGCCCTTGCCACGGCCGCGCTGCTGCTCGTTCCCTTTGTGGCCATGCGGTTCAGCGCCGAAGTGCAGTGGACGTGGTCTGATTTTGTGGTGGCCGGTGGCCTGCTGTTCGGCGCGGGCAGCCTGTTTGTGCTGGTGGCGCGCCAGGCCAACAGCACCGCCTACCGGCTGGCCGCCGCTGTGGCGGTAGCCGCCGGCTTGCTGCTGGTGTGGGCCAACCTGGCCGTGGGCCTGGTGGGCAGCGAAGACAACCCCGCCAACCTCCTGTACATGAGCGTGCTCGCAGTGGCGTTGGTCGGGGCCATTGCGGCAAAGTTTCGGCCGCAGGGCATGTCGCGGGCCATGTTCGGGGCCGCGCTGGTCTACGTGCTGGTCACCCTCGTTGCGCTGTTTGTCTGGAAGCCTACCGGCGCGGCTGCCGAGCCCTCGGTGCATTTGGCGAACGTGCTGGTGGCCAACGGGGGCTTTGCCGCCATATGGGCCTTGTCGGGCTGGCTCTTTCAGCGCGCCGCCCACGTTTCGGGCACCGGTTCGACCCGGCACCTGGCATAAATTCCTGCAGCGCCCACGCAAGCCCATGAACCTGGCTACCACCCTCGACCGCCTTCATGCCCAGGCCCGGCTCAACCGCTGGCTGCGGTATTTCGCGGTGTTTTGCCGGGTGGCCCTGGCGGCGGGTTTTCTGCCGTCGGGGTTTGTGAAAATAATGGGGGAGCGGTTCACGTCGCTGTCCGACAACCAGCCCATGGGCCACTACCTGGAGGCGTTGTCGCACACGGGCTACTACTACACCTACATCGGCATTGCTCAAATGACGGCGGCGGTGCTGCTGCTGATTCCCGGCACTGCCGTGCTGGGGGCGGTGCTGTATTTTCCCATCATCCTGAACATCTGCATTCTATCGTTGGCGGTGCGGTTTGAGGGCTCGCTCCTTACCTCGCCGCTGATGGTGGTGGCCAACGTGTACCTGCTGTGCTGGTACTACGACCGGTTGAAACACCTGCTGCCCTTCAACCAACCGACGGTGGCACTGCCGGCGCCGGCCAGCAGCAATGAATTTCCCAAAGCCTTCTTCGCCGGGGCTGCGGCCACCGTGGCGCTCGTGGTGCTGACGGTCACCAACGTGTTCGACGTGATGCCGCGCAACACCCTGGCCGATTGCCGGTCGCAGTTTAAGGGCCGGCTTGGGCACCGCACCACCGCCGGCAAGGCGTTCTGCGAGTGCATTCACCAAAAAGGCCAGCCGCTTGACCAGGCCCTCGATGCCTACCACCAGGCCCCCGACGACGCCCGCCAAACGCCGCCAGCCGTTGGGCAGCGGCTTTAGAAGAAGCGGTACCGATAGTAGCGGGTTTCGGTGGCGCCATCGGTGCGGCTGATGGTTTCGCGCGCCAGCAGGCCGTCGGGGCGGTAGGCGTAGGTGCTGATGGTGCCATCGCGGCCCTCTTCCCGGCCCTGCGAGCTGGAGATGGCGCGGCCGGCGGCATCGCGCTGGTAGGCCGTGCGCACGCCGTAGCCGGTGGCGAGCAGCAACTGGCCTTTGCGGTTGTAGAGCAGCTTGAAATCGGGCTTGAGCGTGCCGGGCTTGAGGCCGGCCACGTGGTAGGTGAGGGCATGAAAGCCGTACTTGGAGCCGCCCAGCACGTAGCCGAGCGTTTCGGGGTGCTTCTCCACGTATTCCTGAATTTCCTTCTCGAAGGTGACTTCCCCGGATTCTACCACGCGCTTCTTCTCGAGGCGGTAGTACCGGAACTTGGGCTCGCGGGGCCGGCCGTTGGTAAAAGTGAGGTTGTCGGTGCGCTGCGTGTTTTTGCCCGGCCCCACGGCAAACTGCCGCTCCAGCTCCGTGACGGTGCCCCGGGCGTCGCGGGTTTCGACGTAAGTGGTGTCGTGGCTGGTCCAGGTGCGCAGGCGGGTGACGGGCTCCCACAGGCCGGTTTCGGCGTTCCAGCGGGTTTTGCCGGCGGGTTCGGTGCCCTCGGCCACGTAGCGGGTGTGCTCGGTGGGCAGCCAGGCCAGGTCGGCGCGGCCGGTGTCGCGGCGCGAGCCGATGAGGTGGTAAGAAGTGCCCGCTACGGCGCGGCCTGTGGCGTTGTATTCCCAGTTGTTGCGGTAGGAAAGCACCCGCTCCGACGCCCGTTCCTGCTGCACTACCCGGCCGTTGCGGTCGAAGAGTTGGTACTCGTTGAGGTGGCGGGCGGTGGTGGCCCGGCCTTGGTCGAACGACTCGCTTTCCACAAACAGCTCCTTCACGCCGTGTTTGCGAAACAGCTCCGCCCGCGGCACGCCGTACACGAGGTCGGTATCGGCCGTTTCGGCCCTCTCGTCGAGCGGTGCGCCGGCACCCATCAGCACCCCGGTTAGCAGCGTGAGAGCGAAATAAGACGTTTTCATGGCGAGGCGGGGCAAACAAATCGGCGGCTCTGGCAAAGATACCGGACGGCCCGGCCGCGGCGTTGCCCCCTAACTTGCAGCATGAAACCACGCCTACGCCATGCTTTTTCGGCCCTTGCGGCCCCGTTCTTTGCTTTTCTACTGGTGCTGCTGGCGCTGGCCCGGCCCGCGGCCGCGCAGGGCGAGGCCGAAGAAGAAAAGGTGTACACCTACGTGGAGCAGATGCCGACGCTGCCCGGCAACGGCGGCAACCAGGCCATTGTGGCCGCCATTCAGGAGCGGCTGGTGTACCCCGAGCAGGCCCGCCGCGACAACGTGACCGGCCGCGTGTTCGTCTCGTTCACGGTCACGCCCACCGGCGGCGTCAAGAGCATCAAGATTGTGAAGGGCATTGGGGCCGGCTGCGACGAAGCCACCGTTGCGGCCGTGAGCCAGCTGCCGCGCTTCATCCCCGGCAAGCAAAACGGCCGGGCCGTGTCGGTGAGCTTCACCGTGCCCGCCACGTTCCCGCCGGCCTCGGGGGCCACCGCCCCGGCCACCCTCGACGGCGCCCGCGTGTATAGCTACGTGGAGCAGATGCCCACCCTGCCGGCCCCCAACGAGAAAACCACGCTGCAGGCTGCCGTGATGAAAAACATGGTGTTCCCGGCCGAGGTGCGCGACGCCAAGTCGGAGGGGCCGGTCCAGGTCACCTTTGTGGTAGATGCCAAGGGCAACGTGCGCGACCCCAAAATTGTGAGCGGCCTCTGCCCGGCCTGCGACGAGGCCGTGCTGGCGGCCGTGCGCAAGCTGCCGCGCCTGGTGCCCGGCCAGCAGGGCGGCCAGCCTGTACCCGTGAATCTGGCGCTGCCCCTGCAGCTCATCTCGCCCAACCACGTGTACCCCGCCGACCCCCGCGGCCTGCACGCCACCTTCCCCGCACCCGGCGTGTACGATTACATCAAGCGCAACCTGCGGGTGCCGGCTGTGGTGGCCACCGAGAAGCTGCAGGGCCGCGTGCGCGTCGAGTTCGTTGTGCGCCCTTCGGGCAAAGTAGAAGGCGCCGAGCTGAAAACGCACCTGTGCACCAGCTGCGACGCCGAAGCCCTGCGCCTGGTGAACGCCTTCCCCGCCTGGGCCCCCGCCCGCGACAACGCCGACCAGCCCGTGGCCACCCGCCAGTTCGTCGACATTCCGATGCCGCTGCCCGACCCCAACAAGCCCTTTGTGGACGGCGACAAAGTGTATTCTTACGCCGAAAGCATGCCCACCTTCCTAGACGGCAGCCCCGTCTACGGGCCCACCATTCAGCAGGCCGTGCGCTACCCCGAGGCCGTGAAGCGCGAAAACATCAACGGCACCGTGTCGGCTGAGTACATCATCGACGCCGACAGGCTGGTGCGCAAGCCGCGCATCACGCGGGGCCTGTGCACCAGCTGCGACCAAGCCGTGCTCGATGCCCTTGCGCAGATTTGCCCCTGCACGCCCGCCCAGCAAAACGGCCGCCCCATTCCCATCCAGATGCGTGTCGACGTACCCTTCACCCCCAGCTCGGTTTCGGCCGCGGCTCCCGCGCCGGTCAAAAAACCAGCTGCCAGTCCTGCCAAGAAGAAGTAGGGGAGAGCCAATGGCCTGGGTCCGTTGCCAAACCGGCCCAAGGTGCCAGCCTGGCCGAAGAAACTGGCGCTGCCCGAGCCGGCGTGCAGCCGCGCCGTCCGGGCCTCGTCCGGGGCAGCCCGTGGGGCCTGGGCAAAACAATCTGGCCGGGCGGGTGGTCTTAGCGCATGCCGCTTTGCCAAAAAGCAGCTCATTCATCACCCGCTCAGCTTATTTTTATGAACATTGGAATCATCGGCGCCGGCCACATCGGCAGCGCCCTCGCCGTGCGGCTCACCAGCCTCGGCCACTCCGTTAAAATTGCCAACTCCCGCGGCCCCGAAACCCTGGGCGACGTAGCCCAGAAAACCGGCGCCACCCCCGTCACGGCCGAAGAAGCGGCCAAGGGCGCCGACCTCATTGTGGTGACCATCCCGCTGAAAAACATCCCCGACCTGCCCAAGAACTTGTTCGAGGGCGTGCCGGCCGACGTGCCCGTCATCGACACCAGCAACTACTATCCCCTGCTGCGCGACGGCCAGATTCCGGAGCTCGAAACCGGCGACCTTACCGAGAGCGAGTGGGTGCAGCAGCACCTGGGCCGCCCGGTGGTGAAGGTGTTCAACAACATCTATGCCGACCACCTGCAGAACAAGGGCGTGCCCGCCGGCACGCCCGGTCGCATTTCCCTGCCCGTGGCCGGCGACGATGCCGCCGCCAAGCAGAAAGTAATGGCCCTGGTGGAAGAGCTGGGCTTCGACGCCGTGGACGACGGCACCCTGCACGAGTCGTGGCGCCAGCAGCCGGGCACCCCGTCCTACGGCGCCGACCTGCCCGCCGACAAGTTGCGCGAGCACCTGGCCAGCTTGGGCACCCAGCGCACGCCCGAGCAGCACGCCCAGTTCCTGGCCAACCACAACGCCACTGAAAAGCAGATGGAAGCCCAGGGCATCAAGCTGAAGTAGCCGCCCCGGGTGCCTGCGGATTACTGCAAACGCAAACAACAGAGCCCCGGCATTTGCCGGGGCTCTGTTGTTTGCGGGACGTTTCGAAGCCGCAACCTTAATTGGGGCCGTGCATGGTGCGCTGTTCCATCCAGCGCCACGCTGCCCGCAGGGAATAGAATCGCTGAAACTCAAACTGCTGGTCCAGCTTCGCCAGCAACAAGGTGTTGGGGTAGGGGGCCGGCGTGTCGGCGTCGCACAAAAAACCGATGTTGCGAAGGCTGGTGCAGTGGGCCTTTATGCCCGGAATCCACTCGTGCTCTACCCAATAAGCGGCATCGCCCCAGTCGCCGGAGGTGCCGCGCACGTCGTGCATGAGGCCCACGGGCTGCAGCTGCTGGTTGATGCGTAGGCCCACCTCGGCCGCACGTATCAGCTCATTGCCGGTGACGTGGCCGTACCAGCGCACATACAACACCCGCATGAGGGGAAAAAAAGAGTATTCGGCCGCCACCGCACCGAAAGAATCGTGCGTGACGTGCACGGGTCGGCCCCCTTCGCGTAGCTTGGTACTGGCGTAGGGCAACTGAGGTGCATTCTTTGGTTGAAGCATAAATATTCTCACAGCCAATAGGTTAATATTGGGCAAATATAAAAACATAATGGTTTTCGAAGGCTGGAGACCGTTGCCGCGGCACTTGTAGGGCCGCCAGTTTCGGCTTGTGGATGCCCTTCTATTCTGTTGCCGGTAATTGATGCCCCCCGCCCGCTGCCCCCGCTGCTGGAACGATACCACAGCTGCTCTCCAACGGCCTCATCACCACTCCCGCCTGCTCTCCCCGCCAGCGAGCTAAAACAACCTTCACTGCCAGCGCGACCGACAGGGCCGTTTTCATCACTGGCAGAATATTGCAGTACTCTAAACAGGATTACCTAATTTAGCCCCAGCAAACAGCAACTGCCGCTTTATGTAATAGCTGACTTCTTTCAAAAATCGAGTAGCCACCCCACGCGTGGGCGGCTGCATCCATTCGCTTTTTTGAGAAAGAACTCATGCTATTGCTACAAAACCTTGGGTATGCACACCCCAATAAAGATGTGCTGTTTGATGGCCTGAACCTGGCCGTCAGCGACCACCAAAAGATTGCGCTGATTGGGAACAACGGCGTTGGGAAATCCACACTGTTGAAAATTGTGGCTGGCTTGTTGGCGCCCACCAGCGGGCATGTGTCGGCCAGTTCAGCACCGTATTATATCCCGCAGCATTTTGGCCAGTTCGACGACCTGACCGTGGCGCAGGCGCTGCACATCGACGCCAAAATTGCCGCCCTGGCAGAAATACTCGACGGCCGGGCCACCGACGCCAACCTGGCAGCGCTGGACGACGACTGGACCATAGAGGAACGAAGCCAGGAGGCCCTGCTGCACTGGGGCCTAGCCGAGCTGCCCCTTACCCAACGCCTGGCCAGCCTCAGCGGTGGGCAGAAGACCAAGGTATTCCTGGCCGGCATTTCCATTCACCGGCCCGAAATTGTGCTGCTCGACGAGCCCAGCAACCACCTCGACTCCGCCAGCCGGCAGTTGCTCTACGACTTCATCAAGGCCAGCCCCGGCACGCTGCTGGTGGTGAGCCACGACCGCAAGCTGCTGAACCTGCTCCCTGCCGTGTGCGAGCTGAGCCGGCGCGGCCTGGCCCTGTACGGCGGCAACTACGAGTTCTACGCCGAGCAAAAGCAGGTGGCAAGCCACGCCCTGCACCAGGACGTGAAAAGCCGCGAAAAAGCCCTGCGCAAAGCCCGCGAAACCGAGCGCGAGGCCCTCGAACGCAAGCAGAAGCAGGACGCCCGCGGCAAGAAAAGCCAGGACAAAGCCGGCCTGCCTGCCATTGTGCTGGGCATGATGCGCAACAACGCCGAAAACAGCTCGTCGCGCCTCAAAGGCATTCATGCTGAGAAGGTAGGCGCCCTGGCGCAGGAGCTGAGCGAGCTGCGTAAGGAGCTGCCCGACACCGACAAAATGAAGTTCGGCTTCGACCAGTCGGCCCTGCACAAAGGCAAGGTGCTGTTCGCGGCCACCGGCCTCAACTACGGCTACGGCCCCGGCCTGCTGTGGCCCGAAGACCTGAGCTTCCGGCTGCACAGCGGCGAACGGCTGGCGCTGCACGGGCCCAACGGCGCGGGCAAAACCACCCTCATCAAGCTGCTGCTGGGCGAGCTGCAACCCACGCGGGGCACACTGCACCGAGCCGGGAGCGCGGCCGTGTTCATCGACCAAGATTATTCCCTGCTCCACCCGCAGCTGTCGGTGTACGAGCAGGCCCAGCAGTTCAACGCCACGGGGCTGCAGGAGCATGAAGTAAAGATTCGCCTCGCCCGCTTCCTGTTCGCGAAAGACGACTGGGACAAGCCCTGCAGCGCCTTGAGCGGCGGTGAGAAACTGCGGCTGCTGCTCTGCTGCCTGATGATAAGCAACCAGGCGCCCGACCTCATCGTGCTCGACGAGCCCACCAACAACCTCGACATCCAGAACCTGGAAATCCTGACGGCCGCTCTCCACGACTACCAGGGTACCCTCGTAGTAGTGTCGCACGACGAATATTTTCTGCAGCAACTGCAGGTGGAGCGGACCCTGCGGCTGGGGTAGCCTGTGAGAAGCCCCCGCCCCGCGCGCCCGCTGCGACAGAAACCGAGGCTTCTCAAGTGACTTGCTAGCTTCATCACAAGCGGCATCTCATGTATCTACTCTACGCCGACGAAAGCGGTGATACTGGCCTTGCAGCTAGTCCAACCAAGTATTTTATTCTATCAAGCTTGGTGGTGCATGAGACACGGTGGCGGGATTTTTTAAATGACATCGTCGCGTTTCGGCGGCACTTGCGGGCAACGAAAGGATTGAAGCGGCGCGAAGAAATCCATGCGGCGCCTTTTATCACCAATCCAGGCGCATTGGTGCGCATTAAGCGCAACGACCGGCTCGATATCCTGAAGCAATGCTTGGACTTCCTCAGCAACCGCAGCGACATTCGCATTTGCACGGTAGCTGTTAATAAAACTACAAAAGCGGCTGGCTACGACGTGTTCGAACATGCGTGGCAGGCGCTAATCCAGCGGTTCGATAATACCTTGCGGAACCGGAATTACCCAGGCAGTTTTGCCGACCAACGGGGGTTAGTGCTGCCTGACAATACGGACGGCGGTAAACTCACGGCGCTGATGCGAAAGATGAGGCACCACAACCCGGTACCCAACAACACAACCTACCAGACCGTAGGAGCCGGCTACCGCAACCTAGCGCTGCAGTCTGTGATTGAGGACCCGTTTCTAAAGGATTCCGCGCACTCGTTCATTCACCAGCTGGTCGATGTAGTGGCGTATGCTGCCCGGCAACTGTATGAGCCCAATGCCTATATGCGCAGCAAGCAGGGCCATAATTTCTACGCTCGCCTGCGCCCAGTGCTCAATACCTACGCCAACCGCGCCCATCCCCTGCATCTCGTGCAGTTGTGAAATAAAAAGGGGCCACCTTGCGGCGGCCCCGGGTGAATCCTACTAGGGCGACTAGCACCCGTTCAGATTCACTGCAAACTTACAGCTTTCTGTAAGATTAAGTTTCACAGGTGAAAAGTAACCTCCTCACCCCCCCCGCCCGCTGCCCCCGCCGCTAGAACGATACCACAGCTTCTCTCCAACGGCCCCAACATCTCCGCCCCACACACTGCGGAAGAAACGGCAGCTTCTTAGGTAGCGTCAGTAACAGGGGGAATTCTACGGTTTCCTTAATTTGGCGTATGACTTTGCCTTCTTCTGCTTTCGTCGCCACGTTCGGTGAATGCGACTTGTATGTTGTAGAGGGCCACAACTGGGTTCTGAAATGCGGTTCTCATTTCATCGACACCGCTACGTTGAAAAACGGCAAAACACCCGGTTGGCTGCCGCTGCTGGAGCAAGACTATGCGGATTTTCAGGAAGCCCTTGTTCGTGGCCTAGCCCATCTAGGCCACGAAGAGTCGGCGCTCCAACTGGCAGCCTTTCCTGCGCATGACCTAATTCTGCTAGGGTTAGCCAGTCCCTCCGCTTACTGGGTAAATTTAGCTCTGCAGTGGGTGGGAAAAATAGGGGCATGGCCGGCGCTGCTTCCTACTCTCCGTTCATTGTCACTTGACCCATACTTGTCCCAACCAATTCGGCACGCCGCCAAACGGCTTTACTACACCGGTAAGTTGTAAACCCACCCCCGCCCGCTGCCCCCGCCGCTGAAAGAAACGGGAGCTTCTGTTATTATGCACCAAGTAGTGTGTGTAATTTCCCTTTATGTAGCATCACTGGTTCAATAATCACTTAGCCGACCGATGAAGCTATTCTTACTCATATTGCTGATGCTTTCACTTAAAGCATCAAGCCAATCCATTAAGGAAGGGAAATTTGATTCTATTGAAGCGGCTTTATCGCTTCCAACGAATGTGAAATCCCTGGACTTGTCCGAAAAAGGCTTAAAGACATTGCCCACGGAAGTCGAACAATTCTCTAATCTTGTTGAAATAGACATAGGCTCAAATCCGGATTTAGACTTGATACAGGCTTTTGAGGTTTTAGGTAAGTTGAGAAACCTGAAAACCTTGTGGCTCACTGATTCTAAGATATCGGATATGCCGGTTCAGATAGCTCTCCTTAAAAGTCTGGAAGAACTATGGCTTAATGATAACGCTTTTTCTGAATTGCCTAATTCGATAAAGTCGCTTAAGAACTTGAAATATGTTAGCTTCTTTAGTAATAATATCAGCAAGTTGAACCTCAAGAAAGGAGATTTTCTGAACCTCAATCAAATCAATCTGTGCTATAATAAATTTAATGTGTTTCCAACAGAATTATCAATCTTGCCTCAACTAAAACGCATTGTCATTTGGGGAGACTCGATGACAAACATTCCTCGTAGCATAAAGAAGCTAAGAAAAATAGAGGAAATCAATATGGAGCTTAATTATATAAGCACATTTCCTAGAAGGTGTTATGCACCTGGGAGCAAGTTAAGGCCAGCGGCTTTGGCGAGCATGAGCCCGGCAAAGGCGAGGTAG
>NZ_JAELXR010000014.1:0-141776 GCF_016427455.1 Hymenobacter miniatus
GAACCGGCGCCAGTGCGGCGCCGAACCGGCGCCAGTGCGGCGCCGAACCGGCGCCAGTGCGGCGCCGAACCGGCGCCAGTGCGGCGCCGAACCGGCGCCTTTACTTCGCACTTCGTGCGAAGCCCCTATTTTGAAATGCTATGCTTGGCTCTAACCAAGCACAATGCGGATAGTATGCCATACAATAACACTTTAGAAGACCTAAAGGCATATTGTTTAAACCGTCGTTTAAACCAAAAGTAAAACAGCCACCTAGCTCAGAAGCTAAGTGGCTGTTAATCAATGAGCGAGAAACGAGGTTCGAACTCGCGACCCTCAGCTTGGGAAGCTGATGCTCTACCAACTGAGCTACTCTCGCAGGGTGACTTGGTGTGTCAAAATTACGTTAAAGAAACGGATTAGCAACTGGCACCAACCCCAACTTAGGCCTTCGCGTAATAATCAAACGCTATGCCTACTCCTCCCCTACCTCCGCCTACGCGCCGCTTGGTCGGTTTTCTACTCGTGCTCAGTGGGGTGTTGCTAGGCATTGGGATGATGCTGAAAGTATACGTGTCCGTGTACATGTGGTACGTAAATGGCGCGCAGAGTGCGCCGGCTTTGCTGCTTTCGGCTTATTTGGTGGGGTTGCTGGCCAGTGGCTTGCTGGTGCGCATGGGCCTGCGCATGCGGCGCGGCGAAAGCGACCGCCGGGACCCCAACACCAACGAAATGCTGTAACTCGCCGCCCGGCGGGCGACCTTTGTCTCATGTCATCTCCTCTGCGCATCTCATTGGCCAAGGCC
This sequence comes from Hymenobacter miniatus, assembly GCF_016427455.1. Taxonomy (NCBI): domain Bacteria; kingdom Pseudomonadati; phylum Bacteroidota; class Cytophagia; order Cytophagales; family Hymenobacteraceae; genus Hymenobacter; species Hymenobacter miniatus. The sequence continues at coordinate 786 of NZ_JAELXR010000014.1, forward strand.
AACGCCGGTACGGCGGCCCAACTGGCTGACCTTGGCCGCCAAACGTTTCACGACACCTTTGCGGCCTCTAATGGCCCGGCTGACATGGCCGCCTATCTTGCCGAGAACTTCGGGCCCGACATTCAACTGGCCGAGCTGCAAGACCGCGAAAACACCTTTTTGCTGGCCCACATGCAGAACGAGTTGGTTGGCTATGCCAAGCTGCGTGACAACTCTTCGCTGGGCCTCGCGGAGGGGCAGAACCCGGCCGGACGCCTCGAAATTGAGCGGCTGTACGTGCGCGACGATTGGCAGGGCACGGGCCTGGGGGCGGCGCTGATGCGCGGCATTCTGGCCTTGGCTGAGCAACTGCACTGTACGGCGGTGGTGCTGGGCGTGTGGGAAAAGAACGACAAAGCCCGGGCCTTTTACCAGCGGTTTGGGTTTCGGGAAATTGGGCAGCACGAATTCCGGCTGGGGCAGGACGTGCAAACCGACCTCATCTTGCGCAAGGGCCTGGCCGGGCGCTAAACCCGCTACTTTTGCGCATGCTTCTTCCCCCCGCGTTCTGTTCGACCAGCAAGCTGCCCGTCCGCTTATGCTTGTGGCCCGCGCTACTGGGCATGGCGCTGAGCATCGTGGCTTGCCAACCGGAGCAAAGCGGCGACACGCAGGCCACTCCGCCACCCGTGGGGCATTTTGAAGGCAGCCTCAGCCCGGCCAAGCAGCCCGAGCTACGGGCCGCGCTCGACATCAACCACCCGAGCCCGGGGCACTACGAGGCCGAACTGACCGTGCCCGCTGTTGGCACGCTGAGCTTCGTGGCCGACACCATCTTGTTTGCCAACCGCCGACTGACTTTGCGCCGCCCGGCCCGGCCCGGCCACGTGCTCACCCTCACGCAGGACGGGGATTTTTGGCACGGTACCCTGGCGCTGGATTCGGTCACGATGCCCGTCATTCTGCTGAAGCGCGGGACGCCCCGGCCCCGTACGTATCGGGTTGAGAAATCGCCCCGGCCTAACGGTCCGTTTTGGCTGTTTGCTCCGGCCGATACCAGCACGCCCGGCCCTGCCTTGGTGTTGCTGCCCGATTCTGGCACTGCTCCCACTGCCGCCCTGTGGGCCGACGCGCTGGCTCGAAACGGCATTGTGACCTTGCTGTTGCCGGCCGATGATTCGTCCAACACCTCCAACACCACGTTCCTCCAAAACGCTTTAGACGTGCTGCGTCACACCGCCGGGGTCGACACGGCCAACGTTGGTGTGTGGGCGGCGGGGGCGCAGCCCGTCGGCACAACCTTAGGAATTTACCTTTCGCGGGGTGCAAAGCAAGGGCAGCCTCAATCCGATGAAGGCAGCATCCGTCTGTCGTTTTTCATTGCTCAGAATGCGCAGTTGGACGATGCCAGCCGCAAGACTTTCCAGAATATGAAGGCGGAGCGAGTGCCGGTGTTGGGCTTGTATGGCGGCGGAAACGCCCGGGCCGCCGCGGCGCTCCAGCGGGTGTTGGGCGGGCGGCGTGGCACCGTGCGCGTGTACCGTAGTACGGGGCCCGATTTGCTGGTGCCGGGCGATGTCAGCCCGCGCTTTGGGGCGGGGCTGCCGGAAGACGTGCTGCAGTGGTTGCCGCGGAAGTAACGGCGGAGGCAAGCCCGGCTTTTATACCAGCAGCAAGCCCTTTTCGCGCAGCAACGCCCAGGCCGGGCTTTGCAGAAATGCTTCGAATGGGCCTTCCGACGTTGGAAAACCGGCTGCTGCGTCCTTGAGCAGCACTTTGGCGTCGTAGTCGTGGCTGAGTCGCGTGAGCAGCTGGTGCAGCCAGCGGCCGGCGGCCTCGGTGGTTTTTACTTCGAAGTCTTCGGCTTGCTCGTAGCAGGTAAGCACGGCGCGAGGAGCTTTTTTGCCCGCTTCAATGCGAATATCGGGGGCGTTGCCGAGCCAGAACAGGCGCTGGTTTTGCCGGGTAAAATCCGGCTTTTCGGGGGCTTGCAGGGCCTGCTGCACGAGGTGGCGCGGGGTGCTGGGGCGCGGCGTTTTGAAGTCGAACCAGGTGTGCAGGGGCTCGTCGAGGGCCACGTGGTGCAGGTAGTTGTAGAGCGACTTGGCCAAGCCGGGGCCGAAGGCCTCGTGGTCGGCCCCGAGGGGGTCGTCGTGCCAGAGGTCGTTCCAGGCGAAGCCGGCGGGCGCCGGCCCGATGGCCTGCACCTGGTACTTCGCCGGATTCTTGCCCACGGGCGAGTGGGCGGTCATCGAGAAGCGGTGCCAGTAGCCGCTCTGCACCACACCGGCAGCGAAAAGCTGGCGCACCACTTCCAGGCTGTCGATGGTTTCCTGCGCCGTTTGGGTGGGAAAACCATACATCAGGTAGGCGTGCACCATGATGCCGGCCTGGGTGAAGCCATCGGCCACGCGGGCCACCTGGGCGATGGTGACGCCCTTTTCCATGAGGGCCAACAGGCGGTCGGACGCCACTTCGAGCCCACCGCTCACGGCAATGCAGCCCGAGGCGGCCAGCAGCCGGCACAGGTCGGCTGAGAAGGTTTTTTCGAAGCGAATGTTGCCCCACCACGTGATGGGCACGCGGCGCTTAAGCAGCTCAATGGCGAGGTCGCGCAGGGCCAGGGGCGGCGCGGCTTCGTCCACGAAGTGAAAGCCGGTTTGGCCGGTTTGCCGGATGATTTGCTCGATGCGGTCGACCAGCAGGGTGCTAGGGGCCGTTTCGTAGCGGCTGATGTAGTCCAGGGTCACGTCGCAGAACGAGCAGCGCTTCCAATAGCAGCCGTGGGCCACGGTGAGCTTGTTCCAGCGGCCGTCGCTCCAGAGGCGGTGCATGGGGTTCAGCACTTCCAGCACCGAGAGGTACTCGGTGAGGGGCAGGTCGGAGTAGTCGGGCGTGCCCACTTCGTGGTGCGGCACGTCGGGGTGCGGGTGGTTGATGTACTCAATCTGCCCCTGCTCGTTGCGCAGGAAGGTGCGTTGGAGCTGGTCGCGGGCGGGCGGACGGTAGAGCACGGCCTGCAATGCGCAATGCACCCCGTCTGGAACATCTTCCTGACGGGCTTCTTGCTCCGTGGAGTGGCCCAGGTATGCCAGCAAGCGCAACCAGGGGCCCTCGCCGTCGTCCAGGGTCAGGTAGTCGATGTAATCGAAAAAACGGGGCTCCTGAATGGTGCGCAGCTCGGTATTGGGGTAGCCGCCGCCCATGACGGTGGCCGTGGCGGGGTTGATTTCCTTGATGTGCTTGGCCAACCGCAACGCGCCGTAGAGGTTGCCGGGGAAGGGCACGGTGAAACCCACCACGTCGGGCTGCACGCGCGCCAGCAAGGGCTCCAGTTCCTCCAGCAGCATGCGGTCGAGCAGGCCGGGGGCGGCTTCCAATTCGTGGTGCAGGGGCTCGAAGCTGGTGGCCGAAAGGGCCAGCTTTTCGGCGTAGCGCGAGAAGCCAAAGTGCGGGCCCACGGTTTCTTTGAGCAGGTCGGCCAGGTCTTCGAGGTAGAGCGTGGCCAGGTGGCGGGCCTGGTCGGTGAGGCCCATGGTGCCGAAGGCAGTTTCGAGGTCGGCCACGTGGTCGAAGCGGCTGGCTTCGGGCAGGAAGCGGCCGTGGCAGATGCGCGGGGCCAGCGTGAGGTCCTTGTTCTGCAGAAACCGAATGACCGGACCGATGGTGGCCAGGTAGCGGTGCTGCAGGCGCAGCATGCGCCGGGCATTGTCGCTGAGGTCGAACCCGCCGGCTTCAATTTCGGCAAACACCCGCCGCAACCCATCCACCGAAAACAGCCGCAACACCAGCTGCAGGCCCAAGTCGGCCTGGGTCACGTCGTACCCACGCCCGCCCAAAAAGCCCTTGATGTAAGCCGTGGCCGGGTACGGGGTGTTGAGCTGCGTGAGCGGCGGCGTGAGCAGCAGGATGCGGGGCGAAGCAGTAGGCACAGTGGCAAGTAACCCGGCTGGAGCGTCCGGGGTTCATTTCCCGGCAAAGGTCGGGCACAGTGGGCCGGGAATCTTGCGCAACCATCTCCTGAAAAACGCTACTTTTCTATATGAAAACCTCGCTCCTCCTGCCACCTGCCGCCCGGCGCGCGGGCTGGGTGGCGGCGGCTTCGCTCACCGGCTTGGTGGCCGGCTCGCTGGACATCGCGGCCGCCTGCACCCAATACGTGCTGCTGACCCACAAGCCACCCGTCAACGTGCTGCACTTCGTGGCCAGCGGCCTCTTTGGGCCGGCGGCCCTGGCTGGCGGGGCCAGCATGGCCCTGGCCGGGCTGGCGTTTCACTACGGCATTGCGTGCACCTGGGCGCTGGTGTTGTATTGGCTCTACCCGCGGTGGTCGCTGCTAAGCCAGCTGCCGCCCCTGCTGGTCGGCCTGTTCTACGGGGCCGCGGTATGGGCCATTATGAACCTGCTGGTGGTGCCGGCCTCCCAGATTCCGCCACGGCCCTTCACCCTGCCGTCGGCGGCCATGGCGATGGGCATTCTGATGGCGTGCATCGGGCTGCCCATTGCCTGGCGGGCCGCCCGGTACTACGGACGGCGCCCCTGACTAGCCCCGCCAGCCGTTTGGGCCGGCTCACATCTTCATGCCGCTCATGCGCCCCGAGCTCATGCCTTTCATGCTCATCCAGGGCGCGGTCAGGCGCAGGTACACCGAGGCCGAGAGCGGCAGCTTGCCATAGCCGGGCCCCACGTAACCCACCACGCCGTAGTACCGGTCCTGCTGTAGTGCAGTCGGAATGAAATAGCCCGTTAGCTGGCCGCCCACGCTCAGTTCCGGCCCGCGAGCCCCTCCCAAACTAGCTAATCGGTAGCTTGCCCCTACTGTTAACGCGTTAATGTTGAACGGCCCGCCTCGTAGCGGCTCGCCGGCCGGAGTAGAGGCGTAAAAATCCAGCTCCTCGCCGTCCTTCTGCACAAACTCGTAGCGGCCGTAGAACGTGGGGCGGCCCAGCGTGAGGTTGGTTTCGGCCAGCAGGGCGTGCTCCTTGCCGCCGTGGGCTTCGTTCAGGCCCCACACCAGGGCCGAGGCCAAGTAGCGGCGATCGCTCCAGGTGCGGCTGTGCAACACGCTGGCGGTGGTGCGGGTCACGTCGTCTTCGGGGTGCAGGTCTTCGGGGCTTTTGATGAAGGCGCGGCTCACCTGCAGGGCCAGGCTGCTGGTGGGGTTCCAGTTGAGGCGGCCAGCCCAGGAGTCGGCCCGCGGCCGGTCGAAATCGTAGCGGTACTGGTCAGGCTCGCGGCCCGTGAAGTTGCTGCCCTCCAGCTTAAACTGCTTGTAGCGCACGCCCAGCGTGGCCACCCCGAAGGTGATGTGCGTGGCATCGGTCCAGTGGTGCGAGAGGGGCGCATCGGGGTTGGGCATGGCCGAAATGCGGTGCATGAAGGCCACCGGACCAATGGCCGGCTCGCCGGGGTAGCCCAGGTAGAGGCTCACGTCCACGTCCTCGCTCACGGCGTGGGTGTAGCCCACGGTCAGGCCCGAAATCAGGTCGTGCGGGTGCTGCTTGTCGATGAGCGGCTGGTTTTTATACGACTCGCCGGTTTGGAACAGGAGCGGGTAGCCGCCGTTGGTTTCGGTGAGCGGGTCGAGGCTCACCATCAAACTCAGGTTGAGCAGGCCGCGGGCCCCGATTTCGCGCTGGGCCATGGCCATGCCCCAGTTCGGCCCGTCGACGGCGTTGGCGTGGCCGCGCTTGCCGCTGTTGTTGAAGTTCTGGCTGGTGTAGCGGGCGTAGGCAGCGCCGTGGTACATCAGCATCCAGGGGCCCTGGTGCTGCATCCACATGTACATGGGCGTTTCGTCGGGGTGCCAGCTCGTGCCCGAGCCGTTGCGGTTCATGGGCAGGCGGCGCGAGAAGGCATGGCTCATGCCGCCCATGTGCATGCTGCTGTCGTGGGCCATCCCCATGGCGCCCATATCATGGCCGCTGCCCGCCATGTTCATGTGGTGCATCTGGCCGGTTTTGGCAGAATCCACGGGCGTGGCGCCGCCCATGTTCATGCCGGGCATCATGTGTTCGTGGCCGGAGGGCTGGCTGGTATCGGCCGGCGCAACCGGGGCTGTGCGGGGCGCAGGAGCGGCAGCCGGGGAAACCGTTGTTTTGCCTGTTTGGGGCGCGGCGGCGGGTTTGGGCGTGGCTAGCCGCGGTTTGGCAGGTGTGGCTTTGGGCTTAGGTTTGGGCTTAGGTTTGGGCTTAGGTTTGGGCTGAGCCGGCATGGGCATGCCCATGTGCTCGTGGTCCTGCGCGGCGGCCGTCAGGCACGGCACGGCGGCCAGTAACCCGGCCGTTATCAATTGCTTAAGAAATAGCATTGCCTTCAAGGGAAATAGCGAGAATAATTCCTCTTAATACCCCGAAGCGTGCCCGATGGTTAAGGCATCATTTTACCAAAAACCTACAGCATCCCGGGGTCAGCCCCGAATTGTGTGAGCGGGGAAGGCAAATTGTGCACGTCCCTGAGCCGATTTGGCGCGTAAAGCAGGAAACGGCTGCCCGTCAAGCTTTTCTTTTCACCTAACTCCTCATTGCCATGCACATGCCCACTGCTTCTCCCCGCTCCCGCCGCGACAACCGCGCCGTGCTCGACGCCCTCAGCCGCTGCATCGCCGCCTGCGAGCTGTGCGCCGACGCCTGCCTCGACGAAGAAGACCCCAAGATGATGGTGCCCTGCATCCGCCTCGACCGCGACTGCGCCGACATCTGTCGCCTCACCGCCGCCTTCATTGCCCGCGGCTCCGACCACGCCCAGCACGTGCTGCGCGAATGCCTCGAAATTTGCCAGAAATGCCACGACGAATGCGCCCAGCACCAGCACGACCATTGCCAGCAATGCGCCCAAGCTTGCCAGGCCTGCGTGGAAGCGTGCAAGAGCTATCAAGGCGCTTAACCGGCATTGCAAGGGCGAAGCCCGCGGCAATCCGTCTTGTCACTACCCAACTCGTTCATATAGCAAAAAGCCCCGGCACTGCGCAGTGCCGGGGCTTTTTGGTTGAGTTTGTCACGCTACATGGCGGGCCGCTGAAAACAGGACGGATTGCCGCGCTGCGCTCGGAATGGCGGGCGTTGCCTACGCCAGCGCGTCGAGCGACATGCGCTCGGGCAGCATCAGGCGGCGGAATTCGCTCACCGAGTAGCCCGTTACTTGGCGGAACTGGTTGCTCAGGTGCTGGCCGGAGCTGTAGCGCATCTGGTCGGCTATCTGGTTCAGGGTCAGCTCGCCGTAGCTCAGCAGCTCCTTCACGCGCTCTATTTTGAGGCGAATGAGGTATTTCTCGATGGTGAGGTGAGCGGTGCGCGAAAACACCTTGCTCAGGTGCGAGTAGGTGGCCGCAAACCGGTCGGTCAGGAAAGCCGAAGTGGTGAGCGGCGAGCGCGCCGTGCGCAGGTGCTCCAGGTACTCGGCCAGCGTGGCCTTTATTTGCTCGGTGAGCTGCTCGGCCCGGCCGCGCAGCAGCTCGAAGCCGGCGGCGTGCAGCAGCGGCGCCAGGGCTTCGGGGTCGGCGGGGGTGGTTTCGTCGAGCTCGGCCACGCCAAGGGTGACGGCCTTGGGCCGATAGCCGGCCCGCTCCAACAAGCTGTGTACGGCCTCCACGCACCGGGGGCACACCATATTTTTGATATGCAGTAGGTTGGTTTTCAAGAGCTTTATCTGATTTCGGGCCGCCGCGAAGCAGCCGGTGAAGAATGAGAACGAGCCGTTGCAGAACCGGCAGCAGTCCGGCGCGGGCGAGGCGCCGGAGTGGAAACCTCCGCCCAGCCGCGTCCGAACCAATGCCCCGTGGCCCACGTCACAAACGGGACCACGGCCAGGAACGTGACCGCCAGCAGCCAGAACAGTACGAGAAAGGCAGAAAAAAGTCGACCAAAAAACTGGTCGCTCACCCCAAACAAATAAACAATCAGCATTAGTGCCAATGCCAAGCTGACGCCGGCCAGCACGCCCACGCGCTGCCAGGGCCAGGCGGCAACGTGTTTTTGGAGGCGACGGCGCAACGGCAGCGGCATACGGCAGGGAATTGGGAGGGTGAAAATAGCGCAAAAAATGCTTGGGTCAAGGGCTTAGCTCAGCAGGGCCAACAATTCGCGCTGCACGGCCTGGCCGTTATCGGCCTCGTACCAAGCGTTCATTGTCTTAACTATCTGATTGGTGTGCAAGGATTTATCGGCGTGCAGCTGATGAGCCAGCGTCTGTGCTTCGGCCGGGCGCGGGCCCCAGTCGCCGAGGTCGGCCCCGGTGGCGGCGTCGCGCCGAATGAGCTTGGGAATGCTGTTGCCGCCGTTGGTTTGGTGGGCGGCCATCAGGGCGGGGTGGTCGGAGCGCAGCAGCACGTGCAGGCGCACGCGGCCGGCGCTCACGTCGGCCAGGTGGGCCAATACCGGGAGGGTGTGGGCGGTGTCGCCGCACCAGGCCTCGCCCAGCACTAGCCACTGCTCGGGGCGGGGCAGGTTGGCGAGCGTGGCCACCAGCTCCGGCAGCAGCGGCTCGGCGTAGGCGCGGTCGAGGTGGGCCTGGTTCTGGTCGGTGAAGCGCACGTAGGCCGGGTTCTGGTCGGGGCCGCTGGTGCGGCGCTCGGCGGCCAGCGTGCTCACCAGCTGGCGAAACTCGGCGTAGGCGAAGGCAGGCGAAGGGATGGAACTGGGCATCAGGAAGTAAGTGAGGCGAGTGGGGCCGAAGCGCAACTTTGCGCAACCTTGCAGCGGCTCCTGTCGCTACAACCGTACCCCGGGCCTACGGTTCGGGTTGCGCGGCGGGAAGTTATTTTTCTACCTTGCACCGTCGCATCCCTCAACCCCTTCACATTTGCTCTTTCATGCTGTTGAAATCACTCCTCCGCCCCCTTGCCGTGGCTTGCGCCCTCACCGCCACGTTTAGCGCCTGCAGCTCGGGCACCAAAGAAGGCGATACCAACGTGGAACGCGGCTACACCAAGAAAGGCCCCGCCGCCCCCACCGACGGCGTGGCCAACGGCGACTCCGTGACGGCGGGTGTGCAGCGCCCCAATGGCCCGCATCAGCCCACCGGCAAAGAGCTGTACAAAGCCGCCGAAGACGCCAAAGACCGCAACCACGACGGCCTGGCCGACTAACTGCCCGCCCCCCCCCTGCTCCACGAAAAAACCCCTGCCCGAACCGGGCAGGGGTTTATTTTTTGCAGAAAGAAAGGCAGGGCAATGCTAGCGGAACAAGAACGCGTTGGGGCCCACGGCCACGCCGAACGAGTCGATGGGGGCGCCGGCCACGGTGTAGCGAATCACCTTGGCGTCGCCGGTGAAGGTGGAAGTGCCGGCGTAGATGGTGTTGTCCTGCGGGTCGATGCCCAGGCCGTAGAAATTGCGGCGGATGAGCGGCTTCGCCGTCAGAGCCGTGGCCATCGGGTCGAGGGCATAAGTCCCCGTGCCGAGCGACACGTAGACGGTAGAGCCCGTGGCGTTGGTGCGCAGGTTGCCGTTGGTGTAGTCGCTGGCCAGGGCAATGCGCGTTTGCTGCGTGGGCTGGGCGGGGCTGAAACGCACGAGGAAATCCTGCGCCGCGCCGTACTTGCTGCACAGCACCCAGATATTGCCGTTCACGTCGCGCACCAGGTTTTTGGGCCCGTCGGGCACCGCAATGCTCGACTCCACTGCATCGGTGGTGGTGTTGATGACGCTGAGGGTGTTGCCGTCGCTGTTGGCCACGTACAGCTTGTTATCCACCAGCAGCATTTGTTCGGGGTTCACCCCCACCGTCAGGCGCTTGCCGATGGTGTTGGTGGTCAGGTTCAGCACGGCCACCCGGCCGGCGGAGTAGGCCGGGAAGCTGCCCTGCCACTCCGTAACGTAGGCTTTGGCGGTGCCCGCAGCCAGCAGGTAGCGCGGCTGCGAAAAGCCGCCGATGCCCACCGTGCGCTTGAAATCAGCCAGGCGCACCACCTGCACCGAGTCGGCGCCGTTCACCACGAGGTAGGCGTTGTCGCCCACGATGGTCATGTTCTGCACAAACGGGCCGAGGCGCTTGTTGCCGTTGGCTGGCGCGTACACGTCGCGCACCACCGTTTTCGTCGACTTGTTGTAGAGGCTGATGGCGCCGTTGCTGGTGCCTTCGTTCACCACGTACACCGCGTTGGTGACGGTGGGCACTTCCGGGGTGATGACCTCTTTGTCGGGGTTGCAGGCCGTGGTCAGCAGGGCCAGCAGGCCGAAGGCGGAGAGGTAAGGAAAGGAATTGAGCTTCATAAAATGAATGTGAATGGATGTTGAAAATCAGCGCCAGGCCACGCGCAGGCTCAGCACCGCCGAGCGGGGCGGCATGGCGCGGCCGGCGTAGGTCTGGTAGCGGGTGTTGGTGAGGTTGTAGCCCTGCACCAGCAGCGTGAACCGAGCCGGGCCCACCGTCAGATGGCGCCCCACGCTGCCCTGCAGCAGGAAATAGCCCGGCAAAAAATCGTTGGCCGACACGGTGGTGTAGCGGTAGCTGCTGAAACTGCCGCTGGCATTCAGCAGCCAGTGCGTGCGCCAGGTGTGCTCGGTGCTGAGGGTGGCGCCGTGCAGCGGCACGTACGCCAGCTGGGTGTCCAGGGGGTCGTCGTCGCCGAGGTAGCCTTGCTGCTTGTGGGCTTGGGTGAGGGCGTAGCTGGCCCGCACGGCGGCCTCGTAGCGCGGCCGCTTCCAGCCCAGGGCCGTGCTGGCTTCCAGGCCCTGGGTGCGCACCAGCCGCAGGTTGCGCGGCGAGTAAAAGCCGCCGGGGCCCGGTATCCACTGCACCCAGTTGTCGACGAGCTGGCGGTAGGCGGTGAGCTCGGTGCGCCAGTGCAGGCGGGCGGGGCCGGCGGCCTGGTGGTCGTACACGGCGCCGGCTTCGTAGCCCACGCCGGTTTCGGGCAGCAGGCCGGGGTTGCCGCCGGGCCGGTAGTACCGCTCGTTGAGGGTGGCGGCGCGGTAGCTGCGCGAGGCGCTGGCTTTTAGGGTGATGGCGCGCGTTTCGGTTTGCCACAGGTCCCATTCGGCGCCGGCGGTGGGCGCCAGCGGCGGGCGCTGGTCGGGCACAACGGCCTGGCGCAGGTTGGCGGTGAGGCGCAGCGTGGGCGTGGCATCGTAGCGCAGCAGGCCAGAGGCCGCCAAGCGGTTTTCGCGAATGCGGCTTTCGTAGCCGTCGGCCACCGCTTCAAAGTGCTGCACTTCGCCGCCCAGCTGCAGGCTGATTTTATTTCCCAGGGTAAACGAATGCTCGGTTTGGGCCTGGATGGTGCTCAGCGTGGTGTATTGCGGCAGCAGCGTATCGTCGCCGTATACGAGGCGGTCGTGCAGCCAAGCCACGCGCACCGTGCCCTCGTAGCGCCGGCCCACCCGCTGCCGGAAGGCGGCCAGCAGCCGGGCGCTGTGGTCGGTTTCGAGGCCATGGCGGTTGGCAGCGCCCAGCGCCGGTTGGATTTGGCGGTTGGCCCCCGTGAGCCAGGCGGCCAGGCTGAGCTGCCCGCCGGTGCCCACCAGCAAGCGCGCATCCTGCGTGAAATTCCATTGCCGGAAAGCCGCATTGGGCTGGCGCGGGGCCGCGGCCCCGTTTTGCTCCGGGCCAAGGGAAAAGTCGTTTTGGGCTTCGCGGTACAAGGCAGTGGTGCGCAAGGCCAATCGCGCCGCGCCGTAGCTGGCCTCCAGGCTGCCCGCGCCCTGGCCAAAGCTGCCGCCCTCGGCCTGCACGCTGCCGCGCAGCCCTCCGCCCAAAGCAGGCTCGCCGCTCAGCAGCACCGCGCCGCCAATGGCGCCGGTGCCGTACAGCGCCCCGCCGGGCCCGGGCTGCACGCGCACCTGTGTATTGCCGCCCACCGGGAAAAGCGAAAAATCGGCTTCGCCCAACGAGGAGAAATTGATGTTGAACCCGTTCCAGAGCACCGCGGTGTGTCGCGCCGACGTGCCCCGAATGCTGATGGACGCCAGTTGGCCCGGCCCGTAGTTTTTGAGGTAGAGCGGCGCGCGGGCCGCCAAAGCTTCGGCCAGGGTGCCGGTGCGGTACTGGCTGAGGGCTGCCGAATCGAGCACCAGCTGGCGCGTGCCGAGCGCGTAGCGGCTGGGCTTGCTGCCGGCCACCGCCACGTCGGGCAGCAGGTGGCTTTGCCCGGTAAGGGTATCGGCCGCGGCTTGCCCCTGGGCCGGCAGGGCCCGCGCCACGGCAATGGCCGCGGCCAGCAGCCCGGCCAGCCGGCGTGTGTGCAAAAGGGCAACTAGCATCCGAATCAAATTCTCAGTTAAGAAAATTCGATTCAAAATCCGCCGTCAGCCCGCTTCTTGAGAGAAGCCGGCTAGCGTCAGACCGAGGCCGAAAAACAGGGGTAATGAGGCCACCCGAGGGCGGCCGCTGCTTTCTTTCTCCATTCGTCCTCCGCGAATGCTGAACCTGTGAACGCCCGGGCAGGTCTCCTGGCTTGCTCCGCCGAGTGGGCCGCCTTCCCATTCCTGGCCGATTTTTCACGTGAAAAACCGGCACTGAACAGTGGCATTGAGGCCCACCCCGATGTGGAGCGTACAGTTGCGGGGACAGCTCCGGCTTCGTACCGGATTCCCTTTTCAGCCGCGCCCCGCGATTGGGGGTTGGCACCTTGGCGGGGCAAAGATAGGCACGGGCGCGGCGTTTAGCGGCGGAAGGTGAAGCCCACGAAGTACTCGTGGTCGCTGAGGCGGTTCAGGGCTAAGTGGGTGCCGAGGTCGAGCTGCAGGTTGGGGGTGAGCTTGAAAATGGGGGCAATGTTGGCCGACGCCTGCCAGCGGCGCTGCTCGGTGTCCCACATGGCCACGGCTTCGGCCACGAGGCCCAGCTTCTCCGTGAAGTCGTATTCCAAGGCGGTGGAGGGCACGAAGCGCAGGTAGCGCTGGTCCTGGTCGCGGTCGTAGTTGAGGTCGGTTTCCAGCTGGGCTTCGAGGTTGGCTTTGTCGCTGAGCTCGATGTCGACGGGCAGCACCACGCCGTATTCGGGAGCGCCCTCCCCCACCGCGCCGCCGCTGGGCAGGCGCGCGTAGCCAATCACGGCCATGGCAAACTTGCCCTGCTGGTCGTCGCCAATGAAGTTGTGCTTCACGCGCAGCGTGAGGTCGCCAAAGCCGGCGTGGCGCTCCTCCCAGTCGGTGGCCTCGGTGGCGCGCTGCTTGGCAATGGCGTAGAGCGGCACTTCCAGCTGCAGGTCGGTGCGGCGGCCGAGGCCGAACTTGAGCATGGTGTAGGCCACTTTCAGCTCCCGTTCGCGCTGCTCGTCGCCGGTGCCGCTGTTGCGCAGGCGCAGCAGGTCCATTTCCACCTGGGCATGGCCGGCATCTACGGTAAACGGGCTTTCGGTGACGCCGGGGCGGTCGGGCTGCAGCTCGCGCAGGCGGTTGCGCGGCACGGGCTTGCGCCAGCTGAAATGGGCCGAGTCGTAGGGCGTGGGTTTGTGGTCATTCTGCGCCCGGGCGTAGGTGGGCAGCAGGATAAGCAGCCAGAAAAAGTGCTTCATGCGGCCGTCTACGCAGAAAGGCCCGGGCGGTACCGTTTTCGCATTATTTCTTCGGCCTAAGCCCAACCCCACCCTTTCGGTTTTTAAAACGGCACCAGCACTTTCACGCCCACGTTGCGGCCGGGGTTGTAGATGCCCGTGCGGCCGGTGGGCGAGCCGGCGTAGTATTCGAAGTACTTCAGCCGGTTGAGGTGGGCCTGGTAGGCCGTGTCGAAAACGTTATCGACCTGCACGATGAGCTGCAGCAGACCGCGCCCGGCGCGGTTGGCGTAGGTGGTGCCCGCGCCCAGGCCCAGCAGCGCGTAGCCGGCGGTGGCGGTTTCGGTGTTGTCGAGGGCGTAGAAACGGTTTTGGGCCGCGCTGCCGTCCACGGTGGCCCGGAAGTAGGTGCCCGTGAGCCGGCCCGCGTGCGCCGGCAGCGTGGCGCGCACCTCCGTGCGCGCCCGTAGCGGTGGAATAAGGGGCAGGTAGCGGGCGGCGGCGGCCAGGTGCTCGGGCGCAGTCGAAGCGGCATTCTGCCCGTTCACGTAGGCTGCGCTGCTACTCCAGGCCAGCCAAGGCAAGGCGGCCGGGCGCCAGCTTAGGCTGGCTTCGAGGCCGTAGAGCCGGGCGGCGGCCTGCTGAAACTGGTAGGTGGCATTCCCCGGCACGATGACGACCGGCTGGCCGGCCTCGTTCAGCAAGCGGCCCTGGTAGATAAAGTTCTGCACGTAGTTATGGAACAGCTCCACCGAAGCGTCGAGCTCGGGCTGGTGCCAGAGCACGCCCACGTCCTGCTGCCAGCTGAATTCCGGCTGAAAGCCGCGGTTGCCGAGGTACACGATGTGGGCGCCGGGGTCGAGGCCGTTGGAGCCGATTTCGGGAATGTTGGGGGCGCGGTAGCCGCGGGCTAGGTTGGCGCGCAGCGTGAGGCGCTCGGTGGCCACGTAGCTGGCCCCCAGGCTGGCCGACACGCCCCAGTAGCGCTGCCGAAACGCCGGAAACTGCAGCGCGGCGTCCGGGGTACGGGGTCCGCCGGCACCATCGAAACCGGTGGCGGGGTTGGGCGCCACGTAAAAATCCGACCACGTCACCAGCCGGGTGTCGTAGCGCATGCCGCCGCTCACTTCCAGCTTGCCAAAGGCCTTCTTCAGCAGCACAAAGCCGCCGGCGTCCAGCAAATCGTAGTTAGGAATGGGAAAATCGGTGGCGTTCTGGTGGCGGTTGAGCTGGCCCATGCCATTGCTGCCCAAGCTGGCTTCGAAGCCGTGCCAGGTGGGCAGGTGGTAGCGCACGTCGTAGGTGTAGGTGGTGAGGCGCAGGGCCAGGCCCGCCTGGGCCGGCGCCGTGGGGTGGTTGAACTCCTCGCGCTGGTTTTGCTGGGCGCCCAGCAGCAGGTGCAGCTCGCCGCCCCCCAGGCGCACCTGCGTTTTGGTGAACACCCGGTAGTGGCGAATGCGCTGGTGCAGCGGCGCAATGGTGTAGGAATGCAGGTCTTCGTCGCTTACCAGGGGCCGGTTTTTGATGTCGTCTGTCCCGCTCTCAAACACCTGCCGCGTGAAGCGGCGGCTGAGCGAGTCGCGGCTGCCGTCGGGGATTTCCTGGCGGTTGTCGTAGAGCGTGAGGTACCAATGCGAGCTGCCCCAGGGCTTGCTCACGCCGGCCATGCCCGTCAGGGTCAGCTCCCGGAAACCGGTGTTGTACACGGGGCCGTCCACGCTATTCCGGTAGTCGCGCGCCAGGCGGTGGCTGGCCCGGAAGCTGGTTTGAAAGCCGTTTTTCTGGTAGTTGAGTCCCAGCGAATTGCCCACCAGTCCGTTGTTGGACTGATACTCGGCCAACGCATCGCCGTGCAGCTCGCCTTCGGGGCCGCTGGGCAGGGCGGGCAGCAGGTTCACCACGCCGGCCACGGCGTCGGAGCCGTAGAGCAGGCTGGCCGGGCCTTTCACCACCTCCACCCGTTCGATGTCGTAGCCATCCACTTCCACGCCGTGCTCATCGCCCCACTGCTGGCCTTCCTGGCGCAGGCCGTTGTAGAGGGTCAGCACGCGGTTGTAGCCCAGCCCGCGAATGAAGGGCTTCGACACGTTGGGGCCCGTCGTGACGGCGCTCAGGCCCGGAATGCCGCGTACGGCGGCGTCAATCACATTGGTGTTGGCGTTGAGGCTGATTTCGCGGCGGCCCAGCGTGGCAATGGGCACGGGGCTGCGCCGCACTTCGGTGGCCCGGCTCACGCCCGTCACCACCACATCGGCGAGGGCGGCAGACGCAGGCGCCAGCGTGAACTGCACGTCCGTGGCGGCGCCGGTGGCCACGGTGGCGGCGCGCGTGGCCGTGGCGTAGCCTACCGCGCTGGCCACCAGCCGCGCCGGACCGGCCGGCACGGCAGCTATCTCAAACCGGCCATCCCCGTCGGCGGTGGCGCCCAAGCTGGCGGCCGGCAGCACCACGCTGGCGTACGGCACGGGCCGTCGCTGCTCGTCGCGCACGGTGCCGCGCAGCGTGCCCGTCTGGGCGCACAGCAGCCGGGGCAGCAGCAGCAACGCAAGTAGCAGGTGTTTCATGGCCCTCCGGATTATTATCCGGTTTTAATAATATCCTTCATTCACAGTGAAGAAAGCGTAGCCATTACTCGCTGTCTTCCATTTTACCTTCTCTCCTAGCCCACGGCGGTTTGCCAGAGCAGGTAGGCGTTTAGGGCGATGATGATGGCCGACACCGACCACGCCAGCACGCGCACCACGGGCCGGTTCACAAACACGCCCATCTTGGCTCGGCTGCTGGTAAACAACACCAGCGGCACTACCGCAAAGCTGAGCTGCATCGACAGTATCACCTGGCTGAAAACCAGCAGTTTTTCTGTGCCGCTTTCGCCGTACACAATGGCCACTACCAGGGCCGGCACCACCGCCACCAGCCGCGTGATGAGCCGCCGCACCCAAGGCCGCAGCTTGAGGTCGAGGAAGCCTTCCATCACAATTTGGCCCGCCAGGGTGCCCGTCAGGGTCGAGTTCTGACCCGAAGCCAAAAGCGCTACCCCAAACAGAATGCTGGCCGCGCCTGCGCCCAGCACCGGCGCCAGCAGCTTGTAGGCGTCCTGAATCTTGGCCACCTCATACAACCCGTGGTGATGGAAGGTGGCCGCCGCCAGCACCAGAATGGCCGCGTTGATGAAAAACGCCACAAACAAGGCCACCGTCGAGTCGATGGTGGCAAACTTGATGGCCATGCGCTTGCCGGCCTCGGTCTGCTCGATGGCCCGCGTTTGCACGATGCTGGAGTGCAGGTACAGGTTGTGCGGCATCACGGTGGCGCCCAGGATGCCAATGGCCACGTACAGCATGCCCGGCGTGGTGATGACCTTGGGCTGCGGCACCAGCCCGTGCGCCAACGCCACCCAATCGGGCCGCGACACAATAATCTCGTAGAGGAAACAGCCGAAAATGAGCACCGTGAGGCCTGCCACGATGCTTTCGATGATGCGGAAGCCTTTGTTTTGAAAAAACAGCACCACCAGCACGTCCAGCGTGGTGAGCACCACGCCCCAGGCCAGCGGCAGCCCAAACAGCAGGTTCAGGGCAATGGCCGAGCCGATGACTTCGGCCAAATCGCAAGCCGCAATGGCGATTTCGCACAAAAACCACAGCATCAGGCTGATGGGCCGCGAGTAATGGTCGCGGCAGGCTTGGGCCAGGTCGCGCCCGGTCACGATACCCAGCTTGGCGGCCAAGTGCTGCAGCAGCATGGCAAACAGGTTGGAAATCAGCACCACCGACAACAGCGTGTAGCCGTAGCGGGAGCCGCCGGCCAGGTCGGTGGCCCAGTTGCCGGGGTCCATGTAGCCCACGGCCACCATCAGGCCCGGCCCCCAAAAGGCCATCAGCTTGCGCCAAAATGAGGCGTCGGCTCCCGGCACCTTGATGCTGGCATACACCTCACTCAAGGAATTGGCGCGGCGCGGATGGCGCCAGCCGGCGTCCATGGAGTCGACTTTGGTATCGGTAAGCGTGGAAGGTGGCACGGTAAGCAGTTGATTCAATGCAAAGTTAATATATTTTTAGGTCAGTCTAAAAAATATTTTCGACTGCCTTAAATACAGATTTCCCCAGAAAAGGTTTCGTCGCTCGGCGCGAATTATGCGTCCCGTCTGGCTTGTTGCTACCGACTTGGCAATTGCTCTACGGCCGTTGGCGACGCGAGGTGGTCCCACTGTTGCCGTTGGGTGCCCGACCTTTGCCCCGAAACCCGTCTTGCATGAACCATTCCACCACCAAGCGCCGCTTTGGCTTGCTGTCCCTCGTGGTCAGCGTCGGGCTGGTCGCCGTTAAGTTCTACGCCTATTATCTCACCCGCTCCCAGGCCGTGCTCACCGATGCGCTGGAGAGCATCATCAACGTGTTTACGAGCGGCTTTGCGCTCTACAGCCTCTACCTCACCAGCCTGCCCAAGGACGAAAACCATCCCTACGGCCACGGCAAAATCGAAAACCTCTCGCTGGGCTTCGAGGGCGGGCTGATTTTCATGGCCGGCGCCTTCATCCTGTACCACGCCTCGCGCGGGCTGCTGCACCCCCACCCCGTGGCGCGGCCCGACTGGGGCGTGGCGTTGCTGGCCAGCACTGCGGTGGTGAACCTGGGCGTGGGCCTGCTGCTGGTGCGGGCCGGCAAGCGCCTGAAATCGGTGGCGCTGGTGGGCGACGGGCAGCACCTCTACATCGATGCCCTCACGTCCATTGTCTCGTCGGGGGCGCTGGTGCTGGTGGCGGCCACCGGCGTGGTACGGTTCGACTCGGGCGCGGCCCTGCTCTTGGGCGGCTTCATTCTGGTGAACGGCTGGCGCATGCTCCGCCGCTCAGTGTCGGGGCTAATGGACGAAACCGATACGGCCATCGTGGCCGAGGTCATTGCCGAGTTGCAAGCCCATCGCCGGGCCCCCTGGATAGACGTGCACAACCTGCGCGTGCAGCGCTACGGCGCCAACCTGCACATCGACTGCCACATGCAGATGCCTTATTATTTCACCCTCGAAGAAGTGCATTCTCAGCTGTTCGACATCGAGGAACTCATCAAGGAACGGTTCGCGGTTGATGTCGAAATGTTTGTGCACGCCGACCCCTGCACCTTTGCTGCCTGCTCGCTGTGCCTCATGGCCGAATGCCCGGTGCGCATGCACCCCTTTCGCCACCAAGTAGCCTGGAACATCCAAAACGCCATCAAGAACGAACGTCACCGCCTCGCCTAAGCGGCACGCCGAACCAACAGCACTAAAATTAAAAAAGGGTGCCGCGAATATCGCGGCACCCTTTTTTGGGTGAGGGCGGAAGGTGAGCAGCGCTTAGCGCACCACTTCTACCCAGCCTTTGGTTTGCACACCTTTGTTGTCGGTGAGCAGGTAGTAGTACACGCCAGCGGGTTGGTTGTCGCCGCCCCAGTTGTTGGCGTAGTTGGATTGCTCGTACACCTTGCGGCCCCAGCGGTTGAAGATTTCCAGCTTGCTGGTCGTGCTGTTGACCGACGAGATGCGGAAGAAGTCGTTCTGGCCGTCGCCGTTGGGCGTGATGATGTTCGGCACCTGCAGGTCGGGCACGAAGACGATGCGTTCGGCCACCAGCGTGCCGCAGGGGTTGGCCGAGCCGGTCACCGAGGTGGTGAGGCGCACACGGTAGTAACCGGCCTGGGTCAGCTTCAGCGGAGCGGGAGCAGCCGCCGAGCTGAAGGTCACGACGGGGTCGGCCACAGGGGAGTTACTCAGGTCCTTGAAGCGCTGGTACGTCCAGGCGTAGGTGGTAGGAGCACCGGCCGCGCCCACAACCGGCGTGGTCTGGTTGGTGAAGGTGAAGGTCACCGGCGGGCGGTTGTTGTACTTGCCAGCCGCGCCGGTCGAGTCAGCCGCGAATTTGGCGGTGATGACGGCCAGGCCCAGCACCTGCACGGTGGAGGTAGCGGTGCACGCATAAGGCGAAGCGCCGCGGGCGGTAACGGTGTAAGTGTTAACACCGAGTGCCGTGGGGGTCACGGGGAGGGTGGCACCGGTGTTGTTGGGCGCGGTAATGCCCGGGCCGCTCCACGTATAGGTGTAGGTGTCATTGAGGTTGCTGCCGACACCGGTGGGGCGGGTAGCAGTGGCCCGCAGCGTTACCGCAGTGCCGATACAAGCCGACGGTACTGAAGCCGTGGCCGCTACCACAGGCTGCGGCACCACGCGCACCAGAATGGACGTAGTGTCGCCGCAAGAACCTTGAGCAAAGCCCAGCGTGGGCGAAGCCGTGAGGCGGTAGCGGGTCGTCACGGTGGGGCTCACCACAATCTGCTGATTGGTGGTCACAGCGGGAAGGCCGTTGCCGCCGGCGTTGGCCACCGACCACTGGTAGGTATATACTTGCGCTTGGGTGGTGTTGGTGGCGATGCGGCGAATCGAGTCAGGACGTACTACGCCGCCTTGCAGCGTGAGCGAGCCACCGGGGCAGATGGCGTTCGACGCCGGCGTGGTGTTGCCGATGCCCGTGGCACCCACAATGGCCGAAGCCGTGGCCACAAAGCCTTTGTAGATGCGAATTACTACTACGCGGTTTTGCACGCCCTTGATGGGGCAGTTGTTGTCCTCCACGCGGATGTTGAGGCGAATGGTGCGGCCGAGCGTGGTGGGCGAGGGCTGGAAGAAGAACACGCCGCGGGGGTTGGTGGTGCCGTTGCCGGTCAGGCTGAAGGTGCCCACGTCACCCGAGTCCAGCAGGTTGGGGTCGGTGTTGATGTTGGCGGGCAGCGTCACGGTCAGCAGCTGGTTGGCGCTGGGCGTCTTCAGGTTGTCGGGGTCGGTGAAGTTGAGTTCCACACGCGAGTAGTTGCAGGTACGCACGTCGATGCGGGTGGTATCGGTCGTGTTCACGGTCTGGGTACCCGACTTGGGCGTTACCGGCGTGGCCGTTACGGGGTTGGGCGTGGTGTTCGGGCCGCAGTCAATGACGATGATGTTGGCCTCGCGGCGCACCGTGCCGATGACGCGGCGCACGCCGTTGATGCGGCGGTACTCGGTGATGAGCACAGCAATCTGGTACTTATTGTTGCCCGAGTTGGGCGCCGCCGTGGCATCAAATACGCCAGGAGTGAAGGACAGCGTGCGGGCTTGCTGGTTGAAGGTGAGCGTGCGGACTACACCGGTCTTAACGGGGCAGGTGCCGACGGTATCGAAACCTAACTGGATGGGGTTCGTGGGGCTATAGAGACCGGTTGGCAAGCCCGGGAAGTCATACACGCAGAGAGGATTCTGACTCAGAATTTTGGTCACGCGCGCGCTGCCGGGGAAGGTGTTATAGGTAACGGGGGTGCCGCAGGCGCGCAGGGGCGCGGCCAGGGTGTAGACGAGCGAGTCGCCGTCGGGCTCGGTGGCCGAGTAGGTGATGGTGGTGGGCTGCTTCCAGCACACGTACTGAATCGGAATGTCCTGCGGGTCGAACTGGGGCGAGTTGTTGGCCACGGCCGTCGTGCCCTGGTTGCGGTTGTCGAGCGTGGCTTCCACGTACATGTCGCCGGCTTGAACGTTGGCCAGCGTGGGGCGGGCGTTGGAGAAGGTGCTCAGCGTCCAGTTGCCCGGCGTCAGGGTCACCGTTGCCAGGTAGTTGTACACATCGTAGTTGGGCAGGCCCGCCGGGCCCTGGCACGGGCCGGCCGAGACGGCGGCGCAGAAGGGGTTGCCCGCTTCCACGGCGCCCTGCTGCACGAACTGCGCCGTGACGGTGGCCGTAGCGTTGCAGCCGCCGTTGCGGCAGGAGAGCAGGAAGTCGTTGGCCGAGGGCGTGATGCCGGTGCAGTCGCGATACAGGCGGAACTTGACGCGGTACTGGTTATTGCCCAGCGAAACGTAGGTCATGTCGCCGCCCAGCAAGTGCGACGCCCGTGCTTCCTGCGCGCTGCCCAAGAGCAGGCCGCACGCGAAGAGCAGCAGGGTGAAGGAGTGTAATATTTTTCTCATGGGTGAAAAAAAGGGGTGAAAGGGAGTGAAAAAAGACGGTTGAGGGTGGTTCCGACGAATCGGCGAACCAAGATAACGGTAGAAAAGGGCAAGGGCAAAATATGCCTTTGAAATGCCCTATGATAGCAGCAAATTAAGGGCCAAACTTCACAAATTTTTGACGAAATGGAACTTATTTGTGATTTTTATTTGGGTTCCAACTTCCATCATATGGTGCATCGGTGCGTGCGCTGTGCGCTGCCGAAAAGAGCTTGTGGTTAATATAAAGGCACATTAGCTACGAGCAAGAAGCCGGCTGCCCTTATCCTCAACCGTAGTAATAGGCTAGTTTTTGAGGTCAAAAGTGCTATTCCGCTCATTCATGCGCTTTATTTGCCGCTATGGTAGTGCTCTACATCTTCCGAACGGCTGGTGCCAGTTGCGCCCTCTCAAGCTTTTTGCCTACATTACACTACTAATAAGGTCGGCATTAGCGCGCTGGCTGTCCGGACTTCGTCATACTCCACCCGCATTTTTTACCTTTTTCCCTTCACCCAATGAATACACCTTTACATGCGCGGCGGCGCGGGCCTTTGGGCTGGGCGCTGCTTTTGTTGACAGCTTTGCTGTTTAACCGGCCCACCCAGGCTCAGACTGTTGACACGTATACGCTGGCGGCCAGTGCGGGCACGTTCACGCCGCTACCCGCCACGGCCACGGCCGTGACCACCATCAGCACCGACGACGCTATTACCGGAGCCATTCCGCTGGGCTTTAGCTTTGTGTTTGATGGCGTTACGTACACGCAGGTGTACGCCAACTCCAACGGGTGGATTTCCTTCAACGCCTCGGCTCCGGCCAACGGCACGGCGGCCTATAGCAATGCCCTGGCCACGGTGAGCGCGGCCTCGCGGCCCATGGTAGCCCCGTACTGGGACGACCTGGACGGCGTGAACGGCACAGCGTCGTACCAGACTACGGGCACGGCCGGCAGCCGAGTCTTCACGTTTCAGTGGCTGAACTGGCGCCAGCACAGCGCCACGGCGGCGCCCCAGTTGTCTTTTCAGGTGCAGTTGGTGGAAGGCACCAACTTGGTGCGCTTCGTGTACCGCCCCGAGCCCGCGGCCATCACCAGCACGGCCTCGATTGGCTTGGCCGGCGCAGGCACGGGCAGCGGTTCGTTCCTGTCGCTGAACAACACGAGCACGACTCCGGCGGCCAGCTCTACCACCGAAACCAGTAACATTGCCACGGCTCCGGCTGCGGGCCAGACGTATACGTTCACCCCGGCCGCGCCCGCGGCCTGCCCCGCTCCGCGCAACCTGGCCGCTACCGTGACCAGCAACTCGGCGGTGCTGACCTATAGCGTGACCAATACGCCGGCGGGCCCCTTCACCATTCTGTACGGCCCCACCGGCTTCAACCCGGCCCTGCCAGCTTCCGCCACCAACGTGTATTCGACGGCCACCGCCACCGGCACCACGTTCACCATCACCGGCCTGACGCCTCTGACGGGTTACCAGTTCTACATTGTGCAAAACTGCGGCGGCACGGCCGGCAGCAGCACGCGTTCCAATGCGGGTAGCTTCACGACGGCCGCCGTGGCGCCGGCCAACGACGACTGCGCCGGCGCCATCAACATTCCCGTTCAGTTTGGGGGTTGCACGGCGCCCACCATGGGCAACAACACGGCCGCCACGGCCTCGACGGGCGCCCCGGCGCCCACGAACTGCACCACGGGCGGCGGCACGGCCGAATACCAGGGCGGCGACATCTGGTTTAAGGTGACGGTACCGGCCACGGGCACCGTGACGCTCGAAACCTCGGGCACGGGCGGCCCCGTTACCGACACGGGCATGGCCGTGTACTCGGGCACCTGCACCACCCTCAACCAGATTGAGTGCGACGACGACGACAGCCAGAACGGCCTGTTCTCGCTCATTGCCCTCACCGGCCGCACGCCGGGCGAAGTGCTCTACGTGCGGGTGTGGGAGTACGGCAACGACACGTTTGGCCCCATTGGCGTGTGCGCCACGTCGCCTTCCAACTGCGCCGTGCCCACCGGCCCCACCGCCAGCAACCTCACCAACACGACGGCTCAGCTGACGTGGGTGGCCCCCGCCGGCACGCCCGGCACCTACGACGTTGAGTATGGCCCGCAGGGCTTCACGCCGGGCACGGGCACCACGGTCGCCAACATTTCGGGCACTACCACCACGCTCACCGGCCTTACCCCCAGCACCGCCTACTGCTTCTACGTGCGCCAGAACTGCGGCTCCACCAACGGCAGCAGCACGTTTGTGGGTCCCATCTGCTTCACCACGCCGCTCACGGCCCCGGCCAACGACGAGCCCTGCGGCGCCATCACCTTGGGCACCACTACCATCACGGGCTCCAACGTGGGCGCCACCACCAGCCTCCAGAACGGCATCAACGTGCCGGCCTGTGCCCCGGCCGCCGTGCCGAAAGACGTGTGGTACGCTTTCACCGCCACCGCCGCCACCCGTGCCATGACCGTTACGGGCACGGCCGCCGGCTCGGTGCGCGTGTACACGTCGCCGAGCTGCTCGGCTGGTCCGTTCACGCAAGTGTTCTGCCAGGCTGGTCCCGGCAACAACCAGAACGTGGGCCCCATCAACATCACAGGCCTGACGGTGGGCACGCGCTACTACGTGGCCATCAGCGGCTACGGCAGCTCCGACACGCCGGGCACCTTCACCATTGCCGGCACGCCCACGGCTACTCGCGCCCAGGCTGACACCGAAGCCCTGCTGGTGTACCCCAACCCGAGCAGCACCGGCCAGCTCACGCTGCGCCTCAGCGGCCCCACCGGCCTTGGCCAGGCCACGCTGCTGAACGCACTGGGCCAGACCGTGCGCACGCAGGCCCTGAACGGCACTGCCGAGCAGACGCTCTCGACCCGCCACCTGGCCGCTGGCCTCTACACGCTGCGCGTGACCGTGGGCGAGCAGGTGCTCACCCGCAAAGTGGTGCTGGAATAGCCTCCGCGTTGTTTCATATCAAAAAGCCCCGGCGAGTGCCGGGGCTTTTTTTGTGTTGGTACCGGCGGGTTGGGGCGGGCTATTCTACCACCAGCCGGCGCGTGGCACGACCGGCTGCCCCCTCAGCTTCTACAAAGTAAGTACCGGCGCGCAACGTGCTCAGGTCCAGCGCAGCGGTGAGGGAGCCGGGGCGAGTGGCGGCCACGGGGCGCCCCAACACGTCGCGGATGGTGAGGCGCGTGGCCGGCGCCGCCAGCCGCACCGTGGCCGAGCGCCGGGCCGGGTTGGGAAAGACGTCGAAAGAGAGGTTTGCTTCGGGCCGGATGGCCGATGCAAACGAACGGTTTTCGAGCACCAGAATGCGGTCGTCGGTGGCAGCGGGGGTGCTTATCTGGCCGCGCAGGTTGCTGGTGCCCACGTATACTTTGCCCGCGGGCGATACGCAAATGGCGCGTAGCCGGCCAAACAGGCCCGCCAGGTAGTCGGTGCGCCCGGTGATGGCGGTGCCCGCCGCGTCCAGCGGCAGCTGCAGCAGGCGCTGGTCTTTGAGCACAGCCAGCAGCAAGCTACCGCGCCAGCCGGGGATGGCCGGGTGGTCGTAGTAGGCCAGCCCGGCCGGCGCGATGGTGGGCGTCCAGGTATAAAGCGGCTCGCGCACGTTGTTGGCGGCGCAAAAGGTTCTTTCGGCGGCCAGGTTGCAATAGCCTTCCACGTCGGGCCAGCCGTAGTTGCGGCCGGCTTCAATCTTGTTAATCTCGTCGTCGTTGTTGGGGCCGTGCTCCGAGCTGTAGAGGCTGCCGCTGGGCAGGCGCACGAGCCCCTGCGGGTTGCGGTGGCCCAGCGTATACACCAGGCTGTTGGGCGCCGGGTTGTCGGTCGGCACGGTGCCGTCGAGGTTCATGCGCAGGATTTTACCGTTGAGCGAGGTCGGGTTTTGGGCCAACGACGCCTGCGAGGCATCGCCGGTGGTCACGAGCAGCGTGAGGTCGGGCAGAATGAGCAGGCGCGAGCCGCTGTGCGTGTTGAAGGCCGTGATGCCGCCCAGCAGCACGAGCGGGGCCGTCAGGGTGTTGGCCGTGGCCGAGTAAGTGTAGCGCACCACTTTCTCCTTGAGGCTGCCGGCGTCGGTGTAGTTGTACACCACGTACACGTAAGGCGAGGTGGCAAACTGCGGGTGCAACACCATGCCCAGCAGGCCGCTCTCGCTCACGGTCGTCACATCGGGCAGGGTGAGCAGGGGCAGCACCTGCCCCGTGGCCGGATTGATGCGGCTGATGCGGCCGTAGCGTTCCGTGGCCCACAAGAAATTATCAGGGCCCCACAGCAACTCCCACACCACGTCGAGGTTGGTGGCCACGGCCGAGACCGTGACGGTGGTGGCGCCCACGGCAAAAGTGCTGAGCGCAGGCGCCTGCCCAGCCGCCGCCAGGGGCGCCGCGCCGGCCCAGGCGGCCAGCACAGCAAAGCGTAGCGTTTTCATAGTAATTGAGTAATGCAGTGAGAATAAGCAGACGTGGGGTTGGAAATGCTAACGCATCGGCCCGGCCTCTGGATGTGCAACCGCTGCCAACGGCCGCGGGTTTGTAGCTTGCTGCCCCTGCTTCATTCCTTCGCCTTTTGCCGCTCATGCCCGACTTCATCACCGAAACCCGGCCCGATGGCTATTCCCTTAGCACCGACCCGGCCCGGCTCGACGTGGCCGCCGTGCACCGGTGGCTGAGCGAAGAATCGTACTGGGCGCGGCACATTCCGCGGGCCACCGTGGAGCGCGCCATTGCCCACTCCCTGAACTTCGGACTGTATGCGCCCGACGGCAGCCAGGCTGGCTTTTGCCGCGTGGTGACGGACCGGGCCACGTTTGCCTGGCTCTGCGACGTGTTTGTGCTGCCCGCGCACCGCGGCCGGGGCCTTTCCAAATGGCTGGTGAGCCGGATGCAGGCCCACCCCGACCTGCAAAACCTGCGGCGCCACCTGCTGGCCACTTACGACGCGCACACGCTGTACCAGCGCTTTGGCTACCAAGCGCTGGACCGGCCCGACCGGTGGCTGGAAATCAAACAGGCCAACCCCTACGGCTAAGCGTTGGGCCAGTTCCGATGACGCTACACGGTATCGGTGAAGCTCCGTTGCGTGCGATTGAAAATAACGATGCCGAGCAGCAAGATGACGACGGTCAGCAACGCGCTCAGCGCCAAGCCGTGCCAGCTAAACGTGCCCGAGCCCAGGAAGCCGTAGCGCAGCGTTTCGATGATGGGCGTGATGGGGTTGGCTTGCAGCAGCCACCGGTAGTGCGCCGGCACGCTCGACACCGGATAGATGACCGGGCTGGCGTACATGGCCAGCTGAATGCCAAAGCCAAGCAACACAGCCAAGTCGCGGTACTTGGTGGTGAGCGCGCTGAAGACCATGCCAATGCCCAGCGAGAGCAGGCCCATGAGCCCCACCAGCACGGGCAGCAGCAGCAGATAGGCATTGGGGTGTACCGTGCTGGTATTCACCCAATAATACGCCCATACCGCCAAGAACAGCGCAAACTGCACGGCAAAACGGATGAGGTTGGAGAGCACAATGGACAGCGGCATGGCCAGCCGCGGAAAGTACACCTTGCCGAAAATGGCCGCGTTGTCGCGAAAAACGGACGCCGTGGCGGTCAGCGTTTGGGCAAAGTAGTTCCAGATGGTGACGCCCGAGAGGTAGAACAGCAGCGCCGGCAGGCCGTCGGTCGAGAGCCGGGCGATGTTGCCGAATATGACCAGGTACATGAGCGTGGTGAGCAACGGCTGCGCCACTATCCAGATGGGGCCCAGAATGGTTTGCTTGTACGAAGCCACAAAATCGCGGCGCACGAACAGCAGCACCAGGTCGCGGTAGCGCCACACGGCCGCCAGCCCCAACTGGAACAAGCCCTCTTGTGGCTCAATGATTTCGGTCCAGTAGGCGGGCTCTTCGGCCGCGGGCGAAGACGCCGGAGGCGTGCTAATATCTGTATTCACGTAGAGACGAAGTAGTTCGTGTCGGCGAGGCGCATCGGCCAAACCCGACAAAGAGCAGTGTGGCGAAGAGCTTAGGTTGATACTTCGCGGGTGCTGGCCAAGGCAAGCGTGGTGACACCCTTCAGCAACTCCATGTCAACGACCACATCCGATTGGTTGCCCAGCCGGGCGTCGACGCCCTGACACGGGCAGATGTAGAACTCCAGCCCCAAACAGGAAGCCAGCCGCAAATAACACGGGTCGCTGTATTCTCTGTTATGAATTTCCACAACCCGGGCCGTATCGGGCAGAAACAGCAGGTTGGTCATGTTGGCGCCGTGCACGGCCAGCAACACCTCCGTCTCCTGCATCAGCCGGACTTGCTCCAGCAACGTCAAGTGCTCAAAATACACCTTTTCGAAGCCTTCCTGCTGCAGCCACGCTTCCACTTCCGGCTCGTTGAGCAAGTTGCGCGGAAAGCCCGCGGCCCGCGCCGCGTACACCCGCCGGAACGAGCGCACCGGCTCGGGGCACAGCGCCTTGAGTAGCTCCTGCCGCACCTGCCGCACGAGCTCGGGGCGCTGGGTGAGCGAGGCGGCCGTGAGGTCGGGCAGAATCACGGTTTGGGCGCTCAGTATTTGGCGGGGGTTGAGGGGCAGGTGGTCGGTGAAGCCCAGCAGGCGGGCGCTGGTCGCAATAAACTCCGGCACCGGGTGCAGCGCCGACACCCGCGGCAGCAGCAGCTTCATGCCGGGGTAGCGGCTGCGCAGCACCAGCAACCGGGGCAGGCTGTCAATCAGCCAGTGGTAATAGTTTTCCGTCGACCACTGGTTGTGGCACACGGCAATTTCGGTGTCGCTCACCCTCACTTTTTCGCCCACCCACTGGCGCAGCAGCAGCGTGTCCTGAAACCGGCTCAGGAAACTACGGCGCACAATGCTGGGCTCGAAAAGCCGGAAATTATTGAACACGGCACCGTCCCAGGTCACGTGTACGTTGCGCAGGGAGTAGATGTGGTAGGGCAGGAAGTGCACCGGCAGCGTGAGGCGGGCCACCAGGGCGCGCGTGAGCATGGCGGCATTGGCGGGCGGCGTGGGGCGGTAAGACGCGCGGGCCGGAAACGTTTTCTCCACCACCGCGCCCTGCCACCCCGGCAAAGACCTGGCAATTCGGTTTACCAGGGCATCCCCGACGGCCTTTATCAACTTATACATACATTCAGGCGGTTAGGGAGGCTTTGGGTGAGCGCAGGCGTTGTTGGAAGCCCCGCACCCGTTCGTAGTATGCCCGCACTTGGCCGTAGTGCCACAGCATTTCGCGCATCACCACCAACGCGTGGCGCTGGTTCATCAGGGGCAGTCGGTTGTTGGCGAGCCAAGCGCGCACAAAGGCCGGCTGACATACGTTTTTGCATACGCCCCACGCGGCGTACCCCAGGTCCTTGAGCAGGTTCGCAGGGACGGAGCCGTCGGGCCGGCCCCACAGGGCGTTGCGGTAGGCGTTGAGGCGGGGCGTGGCCCGAGCCGAAGCGTAGAACAGCCGGTCGCGGTAGTCCTCGGTGAGGCGACCCGGCGCCATGTGGTGGCGCAGGTGCAGCCGCGACGAATACCACACCTCGTAGCTCAGCAGCTGGGCGGCGTAGCACAGCTCGTCGTCTTCGCCGGCGGTCAGGTTGGCTTCGCCCTGGCGCCCCGTAAAGAGGCTGGCAAACCCGCCGGTTCGCAGCCGTTGCCAGATTTCGGCGCGCACCAGCATGCCGGCCCCCCACAGCACGTTGCGGCCCACCGGCCCGTCGGCCAGCGGCGCGAAGGCCCCGCCCACGCGGTCGAGCTGCGGCCCCGACGCGTAGCAGTGCTGAAAGTCCGGAAACCACGCCGGCGCCTCGCCGTCGAAGGTGGCCGTGTTGGGCCCGCCCAAAATGCCGATTTGCGGATGGGCCTCCAGCAGTTCCACGCCGGTGCGCAGGTAATTGCGGTCGAGGCGGTTGTCGTCGTCGACGATACAGGCGTAGCGATACGAGACGTGGTCAATGGCGCGCTGCATGGCCACTTTGTAGCCCGGCCGAGGCTCGTGCAGCTGCCGCAGCGGCGCGGGCGCGCCCAGCGCCTCCCAGGCTTCGCGCGCCAGTCGGGCGCTGCCGTCGGTGCTGGCGTTGTCCACAAAAATGACTTCCCACGCAATGCCCGCCGGGTTTTCCTGCGCAGCCAGGCAAGCCAGCGTTTCCGCCAGCCGCGGCGCACCGTTGTAGGTGCACAGAAGAAAAGAAACACCCAGCTTATTCTCTGGCATAATTGCAATAATAACTTAAATACATTCCATAAATCGCAAATAAACGCGAGTTGTTTGCAAGGAATGGCAGCGGGGCTACGGTAGATAGGCCGCTGAACAATACGCGGCCGCCTGAGAAACGGCTTAGTCGAGCATGGCCCGCAGGCGACGCAGCACCCTATGCTTGAGCTCAGTGTAGCTGCGATAGTTGGGCTTCAGGGCCTGGCGATGCAACTCGCCGTAGTAGGGCTTCAGGGTTTTCAAAAATTCGCCGCGATGGTTGAGAACCTGTTGGCGGTATTCCGTAAAAAGCGGCAGCAGGTCGGGCCGGTTGCCGAAGGTGAAACGGTTGTGGTAGGAGCTGATGACGTCCGGCGCCTTGATGTTGTAGTGGCTAAAATGGAAGAAGGCCAGCTCGGCGCTGCCGTTCACCCACCACCTGCCGGCGGCGTCGCGGCTCAACGTGCGCTCGTGCAGGTTCCAGTTGGCCACGTTGTAGCCAGGGTCGCGAATGATGTAATACGATTCGAAGAAGGTTGGCACGTAGTTCATCCAAATCTGGTCGTAAAACAGCCCTTCTATGGCATTGCGAAAGCCGTACTGCAGGCAGCGGTCGGCCCACCAGTCCAGAAAAAAAGCCAGCTGCGGGTGCCGGGCCAGCGCCACAAATCCCAGATTGAACACGCCAGTGGGCAAAATGTGTACGTCGTTGGGCCAAAACTCGTCGTCCACAGGCGTGAGCATGTGGGGCGTGAGCGTCACCATGGCCTGCTCCAGGCCGTGCTGCACGGCGGCCAGGGGCGCAAACACCTCAATGTCGGGGTCGAGGTAGATGGCCTGGGTAGCACCCAGTTTGAAAAAGAAGTGCTGGAAATAATAGGGTTTGGCCGTGGTGCTGAGCTCGATGATGTCGAATTTCTGGCTCAGTTCCCGCGGGTCGGGCATGGCGATGTCGGTGACGGGCAGCACCGTGCAGCCCAGCGCTGAGTAGTCCACCTGGTCGGAGAGCAGGTCAACGAGCCCGATGTACACCTCGAAATCGGGGTGATGGCGCTTGATGGAATCAACCAACACCCCGGCCGAGCCTAAGTAATTGTTCGAGCAAATGGTGAAGGCAACTTTCATCGTAAACAGCAAAACGTGGAGGGAACAACGGCCCGCGGGCCCCGGCTGCGCGCCAAACCGGGCGGAGGTTTACCCTTTACGAAATTTTTCCAGCATGTACTTAGCCCACGACCGCACCACGTGCCGGTAGATGGCCGGGTGGCGGCTTAGCTCGAGCGACTTGCGCACCAACCGGTGCACGAAGCCCCAGTCTTTGGTGGTTTCGGCCAGTTGGTAGGCCGCGCCAATAACAAAGTGCGCGTAGTGCTGCCCCGACACCTGGGCCAGCCGCCGACGCTGCGCGGCGGGCACGTGCGCCTGCACGCGGGCCATTACCTGGGCCAAGTCCGTCACCACCTCGCCCGTCTGCAGCTTATTCGAGGAAATGGACTGGGTATGGCCGCGGTACTCGGCCAGGACGTCGGGCGTATACGCCACCGGGTAGTAGCGGGCAATGCGCACCCACATTTCCCAGTCCTCGCCGTAGCTGTTGCCATAAAAGCTGCCCAGCGCCTCGTACACCGAGCGCCGCACCACCGTCGACACGTACTGCATGCGTTGGTATTCGGCCAGGCGCAGCAGCCAGTTTTCGAGAATGCCGTCGGCCTCGGCCTGGGGCGTGGGCACGCCGTTGGGGCGGCCGGCCTCGTCGATGTAGGCGTAGTGGCTCACGGCAGCGCCGGCCTCCGGAAAGCGGCGCAGCAGGTCGTCGAGCTTGGCGTAGAAGCCGGGGCGCACCCGGTCGTCGCCGTGCAGCAGGTGCACCACGTGGCCCCGTGCCCGGTTGATGCTGGTTTCGAAGTTGCGGATGCTGCCCACGTTGCGCGGCTGGCGGTAGTACCCCACCCGGCCCTGTCCAATGGCGGCCACCAGCGCCTCCACGTCGGCATCGGTGCTGGCGTCGTCCACCACCTCAATCTGCATGTGCTCGGGGCCGGGGGCCTGGGCTAGCACGCTGTTCAACGCGTCGGGCAAAAAAGCAGCGCAGTTATAGGCCGGAATCATCACCGACCACCGGGGCCGGTCGGGGGAGTCGGCCAGCGCCGCAATGCGGGGCGGGTTTTGCGGAAATCGTTCCGGGTCGGGGTAGGTCATGCAGCTGGCAGGCGCTAAGGCAGCGTCCCGGCTAGGAAGGGCGAGAGTGTAAAGGCCGCCGGACAGCAACCGCCGGCAAGCGAGCTTCATGGGCAGCCCTGCACCATCCCAACCGGGAAGGCAGGCCCGTGTTCTGTTTCGCTACTGATGGGCGCTCAACAAGATGCTTGCAGGGTCAAAATTACGCTAACGCCCGTCTTTACGACAAATTATATTCATTTATTATTTTTTTATTGCATTACGCGCATGCCGCCGCAGCCAGTAAACCACGTCTTTGGCACTTGCCCAGTACCGGCCGCTATCAAGCGCCAGTTGGGCGAAGCCCAGCAAGCCGCGCCGGAATTGGGCGTGCTCCAAGTAGTAGCTGGCGTTTTCCAGCCGAATTTCGTTGAGCAACGCTTGGTTTAGCGCCACGAGGCTGGCATCGCCCAACCCGACCAGCAGTGGCTTAAGGTGCACGCGCAGTCGCTCCACGTTGGCCACTACGCGGGCGCGGTCCTGGCTGGTGCTGCGCGAGTGCACGCGCACCAACGTCTGGGTGCCGGGCAGGTCCTGGTAGTCAAATACCTGCCCGCCAGCCGCGCACCGCAGCCAGAACTCCCAGTCTTCGACCGCGCCCAGCCGCTCCGAAAACGCCCCTACGGCCTCGAACACCGACCGCCGCAACAAGGGCGCGTGAATGACCACCCGGTTTTCGACCAGCAGCGGGCGCAGCACCGCCGCCCCCGTGCCGTGCAAGGGCACAAACCACGCGGTGGTGTCCTGCATGTCGAACGAGCGGCTGAGCACGGCCGGCTCGCCGTGGCGGAAGTAGCGCACGTCGCCATACACCACGTCCACGGTGGGGTGCGCGGCCAGGTAGGCCAGCTGCGCCTCCAGCTTGCGCGGCGGCAGCAGGTCGTCGGCGTCCAGAAACTGAATGAATTGGCCGCGTGCCTCGCGCAGGCCGTGGTTGCGCGCCGCCGAGGCCCCCGCGTGGGGCCGGGCCAGGTAGCGGATGCGCGGGTCGCGGGCCGCGTAGTGGGCCGCCACGGCGGGGGTCGAGTCGGTCGAGCCGTCGTCTACCACCAGGCACTCCCACTCGGCGTGGGTTTGGGCCAGCACCGAGGCCAAGGCTTCGGGCAGCAGGGCGCCGTAGTTGCGGCACGGCACAATGATGCTTACCAGACTCATGCGGCGGGCGTTGAAGGTGAAGGACTTGGCACGCGCCAGCCCACGGCGCACTTGGCCAGCAGCTTCAGGCGGGCCATTGGGCCCAGCGGGTCCGGAAAGGGCTTGGGGGCCAGTAGCACCGGCCGCGCGTAGGCCCAGCCGTGGCGCTCAATGGCGATGACGGCCTCTTGCCAGGCCGCGGCAAACAGCTCCTCAAACCACGCAGCCGGGTAGGCCTGCAGCCGGGCGTTCTGGCTGGCTATGGTGCGCATGGTGGCCAGCAGCAGCTGCAGGTCGTGGGCGGTGCGCGGGCGAGTGGCGCGGTCCAGAATGCGCAGGTACCCCTCCCACTCGGCGGGCGTGAGTTCGAAGCCTTTGTTGAGCAGCTGGCGGCGGCGCGTTTCGTTCACGCTGGCCAGGCGCTTGGCGGTGAGCACCTGGCTGGTTTGGGTGGGGTGCACGCGGTAGGCCAGCAAGGGCTCGGGCAGGTTGGCCAACTGCGTCACCCGGCTCAGCTCGTACCACAGGCGGTAGTCTTCGGCGGGCATGGCGGCGGCGTCATAGCGCAGGCGGTGTTGGCGCACGATGTCCGTGCGCAGCAGCACGGTGGGGTGGCCAAAGGGGCTGCTGCGCAGCAGCCAGCGCCGGATTTCGGCATCGGTTTCGGGCACCGGCACCAGGCCCTGCCGGCTGCCAAACTCGCGGTAAGCCGTGCCGCACAACCCAATTTCGGGATGGGCTTCGAGCAGGGCCACCTGCCGGGCCAGGCGGTCGGGGTCGGCCACGTCGTCGGCGTCCATGCGGGCCAGGTAGGGGCCGCGGGCCAGCTCCAGGGCGTGGTTGAGGTGGGTCACGTAGCCCACGTTGTCGGCGTAGTCGAACAGGCGAATGCGCGCGTCGGTGAAGCCGCGCAGCAGCATGCCGCTGCCGTCCGTGGAGCCGTCGTTGAAAATCAGCAGCTCGAAATCGGTAAACGTTTGGTTCAAAATGCTCGCCACGGCCTCTGCCACGTAGGGCGCACTGTTATACACCGGCATCACCACACTCACCAACGGCGCACTAGCAGCAGGCATGGGTCAGCAGTTAAGGGTGAAGGGCGTGCAGGGGCAGCGACGCTCCCTCGCGCATGCCCACCAGGTATTCGCCGCTTTGGCTGATGCGGAAGCCGGCCTCCTGCAAAATGGCCTTGATTCGGTCCTCAATCCGGTACTCGTCGTGTACTTCAATGGCAATCACCCGCGTAATGGCCAGAAACGCCAGCCCCTCGCGGGCTTCGTTGAAAATGTACCGTTCGCCGCCTTCGATATCAATTTTCAACAAGTCGATGGCCGTCACGCCGTGCTGCGCCGCAATGTCGTTGATGCTGACGGCATCCACGTGTTCCGCGAGGTTGCCGCTGGGCGTTTCCGTCAGGG
Organism: Hymenobacter miniatus; assembly: GCF_016427455.1. NCBI lineage: Bacteria > Pseudomonadati > Bacteroidota > Cytophagia > Cytophagales > Hymenobacteraceae > Hymenobacter > Hymenobacter miniatus. The sequence goes on from NZ_JAELXR010000014.1 coordinate 35,154, forward strand.
CAATGGACCAGTCCTGGCCGTCGCGAAACGAGCGGTCGAAATAGAGCCGGGCCGCCTTGTGCCACACGCCGGTGGGCAGCAACACGGCCGCCACGGCATTGGCGGCAACATTTTTTTGCAGGATGCGAAAGTTATCGGGCGCGGGCTCGACGGCAAAAATGCGGGCTTCGGGAAAGGCGTGGCTTAGCCGAACGGCCGCCAGCCCGATGTTGCTGCCAATATCGAAAATGGTGCGAATGGGCAGCTCCCGGGCCCTAACCAGGTCGATGAGCGGCGCCAGCTCGTGCCGCACGTACAGCTGCCAGAGCACCAGCAGGTCGCTGGACAGCTTGCGGCAGAAGAGCTTAATGCCCCGGGCTTCGCTCGTCAGCACAAAGCAGTCGCCCTCGCTGGCCACGCGGTAACCGTCGGCCTTCAGGGCGTTGAGGCGTTCGTTTTCCTCCAGAATGTCGGCGGAGCGGCCCGTGAGGCGCTTCCGCACGGTGGCGCCCACCAGCTGCAGCGCTTCGGCCGGGCTCCACTTGGCGAAGGTGTTGCGAAAGGTGGTCATCATAGGAACGGCGGCGAAATCGACAAAAACAAAGGCTACTGGCAGTCCAGCACCTGCGCATACGGCACAATGGCGCCGTGGTCGCGGGTGTGCGGGAAAGTGCGGCCCTTGGTGGGCGAGGCAATGATGTCGAAACGCACGATTTGGTCTTCAAAATCCAGCGTTTCGGTGTTGTGGCTGCCGGCCCAGAAGCTCAGGTAGTACTCGCCGGGCACCAGCGGCGGCAGCTCTACCTGAATGTGCACCTGAGTGGTTCCATCCGGCTTGTATTTCAGGAACTTGTCGAGCGTGGGCAGGGCCTGCATGAGCGGGCTGCCGGCACTGTCGGCCACGTCGATGGCCACAAACGCGGCCGGGTGCGGCGCGTTGTGGCAATACGTGAGGGCCAGGGTGAAGCGGCAGTTTTTTTCGTCCTGCGTCAGGCCCAGCATCACCGCATCGGTCAGTTTCAGGGCTTGCGCGGGTGCGTTTGGGCCGTGCCACTGCTCGGCGGCCTGCTGCTTGCGGGCGTGGGCATACTGGGCAATGGTATGGGCAGTGGGTCCCAGGCAGCTCACCTGGCCCTGCTCCAGCAGCAGCGCCTGGGTGCACAGGTTCTGCACGGCGTTCATGTCGTGGCTCACGAAGAGCACCGTTTTGCCGTCGTTGCGGCTCACCTCCTGCAAGCGGCCCAGGCACTTGCGCTGAAACTCGGCGTCGCCCACGGCCAGCACCTCGTCCACTATCATGATTTCGGGCTCCAGAAACGCGGCCACGGCAAACGCCAGGCGCACGTACATGCCGCTGCTGTAGCGCTTCACGGGCGTGTCGATGTAGCGTTCCACGCCCGAGAAATCCACGATTTCATCGAATTTGGCCCGAATCTCGGCCTTGCTCATGCCCAGGATGGCGCCGTTGAGAAACACGTTTTCGCGGCCCGTCAGCTCCGGGTGGAAGCCCGTGCCCACTTCCAGCAGCGAGGCCACCCGGCCCCGCAGCTTCACGCGCCCCGTGGTGGGCGCCGTGACTTTGCTCAGGATTTTGAGCAGCGTCGACTTGCCCGAGCCGTTTGGCCCGATGATGCCCAGCACCTCGCCCTGCGGCACGGCAAAGCTCACGTCCCGCAACGACCACACGAAGTCGCTGTCGCCCTTCTGGCTGCGGTCGTTGGCTTCGCCAATCTTTGCGTAGGGGTCCTCGCGCTTGCGCAGGCGGGCCCAGGCCCGGTTCAGGTCCTGGCTGAGCGTGCCGGTGCCCACCTCGCCCAAGCGGTACAGCTTGCCCAGGTGCTCAACTTGTAAGGCGGCCGGAATGCTCATGAAAAAACAAGGAAAAGAAAAGGTTGCCAGCCCAAAGGGGCCCAGCCAGCGCGCACAATGCTACCTCATCTTGGCAAAGCCACATAAAGGCACCCTAAGAGCCGGCGAAGATACGAGGCAAGCCACGCCGAGGGTGTGCGGCCGGTGCCCCGCCACGCCCGCCGCGGGGCGTGGGTGGCTGCCCTGTGGCTGTGTCAACAAAACACCATGGGGCAATCCGGCCCGCCGCATTTGCCAGCAAGCATTTTTAATTACACAAACAAATTGATTTGCTGTGCCTTTCATGGGCCGCGTGCAGTTAACTTTGTCATTCTTCCTTTTAGATATATTTTATATGAGAAGCACGTTTATACTGATTCAATTGCTGGTTTTGGTGGGCGTGCTGAGTGCGCGGGCCACCACTTATTATGTGAACAATGCGGGCGACGACGCCAACGCCGGCACTTCGGCGGCGCAGGCTTGGCGCACCCCGGCTCGCGTAAACGCCACCGCCCTGCTGCCCGGCGACCGGGTGCTGTTTGCCGGCGGCCAAACCTTTGTGGGCAGCCTGCGGCTGCGCCGCTCCAGCCAGGGCACGGCGGCGCAGCCCATTCTTTTTCGGTCTTATGGCACGGGCCAAGCCCTGATTTCCAGCGGCGCCGATGTCGGCTTCTCGGCGCGCAACTCGGCCGGGGTTGAGCTGCGCAACCTGGCTTTCGCAGGCACGGGCCGTCTCAACAACGTGACGTCGGGCGTGTACTTCTTCAACGATTCAACCAGTGCGAATCTGCAGTACCTGCGTTTCGACAGCCTCGACATCAGCGGCTACCGGGGCGTGGGGCTGGAGGTGGCCAGCTACAACGGCACGAGCGGCTACGACAACGTGCGCATCACCAACTGCCAGCTCCACGCCAACGGCGAGGGCGGCCTGACTTCCTACGCTGAGTTTCCTCTTATCGGCCACCACAACTGGTACGTGGGCTACTGCAACGCCTACGACAATTCCGGCCGGCCCGAAATCAACAATGCACCTACCGGCAACGGCATCGTGGTGTCGGGTATTGACGGGGTGATGGTGGAACATTGCACGGCCTACCACAACGGCTGGCTCAATGCCCGCCCGGGCGGCCCGGCCGGCATCTGGGGCTGGGACTGCAACGACCTCACCATTCAGTACTGCGAATCGCACCACAACCAGGCCGGGGGGCACCGCGACGGCGGCGGGTTCGACCTCGACGGCGGCTGCACCAACTCGGTGCTGCAATACAACTACTCGCACGACAACGACGGCCCCGGCTACCTGCTGGTGCAGTTTTACGACGCGCGGCCTATGCACGACCTGGTGGTGCGCTACAACATCAGCGAGAACGACGCCCGCCAGCAAGACCAAGGCAGCATCCTAGTTTACTCGGAGCCGTGGCTGGGCGGCATCGTGAACGCCGATATCTACAACAACACCATCATCCTGAACCGTCCCACCAACGGCTCGTCGCCCAGCGCGGTATACCTGCTGAGCGGCGACATTTCGGGGTTCACGGTGCGCAACAACATCCTGCAGGCCGACCCCGGCTTGTGCTTCGTCCGAACTTTTACCACCACGGGGGTGCGCTTCGAGGGCAACAACTATTGGTCGCCCAACGGCTCCATGAAGTTTGACTGGAACACGGCGCAATACAGCACGCTGAGCGCCTGGCGCACGGCCTCGGCACAGGAAACGCTGGCCGGTGGCACCCGCGCCACCGGCATGAGCGTCGCCCCGGGCTTTGCGAGCACCGGCGCCGGGGCGCAGGCGTTTCTGCTCGATGCGACTTCGCCCCTGCTGGGTCAGGGCCTCAACCTGCTGACGGAGTTTGGCCTCAACCCCGGCCCGCGCGATTTTTACGGCCTGCCCACTCCAGCGGCTACTGTTCCCGGCAACGTCGGTGCTTCGGAGGCCCGCCTGGACATCACCACCCCGCTGCCCGTGGAATTGGCGCGCTTCACGGCCGAGCCACAGGGGGCCGACGCCGTGCTGCATTGGGCCACGGCTTCGGAAAAGAACAACGACCGGTTTGAAATAGAAGCCAGCGCCGACGGCCGCGCCTTCCGCCGCGTGGGCCAGGTGGCCGGCCACGGCAGCAGCGCCCAGCCGCACGACTACCAGTTTGTGGACCTCGGCATTGCGCGCCACGGCACCAGCCGTGTATTCTACCGCCTGCGGCAAGTAGACCGCGACGGCACCTTCAGCTATTCGCCCCTGCGCACGGTAGCAGTGAGCGGCGCTGCTGGCCTGGCCCTGTTCCCGAACCCAACCACGGGTTCGGCCTCGCTTACGGGCGTCCAGCCCGGAACGGTGGTCACGGTATCTGACGCCGTGGGCCGACCAGTCCTCACGACCACAGCCGACGCTACCGGCACCGCCATATTGGCCCTGCCGCGCGGGCTGACGGCCGGGGTATACGTGGTGCGCACGGGCGCCACCGCTTTGCGTCTGAACGTGCAGTAGCACCTTTCACATGTCCGTTCCGCATCAATTCACCAAGCGGCAGCTATGGCTCTGCCTCCTAACCGGGCGGCCCGTAGGCATTTGCTCCCAAGGCGTTTAGCCACTTAGAGCCAGCGGTTGCGCAACTGCATGATGGGAACCTCGAAGTACTTGTGCAGCAACGCCGAAAGTCCCCAGGAGAAGAGCCACACCAGCCCAAACGACACCAGCGGGGGCAGGGACACGAATGTGCCCAACGGGTCGACCAGGGTGTACATAACCAGCGAGCGGTGCACCAGATACAGCGGATACGAAATCAAGCTGACGTGCGTCAGGACGCTGGCGAAGGTCCCGTGCCCGGTTTTCCACTGGCTGAGGTAAGGCAGTAGCATCAGGGTGGCCGCCGAGGTGAGGCTAAAGGAAAAAACGTAGGTAAATAAGCTGCCCAATGGGAGTTGTACCTGGATGAGTAGCAAAAGTGCGAGACCAGCCAGCAGCAGCCCCTTTTTGTGCTTGGCCCATTGCGTCGGTAAGTAGCGGGCGAGGTAGGCGCCCACCACCCCGTAGACCAGGCTATCGAGCCGCGTAATGACGATTTTACGAAACTGCTGGTCCCAGTCGTAAGTGGCTGGCGATGGAATGTGCAGGAATTTATAATACCGGTACCCGGTCACCAGCGTCAATACGGCCAGTGCAGTGTACAACACGGCTTTGCTTATGCCCAACCGCGTGAATTTGGTGAGCAGAAAGATGGCCAGCGGCACAAGCAGGTAAAACCACTCCTCCACACTCAACGACCACGCCTCGGCGAAGAATGGAGGATGCGGATTTCTGAAATTCTGCAAAAACACCCAGTATTTGGCTATAGCCGGCCATGCTACCTCGGCCGGACGCAAGACCATGAGTGCGGCCAGCACCAGGAAATAAGGGGGCAGCGTCCGCATCCAGCGCCGGCCCCAAAAATTCAGCAGCACGCGTGGCTGCCGGTCGTTCCTTTCCAAGGTTTTGATGAATATGCCGCCTATCAGAAAGCCCGAGAGGACAAAAAACGCCGTCACGCCGTCAAAGATGAGCCAACCGAGCACCGCCACCGCTTGGCTTGGCAAGTAGCTGAGCGAGTGCCCCAACACGACCGTCAGCACGGCAAAAGCGCGTAATACATCCAGGCCGTAAATGCGGTTTGATTCAGAAGACATTGCGTTGGGGAAGAAGACGTAAAGCTACTGGCAGGCCGGCAACCATCGGCCTGTGGTCTTACGCCAGCAGTTGAAAAGCGCGGGGCGACCAGCCGGGGCGTTATTTCGCCGGGCTCGTCCACTTGCTATCGCGCAGGCGAAAACGCCACGGCAACCCGGCGGCCTCCGGACCGGCGTACTCCAGCCCGACGCGGGGGCTGGCGACCACCTCGGCTTCCGCCACTTCCTCGCCATGGTCTTCAAACCAGAGCACCTCGCCCGTCACGGGCAATCCGGTGAGGGCCGGCGTGATGCCCAGCGCCTGGCTCATCACGCCCGGCCCGGCGGTGAGGGCACGCTTTGCCTCAGCAAGGCCGCGGCGGCGCAGCATCTCCTCAATGCCCACGGTAGGCTCGATGGCCCGGATGAGCACGGCGTCGGGGTGCGCGGCGTCGTGGGTGGCGATGTTGAACAGCGCGTAACGGTTGTATACGGTGTAGACGTAGGCCGTGCCGCCGGGCACATGCAGGCCCTGCGCCTGGTGGCGCTTGCGTTGCAGGTGCATCGTGAGGGAGTCATCGCCTTTGTGCCGGTAAGCTTCGGTTTCGACCACCCGCCCGGCCGTGACCACGCCGTCGATGCAGGTGCAGAGGTGTTTGCCGAGCAGGTTGCGGGCAATGGTCAGCACATTGGCGCGCTGAAAGAAGGCGGCGGGCAGCTTGGAATGAGGCATGGACTTCAACGAACGCGGTAGCGCAGCCCGATGCTCAGCAGCCAATGCTGCTGCCGCCACGGCAGGTGCGTGGTGGGCTGGTCGTTCACGCGCAGGTCTACGTCGGAAGCGGGCAAATCGACGGCAGCGCTGCTGCGGAACAGGAAAAAGCCGCTCTCCTCGTCCAACTGCAGCTGCGTTTTGGTGCGTAGCGGCACCAGGTAGCTGGCATCGGCCACCAGTTCAAACCTATGGCTCAGCTCCACACCCAGGCCCAGGCTGGGGCGCACGGCGTCGGTCACCGTCTGGACGCGGGCGCTCAGCTCGTCGGCGCCGAGGTGGGTGCCGGCCACGCGCAGGCCGCTATCGGGGTTGTCGAAAGTGCCCAGCGGCAGGGCCACCGTTTGGCGAATGTAACCCAGGCCGGCGCGGCCGTAGAGCGGCCGGTGGCCGGGGTTAAAGTTGTGCTCATACGCCAGGCCGGCTTCCCAACCGTCGCCCTGCAATTGCCGGTACAGGCGCTGGGTGGCCAGGCGCACAGCCAATTCCCGCGTCAGGGCGTATTGGTATTCGAACTGCGTAATAACAGCAAAACCTTGGGCGCGCACCTGGGCTGTGCGCTGCATTTGCAGGCCGTAGCCGGCCGGCGTGTAGGCCACCGCCACGCCGGCCGCGGGCACGGCCAGTGGCCACGCCCCCACCTGCGTGCCGTAGCTGAAGCGCTTCAGAAAGCGGTCGAAGGCGCTTAGCTTTTTCTCCTGCGGGTCGGTTGCGGCCTCGGTGGGCTTGAACAGGGAATCGGCCTGCTGCTGGCGCTGCTGGTCGAACAGGCTTTTTTGCAGCGCCGCTGGAGGCAGCAGCGTGGTGTGTCCCTGCCAGAAGGCCGAGTCGTAGGCCACGGTATTGCGCAGAAAAACGTCGTTGTACTGCGCCCGCTCCGCATAGCCGGGCCGGGGCGTCTGGGCCGTATCGATGGCCGTGGTCAGGAATTCGCCGAAGTAGTTCAGCGGTGGCCCCACGGGCAGTTTGGCTTTGGTTTGCCACCACACGGTTTTCAGGTGCCAGCGGCCGGCGTACGGCTGGTAGGCCACGCGCAGGGCGCGCGCGTCGGCCACGTCGCGCACCCCACGCCGGAGGCCCGCGGGCGTGTAGTGCCATTCGGCCCCGAGGAAGGCGTAGCTGTCCTGCTCGATGTACATGCGCCCCTCGAAAGCAGCCCGGCGGTTGCCGGCCTTCGGCCCGAAGGTGATGACGTATACTGGCCGGTCCTGAAATGTGCTGCCGGGCGCCAGGCGGTAGTCGTAGTCCTTGAAATGGGCGGGGTCGATGAATTCCGAGCGGCGGTGCACAAAATCGCCCATGTGCGCGATAAACGGCCCGCCCGCCCAATCGATGCGAACAGGCGTGCGGTCGCGCCGCAAATCGACCTTGCGCGACTGCTTTATCTGAATTTCGCCCTCTGCCGTGCGCTTTTTATACGACTCCTTGAAAGCCAGCACCAGCCCCTCGGCTAGGTAGCGCGGCTGCCCGGCCTCGTCGTTGTCCGACTCCCGATAGAAGCCCGTGAGCTGGGTGGGCCGCGTGGGGTAGTTGCGCGGAATGCGGGCGATGGCCTCCTTCACAATGCCCAGCACCGAGCCCGTCACCTGCACCTCGCCCAGCGCGGCCGGGCTGATGCGCAATTCGATGCGCAGCTCCGGGCCCGGCAGCGGCGGCAGGGCCTGGGTGTATTTGCGGTAGCCCAGCAGGGCCACCTCCAGTCGTTCGGCCTGCAGCGCCGCCGGAATGCGCAGGGCGAAACGGCCTTCGTCGTTGGTGCTCGTGCCGATGCGGTTGCCGGCCACACCCACCTGCGCGTTCGGAATGGGCTGGTGGGTTTCGGCGTCGACCACCTGGCCGCGCAGCAAAATGGGCCCCTGCGCAAGCGCGGAGCCCATTTTCAACACAAACATTAGCAATAGAAAGCAGCGCATGAGCGGGCCGTAACTTGTCGGACTCTCAACGCTGCTAGCCTGGATTAGTTGTGCGCTGGCGCCAGCTTGCCCACCAGGTATTCGGCAATCTGCACGGCGTTGGTGGCGGCGCCTTTGCGCAGGTTATCGGCCACCACCCACAGGTTGAGGGTGCGGGGCTGGGTTTCGTCGCGGCGCAGGCGGCCCACCAGCACGGCGTCTTTGCCGTGGCTGTCTTTGGGCATGGGGTATTGGTTGGTGCTGGGGTCGTCCACGAGCTCCACGCCGGGCGTGCGGGCCAAGATGTCGCGCACGTCGGCCAGGTCAAATTCGCGCTCAAACTCCACGTTGATGGATTCCGAGTGGCCGCCCATCACCGGGATGCGCACGCAGGTGGCCGTGACGCGGATGCTGTCGTCGCCCATGATTTTCTTGGTCTCGTTCACCATCTTCAGTTCCTCCTTGGTGTAGCCGTTGGGCTCGAACACGTCGATGTGGGGCAGCACGTTCAAGTCGATGGGGTGCGGGTAGGCGGGGTTGCTGGCGGCCTGGCCGGCGCGCTCTTCCAGCAGCTGGTCCACGGCTTTTTTGCCGGTGCCGGTCACGCTTTGGTAGGTGCTCACCACAATGCGCTGCACCTTGTAGGCTTTGTGCAGCTCATTGAGTGCCACCACCATTTGAATGGTGGAGCAGTTGGGGTTGGCAATGATTTTATCCTCCGGAGTAAGGGTGTCAGCGTTCAGCTCGGGCACCACCAGCTTCTTGGTGGGGTCCATGCGCCAGGCCGAAGAGTTGTCGATGACGGTGGTGCCCACGGCGGCAAAGCGCGGCGCGTGCTCCTTGCTCACCGAGCCGCCGGCCGAGAAAATGGCAATGTCGGGCCGGGCGGCAATGGCGTCGTCCATGCTCACCACCGGGTACTGTTTGCCCTGAAATTCAATCAACTGGCCCACCGATTTGGCCGAAGCCACGGGCAGCAACTCGGTGAGGGGAAACTGGCGCTCCGCCAGCACTTTCAGCATCTCGGTGCCCACCAGCCCGGTGGCACCCACTACAGCAATTTTCATGGGGTCAGAACTTCAGCAGCGGCCGGTTCGTAGCCGCCGGCCGCAAAGGTCGGCACGCGCTGGGCATATTATCATCCTGCTAGCATATTGGCCAAGCCATTCGCTGATGAATCTGGTCGGCAAGCCGCTCCGCCCAAGGACAGTCGAAAGGTGATGCCGCACCTCACAGCCGGGCAATTGCGCCAATCGGGGGGAAATATGAGCATTTCGTCTAAAAAATATAGGTTTTTGCACTCTTATTTAAAAATTGCATCGTCTAACAAACACGGCAAGAATAACCTAATTTGTATTTTGACGGAATAAATCCTTTTTAAAGCCAAATTTTAATGGTTAACCTGTGATTTTTTAATACACACAGTTCCATTAGCTTTGCGAGGACTTCCACAACATCACCCAAAAACGATGCGTAGAATTATACTTTTCCAATTTATACTTTTCTTCATCGCAATTAACGCCCGGGCCACGACGTATTACGTGAGCAATGCGGGCAATGACGCCAACCCAGGTACTTCGCCAGCGCAAGCCTGGCGCACTCCGGCCCGCGTGAGCGCCGCCACCTTCCACCCCGGCGACCGGGTCTTGTTTGCCGGCGGCCAAACCTTCAGCGGCAGCCTGCGGGTGCGCCCCGCCAGCCACGGCACGGCGGCCCAGCCCATCGTGTTTCGCTCCTACGGCATCGGCGGCCCGGCCGTGATTGCCAGTGACACCGCCGCCGGCTTCTACGCGTACAACAACGCCGGATTTGAGCTGCGCAACCTCACGTTTGTGGGGGCCGGCCGCCTCGTCACTAAGCATGCCGGGGTGCAGTTTTATAATGACTCGGCCAACGCCCACCTGCAGTACCTGCGCTTCGACAGCCTGGACATCAGCGGCTACCGCGGCGTGGGCCTCACCATTGCCAGCTGGAACGGCACGAGCGGCTACGACAACGTGCGCATCACCAACAGCCAGTTTCACGCCAACGGCGAAGCCGGCCTGTCGTCTTACTCGTACTTCCCCCTCCTGGGCCACCGCAACTGGTACGTGGGCAACTGCAAAGCCTACGACAACTCGGGCCGCCCCGAAATCACCAACACCCACAGCGGCAACGGCATCGTGCTCTCGGGCATCGACGGAGCCGTGGTTGAAAACTGCACGGCCTACCACAACGGCTGGCTCAACGGCAGCCGCGGCGGCGGGCCCGTGGGCATTTGGGGCTGGGAGTGCAACAACCTGACCATCCAGTACTGCGAGTCGCACCACAACGAAGCCGGCGCGGCCCGCGACGGCGGCGGGTTCGACCTCGACGGCGGCTGCACCAACTCGGTGATGCAGTACAACTACTCGCACGACAACGACGGCCCCGGCTACCTGCTGTGCCAGTTCGACTGGGCCACGGCCATGCACGACTTGGTGGTGCGCTACAACGTGAGCCACAACGACGCCCGCAAAGAGGACCAAGGCGCCATCATGATGTATTCGTCGGGCTGGGCCGGCGGCATCGTGAACGTCAACATTTACAACAACACCGTGTACCTGGACCGCCCCGCCAACGGCTCGACCCCCAGCGCGGTTTATGTCATGAGCGGCGACATCGCGGGCACCAACCTGCGCAACAACATCCTGCAAACCGCCACCGGCCTGCCCGTGGTGCGCACCTACACCGCCACGGGGCTGCGTTTTGAAGGCAACGCTTACTGGTCGCCCACCGGCGCCCTCACCCTGAGCTGGAACGGCGCCTCGTTCAACAACCTGAACGATTGGCGCACCGCTACCACTCAAGAAACGCTGGCCAATGGCACCCGCCCCACCGGCGTTTGCGCCAGCCCCTGCTTTGCCAGCACCACTCCCGGCGCGGCCCTTTCTACCGGCAGCCGCTTGCCAAACTTTACCCTGGGCTCTTCTTCGCCCCTGCTGGGCAGCGGCCTGAACCTGGCCACCGAATTCAACATCAACCCCGGCACGCGGGATTTCTACGGCGCAAACACGCCCGGCGCCGGCAGCCGGGGCAACATTGGTGCTTCCGAAGCCCGCTTGGCGCTGGCCACCCGCTCCGGCGCCGACAAGACCAACGATGCCACTTGGTGCCAGGTGTACCCCACCGTGGCAAGCAGCGAAATTCACGTGGTGGCGGAGAAGGCCTCGGCTCAGCCCGTGGAAATTCAGCTCGTGGACGTGCTGGGCCGCTCGGCCCGCACCTGGAGCCGCCCCGGCAACCAGTTGTCGGCCACAGGCCTAACGCTGTCGGTGGATGGCTTGGCCGCCGGCCGCTACGTGCTGCGCGTGCAAAGCGGCTCGCAAACGCAGCACCAGACGGTGCTGGTTGGCAATGAGTAAGTCACTCTTACCTCCGTTCGTTTAAATTCGGCGCGGAAAGGGCGTTCATCGACCTGCTTTTATTTCGAACAACTCACAAAATCTCTCGGACAATATATTGAACTTCAATATATTGTCCGAGAGATTTTGCATAATTTCCGATTCGTTCGCCGGGTCCGATGCTTCTTACCCCTATGGTGGCTTGCAACATAACGCCTTACATTAGTCACGGTTAAAACTCATTCGCCATTCGATGAAGGCAATTTTACTGTTACTCTGCTTCTTTCCATTGTGGGCATCGGCGCAGCTGCGCGACGACTTCGCCGACGGCAACTTCACGGCTAATCCTGCCTGGACGGGCGATGCTGCCAGCTTTCAGGTGGCCACGCAGCAGCTGCAGAGCAACGGGCCAGCCGCAACGGGCACCCAAATTGCCCTGAGCACGCCCTGCCAAGCCAGCACCGGCACGGTGTGGGAGTTTTGGGCCAATCTGAAGCTGGCCACCAGCTCGGGTAACCTGGCCGACGTGTGGCTGATGGCCACCCAAGCCGACCTTAAAAACACGAACAACACCGGCTATTTCGTGCGCCTGGGCGGCACGGCCGACGAGGTAAGCCTGTTTCGCAAAGACTCGACCCGGGCGGCCGTGCTGGTCATCGACGGCGTGGACGGCACGCTGGCAAGCACCACCAACAACTTGGTGCGCGTGCGCGTGACCCGCACCACCGCCAACCGCTGGACCTTGGAGCGCGACCTCACCGGCGGCCGCGCCTTTGTGGCCGAGGCGGCCCAGCCCATCGACGGCACTTACCAGCGCAGCGCTTACTTCGGCGTGTCGCTGCTGTACTCGTCGGCCAACAACCGCGCTTTCGCCTTCGACGATTTTGTGGTGAGCGACGCCACGCCGCCGCTCCTGGCCCGCGCCACTGCCGTCGACTCGCGGCAATTGGACGTGGTGTTCAACGAAGCCATGGACGCAACTACGGCCACCAACCCAGCTAATTATCGCCTGCAAAGCGGCGCCGTGCCCACGGCCGCGCGCTTTTTTTCGGCCGCCAACACCATGGCCGTGCGGCTCACGTTCGGGGCCGACTTTGCCACCCAAAACGTGCTGGAAGCGCGCAACATGGCCGACCTCTACGGCAACGTGGCGGCCGGGCCGCTCACGGCCGCCTTTGCCGGGCCACCCGCCGCGCCGCAAGTGGGCGACCTGATTATCAGCGAGATTTTTGCCGACGAGACGCCCCAGGTGGGGTTGCCGCTGTCGGAATACGTGGAGATTTATAACCGCAGCACCACCAAAGTCATCAGCCTGAGCGGCGTGAAGCTGGGCAAGCCCACCAGCACCACGGCCTTCGCCGTTTTTGCCGATACCGCCAAGCTGCTGCCCGGCCAGTACGCGGTGGTGTGCGGCAGCACGCGCATCAGCCAGTTCACGCAACCTGGCGTGAAGGTGTACGGCCCCACCAACTTTCCCTCGCTCAGCAACGGCGGCGACCAGCTGGTGCTGCGCGCCCGCGACGGCCGCACGCTCTTCGAAGTCACTTACTCCGACACCTGGTACCGCGACCCCAAGAAGAAGGACGGCGGCTGGAGCCTGGAAATGATAGACGCCAACAGTTTCTGCGGCGGCGCCGAGAACTGGACCGCCAGCACTGACCCGCTGGGCGGCACGCCGGGCAAAGCCAACGCGGTGCGGGCCACCCTGGCCGACGCCACCGCCCCCACCCTGCTGCGCGCCGTGGCCCTGAATGCCACCACCGTACGGGCGTACTTCTCGGAAAAGCTGGACAGCGTAGCGGCCGCCACGGCCGGCCGCTACGCGCTGGCGGCGCCCGGCCCGGCCGTGGTGCGCGCCGCCCCCATTGGCCCCGATTTCCGGCAGGTCGACCTGACCTTGGGCACGGCCCTGCAGCCCAGCCGCCCCACTACCCTGACGGTGCAAACCGCCACCGACTGCGTGGGCAACGCCAGCGGGCCCCTGCAATCGGCCGCGCTGGCCCTGCCCGAAGCGGCGGTGAGCGGCGACGTAGTGATTAATGAGCTGCTGTTTAACCCGCGCACCAGCGGCGTGCGCTTCGTGGAGATATTGAACCGGAGCAGCAAATTCATCAACCTGCAGGGCTGGCAAATCGGCAATCAGAAACCCGACGGCAGCGTGGATGCCGACGTGCTGAGCTCCGGGCCGCTGGTGCTGACGCCGGGCCAACTGCTGGCCTTTAGCACGAGCAGCAGCAACTTGCTGGCTTATTACCCGGCTTCGAGCGACGCGGCCAATCTGGTGCAGCTGAGCAGCTTCCCGACCTTCCCGGACGAGAGTACGGCCTTGCTCTTCAACTCGGTGGGCATTGAAATGGACCGATTGGCGTACAGCAAAAACCTGCACCTGAGCCTGCTTTCCTCGCAGGAAGGCGTGTCGTTGGAACGCATTCGCGCCAACGGGCTCAGCAACGGCAGCAATTTCCACTCGGCGGCCAGCGCGGTGGGCTATGCCACGCCCGGCCGGCCCAACTCGCAGGCCCAGGACACGCCCGGCGGCAACCAGGAGCTGACCGTGACGCCCGAAGTTTTCACGCCCGACGACGACGGCCAGCAGGATTTTGCCACCCTCAACTACCAGCTCGACCAGCCCGGCTATGCCGCCACCGTGACGGTGTACGACGCCTTGGGCCGCCTCACCCGCCGCCTGGTGCGCAACGAAACCCTGCCCACCACCGGCTTTGTGCAGTGGGACGGCGTGGACGACCGCGGCCACAAAGCCGCCGTGGGCTACTACATTTTGCTGGTGGAACTGTTTCGGCCCAGTAGCGGCGAAAAGCGCGAGTACAAGAAGACGGTGGTGCTGGGCGCGCGGTTTTAAGCGCTGCTTTATTTAAGACGCCTGTCCTCCCTCATTAAACGAAGTGCTCTGTTTCGCGTCTTACCCGACATGAACAGCGCCCAGCAACTTCAGCACCTGTACTGGCGCGCCGGCTTCGGCCCGCGCCCGCAAGACGTGGCCGCCGGCCTCAGCCCGCGCAAAGCCCTGCGCCAACTGCTGCACGACTCCGCCCGCTACGAGCCCTTGGTGGGCCCGGGCCTGAACTACACCGACCCGCAAGGGACGGTGATGACGGACCCCGCGTCGACCAAAACCAACCCCGTGCCCAACGGCATGGTGACCACGCCCGACCAGCCCGCGCCTCCCGGCGCGCCCGCGGCCCCGGTGGCGCCCCTGCGCCCGCGGGCGGCGTTCAAGGGCGGCACCATTGCGGCGGGCGTGCCGCGCCTGCGCCGCGCCGAACTCACGCCGCAGCAGCGCAAGATGCAGAACGAGGGCATCCGCGACGCCTTCAACAACATGAGCACGGCCTGGATGGACCGCATGGCTACGTCCTCGGCGCAGCTGCGCGAGAAGATGGTACTGTTCTGGCACGGGCACTTTGCCTGCCGCGTGCGCCAGCCCGCCGCCGCCCTGAGCCTGCACAACGCCATGCGCCAGCACGCGCTGGGCAAGTTCCCGGACCTGCTGCTGGCCGTGAGCCAGGAGCCGGCCATGCTGCAGTTCCTCAACAACCAGCAAAACCGCAAAGAGCACCCCAACGAAAACTTCGCCCGCGAGGTGATGGAGCTCTTCACGCTGGGCCGCGGCAACTACACCGAAACCGACGTGAAAGAGGCCGCCCGCGCCTTCACGGGCTGGGGCTACGACTACCAGGGCCGGTTTAAGTTTCGGGAAAAGGAGCACGACGCCGGCCCCAAAACCTTCCTGGGCAAAACCGGCAACCTCACCGGCGAAGACGTGCTGACGCACATTCTGACGCAGCCGGCCGCGGCCACGTTTCTGGTCACGAAAGTCTACCGCTTCTTCGTGAACGACGTGCCCAACCCGGCCCACATCGAGCCGCTGGCGCGGGACTTTCGCCGAAGCGGCTACGACATTGCCGACCTGATGGAGCGCCTGTTTTCGGCCGATTGGTTTTACGAGCCGGCCAACGTGGGCACCCACATCAAGAGCCCGGTGGAGCTGCTGGCGGGCATTCGGCGCACGCTCAACGTGAAGATTGACAACGAGCAGCCGCTGCTGGGCTACCAGCGGGCGCTGGGCCAAACGCTGTTTCAGCCGCCGAACGTGGCCGGCTGGCCCGGCGGCCGCAACTGGATAGACTCGTCGTCGCTGCTGCTGCGCCTGCAGCTGCCGGCCATTTTGTTCAAAAACGCGGAGTTTGCCGTGGCGCTCAAGCAAGACGAAAACGACATCGCGCCCAACCTCACCAAGGCCGAGCGCACCGTGCGGCCCGGCGCCGGCGCCCACCTGCCGCTGGCCCCGCTGCAACAGCTGCTGGGCGCCACGCCCGTGCCCCAGCAGCCCGAAAAGCTCAGCCAGTTCCTGCTGCAAACGCCCATTCGGCCCGAAAACCTGCAGCTGGTGCAGCAAGCCGCCCAGCAAAAAGAGCCCGCCGAAGCCCTGCGGGCCACGCTGGTGAGCCTGCTGAGCTTGCCGGAATACCAGCTGGCGTAGTTTACCCATCCTTTCCTCCTTTCTGAAACAAACTCATGGCTACCACCCGCCGCGACTTCCTCCGCAATTCGGCCCTGGCCAGCACCTTGCTGCTGGTGCCCAAGTTTTTGCACGCCCTGGACCGGGGCCCCGGCCTGGCCCGCCTGAGCGACGCCCCGGGCGCCCGGCGCCTGATAGTGGTGCAGCTCAGCGGCGGCAATGATGGCCTGAACACCGTTATACCGTTCCGCAACGACTTGTATTACAAGGCCCGGCCTACGCTGGGCATCAAAGAAGCCGACGGCATTTTGGCGCTGGAGAAGGACCTGGGCCTGCATCCGGCGCTGAAAGGGCTGAAGGGCCTGTACGACCAGGGCCATTTAGCAGTGCTGAACTCGGTGGGCTACCCCAACCCCGACCGGTCGCACTTCCGCTCGATGGACATCTGGCAGTCGGGCTCGGGCTCGGAGCAGGTGGTGAGCACCGGCTGGCTGGGCCGCTACCTCGACTCGAACTGCCCCGACTGCCAGCGGCCCTACAACGCTTTGGAAGTGGACGACACGCTAAGCCTGGCCCTGAAAGGCAGCCAGCGCAAAGGCTTGGCGCTGAAAAGCCCGGGCAAATTCCACCAAATCAGCCAGAACCGCCTGCTGGCCAAGGTGAGCAAGGAAGCCACCACCGAGCACCACAGCCAGGTCGACTACCTCTACAAGACGCTGGCCGAAACCGCGTCCTCGGCCGATTACCTGTACGATAAGTCCAAAATCTACCAGTCGACGGTGGCGTACCCGAACTCGGATTTTGGCAAAAACCTGAAAACCACGGCCGAGTTGATTAACTCCGGCGTGGAGTCGCGGGTGTATTACCTGGCCTTGTCGGGCTTCGACACCCACGTGCGGCAGCACGAGCAGCAGCAGCGCCTCTTCACCGACCTCGGCGACGGCCTGGCCGCGCTGGCCGCCGACCTGCAGAAGAACAACCAGTGGGACAACACGTTGGTGGTGGTATTCAGCGAGTTTGGCCGCCGCGTGGGCCAGAACGCCAGCAACGGCACCGACCACGGCACCGCCAACAACGTGTTTCTGGCCGGCGGCGCCCTGCAGAAGAAGGGCGTGGTGAACGACGCCCCCGACCTGCTCAACCTCGACCAGGGCGACCTGCGCCACCAGGTCGATTTCCGCAGCATCTACGCCAACATCCTGAAAGACTGGCTGGGAGCCGACGACACGGCTATTCTCGGCACGGGCTTCGAGCGCATGAGCGGGCTGGTGTAGCGGTGAGTTGGCGATACGGAACGTCATGCTGAGCGCAGCCGAAGCATCTCTACTACGAGAATAAATAATTACTTCAGTAGTAGAGATGCTTCGGCTGCGCTCAGCATGACGTTCTGTTAATCGACCAACCTAGCAACCTGCATGTCTGCCTCCTACCCCCCAAATACCGCCTCGGCCAGCGCCAGCACGGCGCGGCGGGTGGGCTCGGGCTGCTCCAGGTAAGCTAGGTGGCCGCTGCCTTCCAGAAACAGGGCGTGGGCTTCGGCGGGCAGGGCGGCCTGGCGCACGGCATCGTCGAAATGCACGGCCACGTCGTGCTTGCCGGCCACCATCAGCACCGGGAATTTGGCGTTGGCGAGCACCTGGGTGCGCTCGGGGCGGGCGGCCATGCCGCGCAGGGCGCCGGTGATGGTGCTCACGGGCGTGGCTTTGCCAATTTCTTCGAGCAAGCCGCGGGCGTCGGTGAGCTTGTCGCGGTTCGTCGGCGCGAAGAGCGGGCGCACGAAGGATTCCATGAACTTGGCCACGCCGTGCTTCTCCACAAAGCCGATGTTCTTTTCGCGGTTCTGGCGTTTCTCGTCGGTGTCGGCCAGGGCCGTGGAGTTGACGAGCGCCAGGCCGGCCACGCGCTGGGGCCAGCGTTCGGCTAGGGCAAGGGCCGCGTAGCCGCCCATGCTGTGGCACACTAGCAGCACCGGATGGGGGCAGTCTTTCTGGTTGAGGTAATCGATGACGTAGCGGGCCTGGGCCTCCATCGAAAAGTCGGGCACGGGCGCCAGGTTGGTGCCGTGGCCGGGCAGGTTGGGCATCAGCAGCCGGTAGCCGTCGGGGAAGGAGCGGGTGAAATCGGTCCAGACCTCGCGGCTTTCGGCAAAACCGTGGAGGAAGACGATGGTGGGCAGGGTGGTGCTCATGGGTGGGACGGCCTGTGGGTGCCGCAGGCCGCGCGACGGCCTGGGCAGGTTGGTTTCCCCAAAACTAGTCACGCCGATTCCAGCGCGGCGCCCGTCGTTCGGGCCTTAGTTGCGGCGCAGCACGCGGTGCTTCTGCAATTCACGCTCCTGGGGGCTGATTTCCGGCGAGTCGTCGACCCCGCTGCGCAGCGACGACGCCCGCACGAACAGCTGCGGCTGCAGCACCACCTGCCGGTTCGAAAACGCCGCGCCCTCGGCCTCCACCAGTTCGGTGAACAGCCGGAAGGTGGCCTGGCCCATCTCTTCGCAGCGCTGGTCCACGGAAGTGAGCTGGGGCTCGGTGACGGTGGTAAGGGCCTCGTTGCTGAAGCCGGCCAGGGCCACGTCTTCGGGCACGCGCAGGCCGCGGCTTTTCAGCAGTTGCAAAGCGCCCAGCACGGCCGAGTCGCCGGCCGAAAACACGGCGTCGGGCGGCTCGGGCAGGTCCAGAAGCTGGGCCATGCCCTCGCGGCCGGTTTCCACGGTGAGGTTGCTGTAGAGCATGAGGCTCTCGTCGGGCGCGATGCCGTGGTCCTGCAGGGCATCGAGGTAGCCCTGGCGCCGGTATTTGTAGATGTTCATGTGCAGCGGCCCGCCCAGGTGCGCCACCCGGCGGCAGCCCTGCGCCAGCAGGTGCTTGGTCGTTTGGTAGGCGCCCGCGCGGTCGTTGAGCACCACGGCGTTCACGTCGTTGCCTTCCAGAATGCGGTCGAAAAACACCAGCGGCACGTGGTGCTTGCGCACTTTTTCGAAGTGGTGGAAGTCGGTGGTGGAGCGCGACACCGACACCAGAATGCCGGCCACCTGCGCCCGCAGCAGGTTGTCGAGGTTCTTGCGCTCCTGCACCACGTCCTCGTTCGACTGGCACATGATGACGCTGTAGCCCGCCTTGCTGGCCGCCGTTTCGATGCCGTGCACCACCGAGGCAAAAAAGCGCCCTTCGATGTAGGGCACCATCACGCCCAGCAGCTTGCTCTTGCCTTTGCGCAGGGCCGCGGCCAGGTGGTTGGGCTGGTAATTGAGCTTCTTGGCCAGCTTGAGCACGGCCTGCTTGGTGGCCGGCCCGATGCTGTGGTGGTCGCTCAGGGCCCGCGAGATGGTGGTCATGGACACGCCCAGTTCCCGGGCCAGGTCGGCCATGGAAACGGGGCGAACAGCCTCGCTGGGAGCATTCTTGGCGTGGCGGCGTGCGGCCATTTTACAAAAGCGAAAAGACGGGAAATAAGGCGTAAAGCTACTGCGTCTGAAGAGTAAACGCGGCGAATGCAGACGCGCAGCGGCATTTTCCGGCCACCCAAGTTCCCGCCTCGGGCGCAAGGTTCGACGTTGCTGGCGACAAAAGCACTAGCAAGTTAAAATAATTTACACAAACGATTGTGAAAAGTTATACATTTGCCTGCGGCATAAGCCGACAACCTTTTACCCTCCGCTCACACAATCGTTAATGTAAGGAAGATGATAATTCAGAACCTTGTGGCGGCTGCGTTTCTGTTTCACTGCCTGGGAGCGTTGGCCCAGGCCGCGCCGCCGGCCGGGCGGCCGCCCCTGCCCATCGGGCCGCTGCCGCTAGGCGCCGTGCCGGCCCACGACCCGGTCATGATTCGGCAGAACGGCACGTACTACTTGTTTTGCACCGGCATGGGCATTGCGGTGTGGTCGTCGAAAGACCGGAAAACCTGGACGCCCGAAAAGCCCGTGTTTGCCGCACCGCCGGCCTGGGCGGTGGCGGTCATTCCGGGCTTCAAGGGCCACGTTTGGGCGCCGGACATTTCCTACGCCAACGGGCAGTACAGCCTGTTTTACTCGGTCTCGGCGTTTGGCAAAAACACGTCGGCCATTGGCCTGGCCACCAACCAGACGCTGGACCCGGCTGCTAAAAATTTCAAGTGGGTCGACCACGGCCGGGTCGTTCAGTCGGTGCCGGGGCGCGACCTGTGGAACGCCATCGACCCCAACCTGGCCCGCGACGCGGCCGGCGCGCCGTGGCTGGTGTTCGGCTCCTTTTGGGGCGGCATGAAGCTGGTGAAGCTCACGCCCGACCTCACCGCCCCGGCCCAGCCGGAGCAGTGGCGCACCGTGGCCCGGCGCCCGCGCGACCCGAGGCTGAACGACTCGCTGCCCGGCGACGGCGCCATCGAGGCCCCGTTTATTTTCAAAAAAGGCCGCTTCTACTACCTCTTCACCTCGTTCGACTATTGCTGCCGCGGCCCCGAAAGCACCTACAAAATGGTGGTGGGCCGCGCCACTGCCCTCACCGGGCCCTACGCCGACCGCGCGGGCGTGGCCCTGGACCAGGGCGGCGGCACGCCGGTGCTGGCCGGCGACAAAAACTGGTTTGGGGTGGGCCACAACGCCGTGTGTACGTTCGACAACGAAGACTACCTGGTTTTTCACGGCTACGACGCCGCCGACCGGGGCCGGCCCAAGCTGCGCATCGAAAAGCTAGCCTGGGACAAAGACGGCTGGCCGGTGGTGGCGGCGCCATAGGCCCGCCCGGGCAGGCGCCGCGGGGGCCCGCCGCGTTCGGCGGGCCCTCCTTTTCACCGCGGCCTTTCCGAATTATCCCCGTATAGCTTGAAAACAACGCCATTCATTCCGGACCTTTGGCGCACTTACTAACCGCACTTTCTATGAACCCTCTCGTTGCCATACGCGCGTTTGACCAGAGCCTCTGGCTGGATTTTATCAGCCGCCCCATTCTGATTAACGGCAAGCTACAGCGCCGCATCCAAGACGAAGCCCTGCGCGGCGTGACGTCGAACCCGGCCATTTTTGCCAAGTCCATCGGCGACTCGGCCGACTACGACTCGGCCATCAAGGCGCTGGCCCTGCAAGGCAAAACCACCGACGAAATCTACACCAGCCTGGCCGTGGCCGACGTGCAGGCCGCCTGCGACCTGTTCCGGCCCCTCTACGACAGCGCCGACAACGCCAGCGACGGCTACGTGAGCCTCGAAGTATCGCCGCTGCTCGTGAACGACACCGAGGGCACCATCGAAGAAGGCCTGCGCCTCTGGAAAACGGTGGACCGCCCCAACGTGATGATAAAAGTGCCGGCCACGCTCGAAGGCCTGCCCGCCATTCGCCGCCTTATCTCGGAAGGCGTGAACGTGAACGTGACCCTGATTTTCGGCCTGGAGCGCTACCGCCTCGTGACCGAAGCTTTCCTCTCCGGCCTCGAAGACCGTGCTGCCGCCGGCAAGCCGCTGGCGCGCATCGACTCGGTGGCCAGCTTCTTCCTCTCGCGCATCGACGTGCTGATTGACCCCATGCTGGAAAAAATCGCGGCCGAGGGCGGCGAGAAGGGCCAGCTGGCCCAAAGCATGGTGGGCGAAGTGGCCCTGGCCAGCGCCAAGCAGGCCTACCAGATGTACAAGGAAATTTTCGCTGGCCCGCGCTGGGAAGCCCTCAAGGCCAAAGGCGCCGAAACCCAGCGCCTGCTGTGGGCCAGCACCGGCAACAAAAACCCGAAGTACGACAACCTGAAATACGTCAACGGCCTCATTGGCCCGAAAACGGTGAACACCGTGCCAGTGGAAACGCTGGACCTGTTTGGTAAGGAAGGCAAGGCCGCCGTCACCCTCGAAGACAACCTCGACAAGGTGAAAGAGGTGCTGGCCCGCCTGCCTGAACTCGGCATCAACCTCGATGAGCTGACCCAGCACCTGGAGGAAGACGGTGCCACCAAATTCAAGGAGCCATTTGGCAAGCTGATGCAGTCCATTGAGCAGAAGCGCGCCCAGGCCGCAGCTGCCCAAATAGACGACGCCATTCTGCAGCTGGGCCAGTACCAGGCCGCGGTGGACGCCCAGGTGGAGAAATTCAACCAGCAGAACTTCACCGCCGGCTTCTGGGACAAGAAGGCCGACCTCTGGGTGCAGGACGAAGCCGGGCAGCACAGCATCCGCAGCTTCATGGGCTGGCTGCGCGTGGCCGAAACGATGGTGGGCGCCGTGCCCGAAATCGAAACCTTCGTGAACGAGGTGAAAGCCGCCGGCTTCAAGCACGTGGTGGTGATGGGCATGGGCGGCAGCACCATGGCCCCGATTGTGTTCAAGGCGTCGTTTCCGATGGGCGAAGGCGGCCTGCCCATGTCGGTGCTCGACACCACCGACCCCGGCACCGTGCGCCAGATTGAAGAATCGGTGCCGCTGGCCGACACGCTGTTCATCGTGGCCAGCAAGTCGGGCACCACGGCCGAGCCGCTGGCTTTTGGCGACTATTTCTACGCCAAGCTGAAAGAGCTGAAGGGCGACAAGGCCGGCGAAAACTTCGTGGCCATCACCGACCCGGGCTCCAAGTTTGTGACCGACGCCACCAACGCCAAGTACCGCCGCATCTTCCTGAACTTCCCCGAAGTGGGCGGGCGCTTCTCGGCCCTCACCTACTTCGGCCTGGTGCCGGCGGCGCTCTACGGCCTGCCCGTGGGCGAGATTCTGGAGCGCGCCATCCGCATGATGCGCGCCTGCGGCGCTTACGGCCCCGTGAACGACAACCCCGGCCTGGAGCTGGGCGCCGCGCTGGGCGTGCTGGCCGAGCAGGGCCGCGACAAGCTCACGCTGGTGGTGCCCGACAGCCTGCACGACCTGGGCCTGTGGCTGGAGCAGCTGCTGGCCGAAAGCACCGGCAAGGAAGGCAAAGGCATCCTACCGGTGGCCGGCGAGCCGCTGGGCGACCCGAGCATCTACGGCAACGACCGGGTGTTTGTGTACGTGGGCTACGAGGGCCAGCCCGACGAAGCCAACGCCGGCAAGCTGCAGGCGCTGGCGCAGGCCGGCCACCCCGTCATCACCATCCGGATGAAGGACGCCTTCGATTTGGGCCAGGAGTTTTACCGCTGGGAAGTGGCCACGGCCGTGGCCAGCGCCGTGTTCGGCATCAACCCCTTCGACCAGCCCAACGTGCAGTCGGCCAAAACGGCCACCGACAAGCTGATGAAAGCCGTGCAGGAGCAGGGCCACCTGCCCGAAGGCGAGCAGCCCGCCGCCAGCGAAAACGGCGTGGACTACTACTCCGCCGTGCAGGGCAACGGCGCGGCCGGCGTGCTGAAGGCATTTTTTGCCCAGGCCATGCCCGGCGATTTCATGTGCCTGCAGGCTTACCTGACCGAGACGCCCGCCGTGACCGCCAGTCTGCAAGAGCTGCGCCAGCGCGTGCAGCAGGCGCTGCACATCGCCACCACCTCGGGCTACGGGCCGCGCTTTCTGCACAGCACCGGCCAGTACCACAAGGGCGGCCCCAACACGGGCCTGTTTGTGCAGTTCACCGACGACAACCCGCAGGACCTGCCGCTGCCCGGCCGCTCCTACACGTTCGGCACCTTCAAGAACGCCCAGGCGCTGGGCGACTTGCAGGCGCTGCTCGACAACGACCGCCGCACCCTGCGCGTGCACCTCGGCCACAACGCGGAAGCGGGCCTGAAGGCCGTGCTGGCGGCGCTGGAGCTGTAGCCGGCAGTTGAACTGAACCCTTAAAACGTCATGCTGAGCGCTGTCGAAGCATTTTTCCCGCTTCGCTGCAAGAGCATTGGTTCGTTGAGCGGGAGAGCTGCTTCGGCGGCGCTCGGCATGACGTTTTTATTTTGACGAGTTTCATCCAGTTACAACCCGCTCGAATTCCCACCCTTCAGCACCCTATTTTATGCTTTCTTTACACAATCGATTGTGCGGCGTAATGGCCTTTGTCAGCCTCTCTTCGGCCGCGCTGGCCCAGAGCGTGCCGGCCGGCCCGCCCACGCTGGGCGCCACGGTGGGCGGCAACCCCATCATCAAAAGCAAGTACACGGCCGACCCGGCCGCCATGGTGCAAAAAGGCACGGTGTACCTCTACACCGGCCACGACGAGGCGCCCGCCCGCCAGGAGCGCTACGTGATGAACGAGTGGCTCTGCTTTTCCTCGACCGACATGGTGCACTGGACCGAGCACCCCGTGCCGCTGAAGGTAACGGACTTTGCCTGGGCCAAGGGCGATGCGTGGGCGTCGCAGGTGGTGGCGCGCAACGGCAAGTTTTACTGGTACGCGGCGGTGGAGCACGGCACCGTTCCGGGCAAGGGCATTGGGGTGGCGGTGGCCGACAACCCCACCGGGCCGTTCAAGGACGCCCGCGGCACGGCGCTCATCAGCAGCGACATGACGCCGGAGGACAAGATTGGCTGGGCCGACATTGACCCGACGGTCTTTATCGACGGCAAGGGGCAGGCGTACCTGTTCTGGGGCAATACGACGTGCTACTACGCCAGGCTCAAGCCCAACATGACGGAGCTGGACGGCCCCATCAAGGCCATTAAGCTGCCGCAGTTTACGGAGGCGCCGTGGGTGCACGAGCACAACGGCTGGTACTACCTGAGCTACGCCTCGCAGTTTCCCGAAAAAATAGTGTACGCCATGAGCCGCAGTCTCGACGGGCCGTGGGAATACAAGGGCATTCTGAACGAGGTGGCGGGCAATTCCAACACCAACCACCAGTCCATCATCGACTTCAAAGGCCAGTCGTACTTCATCTACCACAACGGCGGCCTCAACACCGACGGCGGCAGCTTCCGCCGCTCGGTGTGCATCGATTACCTCTACTACAACAAGGACGGCACCCTGAAGCGCGTGGTGATGACGACCGAAGGCGTGAAACCGGCCAAATAATTCGCGGCCTTCGGCGCGAGCCCTGCCGAGGCTTTTCCACTGCGCTCATTTCTTCTTTGCTTTCCGTCATCTTCAATTCCCACCCGCTCATGACTCCCAAAAAACTTCTTGCCCTGCTGTTGGTGCTGCTGTGTCTTGCCCCGGCGGTGCAGGCCCAATCTCGCAAAGGCCGCGCCCCGCAAACCAGCACGGCCGCCGGGCAGCTCTGGCCCGTGGCAAAAGCCAACGCCTGGTACGCCCAGCACAAGTGGATATCGGGGGCCAATTTCATTCCCAGTACGGCCATCAATCAGCTGGAAATGTGGCAGGCCGCCACTTTCGACCCGGCTACCATTGACCGGGAGCTGGGCTGGGCCGAAGGCATCGGCTTCAACACCATGCGGGTATTTCTGCACCACCTGGCCTGGCAGCAGGACCCGGCCGGCTTCAAGCAGCGCCTAGACGCGTACCTGGCCCTGGCCGACAAGCACCGCATCCAGACGATTTTCGTGTTTTTCGACGACTGCTGGAACAAGCAGGCCAGCCCCGGGCCCCAGCCCGCGCCCAAAACCGGCATTCACAACTCGGGCTGGGTGCAAGACCCCGGCGAGCCCACCTCGCGCGACTCGGCCGCCTTCATGGGGCTGAAGCCCTACGTGAGCGACGTGATGACGCGCTTCGCGCACGACAAGCGCGTGCTGATGTGGGACCTGTACAATGAGCCGGGCAATTCCGATAAGAAGGACACCTCGCTGCCGCTGCTGCGCAACGTGTTTGCCTGGGCCCGCGCCGTGAACCCCGACCAGCCCCTCACGTCCGGCATCTGGGCCTGGAACCTGCAAGCGCTGAACGCCTTCCAGGTGCGCAACTCCGACGTGACGACCTACCACGACTACGAGGAGCCCAACTGGCACCAGCGCGTGATTGAGCTGCTGAAAACCAACGGCCGCCCGCTCATCTGCACCGAATACATGGCCCGCAGCCGCAACAGCCGCTTTGCCAACATCATGCCCTTGCTGAAACGAGAAAACGTGGGCGCCATCAACTGGGGCCTAGTGGAAGGCAAAACCAACACCAAGTACGCCTGGGACACGCCCCTGGCCGACGGCAGCGAACCCGCGGAGTGGTTCCACGAAGTATTCCGCCAAGACGGCACGCCCTACCGCCTCGACGAAGTGCAGGTCATCCGCAAAATGAACGGCAAATAGCGGCCTATTTCGCGTGCGTGGCCTCCACGGCCCGCCGCGTCACCAAGTCCACGTCGGTCACCTGCTGCGGAAACCAGACGGTCATTTCGCCCTTGCCGCGGTTGGCCCAGGCGTAGTACGGAATGGCCGTCAGGGTCTGGCGTACGGTGCTGATGGTGTTGGTGGCCGGGTCCACTTTCACCACGGGCACAGAAGCAGTGAGCTGGGTGATGCCGTTCAGCACCTCGGGCTTTTCGACGGCGGTGAAGGCGGTGCCGGCCGGCACGATGATGTTGCTGGCCTTGCCCTCGTTGTCGGTCCACTCGGCACAATACACCACCGGGCCGCGCTGCAGGGCCACTTTGCCCACGTTGTCGGGCACGTTGGGGTGGGCCTGCACGGTGCGCACTTCCATGGGCAGGCTCACTTCCACCACGTCGTTCTTTTTCCACTTGCGGCCCAGCACGGCGTAACCGTGTTGAAGGGCGTAGCTCACCGGCTTGCCGTTCACGTTGATGGTCACCTTCGCCGCCGAAGGCGTGGCAAACGTGTACAAATCAGAAGGCATGGCTTCGTTGCGCGCCCAGCCGGGAATGCGCACCAGCAGGTTGAAATCGGACGTTGCAGCCTGCTCGACGGTGAACTTCAGGTCGCCGCTCCAGGGGTAGTTGTTGGTTTGGGTGAGGCGCACGGCCTTGTTGTTCACGGCTAGGTCGGCGCTGCCGCTCACGAACAGGTTCACGTAGAGGTCCCGGCCATTCTGCCCGTACACGTAGCCCGGCAGCGACGGAAACAGCCGCGCCAGGTTGGTGGGGCAGCAGGAGCATTCAAACCAGCCCGCCCGCGCCGGCTCGGTCTGCGGGAAGCTGGCCGAGTTCTTAATCTGCATGGCGTTGGAGTAGAAGAACGACTTGCCGTCGAGGCCCACGCCGGAGAGCAGGCCGTTGAAGAGCACCTTCTCCATGATGTCGGCGTACTTGGCGTCGCCGTGTAGCTGGAACATGCGCTGGTTCCAGTAGATGTCGGCCACCGAGGCGCAGGTTTCGTTGTAGGCCGTGGCGTTCGGCAGCTCGTAGTTCTGCCCAAACCGCTCGCCACCGGGCACTGCGCCGGTGCCGCCGGTCACGTAGAACTTCTTGCTCACCATGTTCTGCCAGATGGTGTCCACGGCCGCCAGCAGCTGCCGGTCGCCGGTGAGGGCGGCCACGTCGGCCATGGCCGAGTACAGGTATTCGGCGCGCACGGCGTGGCCTTCGGCTTCTTTCTGGGCCACCACGGGCTTGTCGTCCTGCCAGTACTGGCCGTTGCGCCACACGTCCGGGCTCTTGGGGTCGTAGCCCTGGTACTGGCCGCGGGCCCCGATGAAAAACCTGGCCGTTTGGAGGTATTCTGGCTTGCCGGTCACGCGGTAGAGCTTCACCAGGCCCATTTCCACGATTTCGTGGCCGGGCGCCACCACCCGCTTGCCCGGCCCGAACACGGAGCACACCAAATCGGCATTTTTTAGGGCAATGTTGAGCAGGGTTTTCTTGCCCGTGGCCTGGTAGTGGGCCACGGCGGCTTCGTAGAGGTGGCCGGCGTTGTAGAGCTCGTGGCTGAGCTCGCGCTCCTTTTCCCAGCGCTGCGCGCCCGCCCAGGGGTGCGGGTGGGCCGGGTCGATGGTGCGGGCCGTGTAGAGGTAGCCGTCGGGCTCCTGGGCCTTGGCCACCTTGTCAATCAGCACGTCCAGGTACGCCGCCAGCTCCTTGTCCGGGTACAGGCTGAGCGAGTACGAGGCCCCTTCCAGCGTCTTGTAAATGTCGGTGTCGTCGAAGGGAAACGTGGTGGCAAACTTGCCCGATTTGGCCGCCGCCATCTCAAAGTTCTTCACCCGATTGGTGGCCTCGCAGCGCTGAAACGACGCCGGAATGGTGATGGTGGTGTTGGTTTTGAGGCGCGGCTGCCAGAAGGCATCGGTCAGCTTCACCTTGGTGAAGGGCACGGCCTGAATGGGGTAGTCGGCGCGCTGCTGGGCCGGGGCTGGCAAGGCGCCCAGCGCCAGGCCCACGGCGAGCAGAAAAGGCATTGGCGAAGTCATGGCAGAGGCGAATGAGGTGGAAAACCCGGGCCGGGGGCTACTTCTTGCCCGGAATGCGCAGCACGGTGAAGGAATTGGGCGCCAGCGTGTAGCTCACCGTCGAGCCCGACACGGCGACTTTCTCTTCTTTCGGCGTCAGCTTGTTGGGCTCCCGAATGGTGTTCTGGGCGTTGAGGTCGTCGCTGGCCATCACCAGGGCGCGGCCGGTGTTGCCCACTTTTTTGGCGCCGGCCAGGTTCACCTTCACGGCGCGGGGCGTGGCGGCGTAGTTCACCAGCTTCACGATGACGTCGCCGGTAGGGGCATCGGCCACGGCGCTGGCGAAAAGGTTGTCGGTCCCGTTTTTGGCATTGCCGGGCAGTTGCACGGTCAGCACGGCGGTGCCTTTGTTTTGGGCAAACAGCGTCTGCACGTAGTAGTTCACCGTGCCGTAGGCGGTCAGGTTGTCGAACCAAATCAGGTTCGGCGTCCACTGCCAGGCGTCTACGTGGGCCAGCATGGGCGCGTAGGAAGCCATGGCCACCACGCCGGCGTTGCGTTCCAGGCCGGTCATGAAGGCCGCTTCCGAGATGGCGCAGTCCCAGTTGTTCTTGTTGTCGGGGCTGGCAATGGCCACGCTCTGGGCGGCGTACTCGCCGGCGAAGATTTTGGGGCCGGTGCGGGGGTAGTTGTCGTAGCGGCCCACGTTCTGGCGAAACCATTCCGGCTTGGCGTAGTAGTGCTCGTCGATGAACTCGGCCTTGAGCTCGCGCAGCTTCAGCGTGGCTTTGTCGAACAAGTCGCCCTCCGGCGCGGGGCCGGCGCTGCTCACAATCTGCATGGCCGGGTACTTGGCCTTCACGGCCTTGGCAAAGGGCTCGTAGCGCTCCAGGTACTGGGGGCCCCACTGCTCGTTGCCGATGCCAATCATCTTCAGGTTGAAGGGCGCGGGGTGGCCCATGGCCGCGCGCTTGGCGCCCCAGGGGCTGCTGGCGGGGCCGTTGGCGAACTCAATCAGGTCGAGGGCGTCCTGGATGAAGGTGTCCAGCGTGGGCTCGTCGCCCTGGCCGGCCGCGTTGGGGCCCTTGGCCGCACTGATGGGCGCGAGCTCGGCCGAGTTGAACTGGCAGGCCATGCCCACGTTCAGGATGGGCAGCGGCTCGGCCCCAATGTCTTCCGACAGCTGGAAATACTCAAAAAAGCCCAGCCCGAACGACTGGTAATAGTCGGGCGTGTAGCGGTGCTTGAACTCCTTGTTCCAGCGGTTTATCATGGGCTTGCGCGAAGCCACGTCGCCGATGGTTTCCTTCCACTGGTAGCGGTTGTCGAGGGTGATGCCCTCCACGATGCAGCCGCCGGGAAAACGCAGGAAGCCCGGTTTCATGTCCTTGAGCAGCTGCACGAGGTCGGGCCGCAGGCCGTTTTCGCGCTTCATCCAGGTGTCTTTCGGGAAAAGCGACACCACGTCGAGGTCCACGGTGCCGGCGCCTTCCAGCGTCAGCTTGAGACGGGCCCGCGCGGCGGTGGCCGACGGCTTCAGCACCACGGAGTACTTCTTCCACTCGGTGGTGAGGCCCGTGATTTGGGCCTGCGCCAGCCCCTGGCCAGAACCCGGCGTTTCAGGACCCGGGCCGTTGCGGCCGGGCTCCTCCAGCGTCACGCTGAGGCCGCTCACGCTGCCGGGGCCCTTGCGGGCGTAAATCGAAAACGTGTACTCGGCCCCCTGCTTCACGCCCATGCCGCGGAAGCCCTCGTTCACGAAGCTCGCATCCGGGCCCGCGGTTTTGGCGCTCAGTCGCAGGAAATGGTTGTTGGCGTTGCTGATGGGCCGGTCCGTCGACACGAGGTAGCTTTCCAGCCCCGCCGCGCCCCGGATGGCGCGCCAGCCGAGGAGGTGGTCGTCGGTTTCGAAGGACTTGTTCTTCACCAATTCGGGGTACAGGCCGCCGTCGGCCGCGAAGTTGATGTCCTCGAAAAACAGGCCGTACATGTTTTTCGAAACCGGCGCGGCCGGCTGGTTCACTTGCACGGTGATGGTGGCCGGGGCCGCGCTTTGGGCACGGGCCGCCGGGCCCGGCAGCAAACCGGCCAGGGCCAGGCCCGCGGCGCCGAGCAGGAAACGGGAACGAGAGTAGGTCATGGTTGGTGGGATTTTTTGTTTCACTGAGCGAAAGCGGAAAGCCAATTGAGCGGCGCAAACGGGCGCGGCGGCCCCAGCCCCTCTCCGGCGAAAGGGGGCACCAGATGTAATCGAATGAGGCCCATCCGTTTCCCCTCTCCTTGCGGAGAAGAGGTCAGGGGCGAGGCGCCACGCCTGCGCGGCAGGAATTAGCGCCCGCCGAAGGCCACTTCGTTGTAGCGGAGCTCGTTTTTGAAGGTGCGCAGCTTGGTGTCGGCGTCGATGAGCACGAACTCGATGCCGGCCATCTCGGCGAAGTCTTCGAGGTATTCGGCGGTCAGGTTCTGGCTGTAGCCGGTGTGGTGGGCGCCGCCGGCCAGTATCCAGGCGGCGGCTCCGGTGGCCAGGTCGGGCTGCACTTTCCAGAGCACGCGGGCCACCGGCAGCTTGGGCAGGTCGGCGGCGGGCAGCACGGCCTCCACCTCGTTCACAATCATGCGGAAGCGGTTGCCGAGGTCCACGATGGTGGCGTTCAG
This sequence comes from Hymenobacter miniatus, assembly GCF_016427455.1. Lineage (NCBI taxonomy): Bacteria > Pseudomonadati > Bacteroidota > Cytophagia > Cytophagales > Hymenobacteraceae > Hymenobacter > Hymenobacter miniatus. Next base: position 65,866 of record NZ_JAELXR010000014.1, read on the forward strand.
GGCCGGGCCGGCGGGGCAGTTGAACACCAGGCGGGCCGGGTCGGCCTTGCCGCCGATGCCCAGCGGGTGCACTTCCACCTTCACCTTGCCTTCGGCAATGCTGGGGCAGATTTCCAGCATGTGCGAGCCGAGCACCTGCTCGTTGCCGGGCTCGAAATGGTAGGTGTAGTCTTCCATGAAGGAGTTGCCGCCGGGCAGGCCGGCGCCCATCACCTTCATGGCGCGCACCAGGGCCGAGGTTTTCCAGTCGCCCTCGCCGCCGAAGCCGTAGCCCTCGGCCATGAGCCGCTGCGTGGCAATGCCGGGCAGCTGGGCCATGCCGTGCAGGTCCTCAAACGTATCGGTGAAGCCCTTGGCGCCTTTGTCTTGCAAAAACTTGCGCAGGCCAGCCTCGATGCGAGCGGCTTCGCGCAGGCTCTCGCGCTGGGCGCCGCCGGCTTTCAGGTCGTCGGCCAGCTCGTATTCCTGCTCGTAGGTGACCAGCAGCTCGTCAATCTGGCTGTCGCTCACTTCGTTCACCACGGCCACCAAATCGCCGATGCCATAGGTGTTCACCTCGTAGCCGAACTTGATTTCGGCTTCCACCTTGTCGCCTTCGGTCACGGCCACGTAGCGCATGTTGTCGCCGAAGCGGACGAAGCGTGCGCCCTGCCAGTCGGCCCAGGCGCAGGCCACGCGCGCCCACACGCCCAGGCTTTCCTGCACGGCGGCGCTCTGCCAGTGGCCCACCACCACTTTGCGGTTCAGCCGCATGCGCGTCCCGATGAAGCCAAACTCCCGGTCGCCGTGCGCCGATTGGTTGGTGTTCATGAAGTCCATGTCGATGTCGGCCCACGGAATGTCGCGGTTGAACTGCGTGTGCAGGTGGGCCAGCGGCTTTTGCAGGATTTTCAACCCGTTTATCCACATTTTGGCGGGGGAAAACGTGTGCATCCACGCAATCAGGCCCACGCAGTTTTCGGCCTGGTTGGCTTCCTGCATGAGCTTGTAAATCTCCTGCGGCGTTTTCAGAATGGGCTTGTAAACGATGTTGATGGGCAATTTGCTGCCCAGCGCCTCGGCAATCTGCTGCGAGTGGCGGGCCACTTCCTCCAGGGTTTCGGGGCCGTAGAGGTGCTGGGTGCCGGTGATGAACCAGGCTTCGTAGTGGGAAATGTCAATCATGGGGTGGAAGGGGGATGAGGCGGTCAGGCCAAGCGCCGAGAAGCATCTCGCCTGCGCAGGTAATCAATCGATTGTGTTGGCAACGAAGCAGCACACGGGGTGCTTCGCGGCGCTTGGCCGGAGGTTCTGGTTGTGTAAAGGAATTACGACTGTCCGTAGTAGGAATGCACGCCGTGCTTGCGCTCGTAGTGCTTGCGAATGAGGGCGTCCTTGAGGCGCGGCACCTCCGGCCGCAGCGTGCAGCTGAGGTAGGCCATGCGGGCCACTTCTTCGAGCACAGCGCTGTTGTACACGGCTTTATCTACCGTTTTGCCCCAGCTGAAGGGGGCGTGGTTGGCCAGCAGCACCATTTCCACCTCGCTGGGCGAGAGGCCGCGGCGCTGGAACTCGTTGAGGATTTGCCAACCGGTCTGGTGCTCGTAGTCGCCCGCAATCATGGCGTCGTCCATGGGCGGGGCGCAGGGAATGTCGACGGTGAGGTGGTCGGCGTGGGTGGTGCCGAGGATGGGAATGTCGAGCTGGGCCTGGGCCCAGGCCGTGGCGTAGGTGCTGTGCGTGTGCACAATACCGCCGATGTGCTCCCAATGCGAGTAGAGCACGGCGTGGGTTTTGGTGTCCGACGACGGCCGCTTCTCCCCTTCCAGCACATTGTTGGCGAAGTCAAGAATGACGATGTCCTCCGGCTTGAGCAGCTCGTAGGGCACGCCGCTGGGCTTGATGGCAAACACCTGCTTGTCGCGGTCGACCACGCTGGCGTTGCCGAAGGTGAAGAGCACCAGCCCGAGCTTGGGCAGCTGCATGTTGGCGTCGTAGCACGCCTGTTTCAGGTCCTGGTATTGGCTCATGCGGTGGTGATGGCGGGCGTTTCGGTTTCCATAACGGGCTCCTCGGACTGACCTACGGTTGCCGTTTCCACAAACCGGCCGAAGGCCTGGTACTGCGCGTAGCGGGCCTGGTAGTCGGCCACGCGGGCCGGGTTGGGCTCGTAGGTTTCGGCAAAGCCGCTGCCCATGGCCTTCTGGGCCGTCAGCACGTCGGGGTGAATGCCGGCGGCCACGGCCGCGTACATGGCCGCGCCCAGCGCCGGTGCCTGTTCCGACACCGCAATTTTAATGGGTCGGTCGAGCACATCGGCCAGCGTCTGCATCACAAACTGCGACTTCTTGGCCACGCCGCCGATGCCGATGACCTGCTTGATGGCAATGCCTTCCTCTTCAAACCGCTCCACAATCTGCTTCGAACCGTAGCAGATGGCCTCTACCAAGGCCCGGAATACCTGGGGCGCGCTGGTGCCCATGGTCAGGTTCATCAAGGCGCCTTTTAGGGCCTGGTTGGCGTCGGGCGTGCGGCGGCCGTTCACCCAGTCCAGGGCCAGCACCTGCGACTCGGCGGGGTCTACGGCGGCGGCGGCTTCGCTGAGCTGCACCAGCAGCGTGTTGCTCATTTCTTCGCGCAGGGCGGCTTGCAGCTCGGGCGTCAGCACCTTGGAGGTGCTCAGCACATGTTGCAGGGGCCACTCCAGCATCTGCCGGAACCAGGCCAGCAGGTCGCCAAAGGCCGACTGCCCGGCTTCGAGCCCCAGCATGCCCGGAATCACGGAGCCATCGACCTGCCCGCAGATGCCGGCCACGAGGTGGTCGCCCACTTCGCTGGTCGGCGCCACCACGATGTCGCAGGTGCTGGTTCCCATCACCTTCACCATCGAATAGGCTTCGATTTCGCCCGCCACGGCGCCCGCGTGGGCGTCGAAGGAGCCCACCGCCACCACGGTGGCGGGGCTCAGGCCGAGGCGCTGGGCCCACTCTTCGGAGAGATGGCCGGCAACCTCGTCGGCGGTGTAGGTTTCGGTGAATAATCGATTGCGTAAACCGGCCAGCTTAGGTTCTACGTGGGTGAGAAACTCCTCGGCGGGCAGGCCGCCCCAGCTCTCGTGCCACATGGCCTTGTGGCCGGCGGCGCAGCGGCTGCGCTTGAAGCTAGCCAGCTCGCCGCCCGTGAGCAGCAGCGTAATCCAGTCGCAGTGCTCCATCCAGGAGTGGGCGGCGCTGGCCACGGCGGCGTCCTCGCGCACCACGTGGGCAATTTTGGCCCAAAACCATTCCGACGAATAAATGCCGCCCTCAAACTTGGTGTAGTCCTCGCCGCCCCAGGTGCGGGCTTTGTGGTTGATTTCGGCAGCTTCGTCCAGCGCGGTGTGGTCTTTCCAGAGCACGAACTGGGCGTTGGGGTTGTCGGCAAACTCGGGCAGCAAACCCAAGGCCACGCCCTCGGCGTTTACCGGGCCGGGCGTGCTGCCGGTGGTGTCCACGGCCAGGCCTTTAATCTGCTCGGCGGGCACCTGCTGGGCCACGCGGCGCACCACGGCTTCCAGCCCTTCAATGTAGTCGAGCGGGTGCTGGCGGAACTGGTTTTTGGCGGGGTTGCAGTACTGCAGGGTTTTCCAGCGCGTGTAGTGGTGCACGGCCTGGGCTTTTTCGGCCCCGGTGCGGGCGTCCACGAGCACGGCACGCACGGAGTCGGTGCCGTAGTCGACGCCGATGACGTAGGCAGGAAGGGTTTGTTCCACGGGAATGTCAGTTAACAGTTAACAGTGAGCAGTTATCAGTTTTAGGTGAGAGTATTTGGCGCCGACAAATTCATCTATCGACGACTGTTCACCATCAACTGATAACTGGTTTTCTATTTCCGCACCCCGAACTTGTAGGTGCTCACGGTGTGGTAGGTCTCGCCCGGCTTCAAAATCGTGTTGGGGAACTTGGGCTGGTTGGGCGAGTCGGGGAAGTGCTGGGTTTCGAGGCAGAAGCCGGCGTGCTTGCCGTACACGGTGCCGGCTTTGCCCTTCAGGGTGCCGTCGAGGAAGTTGCCGGTGTAGAACTGGATGCCGGGCTCGTCGGTGGTCACCTCCAGGGTGCGGCCGGTGGTGGGCTCGTACACGGTGGCCGCGGCGTGGCTGCCGGTGGCCGTGTTCAGCACCCAGTTGTGGTCGTAGCCGCCGGGCACCTGCGCGATGCGCTCGCCGATGGCGTGGGGCGCGGTGAAGTCGAAGGGCGTGCCTTTCACGGGGCGCAGCTCGCCGGTCGGAATCAGGGTGGCGTCCACCACGGTGTAGCGGTCGGCGGGCAGCGTCACTTCGTGGCCCAGAATGTCCTTGCCGGCGCCGTGGTTCAGGTTGAAGTAGGCGTGGTTGGTGAGGTTAATCGGGGTGGCCTTGTCGGTGGTGGCCGTGTAGTCGATGCGCAGGGCGTTGTCGTTGGTGAGGGTGTACACCACCGTTACGTTGAGGTTGCCGGGATAGCCTTCCTCGCCGTCCTTGCTCACGTAGCTCAATTTCAGGCTCTGGCCGTCGGCCGAGGACGCCGGCTCGGCCTGCCAAATCACCTTGTCAAAGCCTTTCAGGCCGCCGTGCAGGCTGTTCGGCCCGTTGTTTTTGGCGAGGGTGTACTCCTTGCCGTCCAGCGTGAATTTGCCGCCCTTGATGCGGTTGCCGTAGCGGCCAATCAAGGCGCCGAAGTAAGGGCCGGCTTTCTGGTATTCGGGGCTTTGGTAGCCGCTCACGTTGTCGAAGCCGAGGATGACGTCGCCGAGCTTGCCGTCCTTGTCGGGCACCAGCAGGCTGGTCAGGATGCCGCCGTAGTTGGTGATGGTGGCCTTCACGCCGTTGGCGTTGGCGAGGGTGAAAAGCTGGACTTCGGTGCCGTCGGTGGTTTTGCCGAAGGAGGCGGAGGTGGGCATGGCGGTGGTGTTCGTTTGGGCAGAATCGGCCGGGGCCGACGCCGCGGTGGTGGTATGCTCAGCGGAGTTGTTCGACCCGCAGGCGGCCAGCAACAGCAGGCCGGGCAATGTTACGGCCAGCAACCCAGAACGACGAAGTGAAATCATGGAATACGAAGAATGAAATGAAGGCGTGAAACTAAGTGCCCTTGCAAGGTACACCTTACTGTACCCTACTGCACGGTCTGTTTTTGGGTAATGAAGGCCGCCCCGCGCTGCACCCGCACCTGGTAGATGCCGGGCGCCAGGCCGGCGGCCACGGCCAGCTGGCGCTGCTGCGGGCCGTAGCTGCGGCGGTAAACCACTTTTCCCAGCAAGTCGGTTACCGTCACGGTGGTGGCCTCGGCGTTTGGCAGCGGGCCCAGGTCCACGGTGAAGGCGCCGCGCTCGGCCGGCACGGGGTAGAGGCTCACGCCCGCCAGCCGGGCGCCGCCGGCCACGGCGGTAGTGGTGCCCACCGGCGTCACAAACCAGTGCTGGCAGGCGCAGCCGTTGTAGTCGAAAATGCCCAGCTGCGCGCCGGGTGCGGTGGAGGCAAACGGCACTTCCACCACGCGGTTGCTGCTGAGCGCGGCCAGCACCAGGCTGCCGTCGCTGGCCCGGTCGAGGTGGAACTGCTGGCAGTCCTGCCCGGTGTAGGTGCCGAGCTGCAGCAGCGCAAAGTTGGCATCGGAGCAGTTGGCCGTGCCGGCGGCCAGCCCGCCGAGCGCGCTCGTGATTTTGTAGTCGCCGTTGCCCAGCGCCGTGAAATCCCACTGCTGGCAGGTGCCCGCGGCAGGCGTGGCCTGCACGATGGCTTGGCCCGCGGCGCCGGTGCAGCCCTGCGACTGCCACACCAGGCTGCTGGCCGCCGGGCCCGCGGCAATGGTGAAGCGCCCCGCCGCCCCCATGCTGCTGGCCGGTCCCAGCCAGTCGCGGCTCACCACGGGCCAGCCGGCGGCGTTCCAGGTCAGCTGGGCCAGCCCGAGCTTGGGCGCGCCGTTGTCGTAGGAGTCGTAGTAATGGTGCGAGAAGTAAGTGGCGCCGTTTTCCTCAAAAATGCCGGTGTGGCCCGGCCCGCGGTAGCGGCCCGCGCCGCTGAGCAGCAGGGTGCCGCCGTTGGCATTCAGGTCGACCCCGTTCTGGTCCAGAAACGGGCCGGCGGGCGAGGCCGAGCGGCCCACCAAAATGCGGTAGGTGCTGCTGATGCCCTGGCAGCAGGTGCCCCGGTTGATGAACAAGTAGTAGAAGGCGCCGCGCCGCGCCACGTAGGCGGCTTCCACGTCGCCGTTGGCCACGGCATTCTGGGTGGCGCCGGCCAGGGGCTTGCCGGTAGCCGCGTCGAGCTGCACGGCGCGGATGCCGCCGAAGTAGGACCCGTAGGTCATCCACAGGTTGTTGCTGGCGTCGCGGTAAACGGCCGGGTCGATGGCGTTCACGGGGCTGTTGGCATTGGTCGAAATCACCTCGCCTTCGTCCACCCAGTTGTAGCTGGGGCTGGCGGGGTCCAGCGTGACGTTGGTGGCCAGGCCAATGGCCGACACCTTGGAGCCAAACGTGGAGCAGGAATAGTAGAGGTAGTACTTGCCGTTCTGAAACACGCACTCCGGCGCCCAGAAATTACCGGCGAAGCCGGGCACTTTGGTATTTATCCAGCCGGGGTAGGCGTTGTTCACAAACACGGCCCGCGGGCCCGGCGTCCAGTTCACCAAGTCGGTCGAATACAAGCTGTAAATGCCCTGGCCGGTGGCAAACACCCAATATGTATTGCCCTGCTTCACGATGGTAGACGGGTCGTGCACCCCGGTTAGCCCTTGCAGGGCGTGGGCGCGCGGCGCAGCCCCGCACCACAGCAACAAGAGCAGCAGGCGCAGGCAGTGGCGGCGGGCAGGGTTCGCGCCACGGGGCGCGGCAACCGGACTAGTAGAAAGCATTGGCGGTGGGAATTTGAAGGCGTGGAAGGAATTGAAGTCGGTCGGGGCTATTCCCCGCTGGGTTTGGCCAGCGGTTGATTGATGGCCACGGGCACGCCGAAATTGGGCGAGCCGTCGGCGTTCCAGGTAAATTTTTGCATGCGCGGGTTGCGCTTGTCCACGCAGCCCTCGGCGGGGTTGGAGTTGGCGTGGTAGATAATCCAGTCCTCCTGGCCGTCTTTCGACTGGAAGAAGGAATTGTGGCCGGTGGCGTAGGCGCGGTTGGCCGGGTTCTGGGAGAAAACCGGCTGGTTCGATTTCGTCCAGGACGCGGGCAGCATGGGGTCGGCGGTGGCGCTGGCCGTGAGCTGGCCCAGGGCGTACTGGTCGGTGCCGCAGAAGCTGGCCGAGTAAATCAGAAACGTTTTGCCGGCGTGCTTGATGATTTCCGGGCCTTCGTTCACGTAGGGCGGACCCACGTTTTCCCAGGCAAACTCGGGGTGCGAAAGCTCCACCCGGGGCCCGGTGAGGGTCCAGGGGTTGGCCATCTGAGAGATGTAGAGGCGCTGCACGGCGTCGACGCCGTTGTGGCCCGACCAGATGAAGTAGCGGTTGCCGTTCTGTTCCAGCACGGTGCCGTCGATGGCCCAGAAGTCGGCCGCGGCGTTGTAGAGGCGGCCTTTGTCGACCCAGGTGCCGCTGGTGGGGTCGGGGCTGGGATTTTCCAGCACCCAGGTCCGCTGCAGGCCCAGGTTGGTGCCGTTGGGCCCGGCCGAGTAGTAGATGTACCACTTGCCGTCGAGGAAGTACAGCTCCGGCGCCCACAGGTTGCCCGAGGCCGGGCCGGTGGGCGGCGGCGTCCAGGCCACCACGCTGGGGGTGGTGCCCAGGTCCGACATGCGGGCCGTTTTCCAGATGCGCAGGTTGCTGCCCGTGGTGTGCATGTAGTAGTAGAAGCCGTCCTTCTGCACCACCCACGGGTCGGGCCCGGAGGCCATCAGCGGGTTGGTGAAGGTGTTGGCGGCGGTGGGCGGCACCACGGCGGGGGCCGCCGGGGCGGTGCGGCTGCCGTTGCAGCCCGCCAGGGCCAGCAGGCACAGCAGCGGCCAGCGCCGCAGGGTCGAAGCGAAGGGAAAGGTGCGCATGGCGAGGGGCCGTGAAGCAGTGGGCGATACGGCCGCCCCGGGTTGCAGCCCGGGACGGCCCTCTCACCACCACCCCTTAGTAGCCGGGGTTCTGGGTCACGCCCGGGTCGATGTCGATGTCGCGCTGCGGAATGGGCAGCAGCTTCGAAATGCCCAGGCGGAAGTTGGCAAAATCGGGGTCGCGGCCGCGCAGCTCGTCGATGCCGGCCTGGTTGTCCATCAGGCCCCAGCGCAGGATGTCGAACCAGCGGGTGCCTTCGCCGGCCAGCTCCTTGGCCCGCTCGCTGCGGATGAGCAGGCGCAGGGCGCTCTGGGAAAACGAGCCCGTGAGGGGGGCCAGGTTCACCGAGGGGCGCTGGCGCACGCGGTTGATGAGGGGCAGGGCGGCGCTCGTCTGGTTGAGCTCGGTGAGGGCTTCGGCCTGCATCAGCAGCACGTCGGCGTAGCGGATGACGCGGTGGTTGATGCCCGACGAGAAGTTTTCGTCGGTGCGGGTGCGGTCGTTCAGGTACTTGCGCCAGTACTGCTGGTTGGGGTTCCAGCCCCACCCCGAAAAGGTTTTGCCGTAGAACACGCCCGGGTTGCCGGCGTGAATGATGCAGATGTCGCGGCGCGGGTCAATCAGGTGCTTGCGGGTGCTGCCGGGCGCCAGCAGCGTCACCGTCGAGTCGCGGTACTCGTCCAGCAGCCAGCGGCGGGGCTGCACGTCGGCAAACGTGGGGCCGGGAGGGCCGAAGAAGTTGGGCCGGTCGTGGCTTTCCGACGAGGCCGAGTTGTCCTGCCCCTGCCCTACTTCCAGCACCGCCCCCGTAAACTGCACCTCAAACAGCGACTCCTTGTTGTTCTCGTTGGTGTCGGTGAAGTTGTCCAGGTAGTTATCCACCAGGTCGTACTGGTTGGAGCCGATGATGGTGCTGAACAAGGCCGAGGCGTCGGCCCAGCGCTTCTGCTGCATGTACACCTTGGCCAGCAGGGCCTGGGCGGCGCCTTTGGTGGCCCGGCCGCGCTCGGGGTCGGGGTAGGTGGCCGGCAAATCCGGAATGGCCTCCGTCAGGTCCTTGATGATTTGGGCTTCGGTTTCGGCCGCCGTGGCCTGGGGCACGCGGGTGGTCACCGTTGGCTCCACCAAAATCAGCGGCACGCGGCCGAAGAAGTACACCAAATCGAAGTACGACAGGGCGCGCACAAACTTGGCTTCCGCGATGAGGCGCTGCTTCAGCACGCCATCCATTTCAATGGCCGGCACGCGGGTTACCACCTGGTTGGTCCGGAAAATGGTCCGGTAGTAGTCGTTCCAGGCGAAGGACGAGATGAAGAAGTTGTTGTCCGGCGTCACAAACCGCGTGAAGTTGGCCAGCTCCACAAAGGGGCTCTGGCTGTACGACTCGTCGGAGCGGTGCGCCATGAAGTGCCAGCTGCGGTAGTAGCAGGCAAACTGCTGCAGGCCCGAGTAGCAGGCCAGCACGCCCTTGTTGGCGTCGTCGGCGGTTTTCCAGAACGTGGCCGTGGAGGGCGCGTTGGGGTTGGTTTTGTCCAACAGGTCTTTTTCGCAGCCCGTGGCCAGCACCAGGCTGGCGGCGAGCAACAAAGCGGGAATTTTCGGAAATTTCATGGGATGACGTGGTGCGCGCGGCGGCCGGGAAAACCGCGGGTTCTCTACCGGCCCGCGCCGGTGAGTTAGAAATTGACTTGCAGCCCGCCCGTGAAGCTGCGCACGTTGGGATAAGCGCTGTTGTCGACGCCGCGGCTGTAGAAGCCCGTGCCCGTGATTTCCGGGTCGAAGCCAGTGTACTTCGTAAACGTCACCACGTTGCGGCCCGTCACGTACACCCGCACGCTGCCCAGGCTGGGCATGAAGCTCGTGAGGGTTTTGGGGAAGGTATAGCCCAGCTGCACGTTTTTCAGGCGCAAGTAGGCGCCGTCTTCCAGCCAGCGCGTGGTATTGGCCCGGCCATTGAAGGCCGCCGAGGCAATGAGGTCGGGGGTGGCGCCGCCGCCCTGCAGCAGGCGCGGCGTGGTGGTGGAGGGGTTGCTCGGCGACCAGGGCGTCACGTCGGCGTTGTAGTTGTTGGGGCCGCTGTAGCTCTCCAGGGCAATGCGGGCCGAATTGAAAATCTTGTTGCCCGAAACGCCCTGCCAGAACAGCGACAAGTCAAAGCCCTTAAAAGCCGCGTTCAGGTTCAATCCGTATTGCAGGGTCGGAATCGCCTTGCCCGAAAACACGCGGTCGAGGTTGTCAATCTTGCCGTCGTCGTTCACGTCCTTATAGCGCACATCGCCGGCCGTGGCATAGGGCTGGATGATGGTGCCGTTGGAGCTCTTGTAGTTCTGCGCCTCCTCGCGCGACTGAAAAATGCCGTCGAACTGAATCAGGTAGAACTCGCCCAGCGACGAGCCCAGCTCCGAGCGCGTGAAGCCCTCACCGCCCTCAAAAGCTGACCCAACCACGGGCAGGGACGTGATTTTGTTGCTGATGGTGGTGAGCGTGAAATCGGCGCCGTACACGAAGGCCTTGCGGTTTTCGTGGTAGCCCAAGGCCAGCTCAAAGCCCCGGTTTTCAATGTTGCCGGCGTTCTGGTACAGCACGGTTCCGAAGTGCCCCAGGTAAGTAGGCACTTGCACGGGCGCCAGCGCCTTCCGGGTTTCGGCAATGTAGTAGTCGGTCGAGAGCGTCAGGCGGCTGCCGAGCAGGGCCAAGTCTAGGCCTATGTTCTTCGTGAACCGTTCTTCCCACTGAATGTCGGGGCTGGGCAAGGCCAACTGGGTCTGGCCGTTTACGATGGCCTGCCCTGTGCCCAGCACGTAGTTCACGTTCTGGGCGATGTTGGGTGTGGTAAGGTAGTTGCCGCCATACTCGCCGAACAGCGCGTCGTTGCCGTTGCCGCCGTAGCTGACGCGCAGTTTCAGGTTGTTCACCTGCGGCAGCGCGTCCTTAAAGAACGTCTCTTCGCTCAGGCGCCAGCCCAGCGAGGCCGCTCCAAAATTGGCCCAGCGGTTCTGGGGCGCAAATCTCGACGAGCCGTCGCGCCGGAAGCTGCCCGAAATGAGGTAGCGGTTTTTGTAGTCGTAGGTGGCTTGGGTGAAGAACGAGCGTTTGGAATTTTCCGTCGACGTGCCCAGCACGGCGCCCTTTGTGGTACCCGCGCTCAGCTCGAAGTAGTACTGCGGCAGGCTCGAAAAGCCTTGCGAGCCCGCCTGCACGTTGTGCTGCCGGTAGCGCTGCTCCGAGTAGCCGCCCAGCACGTTGATGTGGTTGTCGCCGAAGGCCTTGTTGAAATTGAGGGTGTTTTCGGCCAGCAAAAACACGTCGTAGCCCAGAAACTCATTGAGCGAGGACGTATTGATGCGCGTGTTCTGGCGCAAAATGCCCGACTTCTGGGCGTCGGAGTTGCTGTAGGTGTGCCCGTCGATGGCCGCGTTCAGGCGGTAGGTGAGAAAATCGAAAAGGCTCACGTCCATGCTGAAGTTGCCGGCCAGGCGGTTGTCGGCCTGCTTGCGTCGCAGCAGTTCCTGCGCCCCGATGGGGTTGGTGGCGAAGGTGTTGAGAATGGGCGAGCCGGTGCCGTAGCCGCCTTCGTTGCGGGCGTCGTACACCGGAATGCTCGGCAGCATGGCCAGCACGTCGATGAACGGCGCCCCGTTCAGCAGCGTCACGTCGAGGTGGGTCAGCTGCGCATTTTCCTGGAATTTGAAGCGGCCCCGCGTCAGGCCCGAGTTCAGGCGCAAGCTCAGACGCTGAAAGTCCGGCCCTTTCACAATGCCCTCCTGGTGGAAGTATTCGCCCGAAATCAGGAAGTTGCTGGCAGTTTTGTCGCCCACGCTGCCGCCCGAAAACGACAGGTTGTAGTCTTCCAGCGTGCCCGTCTGGAAAAACTCCTTCTGCCAGTCGGTGTCGATGTTGGGGTTGAAGGCGCCGCCGGGCCCTTTCGCGGCGCCGGCCAGGCCGTTCTGGCCGTTGTTCAGGGGGTTCAGGCCGGCGTTGGCGTAGGCCTGCACGGCGCGGTCGGCCCAGTCACTGGCGTTGGTCAGGTTGTAGCGCTTGTAAATCTGGTCGATGCCGCGGTAGCCGTTGAACGCAATGGATGGCTGACCGGCCTTGCCTTTTTTGGTGGTGATGAGCACCACGCCGTTGGCGCCGCTCGAGCCGTACACGGCCGTCGAGCTGGCGTCCTTCAGCACCGTGAGCGACTCGATGTCATTGGGGTTCAAATCCCGGATGTTGCCCGTCCACAAGCCGTCAATCACATACAGCGGGCCGCTGCCCGCGTTGCCCAGCGTGCCAATGCCCCGGATGGACACCACCGGCGCATCGCCGGGCCCACCCGAGCCCTGCACGGTCACCCCCGGCAGGCGGCCCTGCAGGGCCTGCGTGGCCGTGGCCACGGGCGCTTTGTTGGCCTCTTTCACGTCGAGGCTGCTCACGGCGCTGGTCACGTTCTGGCGGTCCTGGGCCAGATAGCCCACCACCACCACTTCGCTCAGCCCCTGCGTGTCGGTCGCGAGGCGGGCATCCACGGCGGTGCGGCCGCCCACGGCCACTTCCTGGGTTTTGTAGCCCACGAAAGAAAACACCAGCGTGGCCCCGGCGGGTGCCACCAGGCTGTAGCGGCCGTCGGCGTCGGTTTGGGTGCCGGTGCTGGTGCCTTTCACCAGCACGGTCACGCCCGGCAGGCCGGCGCCATTTTCATCCGTGATGCGCCCCGTCACGGGCGTGTCGGCGGCCTGCTGCACGCTGAACGGCCGCGCCGCGGGCGCGGCCATTGCCGGGTGCAGGCCGGGCAGGCTTAGCATGCCCCCTAGCAGGACGGGCACCGCAAAACCGGGAATCTTCGGTACTGACTTTTTCATAAGAACTGTGGTGGGAATTGGTGAGAACAAACACAATCGATTGTGTAATGAGCAGTCAAAAACCGACTGTTTCCGAAAACACAATGCAATGTCCGAGGAAGAAGAGCAGATAAACTCGCGAAGCTTAAACACGGGCAAAAACCGCATTCAATGGCTATAAACAAGTTTTTTTCTTCTGCGACGCCGGCACCACCCCCCGAAAAGGGTGAAGCTGGAGTCGCTTGAAGGTTGGCAATGTTACTGCGATTTCCTGACATTTTCAATTTAACGATTGTTTTTTTCTGGAGCAGTATCCTTTTTTCTTAGTAGTGTCGACTTTTTCTTTTTCTCCCCTTCCGGCGCGAAGTGCGGTACTGGGCCGGCCTTCACCCACAACAAAAAAGACCAGGGCCACCGGGCCCTGGTCTTTCACTTTTTGGCGCTGCTGACGGCCTAGCGGCGGCTCATTCGCAGCACTTGCTGGGCGTTGCCCTGGCGCACGGTGAGGTAGTACACGCCCACGGGCAGGGCCGCGGCCCGCGGCAGGGCAATGCGCTGCGTGCCGGGCTGCGCCGGGGCCGTGCCGGTCAGCACGGTTTGGCCCAGCATGTTCTGCACCGTGAACGTCACGGGGGCTTCCTGGTGGGTGGTCAGCTCCACGGTGGCTTCGCCGCCCTCGTAGGGGTTGGGGAACACCGTGGCCTCAAATACGACTGCGGCCTTGGTGGTTTGCAGGGTTTGCACGGGCGAGTAGCTATGCTCGCCGTTGGTGTCTACCTGGCGCAGGCGGTAGTATACTTGGCCGCTGGCCGAGGCCCGGAAGCTCACGTCCAGGAACTCGTACTCGGTGCGGGCCGCCGACGTGCCGGCGCCCTCGCGCTGGCCCACTTCGGCAAAACGCTGGCCGTCGGTGCTGCGCTCCACGGCGAAGTAGGCGTTGTGCTTCTCCGAAGCCGTTACCCAGCTCAGGCGGGGCGTTTTCTCGGCCCAGGCCGCGGCGAAGCTCACCAGCTCCACCGGCAGCGGCGTCACCGCGATGGTGGCCTGCGCGGTGGTGAAGCAGCCGGCGGCGTTGGCACCCTTCACGGTGTAAGTCGTCGTGACGGACGGGCTCACGGTGATGGTCGGCGTGGTATCGGCCAGGTTGGTGGTCGTGCCACCGGCGGTGGCCGTCCAGGAATACGTGCTGCCACCGGTGGCGGTAATCGTGGTGGGCGTGCCGGGGTCGGCAGTGGTCGATGTGGGCACCACCGACACGGTGGGCTTGGCGTTCACGCTCACGCCCACGTCTTGGCTGTTGGTGCCGCAGGGCGTGGTCGTGATGACACGGTAAATGGTGTTGGCGGCGGGCGTGGGCGCGAAGGTGGCCGACGTCGACAGGATGCTGCCCAGGTCGGTGGTGCGGTACCACTTGTAGGTGGTGTTGGTGATGCCCGAGCTGGCGGTGAGGGTGGCCGCGTCGCCGGCGCACACGGCGGCCGAGCTCGGCGTGACGGCATACGTGGGCGCAGCGGCAATGCTCACCACCACTTGCTGCGTGGCCACGGCGCCGCAGGGCGAAGTAGCCGTGACCGTGTAGGTGGTGGTGCCCGTGGGCGTGGCCGTCACGGTGGCCCCGCTGGTGGAGCTCAGGCCCGTGGCCGGCGACCACGCGTAGGTGGCGCCGGGGTTGTTCGACAGCGCCGTGAGGGCGATGGGGCTGCCCGTGCAAATGGTGGCAGCGGCCGGCGACACGGCCACCGCCGAAACGCCTACGCTCACCGTCACTTCTTTGGTGATGGTGCTGCAGTCGGAAGTGGTGGCCACCACCTGGTAGGTGGTGGTAGCGGCCGGGGCCACCGTGAGGGCGCTGGTGGTGGCCAACACCGCGCCCTGGCCTTTCTCAAACCACTGGTAGGTGGCGCTGGTGCCGCTGTAGGTAGCCGTGAGGGTGGTAGACTGGTTGGCGCACACCACCGGGGCGGCGGGCGCCACCAGCACGTCTTTCACCGGAATGGTGACCTGCTGCGAGCTTACGCCGCAGGAGGTGGTGGCTTCCACCGTGTAGGTGGTGGTAGCGGTGGGGGCCACGGTCAGGGTCGAGCCGTTCTGGTTCGGAATGACCACGCCGTTGGCGCGCCAGGTGTAGGCGCCGCTCAGCAGGCCCGAAGCCGTGAGCGTGACGCTGCTGCCCGAGCACACGCCCGACACGGCGCTGGTGCCCGACGAGGCCAGCGACAGCGTGGGCGTGAGCGTGAGGTAGACGTAGGACACGGTGTTGTTATTGCACGAGTTACCGGGCACGCTGCCCTTGCCCGCGTCCGACTTCAAACGGAAAATGGTGGCCGTGGTAAACGACGTGGCCAGCGCAAGCTCGTTGGGCGTAGCGGTCGAGCTGGTTGGCACGATGGCGCTGGACAAGTTTTCCACCACGTCGTCGGCAGGGTCGTTCACCACGCCCTGGTCAATCACCCGCGACCAGGTCATGAGCGCGCTCGAGGTAGAGCTGCCGCTAAACGAGTACTGGGCGCCGGCCGTGGGGCACACCGCGCCGGTGTAGCCGCTCTGGCCTTTGTTGGTCACGCTGGTGTTTACCAACGTGCCGTTGTCATAGTACCGAATGGCAATCTGGTTCGAGCACTGCGCAAACCCCGGAACAGATGCGAGCAGCAGACCGAAGCCACCCAGCAGGGTAAATAGTTTTTTCATGATAAAGTTTGTTTAAACGGTAGCTGTTTAATGCAATCAACCCGAAGATAACGCAAAATTACAGCCTAGCTTATATAATTGTACTCCATTAGTTTTACAGGCCAATACAAGGCAAATAAAAGAGTATTTAGTATAATTATTTCGCTAAAACGATTTGAATAATCGGTTAAAATATTTGATTATTTTCTGCATTTATTCACATTAACATCCAAAGTATATCAGCATGCAAATCCATGGTTGAACCCATGGTGGCGGCCGCCTCAGGCTGGCGTGCGGCTGGTAGGGCTTGCCCACTGGCGGCCCATTGCTGCGGGGCACCCACCACAAGAAGAAGGCCCCGCAACACACGTTGCGGGGCCTTCTTCTTGTATCCGACAGGAAACTATACCGGGCGTTTAGCGCCCACCGATGGCGTCCAGCGCAGCGAGGTCGTCGGCCGTGAGGCGGATGTCGGCGGTTTTCATGTTCTCTTCGAGGTGCTTCACCTTCGACGTGCCCGGAATGAGCAAGATGTTGGGTGAGTGGTGCAGCAGCCAACTCAAGGCGATTTGCTGGGGCGTGGCGCCGTGCTTGTCGGCCAGCTGGCCCAAGGCGGACAGGGCCTGCTGGTTGCCGCCGGCCAGCGGGTACCACGGAATGAAGGCCATGCCTTCCTCGCGGGTATAGGCAAGCTCGGCCTCCCACTTGCGGTTGTCGACGCTGTACATGTTTTGCACCGACACGACTTTCACGTATTGCTGGGCTTTTTTAATCTGCTCCACCGAGACTTCCGACAGCCCGATGTGCTTGACAAGGCCCTGCTGCTGGGCTTTTTGCAGGAATTCCAGCGTTTGCTCAAACGGCACATTCGGGTCGACGCGGTGCAGCTGGTACAAGTCAATCTGCTCCACGCGCAGGCGCTTGAGGCTGCCGTGCAGGGCTTCTTCGAGGTGCTTGGGGCTGGCGTCGATGGGCCATTCGTTGGGGCCGGTGCGCAGCAGCCCGCCCTTGGTGCCGATGACGAGGCCGGCCGGGTACGGGTGCAGGGCTTCGGCAATCAGCTCTTCCGACACATTGGGCCCGTAGCTGTCGGCCGTGTCGATGAAGTTGACGCCGAGTTCCACGGCGCGCCGCAGCACGCGGATGGACTCGGTGTGGTCGCGCGGCGGGCCCCAGATGCCGTCGCCGGTGATGCGCATGGCGCCGTAGCCCAGGCGGTTCACGGTGAGGTCGCCGCCGAGGGCGAAGGTGGGATGGTAGGTGGAGGTGCTGGTATCAGACATAAGAGTTAAAACATTACAAGTGAGGTGCGGCCGGGCACGCCCCGCGCCACAGGCCTGTAGAAAGACGGTTCGGGGTGGCAAATGTTTTATACCGATAGCAAGGGCACGCTCGGAACAGGCCGTCGCTGGCCGCACATAAACCGAAAGCGCCCCCTGTAACCACAGCTACAGGGGGCGCTTTTGGCTTACCGGCGTTTTTGCGAAGGATTGCTACAGCTGAATCTCAGCAAAAGAGCCCGTCACTTCTCCCACGCCGGTGAACGTGGTGCGGAATTGGCCGCTGACAATCCGGGTTTTTGTGTCATAGGTCGTCGTGCCGGTGGTGTTGGTGCCAGATTCGCCTTCCAAAGTGCTGGTAAGGGCGTTGGTCATGTAAGGAGCCGTGGTCGTGCCTTTCGTGAAGAACAGCGTCAGGGTTTTGCCGCTGGTGAGCTTGCCGGAGAAGCTCAGACGCGGCGCGCCGGTTTGGTAGGAACCGTCGATAACGCGGGCTTCCTTGAGCTCGTAGGGCGGGGCGCCGGCTTCGGAAACCGACACCTTGATGGTAGATTCTGCCGGGCCCGGCGTCGGCGTCGGCGTGTCTTTGCTGCAGCTGGTGGCCAAAATGCCAAGCAGCAACGCCGGGGCGAAAAGGGTGATAATGCGCATAAACGCTGAAGGTATAGGAAAAGGAAGGATGCAACAACGGTCAGGGCAGCCCAATGGCTGGCCCAGCCGCTGTTTAAACCAACGTTTGCAACACTTGATTCCCCACCTTGGCGCTCAGCTCGCGCACGGCGGCGGCGATGCCGGCCGCATCGAAGCCGCATTCTTTGTAAAGCTCGTCCTGGGTGCCGTGCTCCACCACGCGGTCGGGGATGCCGAGGCGGCGCACCGGCAGGTGGAAGCCGTGGTCGGTGAGGAATTCGAGCACGGCCGAGCCGAAGCCGCCGGGCAGGCAGCCGTCTTCCACCGTCACGATGGCGCGGTAGCGGCGGGCGATGTCGCGCAGCATTTCCTCATCCAGCGGCTTGCAGAAGCGCATGTCGTAGTGGCCCGCGTCGAGGCCCTCGGCGGCCAGCGTGTCGGTGGCCTTCACCGCATAATTACCGATGTGGCCGATGCTGAGGATGGCCACGCCGCCTTCTTCGCCCTCACGCACCACGCGGCCCGTGCCAATGGCCACGCGCTGCAGGGGCGTGCGCCACTCGGGCATCACGCCCTCGCCGCGCGGGTAGCGGATGCTGAAGGGACCTGCGTTTTCGGGCAGAGTGGCAGTATACATCAGGTTGCGCAGCTCCTGCTCGTTCATCGGGGCCGATACCACAATGTTGGGGATGCAGCGCATGTAGGCCAGGTCGTAGCAGCCGTGGTGGGTGGGGCCGTCGGCGCCCGCAAAGCCGGCGCGGTCGAGGCAGAACACCACGTGCAGGTTTTGCAGGGCCACGTCGTGCACCACCTGGTCGTAGCCCCGCTGCATGAACGAGGAGTAGATGTTGCAGAACGGCACCAGCCCCTGCGTGGCCAGGCCGGCCGAGAACGTAACGGCATGCTGCTCAGCAATGCCCACGTCGAAGGCGCGGTCGGGCATGGCTTCCATCATGATGTTCAGCGACGAGCCCGAGGGCATGGCCGGCGTCACGCCCATGATTTTGTCGTTGGCCTCGGCCAGTTCCACCAGCGTGTGGCCGAACACGTCCTGGTACTTGGGCGGCTGCGGCTTCTCGGGCGTCTTCTTGTAAATCTCGCCCGTGATTTTGTCGAATAAGCCCGGCGCGTGCCACAGCGTCTGGTCCTTTTCGGCCAGCGCGTAGCCCTTGCCTTTCACCGTCACGCAGTGCAGCAGCTTGGGGCCGGGAATGCTTTTCAGGTCGTTGAGAATGGTGACGAGGTGCTGCACGTCGTGCCCATCCACGGGACCGAAATAGCGGAATTTCAGGGCCTCAAACAGGTTGCTTTGCTTGAGCAGGGTGGCCTTCATAGCCGCCTCCACTTTGCGGGCAATCTGCTGGGGATTAGGACCGAATTTCGAGAGCTTGCCGAGCACATTCCACAGCTCGTCGCGCACCTTGTTGTAGGTGCGGGAGGTAGTGATGTCGGTGAGGTATTCCTTGAGCGCGCCCACGTTGGGGTCGATGCTCATGCAGTTGTCGTTGAGGATAACCAGCAGGTTGGAATTGGCCACGCCGGCGTGGTTCAGGGCCTCGAAGGCCATGCCGGCCGTCATGGCGCCGTCGCCAATCACGGCGATGTGCTGCCGGTCTTTCTCGCCTTTATAATCCGACGCCACGGCCATGCCTAGCGCGGCCCCAATGCTGGTGCTGCTGTGGCCCACGCCGAAAGCGTCGTACTCGCTCTCGCTGCGCTTGGGGAAGCCCGACATGCCGTGGTAGCGGCGGTTGGTCGGGAACCGGTCGCGGCGGCCGGTGAGGATTTTGTGGCCGTAAGCCTGGTGGCCCACGTCCCACACCAGCTGGTCGTAGGGCGTGTTGAAGACGTAGTGCAGGGCCACGCTCAGCTCGACCACGCCCAGCGAGGCGCCGAAGTGCCCGCCGTAGATGCTCACCGAGTCGATGATGAACTCGCGCAGCTCAGTGCTGAGCTGGACTAACTGTTCGGGAGCAAGCTTTTTGAGGTCATCGGGCGAGTCAATCGCCGCTAGCAGCGGGCCGGGTTCAACTATCATCGGGGCAGGCGTGGTGGGATGGTGACGGAGAGTTAACCGCCTGACCCGCTAAAAGATTATGGGGCCGGCACAAAGGTACGACGGCGGACGAAGAGCGGTTGTTGGGAAGCGGCAGAATCGGGGCCTTGGTCGGGGTTTGGGCGTTGATAATCTAGTTTTTGCCGGCCCGGTTGGCTTTCGAGCGGACCTTTGCGTATCGGCAAGCCGATTGGGCCGCTTCGCTGTTACGCTGCCACAAACCCTAAAATAAAGACGCTGGATGCAACCTCCGGCCCCCGCGACGGCACTTTGGCCGTTATGCATTGTATGAAACGAACTATACCGGCCACCGCCGTTCTGCTTTCCGCCCTGCTGGGCACCGCTCACCTGGCCTCGGGCCAACAAACTCCTGGCGGGGCCCGCCCCGCTCCTGCTGCCGCCGCTCCCCGCGCGGCGGGCCGCGTGTCCGGCACCGTGACCGATGCCGCCACCGGCAAACCGGTTTCCTACGCCTCGGTGGCGGTGCTGGATGCCGCGGGCAACCCCGTGAACGGGGGCGTGTGCGGCGACGACGGCCGGTTTGTGCTGCCCGGCATTCCGGCCGGTACCTACACGGTGCAGGTGAGCTTTGTGGGCTACAAGAACGAGGAGCGGCCGGGCGTGGTGGTAACGGCCGGCAATGCCACCGATTTGGGCACGGTGAAGCTGGCCGTGTCGGCCCAAAAGCTGGGCGAAGTGGTGGTGACGGGCCAAAAAGCCCTGATTGAGGAGCGCGTGGACCGCACCGTGTACAACGCCGAAAACGACCAGACCACCCGCGGCGGCGACGCCACCGACGTGCTCAAGCGCGTGCCCATGCTGAGCGTGGACCTCGACGGCAACGTGAGCCTGCGCGGCAGCTCCAGCATCCGGGTGCTCATCAACAACAAGCCCTCGACCATTGCGGCCAGCAGCATTGCCGACGCCCTGAAGCAGATTCCGGCCGAGCAGATTAAGACCGTGGAGGTCATCACCTCCCCCTCGGCCAAGTACGACGCCGAAGGCTCGGGCGGCATCATCAACATCGTCACCAAGACCAACGACTTGCGCGGCGCCACCCTCGGCGTGAACCTGAGCGCGGGCCTGCGCAGCACCAACCTGGGCTTGCAGGGCAGCCTGCGCACCGGCAAAATGGGCTTCTCGCTGGGCGGCTTCGGTCGCTCGCAGTACAACACGCCGGGCGAGTTCACCAACACGCAGGTGACGCGCAGCCTGGCCACTGGCGCGGCCACCACCACGGTGCAAAGCGCCGACACCCGCAACCAAGGCATTTTCGGGCGCTACCAGTTGGGCTGGGACTACGACATCAACAAGTTCAACTCGCTGCAGGCGTCGATTTCGTACGGCACGCGCAGCGGCAGCAACTACCAGGACGGCCTGCTGCGCAACACCTACGCCGGCACGCTGGCCGGCGGCACGCCGCTCAGCAGCGACCTGCGCGACACCTACTCGAAAGACAATTCGGGCACGGTGGACGCCAGCCTGACTTACACGCACAGCTTTGAGAAACCGCAGCACGAATTCAGCATTTTGACGCTGTTCAGCCGCAACGACCGCACCAATAACTTCACGAACACCATTCTGGGCTCGACGCAGCCCAGCCCGGCGCGCATCGAGAACGACAACCCGAGCTACAACGAGGAATACACCGTTCAGTTTGACTACCAAAACCCCATCAGCAAGACCCAGATTCTGGAAGTGGGCGCCAAGAACATTCTGCGGCGCGTGAATTCGGATTACACCACCACTTCCTACGGGGCCGGCGGTGAGGTGCTGCCGTCGGTGGGGCTGCTGGCCTCCAACAACGTGTTCACCTACCGCCAGAACGTGACGGCCGGCTACGCGGCCTACACCCTGGGCCTGCCCAAAGGCTTCACCCTGAAGCCCGGCGTGCGCTACGAGTACACCACCATTCAGGCCAATTTTGCGCGCTCCGAGGCGGCCAACATCCCTGACTACGGCGTGCTGGTGCCCAGCGTGAACCTCTCGCGCAAGCTCTCGAACGGCAACGTGCTGAAGCTGGCCTACAACCGCCGCATTCAGCGTCCCTCGCTGCAGTTCCTGAACCCCAACGTGAACGCGCAGAACCCCAAGAACGTGAGCCAGGGCAACCCCTACCTCGCCCCCGAATACACCAACAACTACGAGCTGGGCTACAGCACGTTCTACAAGCGCCTGAACCTGAATTTCAGCACCTTCGTGCGCAACACCACCGGCTCCATCGAAGCCCTGCGCACGGTGCGCGGCGTCGACACGGTATCGACCAGCTACGCCAACATTGGCCAGCAAAACGCCTACGGCGGCAGCGTGTTTGCCAACATCAACAACGGCAAACTCACCCTGAACGGCGGCGCCGACTTTTACTACACCACCCTCACCAACAACGTGCCCGACCGCAACTTCGCCGCTTCCAACGAGGGCTTTGTCATCGGCGGCCGGGTGGGCGGCTCCTACAACATCACCCCGGTGTGGGGCGTGCAGGCGTTTGGCGGCTTCCGCGGCCGGCAGGTGCAATTGCAGGGCAACCAGTCCGGCCAGGGCTTCTACACCGTGGGCGTGAAGCGCGACTTTGCCGAGAAGCGCGGCAGCATCGGCTTTGGGGTTGATAACATTTTCACGCCCACCATCACGGTGCGCAACACGGTGGTGTCGCCGCTCATCGACCAGGCCAGCGCCAACACCTCGCACATCCTGGGCTTCCGCGTCAACTTCAGCTACCGCATCGGCAAGCTCACGGCCACGCCCCCGCGCCGCTCGAAGAGCATCAACAACGACGACTTGAAGAGCGAAGGCGAAGGCGGCGGTGGCGGCGGCATTGATGCCGGCGGCGCCGGTGGAGCCGGTGGCGGTGCTCCCGGCGGTGGCGGCGGCCGGCCGGCCAGCGGTCAGCGCCCCGGTGGTGCCGGCGCGGCGCCCGGCGCAACGGGTGCTCCCGGCGCCCCTGCTGGTGCCCGCCCCGGCGGCTACCCGGGTGGCTACCCCGGCCGACCGGCCGGTGCCGTGCCCGGCGCAGCGCCCGGCGCCCAGCCGGTAGCTCCCGCCCCCGGCACGCCCACCGACTCGACCCAAACCGCACCGGCAGCGGTGCCCAGCACCCTGCCCAACCTGCCGGCGCCCACGGCTCAACCTGCCGATACCACGCGCCGCCCGGCCACGCCCGCCCTGGCCCAGCCCGCCAACCCCATCAACGCACCCGCCAACGCGCCTTCGCCGGGCACCACCACGCCCAACGGCACCACGCCGGCCGGCAGCCCCGGCGGCCGCCCCTAACGGCCAGGCGTTGGCGTTAGCAGAGAAAACGTCGTGCCGGGCGCAACCGAAGCAAGCTGCTTCACCTGCGCCCGGCATGACGTTTTTGTTTCTTCGTGCCAACGCGGCGGCCGCCGCCTACTTTTGCCCGGCGCTCATTTCTCCCGATGCCTATTCCTCGCCCCACTCCCGTAGCCGACCAAGACGCGCATTTTTTGCAGCGTCTGCGGCCGTCGCGCCTCATTTTGCCGGTGGCGCTGGGGCTGCTGGTGGTGGGCTACCTGTTTTGGCGGAGCTATAAGCCCGGCGACCTGGCCCCGCTGGCCCAGGCCGACTGGCGCTGGCTGGCCGTGGCCGTGCTGGTGCTGGCCGCCCGCGACCTAGGCTACATCTACCGCATCCGCCACATCGCCGAAACCGAGCTCACCTACCGGCAGGCGCTCGACGTGATTATGATTTGGGAGTTCGCGTCCTGCGTGCTGCCTTCGGGGCAGGGCGGCACGGGCGCGGCGCCGTTTATTCTGGAGAAAGAAGGCATTCCGCTGGGCAAAGGCTTGGCTTACATCATGGTCACGGCCCTGCTCGACAACCTGTACTACGTGGTGATGGTGCCGCTGGTGGTCCTCATTGCGGGGGCCGGGCTCTACCCGCACGAGGCCCTGCAAACCGGCTTTGTGGCCACGCTGCGGGTGGCATTTGGGGTGAGCTACCTGTTTGTGACGCTGTACGCGGGGCTGATGCTGTACGCCATTTTCATCAATCCCAGGTCGGTGCGGCGGCTGTTGGTGCGGCTGTTTTCGCTGCCGCTGCTGCGGCGCTGGCGGCGCACGGCCTACCGCCACGGCCAGGAAATGGTGCGGGCCTCGGGCCAGTTGCGCGGCAACGGGCCGGCCTACTGGTGGCGGGCCAGCGTGAGCACGGCTTTCGTCTGGACGGCCCGCTACGCCATCATCGGCTGCCTCATTGCCGCCTTTGTGCCCATGGATTCGGGCACGTTCCTGTTCATTTTCGCCCGCAACATCACCTACAAAGTCATCCTGCTGGTGGCAATCACGCCGGGCGGCGCGGGCATTGCCGAGGGCGCTTTCCCTACGTTTTTCGGCAAGTTCATCGGCACGGCCACCATGACCAGCTTCCTGGTGTTCCTCTACCGCATCGTGACCTACTACCTGTACCTGGTGCTGGGGCTGGTGTTTCTGCCGCGCTGGGTGACGCGGGTATTTGCGCGCGGAGGGAAGGAATAAGAACCTACCGCCAGGCTAGGATTACAGAATGGCAACACGTTCTGAAAACTCAAGCGGCACAGCGCTTATGCCTCACTTTGCGGGTCGCTGGTAGGTTTGCCAGAACTCGGGGCGGTATTCCGTCAGCGTCAGCTCGTCCAGCTCGTGGCCCACAAAGCGGGGCTCCAGCTTGGGATTGGGCGGCGGCAGGGCGGTACCAGCCGGCAGGTCGGTGAAATATTCGTCGCAGATTTTCTGGGTGTGAAAAGCGGGGCCGCCGATGACGCGGCCCACGCCCACGCCCTTGCCAATGCTGCGGCGCACGTGGTAGCGCCCGTTGGCGCCCTTGGCGTATTCCACCACGTGGTCGGTGCGCGAATCGGTGAGGATGGTATCGTAGAGGCGGGACACGAAGTCGTGCTTGGGCGCGTGCTTGTGGGCCACGGCGTTCCATTTCACGGTGTCCATTTGCCACAGGGCCTGGTAGCGGGTCACGGCGTAGTCGCGCTGCTGAATTTCCAACTGGCCCGAATAGCCGGCTTCGAGGTAGGTGCCGGTGCTGCGGTGGGTGGCGCGCTTCACGGCGAAGCTCAGCAGGTACACGGTTTCGCCGTCGCGCACCAGCACGCTGTCGAGGCGAAAGCGGAACTTGCCCACGGTGCTGGTTTTAAACAGGGGCGAAATGCGCACTGGGTCGGCCGCCGCAGCATAAAAGCCCTGGCCACTTTCCACGATGTCACTGGCGCGCATCCGCGCCGCCGGGCGCTTCAGCACGTGGGCCTCCTGCACCCGAATCTGGTGCTGCGGGCCCCAGCCCATGAAGCCGCCGTTCCAGTTGCGGTAGCCGCCGGGCTCAAACGTCTGGCTCACGTACTCCGATTCGTAGCACACGGTGTCGAAATTGATGACCTGCCGCCGGGTGTAGAGCTGCGCCGAGTAGTCAGCCTGCTCGTAGTTCTGCGGGGCGGCGGCCAGCACCTTCTTCATAATCTTGCGCGGGTCGAGGCTTTCGCCCCGCACCTGCACGCCCGCCAGCTCGTAGGCCGCGGGCTGTAGGTAAACCGTCAGGGCGGCAGCCGTGGGCGTCGCGCTGGCCGTGGCGTAGCCCACGCTGCTCACCGCCAGCTGCCCGCCAGCCGGCACGCCCAGCGCAAAGCGCCCCTGGCCGTCGGCTACCGTGCCCACGCCCTGGCCCGGCACCGCTACCGAGGCGTAGGGCACCGGCGCTTTGGTCTGGCGGTCGAGCACCACGCCGTGCACCGGCACCACAGACGCTCCGGCGGTAGTGGTACGCACGCGGCGGGGCACTGCGGCCGGGTTCCGGCTGCCCGGGCTGCTATTGGCGGAGGCGCTGTCGGGCGGGGCGGGCAGGGCGGCGCTGGCGGTAGCGCTGCCCCCCCGCGGCGGGTGCACCTCGCGCAAAAACAGAAAGCCGTCCACCGCCTCGCTCCAGGGCGCGCGCATGGGCGTGTAGTCGAAGGCGTAGGTGGTGAGCTCGCGGCCGGGCGCGTCGTGCTTCAGGCTCACGAAAGCGTAGTCGGCCGGCTGGGCCAGCAGCTCGGCTTCGAGCGAGCCCGCGGCCGGCGCGGGCACCGGCCGGTAGCCCATGGCCGGGAAACCGTGCGAGCCGCCGCCGGCCAGCGTGCCCAAAATGTACACTTGGTCGGGCCCGAGGGCCTCTTTCACGAGGCGGCCCATGGGCCGGTAGGCTTGCAGCTCGGCGGTATCGAAACGGTCGGTGCGGTTGGCCAGGTGCGGCAGCGCGGCCCAGCACACCACTTTTTCCTGCGGGTGCTGCTGCACGTACCACAGCAGGTTGGCGGCCATCTGGGCATCGCGCGGGTTGCTGTCGAGGGCCTTAAACTCCTGCTCGGTTTTCGCGGCAGGGTCGTGCTCGGCGTAGTCGCGGGCCTGGGCCAGCAGGCTGCGCAGGGTTTGCTGCCAGAAGGCGGCCTCGGTGCGGCGCCGGGCGTCGGAGCTGGCGGCAGCTTTGGCCACCTGTTTCGTGGCCTTGGCCATTTCCGCTTCAAACTCGGCCAGCGTGGTGGTGGGCAGAAAGGCGAAACGCTCGCCCATGAAGCCGATGACGCCTTCGAGGTAGTCGTAATTCAACAGGGCCGCGCTCTTCTGCGGCGCCAGAAATGCCTGCAAGTCATCTACCAGGTCGCCGCCGTACTCGCCGCTCAACTGCGGGTCGAAACCGGCCACGCGCAGCCCGTTTCGGCCCACCAACGGCAGCACGCCCTGGAATTCCTGCGTCGAAGTCCACACCCCAAACACGCTGTTGCCAAGGGCCTCCGGCGCCGGCCGGCCGGCTTCCAGCGCCTGCTGGGCCTTGTGCAAGTCATAAAACCCGCTCTCGAACGCCACCGTGGTGAAGCCCATCTGCTCGCGCAGAAAGCGCAACAGCCGGATTTTGGCCTCGAACACGTTGCCTTCGCCGTGAGTGGGCTCGCCCAGCATCACCACCCGCGCCGGGCCGATTTCGGCTTTCAAAAAATCCAGGTCCCGAAAATCGGTATCGGTTGGGGCAATGCTGCGCACCGCGTGGGTGGGCAGGGGCGCGGGGGCCTGGGCCTGGGCGAATGCGCCCGCCAGCAGCAGCGCCCCCGCCAGGGCCGCCGCCTTGCAATCAATCAGCATGCGTAGCAGAAAAAAGTGGGAAGGCTGCTTGGTGCAGTTCGGAAAGTGGCGGCAAGTTACTGGCCTTTTCCCGCTGGGCCCGGGCTTGAGCCCGACTGTTGAACAACAAAAAAAGCCCCGAACCACTGTGGTTCGGGGCTTTTTGTAGAATTGGTGGCGATGCCTAGTCCTTTTCCAGCATCAGCGTGGCGCCGTCGGCCGACTTCAGCGTGAGCTTGTCGTCGGTGAGGGTTTCTACGGCGAAAGTGTTGGCCGTAGCGCTGCCTTCGGGGGTGAAGGTGATGGTTTTACCGGCCTGGTCAAAGGTGTACTTGCCCGACACGGCACCGGCGGCGCCGTCGGTCATGGTGTAGTTGCCGTTGGCAAAAACGTGAAGCTCCTGCTGTTTTTGCGCGTCAGTTTGCTTTACTTTGTCGCCACTGGCATCGGTTTCTTTAGCAGTTTTCCATACCTTGCTATCGGTGCCGTACAGCATATTCACGCCTTCTACCTTGCCTTTGTCGTTGCCACACGCCGTGACAAACAACGACACCAACAGCAACAGGCTGGCGAAATAACGGAGCGAAAAAAGGGACTGAAGTTTCATGAGCACAAAAAGAAGAATGGTGAAAGAATGAGAAAGCCTGCGGTTGCAAACTCGTCGGCTTACGGACCCGCAAGCAAAAGAGTTTACGCCGTAACCTCGTCGGAGCCGGCCCGTATATGGGCCCTGTTGGCTACCCCACGGGGCGGCTCATTCAATTTTTTTTTCATCAAACGGAACAAATCCATGGGACTCTTTGATTTTCTCAGCGACAAAGGCGAGCAAAAACCCGTAGAGCCCGCAGCGAAGCCGGCTGCTGGCGGCACTGATTTTTTCGGAAACGCGGCCAATGCCAATCCAGCCGCCGCCGGCGATTCGTACACCGTGGTAAGCGGTGACTCGCTGTCTAAAATTGCCAAACACCACTACGGCGATGCCGCCAAGTGGCATCAGATATACGAGGCCAACAAGGCCACCATCGGCAGTAACCCTGACCATATCGAAGTCGGCCAGGTGTTAACCCTACCTAGTCTCTAGGTACTTTTTTGCAGAAAAAAGGTGAGAAAAGCCACTCTGTTTCAGGGTGGCTTTTTTGTGTTTGGGCGGGTCCGAAAACGGCCAGCGAAAAATTTATTTCGCCCTGCTTGCTTGCCCGTCCAAAAATTTCTCTCGTACATTTGCCCCCACCAACCCGGTACTCCCTGCTAACGGCGGGAAGTTTTACGTTTTATACAGAAGCGGCGAGAGACTAGGCTCCCTGACCCGCTGGCAACCTTCCTTCCTGTGAAAGGTGCCAATTCCTACCCACTGCGGCGTTGGCCGCGCTGGGGCATATGACTCGAGTGCCATGGAAAATTCTTCTCGTTTCGCCTTTCCCAACCCGACTCCTGCGGCTGCTTTGCGCGCCGGGGCTTCGGGTTTTTCTGTTTCGGCCCCGGGCCGTTGCATGCCGGCCGCGCCGTTCGCCCGAATGCGAATGTGCTGTTGCTGCCCGTGTTGTTGCTAAGCTGATTTCGGCTTAGGCACCCCCTCCCCTCCTTTCTGGATTTTCTGGTGGCTTCTCGGGGCCGTCGCGCGCCTTTTCGGCACGTTCGGCGCGCACCAGGCCGCCGCTTCAGCACGGGCACACTTCGGGGACTTGCTGCGCTTCAAGTGCTTATGAACAAGCCAATTAGCGCCTTTCTCTATCAACTCATTCCGGTTTTTCAACCTTCAACCATTCCCCCATCATGTCCGCTCAATCCCTGCACTTCGAAACCCTGCAACTCCACGCCGGCCAGCAGCCCGACCCCACCACCGGCTCGCGCGCGGTGCCCATTCACCAAACCACCAGCTACGTGTTCAAGAACGCCGAGCACGGCGCCAACCTGTTTGCTCTGAAAGAGTTCGGCAACATTTATACCCGCCTCATGAACCCGACCACCGACGTGTTTGAGCAGCGTGTGGCGGCGCTGGAAGGCGGCGTGGCCGCGCTGGCCACCAGCTCGGGCCAGGCGGCGCAGTTCATTGCCCTCAACAACATCCTGCAGGCCGGCGACAACTTCGTGAGCACGGCCTTCCTCTACGGCGGCACCTACAACCAGTTTAAGGTGGCCTTCAAGCGGTTGGGCATCGAGGTGCGCTTCGCCGACGGCGACAACCCGGCCTCGTTTGAGGAGTTGATTGACGAAAATACCAAGGCCATTTACCTCGAAACCATTGGCAACCCCAGCTTCAGTATTCCGGACTTTGAGGCCATTGCGGCCATTGCCAACCGGCACGACCTGCCGCTGATTGTGGACAACACCTTTGGGGCGGGCGGCTACCTGTTTCGGCCCCTGGAGCACGGCGCGCACATCGTGGTAGAGTCGGCCACGAAGTGGATTGGCGGGCACGGCACCAGCATCGGCGGCGTGATTGTGGACGGCGGCACCTACGACTTCGGCAACGGCAAATTCCCGCAGTTCACCGAGCCCAGCGAAGGCTACCACGGCCTAGTGTTCAACGACGTATTTGGCAAGGGCGGGCCGTTTGGCAACATCGCCTTCATCATACGGGCCCGGGTGGAAGGCCTGCGCGACTTCGGCCCCTCGCAGAGCCCGTTCAACGCTTTCCAACTGCTCATCGGACTCGAAACCCTGAGCCTGCGCGTGGAGCGCACCGTGGAAAACGCCCTCAAAATCGCGACTTGGCTGGAGCAGCACCCGCAGGTGGAAAGCGTGAACTACCCCGGCTTGCCCAGCAGCCCCTACCACCGCCTGGCGCAGAAATACCTGAAGCGCGGCTTCGGCGGCGTGCTGAGCTTCTGCATCAAAGGCAGCAAGGAAACGGCCACGCAGTTCATCGATAACCTCAAGCTTATCAGCCACCTGGCCAACGTGGGCGACGCTAAGACGCTCATCATTCAGCCTTCGGCCACCACGCACCAGCAGCTCAGCGACGAGGAACAACTGGCCGCTGGCGTCACGCCCACGTCGTTGCGCCTGTCGGTGGGCATCGAGCATTTTGAAGACATCAAGGGCGACTTGCAGGCCGCGTTTGACGCCGTGGGCAATACGGCCAGCCTGCCTACGGAAGGCGAGGCCGTGACCGAGCCCGAATTAGAGCACGCCCAGCCGCTGGAAGTGTAACCCCACCGCCGCCAGCGGGCCACCCCTGGTGGGCCGGTGCCAGTCTCGCTGGCGGCTTCTTGCTAGTTAGGTCGATGCAGAACCAGCCCACGGGCGGGCCCACTTTCCTGCAGTTTGTTGGAGAAAGATGGGGGTGAGATACCAAGGGCCGGTTTCGTGCGCTGGTTCTGCAGCGACTTTTTTACACTTGATGACCCATGTCAGACCATATTTTTCACCTGCCCGACCTGCTTCTTGAAAGCGGCGAAACCCTGGCCGGGGCCCACGTGGCCTACCGCACCTGGGGCCAGCTCAACGAGGACCGCGACAACGTGGTGTGGGTGTGCCACGCCCTCACGGCCAACGCCGACGTGCTGGCCTGGTGGCCGGGGCTGGTGGGGCCGGGGTGCTACTACGACCCCGCCGAGTACTTCATTGTGTGCGCCAACGTGCTGGGCTCCTGCTACGGCAGCACCAGCCCACGCGACCCGGACCCCGCCACGGGCCGCCCGCGCTACCAGCACTTTCCGCGGCTGACCATCCGCGACCTGGTGGCGGCGCACGAGGCCCTGCGCCAGGACCTGGGCCTCACCGACATTCACACCCTGATAGGCGGTTCGCTGGGCGGGCAGCAGGCCTTGGAGTGGGCCGTGCAGCGGCCCGATTTGTTCGACCACCTCGTGGTCATTGCCACCAACGCCCGGCACTCGGCCTGGGGCATTGCCTTCAACGAGGCCCAGCGCCTGGCCATTGAAGCCGACCCCACTTACGCCGCCGGCCAGCCCGGCGGGGGCGACGAAGGCCTGCGCGCCGCCCGCGCCATGGCCCTGCTCAGCTACCGCAGCTACTTGGCCTACGCCGACACCCAAACCGACCCCGACGACGACCACCTGCCGCACGAGCACCGCGCCAGCACCTACCAACGCTACCAGGGCGACAAGCTGGTGGCCCGCTTCGACGCCTATAGCTACGTGGCCCTGAGCCGCAGCATGGACAGCCACAACCTGGGCCGCGGCCGGGGCGGCGTGGCGGCGGCGCTGCGGCGCATCGGGGCTCGCACGCTGGTGCTGGGCATCACGTCCGACGTGCTGTTTCCGCTGAGTGAGCAGCGCGAGCTGGCCGCTCACATTCCGGGCGCGATGTACGCGGAGCTGGACTCCCGCTACGGGCACGACGGTTTCCTGCTGGAAACGGCAGGAATTACGCACTTTCTGGAGCGGTTTTACGCGCCCACGTTCGTGCATTAATTTTTGGCGCAGCAACGCAATCAATTTAAAAGAAAGCCCCTTCAGTGGCTTAGAAAGCTGTCGCTGAAGCACAAATCTCGGCAGATTGGCACAAAGACCAAACCACTGGTACAAACACACATTGGCCGGCACAAAGAGCGTAGCTATGGTACAAGCTTGCTTATGAAAGAGCCGCCTAGGGATTAACGCCCAACCTTCTCATCTATCAAAGAAATGAACCCAACCCAACCGCCCCTGCGCATTGGCCTCATCGGCTTTGGCTGCGTGGGGCAGGGCTTCTACGACATCGTGCAGCGCCAGCCCGAACTGGGCCTCACCGTGACGCGCATTGCCGTGAAAAGCCCCACCAAGCCCCGGACGCTGCCCGCCGAGCGGTTTAGTCTGCAGGCCGATGACCTGCTGGCCGACCCCGAGCTGGACCTTCTGGTGGAAGTCATTGACGACGCGACCGAGGCCTTCCGGCTGGTGAGCGCGGCCCTGCGCCAGGGCCGCCGCGTGGCAACGGCCAACAAGGCCATGCTGGCCCGGCACCTGCCGGAGCTGGTGCGGCTGCAGGCGGAGTGCGGCGGCACGCTGCTCTACGAAGCGGCCGTGTGCGGCAGCATTCCCGTCATTCGCACGCTCGACCAATATTTTAGCCACGAGCCGTTGCGTGCGGTCAGCGGCATTTTCAATGGCTCGTCGAACTACGTGCTGACGCGCATGGGCGAGGACGGCTCCGACTACGGCCCTGCCCTGGCCGAAGCCCAAGCCCAAGGGTTTGCCGAAACCGACCCCGCGCTCGACATGGGCGCCTTCGACCCGCGCTCGAAAGCCGTGATTCTGGCCGCTCACGCCTACGGGGTTTTCCTGAACCCCGAACAAGTGCTGAACCTGGGCATCGAAGGCGTTGGGGCGGCCGACATTGCCCGCGCCGCCGCGCACGGCCAAAAAATAAAGGTGGTGGCCGGCTTGTACCGCTTGCCGGACGGGCGCGTCACGGCGCTGGTGACGCCGCAGCTGGTGGGGCCAGAGTCGCCGCTCTACGCCGTGGACCGCGAATTCAACGGCGTGGTGCTGGAGGCGGAATTTGCCGGCGCGCAGTTCCTGCGAGGGCGGGGCGCCGGGGGCCACCCCACCGGCTCGGCCGTGCTGGCCGATGTGCTGGCCCTGCGCCGCGGCCTGCGCTACGGCTACGCCAGGCAGGCCGCGGCGCCAGCCGCTCAGCTTACCCAGGGCCTGGCCGTGGAAGCGTACGTGAGCCACCCCGACGTGGGGGCCCTGCGCGAAGTGCTGACCTGGCTGGAGCTGCCGCCCGAAAGCTTGCGCACCGATGAGCGCGGCACCTACGCCACCGGCCCCGTGGCGCTGGAGCAGCTGTTTGCCTGGCGCAAAGAGCTGCGAGCCAACGGCGTATTTGTGGCCCGCCTGCACGAGGTGCCCACAGCGGCCGCCGCGGCCCACGCCTGGGCCCAGGGCACGGCTGAGCTGGTCTAGTCAGGAAACCAGGTAAAAGTACAAGGGGCGCGATTCAGCTGAATCGCGCCCCTTGTGTTGCGTGGCAAACCGAGTCAACGACTCCGCATCTTTACTTGAATTCCAGCCGCAGCGCCGGCTGGCCGGGAAACTTCAGGAAGTAAACGCCCGGTTTCAGGGCGTTGCGCAGCAGGCTCAGGTCGTGGGCCTCGGGGCTAATGACGCGCACCACGCGGCCGGCGGCGTCGAGCAGTTGGGCCTGCAGGGGCAGCAGCAGTTCTTTGGGCAGGGTCAGCTGCACGGCGTCTTCGGCCGGCACGGGGTAGGCCTGGGCGGCCGGGGTGGCGCTGGCCCTCGCAGTGGCAAGCACGGTGCCGGCTTGCGCCAGGCTGGGCCGCAGGAAGTCGCGGATGGCGCGGAAGGTGGTGTCGGCGTAGAGCAGGCCGGGGGCGGTGGTGCTTTCGAAGGGAATGTGGCCGGCCCGCGACAGGCGCACCAGCGTGTTGCGGATGCCCACCTGCGCGGCGCGCGGGTGCAGGCGGCCGCTGCCGTACACGTACTTGGGCGGCAGGCTGCTGCCCACGCGGCCCTGCAGGTAAGGCACGGTGCCGTCGGCGGTGCCGTGCACGCTGAGCAGCGGCGCGTTGCCGGGTTCGATGAGGCTGGGGTTTTCGGTGGCGCCGCTCAGGTTGAGCACGGCCAGCGGCTGGCTGCTGTAGCCAGGGTTGCCGCTATTGCCTTCGATGCCGCCCAGCGCCGCAATGCCCACGTAGGCGGGCACTTCGCTCACTTTATCCAGGTAGCCCACTTCCAGGGCCGCAAAGGCCCCGGCCGAAGAACCGCCCACCGTGATGTAGTTGGGGTGTACCCGGTAGGTGTTGGTGGTGGCGGCGTCTTTGCGGAAGAAGCGCACGGCCGCCCGCAAGTCCTGCATGCCCCGAATGGCCGACTTGGCGATGTTCACCGTGTCGAAGCCCCCGCCGATGATGGTGCCTAAATCCAGCAGGCGGTAGTCGATGCTGGCCGTGACGTAGCCCAGGCGGGCAAAGCGCGTGCACACGGCCACCATGTAGGCATCGGTGCGCGAGCCCGTGACGAACCCGCCCTGATGCGCAAAAATGATGACCGGCCGCCGGGCCAGCGCATCGCCGGTGGGCTGGTAAATGTCCATCAGCAGCTGCTGGGTGGCACCGGCCGAGTTCACGGCCGAACCGAAGTTGACGCCCGAAGTCACGGTCACGTTGGCAAATACGGGCTGGTAGTAGCGGCCTTGGGTGGTGTCGATGACGGCCTGCGCCGAGGCCATGCGCCCGCCAATCAGCAGCGCCAGACAGAGAAATAGTGCTTTCATAAAAGAGAAAAGAAATGGCAGAAAGAAGGTGGGAAGCGGACGGGCCCGCCGCCTCTTCCACAACATGAGTAATACCTCAGCCAGACCATGGCTCAAACGCCCAGCCGTGCCGCAAGTTCCGACTTATTGCACCACCACGCGGCGCACCAGCGGCAGGCCCGCCACGCGCAGGTGCAGCTGGTACACGCCCGGCGCCAGGCCGCGCACGTTCACTTCGCCGGCCAGGGCCTGGCCGGAGGCCGCGAGCAGCTGGCGGCGCACCGTTTGGCCCAGGGCATTGGTGAGCTCGGCCACGGCCGGCACCCGTTGGCCCGCAGGCAGCGGCAGCAGCACCTGGAAGCTGCCCGAAGCGGGGTTGGGAAACACCTGCAGCTGGGCGGCCAGTGCCTGAGCGGGGCCGGTGGCCAGCACGCCGGCGGCGCGTAGCTCCAGGGCAAAGCGGCCGGGTGCCGTGGTGCCGGCCATGGTGAAGGCATACCGTGCGCCGGCGGCCAGCGGCGTGCGCGTGCCCGTGAGGGCGTCGGTCAGAGTGAGGGCGCCCGCGGCGTAGTTGGCCAGCTGGGCGGCGGTGAGCACGTAGGTGCCCGGCTGCGGCACGGCCACGGCCAGCGGCACGGTGGCGGGCGCGCCCACCACCGGCAGGCCGTTGATGGCCAAGGCCTCGCCATTGGCCAGCGTGGCCAGGTTCAGGCCGCTGGGGTTGGGCATTTTGGCGGCATCGAAGGCCGCGTCGGGGCTAGCGGTGGCGCCGGCTTCCTGGTAGAGGTAA
This sequence comes from Hymenobacter miniatus, assembly GCF_016427455.1. Lineage (NCBI taxonomy): Bacteria > Pseudomonadati > Bacteroidota > Cytophagia > Cytophagales > Hymenobacteraceae > Hymenobacter > Hymenobacter miniatus. Next base: position 100,346 of record NZ_JAELXR010000014.1, read on the forward strand.
GCTTCGTCGGCGGTGGCGGGGGCGGCACCCGCTGCGGCCAGGGTGAGGCGCAGGCGGGGACGGGCATCGGTGGTGCCGCGCTGCACGGTGGCCGCGTTGGCGGCCGCGTAGTCGGAGATGCGGGCGCTGAGGGGAAAGGTGAGTGTGACCGGCGCGCTGGCCAACGACCGCACGAAGAAGGCTTGCCCCAGCGGGACGGTGGCCCCGGCGCCGCCCACGCCGTTGACGTAGGCGCGGTAGTTGCCGCTGTACTGGCTGGTGCTCACGAAGATGTACATGGCGCCGCTCAGGCCGGCGGGGATAGTCACGGCGTCCCAGTTCAGGCCCGCCGGGAAGGGGTTGCCCAGGAAATGCCAGCCCGCGGTGGGCGTGGCCGCGGCGGGCAGCGTCACGGCAATGTCTTCGTTGTTGCGGGAGAGGGGGCCGGCCAGGCTTAGCGTTTGGCCGGCGGTAATGTTCAACGTAAAGCCCTGGCCGCGGTCGAAGCTGGTGAGCGAGCCGCCGGGGGCCACGGGCACGGCCCAGCCTTTGTCGAACTCCGAGTAGCTGGTAGCCGGCGAAGTCAGGGCGCGGGCTTGGTCGTAAACGAAGATGTTGGGGAAAGGCCGCACCAAATCGGGGCGGGCCGCCGTGTTGTAAGCGGGGTTAAACTCGGGCGTGAAGGCCGGCGCGCTCACGCTGGTGAAGCCCCCAAAGTCAAACGGCAAAGCCAAATGACGGTAGCCCGGGCCGGGGTTCACGCTGGGGTCGAGGTAGCGTTGGAAGGCCACGCTGCTCCGTAGCGTGGCTGCGCCGGGCGTCACCAGGGCGGTGCCCGTGGGGCCAGAGAGCAGCGTGAGCTGCTGGCTGTTGAGCACCTGCCCGCTGGTGGGCAGGAAACGCTGCTTGATGCTCAGCCCATTGGTCAGTTGCACGGAGAGCGAGCTGGACACATTCACTTCAAAATCGCGCACCTGACCAGGCAAACCCGAGCCGGTGATTTGGTTGGCAGTGCCTTCGTACACGTACACGGCATCGGAGCTGAAGGTGCGGCTGCCCGTGTTGCGAATGGCCCCGGTGGCACCGCTGGCCGCAATGCCATCCGGGTCACAAATCCGCAGCGCAGCCCCGGCTTGCAGGTCGAAGCTGCCGGGCCCGTCCACCACAAAGCAGTTGGTTTTGAGCGAGCCCGGCGTTTGACCGCTCAGGCTTTTGATGACCAGCGTGCCGTAGACCGTCACGTTGCCGCCAAGAGTGGCCTGGCCGCTGTTGATGGCAATGTCCTGGTAGGCGCCGGGCGCCACGGCGGTGTTCGTATTGATGACCAGACTGGGCAGTACCGGCGCCACAAACGGCGCCAGCAAGGGGCGCAAAAACGCCCGAACGTCGCGGAAAGTGGTATCGGCGTAGGCCGCCGAGTTGGGGCTGCCGGTGCCGGCGCTCTGCACCGGGTACTGCGGGATGTGGGGCGCCTTGCTGAAGCGACGCAGCACGTTGAGCACGCCCACGCTACTGGCGTAGGGGTTCAGCAGGCCGCTGCCAAACACGTATTTGGGCGGCAGCCCGGCCCCCACCCGGCCCTTGAGGTAGGGCACCACGGCATCGGCGGTGCCGTGGGCACTGTAGAGGGGCGCATTGCCGGGCTCGATGAGGCTAGGCGGGTTGGTGGCGCCGCTCAGGTTGAGCACGGCCAGCGGCAGGCTGCTGTAGCCGGGGTGGCCGCTGTTGCCCTCAATGTCGGCCGCGTTGGTGATGTTCAAATCGGTGGGCACCTCGCTCAGTTTGTCGAGGTAGCCCACCTGTAGCGCCATGAAGCCGCCAGCCGACGCCCCGCCCACCACAATGCGGCTCGGGCTGACGCGGTAAACATTGGCGGTGGCCGCGTCTTCGCGGAAGAAGCGCACGGCCGCGCGCATGTCCTGCATGGCCTGGAAGGCGGCCCGGCTCACGCCGGTGGTGTCGGTGGGGGCAAAGATGATGAATGGGTTGAGCCGGTAGTCGATGCTGGCCGTGACGTAGCCCAGCTGGGCAAACTGGGTGCACACGGCCGTCATGTACACGTCGGTGCGCGAGCCTCGCACAAAGCCGCCTTCGTGCGCAAAAATGATGACCGGGCGCTGGGCCGTGGCGTCGCCCGTGGGTTGATACACGTCCATCACCAGGTTCTGCGTCCCAAAAGCGCCCGTCGCCGCGCCGTATACCACGCCCGTGGTCTTGGTCACGGCCGGGAAAATGGGCTGGAAATAGCGGCCGCCGGTGGTATCAATCGGGGCCTGAGCCGCGGCGGGTTGCCAGGCGCCGAGCAGCAGCAGCCACACAAACAGTAGAGAAGCTTTCATAGACAACGGGGTAAGAAAGGTAAATGGGATGGAGCCAATGGGCTGACGTGCAAACGGGGCGCAGGGTTGGGCAAGCAATGAAACCGGCGTTCCGAAGGTACGAACCCCGTTATTTGCAGCCGCCTTGTCAAAAAGCCCGGGGCGCGCCCCCCCGCCAACACATTCCGTCCAGATGCCCGTCACCTTCCCCCCTGCCCTGCAAGCCGGCCACCGCGTGGCCATCGTGAGCCCCGCCCGCAAAATCTCGGCCGCCGACCTAGCCCCCGCCATCGCCACCCTCGAAAGCTGGGGCCTGGAAGTGGTGTTGGGCGAAAGCATTGCCGGCGACTTCCACCAGTTTGCCGGGCCCGACGACCTGCGCCGCCGCGACTTTCAGCAGCAGCTCGACGACCCCGGCATCCGGGCCATTCTGTGCGCGCGGGGCGGCTACGGCACCGCCCGCATCGTGGACGGGCTCGACTTCACGGCCTTCCGCAGCGCCCCCAAGTGGGTGGCCGGCTTCTCCGACATCACCGTGCTCAACGCGCACCTGCTGGCCCTGGGCCACGCCAGCATCCACGGCGTGATGCCGGTGCTGTTTCATCAGGAAGGCGGCGAGCTGGCCCTCGAAACCCTGCGCCGGGCCTTGTTCGGCGAAGCCTTTCAGTCCATTGCGGCCGCGCCGCACGCCCTCAACCGTGTTGGCACGGCCACCGGCGAACTGGTGGGCGGCAACCTCAGCCTGCTGCAGACCATCACGGGCACGGCCTCCCAGGCCAGTTTCGCCGGGCGCATTCTGTTTCTGGAAGACTTGGACGAATACCTCTACCACGTCGACCGCATGATGCTGCACCTGCACCGCAGCGGGCAGCTGCAAGGGCTGGCCGGGCTGGTAGTCGGCCACTTCTCCCAAATGCGCGACAACGCCATCCCCTTCGGCGTCACGGCCGAGGAAATCATCGACCGCTACGCGCAGCTGTATAATTTCCCGGTGGCGTACGGCTTCCCCGTGGGCCACGAGGCCGATAATCTGGCCCTGGTGGTGGGCCAAACGGTGACGCTGACGGTGGACGCCAGCGGTGGACGCCTGACGGCGTAGGCCTGGCCAACGTGGGGCAGGCCGAGGCCCGGCGCCGCCCAGGTCACCCCAGTTTCCCGAGCGTGTTGTACACGGCGCCGATGTGGCTCGTCACGACCTCCAGGGGCAGGCGCGACAGCGCCAGATACGCGGCGTGAAAGCGGCGCAGGCTGAACCCGGGGCGGTGTTCCAACTGCGTTTTTAGGTCTTCGATGACCTGGGCGCCCACTTTGTAGCTCAGGCATTGGCCGGGCCAGTTGGTGACGCGGTTGATTTCGCGCTCGGCAATGTCCTGTTGGCCGGGCACGTTGGCCTGCCAGTAGGCCAGGGCCTGCGCGTGGGTCCAGCCCCGGTCGTGAATGCCCACGTCGAGCACCACGCGGGCCGAGCGCACCAGGTCCCATTCCCACTTGCCCAGCTCGGCCTCGGGCTGCTGGTACAGGCCCAACTGTTTGCCCAGGTACTCGACGTAGCACCCCCAGCCCTCGGCGTTGCCGGAGTAGAACGTGAGGGCGCTGAGCGGCGAAAGCGGCCCGGCTTTGCGCTGCAACGACGACTGGTAGTGGTGCCCGGGAATGCCCTCGTGCTCGAAAATCCACTCCATGGCGCGGGTGTTGTGGCGGCCGCTGGCGAAGTTGAAATCGAAGCTGCCCTCGCGGTAGATGCCGGGCGGCGTGGCCGGCGTGGCGCCCTCCCAGAGGCGGATGCGCAGCGCCGGCACGGCCGTGTCGGCGAAAGCCACCGGCAAGTGCGCCCGCAGGCGCCGCTCCAGGGCACGGTAGCGCCGAATGATGGTGGCCGTGTCGGTCAGCACAAACTTGTCCGACGCCAGGTAGCGGTAGAAACCGGCGCTGTCTTGTCCGTAGCCCATTTGCCGGCGCAGGCGGCGAATTTCGCCTTGCACCCGGGCCACCTGCTGCTGCCCAAAGGCAAACAGCTCGTCGGCCGTGCGGGCTGTGCTGGTGTACTGGCGGGCATAAAGCGCGTACCAGGCGTGGTGGTTGGGCAGGGCGGCCAGGCCGGTGGCGGGCACCGCGGCATTGGTGCGCCGAAAAGCCGTTTCCAACGTCACGCGCCGTAGGTTCTGGGCGGCTTCGTAGGCCAGGTGGTCGTAGGTAATCTGCTCGGTGAGGCCGAGGCCGCTGCGCTTCACCGCTGCCAGCTGCCGCTGCACGTTCAGAAAGAAATCGTGCTGGCGCCGGAGCTGCTCGGCGGGCGGAATCTGCCGCAGGTTTTGATGGAAGTCGAAGGTTTGCTCCGGAATGCGCAACTGCTGGTACCCGGCCAGGTAGTCGGCCGCCAGCCGGCTTACGGCTTGTGCCGCCGCGGGCCGGGCCACGCATCCCAGCAACAACCACAGCAGGAGTTTCAGAATACGCTTTTGGGTCATATTGGGATGTGGAATTTCACCAATGACGCCAACTTCCGTCAATAACTGCTTGGCGCCCACTAATACCCGGCGCAAACGCCGTAGCGCTGCCTTGCGCAACGCCAAGCTACTCAACGTTCACATGCTTGAGGCCGGGCAGAATCTGCGCCTGCCCGTGCGGCGGGCTTGACACCAAAAACGGCCGCTGGGTTGCCCCAGCGGCCGTCTTCAGGTCTAATACAAGGCCGCGCTGGCTAGTCGACATACAACACCTGCACCATGGTCTGGCCCACGGCCTTGAGCGTCTTGCGGTCGATGATGCTCATGTTGTCGGTGGTGGCGTGGTGGTAGGCGGGAAAGTAGTCGTCGCCGTAGGTGGGGTGGTCGTAGATGTCGAGCGTGGGAATGCCGGCCCGGTTCGTGTACACGTGGTCGTCGGTGATGCCGCCGGTGTCCTGGAAACGGAAGAAATCGGAGTAGCCCAAGGTAGCGGCGGTGTTCCAGATTTTGTCGAGCGGGCCGCGGGCGTTGGTGCGCGAGGTTTCCTCGCGGGTGAAGGTGCCGCCCTTGGCGCCCACCATGTCGAGCAGCACGCCGTACTCGGCCTTGTAGCCCACGGGCAGCAAGTTTTTGGACCAGTACTGCGAGCCCAGGCACCACGAGTCGGTGCCGCTGCCGTCGAGCTGGTTTTTCACGCCCTGCTGGGTGCCTTCGTCGTGGCCCCAGTCCTCGGCGTCGAAGAAGATGAAGTCGACGCCCACGTTGGGGGCCAGCGAGTCGGGCTGCTGGCTGAGCACCCGCGCCATTTCCAGGGCCACGGCCACGGCGCTGGCCCCGTCGGAGGCGCCGTCCATGGGCTTGTTTTTCTTGGCCGGGTCCTTGTCGGCGTCGGCAAAGGGCCGGGTGTCCCAGTGCCCGAAGATGGCCACGCGCCGGGCGGCCGTGGGCTGGTACTGGGCAATGATGTTGCGGGCCCGGATGTTGGTGCCGTCAAACGTCATCGCACTGAACGGCTGCTCCATCACCTTCAGGCCGTAGCCCTTCAGCTTGCGCACTATCCAGTCGCCGCAGGCCACGTGGGCCTTCGAGTTGGGCACGCGCGGCCCGAAGCTCACCTGCTTGGCCGTGAACGCATAGGCCGAGTCGGCGTTGAACACGGGGGCCTTGGGCAGCTTGGGGGCGGCAGGGGCGCTGGTGTCGGCCGTTTCGGCGGTTTTGGTTTTGTCGGGGCAGCCGGTGAGAACGAGCAGGCCGGCCAGCGCGGCCAGGGGGAAATAAGATTTCATGCTTTTTCTGTCATCCTGAGCGCAGCGAAGGACCTTATCGCGTCAGGGTTATTGGATAAGTAGCTCGACCGGCGCCAGCGTGATAAGATGCTTCGCTGCGCTCAGCATGACAGATTTACTCCTCGCTGTAGGCCCACTCCACGCCGGCCTTGGTGTCTTTTATCACAATGCCTTGGCTTTTGAGCGCGGCCCGAATCTGGTCCACTTTGTCGTAGGCTTTGTCGGCCTTGGCTTCGGAGTAAAAGCCCAGGGTGAGGTCGAGGAGCTGCTCGGCGTTGGCGCGGGGCTCGTCGCGCAGGCCCAGCACGTCCTGCACCAGCATGCGGTAGGTGGCGGCGGCAAAGCCCAGCGCCTCATTAGTCAATTCCGCCAGCGCGGCAGGAGTAGCAGCAAGTGTATTAAAACGTTTGAGCAGGTCGAACAGCGCCGCTAGCGCGCGCGGTGTATTCAGGTCGTCGTTGAGGAACTCAGCAGGCTTTGCAGCTAAAGCAAGGAGTTTGAAATCGGCCTCTGATTTTCCAGCGTTACTCCATCGAGCCACTGCTTCTGTCCAACTTTCATTTTTAGAGTTTTCGTCCGCTACAACCAGCTTGTCGAGCAGGCGCAGGCCGTTCATCAGCCTGCGGTAGCCCTTGCGGGCGGCCTGCAGGGCGTCGTCGCTCACGTCCACGGGCGAGCGGTAGTGGGCCTGTAGCAGGAAGAAGCGCACCACCATGGGCGAGTAGGCCTGCGACAGGCCACCGGTGGGCCCCACAAACATGTCGCCGAGCAGCACGAAGTTGCCCAGGCTCTTGCTCATCTTGGTGCCGTTCACGGTTATCATGTTGTTGTGCAGCCAGAAGCGGGCCTCGTCGGTGTGGGCGTGGCTGCCCTGGCTCTGCGCGATTTCGCACTCGTGGTGCGGAAACATGAGGTCCAGGCCACCGCCGTGAATGTCGCTCAGCTTGCCCAGGTACTTCCGGCTCATGGCCGAGCACTCCAGGTGCCAGCCGGGGAAGCCTTCGCCCCAGGGCGAGGGCCAGCGCATGATGTGCTCGGGCGCGGCCTTTTTCCAGAGGGCAAAATCCAGCGGGCTGCGCTTTTCGCTCTGGCCTTCCAGGTTGGCGCGGGTGCCGGCCAGCTGGTCCTCAATGCTGCGGTTCGAGAGCTTGCCGTAGCGCTCGGACTCGTTGTATTTGGGCACGTCGAAATACACTGAGCCGTTCACCTCGTAGGCCAGGCCGTTGGCGATGATTTCCTCGATGACCTGAATCTGCTCGATGATGTGGCCGCTGGCCTGGGGCTCGATGTCGGGCGGCAAGCAGCCCAACGCCAGCATGTGCTGGCGGTAGCGGTTGGTGAAGTGCTGGGCCACCTGCATGGGCTCGATGCGGGCGGCGCGGGCGGCTTTCTCCATCTTGTCCTCGCCGGTGTCGGCGTCGCTTTCGAGGTGGCCCACGTCGGTGATGTTGCGCACGTAGCGCACTTGGTGGCCTAGGTGGCGCAGGTAGCGCGTCAGCACGTCGAACACCACCGGCCCGCGGGCGTTGCCCAAGTGGGCTTCGCTATACACCGTGGGGCCGCACAGGTACACGCCCACCTGGGGCGGGTGCACGGGCTGGAATTCTTCTTTTCGGCGGGAAAGCGTGTTATAGAGCGAGAGCGGCATGGGGGAATCAGTTAACAGTTATCAGTGAGCAGTTAACAGGTTAAATGACCACGCAAACAGCACTGACAACTGCTCACTGATAACTGTTAACTGTATTTATGCGCGGCCACTTGACCGCAGGATGGAATAGAGGATACGACAAAGTTGCTGACAATCGTCGTGGAGGGAAAGGAATAACTTTTCCTCCATGCAGCCCGCCGCCTGTAACAGCCGAAGCCAGTAGCTTGTCTCTCGAGCTTCTTTATAAGCAATGGAAATCTTACTGGTGAAATCCGCCGTCGAAATAGCACCCGTCGCTTCTTCCGCATTGGCACCAATAGAGGTCGCGCTGCGAACCAACTGCTTGGAAACGACAAACTCTCGCTCGTTGGTTTGCAAGTGGCGATAAAACTTCATCATCCGCACCGCGAAAGCAAAGGATTTTTGCAACAATGGCCCGGCTTCGTGCTTTGGCGTGTCCATACGCCAAAACTACTCGGTTATCAGTTAGCAGTCAGTCAGCAAATGCTTCCATGGCTCACTGCCAACTGCTCACTGCTCACTGCCAACTGCTCACTGCTCACTGCCAACTGCTCACTGCTCACTGCTCACTGTTAACTGGTACAGCGCTTCTACTGGGAAATGGTCGCTCCATTTTACTTCGCGGTGCACCTGGCAGCCCAGCACCCGCCACTGCGGGCTGGCAAACTGCTGGTCGATGCGCAGCAGGGGCAGGCGGCCGTTGTAGGTGGCCCCGATGCCCAGGCCGGCGGTGGCCCAGGCGTTCTGCAGGTGGTCGGCCAGTTGGTCGTAGGCGTAGGAATAAGGCAGGTCGTTGAGGTCGCCGGCCAGGAGCACGGGGTAGGGCGAGCGGGCCACGCGGGCCAGCAGGGTATCGACCTGGGTGCCGCGGGCCACCGCGCCGTTGCGGAAGCGGCGCAGCAGGTTGGGGGCTTTCTGGCGCAGGCCGTCGCGGCTGCCGGTGGCGGCGGCAATGTCGGCATCGGCCATGCTCATGCTTTGCAGGTGCAGGTTGAACACGCGGAGGGTATCGGGGCGGCCGCGGCCGGTGCGGGCGGCGGGGCGAACCACGTCGGCCCACATGGCGTGGTTTTGCGTGAGCTTGCCGAAGGAAATGGTGCCCCGGCGCACGATGGGAAAGCGCGAAAAAATGGCCAGCCCAAACTCGGCCCCGATGCTGTTGGTGAGCGTGACCGACACGAAGGCGTGGCGGCCGCTGCCCCGGCCGAGGTATTCCTCGGTCCGAAAAATGTCTTTGTCGTTGCGTGAGCCGTGGGGCTCGTTGTAGAATTCCTGCAGGCACAGCACGTCGGCCGGGCTGGCAGCCAGCCAGCGAATGAAGCCGATAGAGGAGGCCATGTCGGGGTCGCGCAGCTGGGCATACACGTTGAAGATGCGCACGTTGGCCGACAGCAGCGAGACCTCCGTGGGGTGCACTTCGTAGAACTGCGAGGCCGGCACCGGCGCCTTCGGCAGGGCGGCGTTGCGCCGGCCCACGGTGCCGGTAGCAGGGGGCAGCTTGTTGGCGCGGGGCAGGTGCAGGGCCAGGCCGCGCTGCAAATGAGGCCAGGTGAGGCCCAGCACCAGCAGGGGCAGCACGGCCACCCGCCAGTTGCGCCGCAGCCAGTACAGCGCCAGCAGCAGCGTGCACACCAGCGCCACCGGCGTGGTGAGCGCCCCAAACAGCACCGGCCAGAACGCACCGGCCGGCACCTGCTGGCAGGCAATGGCCAGCAGCAGCCAGCCAAGAGTAAACAGGGTTATTTTGAAAGCGAAAGAGCGGCGCACGGCACTGGCAAACGAGCCCGCAAAGGTAGCGGCAGGGCCCGCAAGCCGCGGCGGGGTGGCCGCCTTTATATTCCGGGTCTGGGGCCGCCGGAAAAGGTGCACGAATCCCGCGCAACCTTGCACGAATTTTGCGCTTGCGCGGTTTCGGCTGCAACGAATTGGGTTCTTTTAGGTCCTCCTTTTCGCCACTCCTTTTTATTCCTTTCCTGCCTCTGGCGCTTCTATGCCTCTACTTTTCCGCTTTAGTTTCCGGCCGTTGGGGTCGTTGCCGCTGGGTGTGTTGCTGCTGACTGCCGGCCTTGGCCAAGCCCAGGCGGCCGGCGGCGAGCCGGGCGCCCCCAGCCTCGAATTCATTCACAACAAAGGCCAGTGGGAAGCCCCCGTGCGCTACGAAGCGGCCCTGCCCTCAGGCCGGCTGTTTGTGCAGCGCGACGCCCTCACCTACGCCTTCGTGGACCCCGCCCTGCTGCGCCACCACCGCGAGGCCACCGGCCAGGCCCCGGGCGGCACCCGCGCCGCCACGCCCACTGTGGTGGCGGCCCACGCCTACACGGTGCACTTTGAGAAGGCCAGCGCCCGCGCCAGGCTCACGGCCGAGGCGCCCACGGCCGGCACCCGCAACTATTTCGTGGGCGCCGACCCCAAGCGCTGGGCCAGCGACGTGGCCGCCTACCGCCGCCTGCGCTACGAGCAGCTCTGGCCGGGCATCGACCTGACCTTGTACGAAAACGCTGGCCAGCGCTTGGAGTACGACGTGCTGCTGGCCCCGCACGCCAACCCCGCCCGCGTGGCCCTGCGCTACGACGGCGCCAGCCGCCTGAGCCTCGACGCGGCCGGCAACCTCGTGGTGAAAACCACGGTGGCCACCGTCACGGAGCAAGCCCCACAGGCCTGGCAAATGGACGCGGCGGGCCGGCAGCAGCCCGTGTCCTGCCGCTACGTACTCACGGGCAGCACCGTCACGTTTGCCCTGGGCGCCTACGACCACAGCCGCGCCCTCACCATCGACCCCACGGTGCAGTTTTCCACGCTCACAGGCTCGGCGGCCGACAACTGGGGCTTCACCGCGACTTACGACGCGGCCGGCAACCTGTACTCGGGCGGCATTGCGTTCGGGGCCGGATTTCCTACCACCACCGGCGCCTACCAGGCCAGCTTCAGCAGCCTCGAAGACATGGCGCTCATTAAGTACAACACCACCGTGCGGGGCACGGCGGCGCGGATGTGGGCCACCTACCTGGGCGGCAACAACGCCGACTTTCCGAGCAGCCTGGTGGTGAACGCGCAAAACGAGCTGGTGGTGCTGGGCAGCACGTCTTCCACCAACTTTCCCACCACGCCGGGGGCGGCCCAGCGCACGTTTGGCGGTGGCTCGGCACTCAACCCCTTCAACGTTCTCAACGCCAGCGCGTCGCCGCAGTACCTCATGGCCAATGGCGCCGACCTGGTGGTGATTCGCCTCGACGCCAACGGCAACACGCTGCGGGCCAGCACCTACCTGGGCGGCTCCGGCAACGACGGCGTGCAAAACGAGAACTCGGCCACGGCGTCGAACTACGGCGACGTGTTTCGGAGCGACGTGGTGCTTGACGGCAACGGCAACGTGTACGTGGCCTCGTCGTCGACTTCGACCAACTTTCCGGGCCTGAGCCAGGGCTTCAACGCCGCCTTCCGGGGCGGCAGCTCCGATGCGCTGGTGTGCAAGCTCACCGCCGACCTGAGCACCGTGGCCTGGGCCGGCCTGCTGGGCGGGACCGGCGCCGATGCGGCCTATTCAATTCAGCGCGACGCCCAGGGCCGGGTGTACGTGTGCGGCGGCACCACGTCGCCCACGCTGCCGGGCACGGCGGGCGCCTACCGCTCCGCGCTGCAGGGCAACGTCGACGGCTTTGCGGCCCGCGTGAGCACCGATGGGCGCACGCTGGAGCGCGTCACCTTTGTGGGCACCAGCAGCTACGACCAGGCCCAATTCCTGCAGCTCGACGCGGCCGGCAACGCCTATTTGTTTGGCCAAACGCTGGGGCAATACCCCGTCACGCCGGGCCTCTACACGGTGGTGGGGGGCCGGCAGTTCATTCAGAAGCTCAGCCCCGACCTCACGGCCAGCATCTACAGCACGGTATTTGGCAGCGGCCGCTCCAGCATCGACCTGGTGCCCACGGCCTTTCTGGTAGATGAGTGCGAGCGCATCTACGTGGCGGGCTGGGGCGGCGAAGACACCGGCGGCTACCTGCAGGGCACCACCTTCGGCCTGCCCGTGACGGCCAACGCCTTCCAACGCACCACCGACGGGTCCGACTTTTACCTGGCCCAGTTCGGGGCCGGCATGAGCAGCCTGCAGTACGGCACCTACTTCGGGCAAAACGGCGGCGGGGCCGAGCACGTGGACGGCGGCACCTCGCGCTTCGACCGGCGCGGCATCGTGTACCAGGCCGTGTGCGCCAGCTGCCGCGGCACCCAGGGCTTTCCCTCCCCGCCCGACGCCGGCACCTATACCACCCAAAACGGCAGCACCAACTGCAACAACGGGGCGTTTAAGATGAACTTTGAAATCATTCAGGCCGACCCCGGCCCGCGGCGCTTTGTGTGCGTGGGCAGCGGGCCGGTGGCCCTGAGCGGCACGCCCGCCGGTGGCATCTGGACCGGGCCGGGCGTGCAGGCCACGGCCGGCGGCGGCTACCAGTTCGAGCCCGCCGCGGTGGGCCCGGGCCAGTACGGCCTCACCTACACGGTGGCCTCCACGGGCACCTGCATCAGCACGCGCAGCGTGCGCTACGTGGTGGCGCCGCCCGTGGTGCCCGCGGTGAACCCCATTCCGCCCCAGTGCACCACCGGCCAGGGGGCGGCCCTCACGGCCTCGGTGCCGGGCGGGGTGTGGAGCGGGCCGGGGGTGTCGGGCAGCATTTTCCTGCCGGCCGCGGCCGGGCCGGGCACCCACACCATCAGCTACACCGTCGCCGACTCGCTGGGTTGCGGCGTGGGCACGCGGCAGGTGGTGGTGACGCGCCCGCCCACCGTGGTGCCGGGCCGCGACACCACCCTGTGCGCCGACCTGCGCCAGCCCTTCCAGCTGCGCGGCTTCAGCCCGGCGGGCGGGGTGTGGAGCGGTACGGGCGTCACGGCCAGCGGCTTTTTCACGCCGCCAAACACCAACAACCGCGGCGGCGTCTTCGCCCTGACGTATACCGTGACCGAGGGCCCCTGCCAGGCCGCGGCCACCCGCACGGTGGTGCTGGCCCCCACTTCCACCCAAGACGTGGGCCTGAACCTGCCGGTGTGCGAGGCCGTGCCGCAATACGCCGGCCTGGCGCCGTTCAAGTGCCAGCTCTCGCCGGTGCTGCTGGCGCCCCGCGCCACCTACCTCTGGGATTTTGGCGATGGCAGCACCAGCACCGAGGCCGAACCCGTCCACGTGTACGAAAAGCCGGGCTCCTACCGCGTGCAGCTGCAGGCCCGCTACGGCAACTGCGAAGTGCTCACGGGCTTTGCGCCGGTAGAGGTGGGCGCCGTGTTCGTGCCCAACATCATCACCCCTAACGGCGACAACCAGAACCAGACCTTCCGGCCGCGCATCGGCTGCAAGCCGGCCTCGCTCGAAGTGTTTTCGCGCTGGGGCCAGCGCGTGTACCAAACCGATGAGTACCACAACGACTGGGACGCCAACAACCTGCCCGACGGCATCTACTACTTCCTGCTGCGCGACGCCGACGACCGGCGCGTGAAGGGCTGGGTGGAAGTACGCCGCTAGCCCGGTCGGGCTGCTGTTGCCGGTTCGGCCGCTTCGCAACCCGGGGCGGCCGAACATTTATATTTACTTTCCCACCCGTCCTTTATTCTGCTGTTGATGAAGCTATATCTACTCGTAGCGGCGGGCGTGCTGCAGCTGGGTTTCGGCACCGCGGCCACCGCCCACACCACGCCTCCAAGCCGACCCGAGCGCACGCTGGAATTTGTGGAAAACAAAGGCCAGTGGGACGAGCGCGCCCGCTACGCGGCCGCCCTGCCCGGCGGCCGTCTCTTTGCCGAGTCCGACGGCCTCACATTCTCGTTGCTGGCCAGCGGCAGCCTCGACCGGCCCGGCCACGGCACCCACAAGCAGCGCCGGCCCGCCGCCGACAGCCTGCTGCACGGCCACGCCCTGCGGCTGCGCTTTGCGGGCGCGGCCCCGGCCACCATCACCCCCGCCGAGGCCACCGAGGAGCGGCGCAACTACTTCCTAGGCCAAGACCCCAAACACTGGGCCACCGGCGTGCGCGGCTTCCGCGAGCTGCGCTACACCGGCCTGTGGCCCGGCGTGAACGCCCGCGTGTACGAAAGCGCCGACCAGCACCTGGAATATGACTTTGAAGTGGCGCCGGGCGCCCGCCCCGAGGCCATTGCCCTGCGCCACGACGGCGCCACCGGCCTGCAGCTGGATGCCGAAGGCAACCTGCTGGTGCGCACCAGCGTGGGCACCCTCGTGGAGCGCGCCCCGCAAGCCTGGCAAACCACCGCCCGCGGCCGGCGCAAGGCCGTGGCCTGCCGCTACGCGCTGGCCGACGGCACCGTGCGCTTTGCCTTGGGCCATTATGATAAAACCCTGCCGCTCGTCATCGACCCCGTGGTGGTGTTTGCCACCTACACCGGCTCGACGGCCGACAACTGGGGCTTCACGGCCACCTACGACGCGCAGGGCAACCTCTACTCGGGCGGCATTGTGTTTTCGCTGGGCTACCCGGCCAGCCCGGGCGCTTTCCGCACGCAGTTTTCGGGCGTCATCGACATCGGCGTGATTAAGTACCAAACCAGCGTGAGCGGGCCCGCCGCGCGGGTGTGGGCCTCCTACATCGGCGGCGGCAACGCCGACTTTCCCACGAGCCTGGTGGTGAACAGCCAGGGCGAGCTGTTGCTGCTGGGCGCCAGCTCCAGCAACAACTACCCGACCACCGCGGGAGCGTTGCAACGCACGTTCAACCAAGGCTTTTACACCGACCCCTACGGCTACGGCTTCGACTACGCCCTCCCCAATGGCTCCGATTTGGTGATAACCCGCTTCAACGCCAACGGCACGGGACTGGTGGGCTCGACCTACCTCGGAGGCTCGGGCAACGAGGGCGTGCTGCCCCTGAACGTGAACACCACCGCGCAGCTGGCCCACAATTACGGCGACCCGTTTCGGGGGGACATTCTGGTGGATGCGGCCGACAACGTGTACGTGGCCAGCAACACGTCTTCCAGTGATTTCCCGCTGGCCCGGGGCTTTAACACGACCTACCGGGGCGGCGCCACCGATGGCCTCGTGCTCAAGCTCAACCCGACCCTCACGGCCCTTACCTGGGGCAGCTACCTGGGCGGGGGCGCTTCCGATGCCGCGTATTCCATTCAGGTGGAGCCCACGAGCGGCGACGTGTACGTGGCCGGCGGCACGCTGAGCCCCAACTTTCCCACCACGGCCGGCAGCCTGCGCCCCGCGGCCCTGGGCGACGTCGACGGCTTTGTGGCCCGCATCAGCGCCAGCGGCACCGGTCTGCTGCGCGCCAGCTACCTGGGCACGCCGGCTTATGACCAAAGCTATTTTCTGCAATTGGGCACCGATGGCGGCGTGTACGTGCTGGGCCAGACCGCCGGGGCCTACCCCACCACGCCCGGCCTGTTCACCACGCCCAACGGCCGGCAGTTCATTCACAAGCTCGACCCCAACCTGGGCACCACGCAGTTGGCCACGGTATTCGGCAGCGGCCGCAACAGCATCGACCTCGACCCCACGGCCTTCCTTGTGGACCGCTGCGACCGAGTGTACGTGTGCGGCTGGGGCGGCGTGCTCAACGACAACCTCGGCGGCGGCGAGCCCTACCTGGCCCTGAACGGTACCACGGCCGGGCTGCCCGTCACGCCCGGCGCCCTGCAGCCCAACACCGACGCCAACGATTTTTATCTGGTGCAATTTGCCGCGGGCCTGGGCAGCCTGGCCTACGCCACGTACTACGGCGACATTACCGGCACCGACGACCACGTGGACGGCGGCACGGCCCGCTTCGACCCGCGCGGGGTGGTGTACCAGGCGGTGTGCGCGTGCGGGTTTGGCTCGGGCTTTCCCATTCCGCCGGGGGCCAACACCTATTCCACCTTCAACCCCAGCGGCAACTGCAACAACGCCGCTTTTGTGTTCAACTTCGAGCCCAGCATCGCCAACGCCGGCGCCGACCAGACGGTGTGCGCCACGGCCGGCCCCCAGCCCCTGGTGGGCAACCCCGCGGGCGGCACCTGGAGCGGGCCGGGCGTGACGGGTAGCCTGGCCACGGGCTTCTTTTTCACGCCCTCGGCGGCGCTGGTGGGGGTGCAAAGCCTGACGTATACCGTGCTCAGCTCGGGGCTGTGCACCACCACCGGCACCCGCCGCGTGACCGTGACGGCCCCGCCCACGGTGGCCATCACGGCGGCGCTGGCCGGCACTTACTGCACCCCGGGCATCAATAATCCTGCCCTGCCGGTGGTGCCCCTCACCGCCGCGCCCGCCGGTGGGGTGTGGAGCGGCTCGGGCGTCATCAACGGGGGCAGCACGGGATTTTACTTCAACCCCAACAGCGCGCCGGGCACCTACCAGGTCGTCTACACGCTGAGCGTGGGCGGCTGCGTGGTGCAGGACAGCCGCACCGTGGCCATCACCCGGCCGGTGGCGCCCGTGCTGCCCGCCGACACCGTGCTGTGCCCCGGCAGCACCCAGCGCTTTGCCCTGCGCGGCAGCCCGGCCGGCGGCGTCTGGACCGGCACGGGCGTGACGGGTAGCCCGGCCACGGGTTTCTTTTTCACACCGCCAGCGGGCTTTGTGGGCCCGGCCACGCTCAGCTACGCGGTGAGCAGCGGCGGGTGCTCGGCCTCGGGCACGCGGCGGGTGTCGGTGGCAGCGGAGCCCACTTTCACGGCGAGTGCCGCGCCCGTGCCCTGCCCCGAGGCCCGCCTGGCACCCCTCACGTTGCACTTCACGGCCAGCACACCGGCTGCGGGCACCAGCCTGAGCTGGGACTTTGGCGACGGCACACAATCGACGGAAACCATGCCCACACACACCTACACCACGCCGGGCAAGTACCAGCCCGTGGCACGCCTGCGCTACAACGGCGACCGCTGCGAAACCCAGTTGGCCCTGCCCGCGGTGACCGTGCTACCGCGCAAAATCCCGAACATCATCACCCCCAACGGCGACCCGCTGAACGAGACGTTCAAGCTGGGCCCCGACTGCCCGCCGCGCCTGCAAATCTTCTCCCGCTGGGGCCAGAAAGTGTTTGAAGCCGCTGCCTACCGCGACGACTGGAAGGCCGACGGCCAGCCCGACGGCGTGTATTACTACCTCATCACCTACCCCGACGGCCGCCAGCTAAAAGGAATGGTGGAAGTGGTGAGGTAAGGGTAAACAGCTCATTTGGCAAGGAGCAGCGGCAGGCGCTCTGCTAGCCAGCGCAGGTCGGCCGGGCCGGGCAACAGGTCCGGCCAGGCGGCGCCGATGGCGCGGCGGAAATGCGCCAGCAAGTACGCCGCCGTGGCCACGTAAGAAGCCGACATGCCCAGCGCCGCGCCCACCATGCCCAGGCCAGGCACCAGCAGCAGGCAGGCCGGCACCGTCACGGCCAGGCCCAGCAGGGCAGCGCGGTTGTTCACGCCATACCGCGCCGTGCCGCTGAAGTAAGAGCTGGCCTGCATGGCGGCTCCGTAGGCCAGAATGCCGGGCGCCAGCGCCAGAATAACGCCGTGCGCCGCCCCAAACTCCGGCCCGAAAAATGCCGCCAGCCAGGCCGTGGGCACGGCCGCCAGCACCAGCACCGCGCCGGCCGTGGCCAGCAGCGTAAGCCGGCTGCCGCGCAGGGCCGCGTGGGTTTGCTCGCGCTGGTTGGCGGCGTTCACCAGCGCCACGTACTGAATGAGGGCCGTGCTGCGCGGTATCAGCCAGATGGCTTCGGCTAGGGCCACGCCCACCGACAGCACGCCCAGCGCCCCGGCACTGGCCAGGTACGCCACCGCGTAGTAGCCAAAGCGGTAGTTGGCGAAGGTGAGCAGGTTGGAAAAATGCGCCCCCCGGCTGTGGCGGGCCAGCTCGCGGGCCACTGCCCGGCGGCGGGCCCGGCGGCTGCCCCAGGCATCGGGCAGGCGCAGCAGCAGCCCCAGGCTGAGCAGCCAGGGCAGGCCGTAAGCCAGGTAGTTGGCGTAATAGTAGGCGCGCACCTCCAGCCAATGGGCCGCGGCAAATGCCAGCGCCAGCGCCACCGCCAGCAGCGCGGCCTGGGCCGTTGTGAGCACGTTATACGCCTGCTCGTGCTTGCGGCCCAGCAGCAGAAACAGGTTGATGGACAGCAGCACCTGCACCAGCGTCACGGCCGCCAGGTGCAGCACGTAGGCGGCCGGCACCGGCCGCAGCAAGCCCACCACCGCGGCCCCGCCCCCGCTCACCACCACGGCCCAGCCGTAGGCCGGCAGCAGCAGGTGCCAGGCATTGCGGCGCGGCACGAGGTATATCAGCGACGAGCCGCCCACCAGCCCGGCCAGCAGCACTAGCCCCGACATATCGGTAAAAAACAGGCTGACCTGCCCGCGCCCCGCCGCCCCCAGGTAGCGCGCCGTGAGCCATACCACCGCAAAGCTGAGCCCCGCCGTGAGCACGCGCGCCGCAAAATGCTGAAGTATGCGTTTGAACATGGGCTCTTTTTCAGGCCACGAAAGAACAACAGAAACCCCCACTCCCCGCCGCTGCGGAGGCATGCGGGGCAGCGCCTCAGCGGCCCAGGGCCCGGCGATACAACTCGCCGAACGCCCTCCCCACCGCCTCTACCCCAAAGCGGCTGTTTACCGCCGCGGCCAGTGCGGCTGCATCCGCGGGCTGAGCTTCGGCACGGGCGAGCAGTTGGCCGAGGGCCGCGGCCAGGGCCGCCTCGTCGCCGGCCGGCACCAGGTGGCCAAACGGGCTGCCCTCGGGCACCAGCTCGGGCACGCCGCCCACGCGGGTGGCCACCACCGGCAAGCCGCTGGCCTGCGCCTCGATGAGCACGCAAGGCAGGTTCTCGACGTTGGAAAACAACACGAAGCCGGTGGCCTGCCGCATCTCGGCCGCCACCGCCGGGTGGGCCAGCTTGCCCAGAAACACCACCGTGCCATCGGCCAGCAGGCCCAGGTCGGCGGCCTGCTGGCGCACTTGGGCTTCGTCGGGGCCGTAGCCGGCAATGCGCAGGCGCAGGCCCGGCCAGGCAGCGCGCAGGCCGGCCACCGCCCGCAGCAGCCCGCACAGGTTTTTGGCCGCTTCGTTGAAGGCCGCCACGTGCAGCAGGGTGCGCGCCGGTCGCGGCGCGGCAAGGTTGCCGGGATGAAACAGCGCGATATCCACCACGTTCGGTATCACCGCCGAAACCGAATTGTGGGCCCCCAGCGCGGCCAGGGCGTTGCGCAGGTTGGCGCTCACCGTGTGCAGGGCCGCCGCCCGGCGCACCACGGCCGCCGTCAGCCAGCGGCGCAGGCCCGATATGCTGGCCGCGCGCGGCGGCAGGTAGCGCGTCCAGTGCTCCGTCACGATGAACGGGACGCCGCGCACTGCCCGCAACGCCCAGGCAAACAGCCCCGTACGCAGCAGCACGTGCACGTGCACCAGGTCAGGGCGCTGGCCGGCCCAGTGCCGCCGCAGCTGCCGGTAGCCGCGCAGCAGGCACCAGTAGTACAGCAGCAGCTTCAGCGGCTTGTCGAGTGGAGCCAGGCCGGTGGGCGCAGCGCGGTAGTAGTAGCGCAGCGTGGGCCAGGGGCCGCCGAAGTCCTCGTCGGCCTCAACCAGGCGCGGAATGGGGCCGCGCGCCACGGCCGCAAACAGCACGGCGCCTTCCACTCCGCCGTGCGCCGCAATGGCGGCCACGTGCCGGCCCACAAAGTCGCCGTCCTGGTCGTCGTAGCGGTTGGGATACCACTTGGGCAGGTGCAGAACGCGAAGGGATTTCAAGGGAGGACGCAAAAAGAGGCGCGGCGAATTTGCTACAAAGTACGGCCGGGGCCCTTACTCCTTTTCTGCCGCGGGTGCGCCCCGCTGTACCCAACGCGCCACCGGGCGCTTGCGCGGCCGGAGTTGCATGCTGCGCTGGCCGTTACCTTCGTCATTGCTTGTTAACGCGCCGGTGGCGTATTTCCCCGAAGGACTGCGGCCTCCCTGGCGCCGCTTATTTACTTGATACTATGCTCATTTCCATGACCGGCTACGGCCAGGCCCACCGCGAAACCGATACCTACACGGCCACCGTCGAACTGCGGTCGGTGAACTCCAAAACCCTCGACCTGACCCTGCGCCTGCCCCGCTTCCTGATGCCGCACGAGCTGGAAATCCGCAACGCGGTGGCCAAAGCCCTCCTGCGCGGCAAGGTGAACCTGAACCTCGATTTTATGCGCCCGGCCGCCGCCCGCGCCGCCACCACGCTCAACAAAGAAGCCCTCGTAGCGGCCTTCTACGAGCTGAAAGCCGTGGCCGCCGGCTTGGGCGTGCCCGCCGGTGAGGAAACGCTGCTGGCCGCCTTGCGCCTGCCCGGCGTCATCCCCACGGCCTCCGAAGTGCGCGATGCCGAGCCCGCCGCCGAAGAAATCACCTGGCCCGAGCTGCAGCCGCTGCTCACCGAGGCCCTGGCCGCCATGCAGCAGTTCCGGCAGGACGAAGGCCAGACGCTGACCACCGAAATCCTGGGCTATGTGGCCACCATCCGGCAGCAGCTGGCGGCCGTGGAGCTGCACGACCCCGCCCGCATCGAGCACGTGCGCCAGCGCCTAGCCAGCCATTTGGCCGAGCTCACCAGCCACGAGCAGTTCAACGCCACGCGCTTCGAGCAGGAGGTGCTGTACTACATCGAAAAGCTCGACATTGCCGAAGAAAAAGTGCGCTTAGCCGCTCACTTGGCCTATTTTGAAGAAGCCGCCCACCAGCCCGACGAGGCCGTGGGCAAAAAGCTGGGCTTCCTGGCCCAGGAAATCGGCCGCGAAATCAACACCATCGGCTCCAAGGCCAACGATGCCACCGTGCAACACCTGGTGGTGGGCATGAAGGAGGAATTGGAAAAAATAAAAGAGCAGCTCAACAACATTCTTTAGCCACCCATTGCGGTGGCAGTGGAGTAAGTTACGTTCGCCGGGAAAGCAGCCTCATTCATCGAAAATCAGGCTTAAATTGAATTATATTAATAAAATTTACAATACAACAAATGAAAAAACAGCAAGTCCAGTAGCTGGCAGAGCTTTTGACCAGCTACTTTGGCACGGCCTCAACTAGCCGAATGTTAGCACTTTATTGGATTAGTGCCATGTCCTGTTTTCATTTGCAGAAAAAAGTTTCTGATATTTGCAAGTCCAAAGTTGGATATTTGATTATTGTATCTAACTTGGGTACTCAAATACCGTTTTAGTTACCACCACCTATTCCGCCATTAGTATGAAATCTACATTTTTACTCTGTATTCTGGGGCTCTTTCTTACGGCTGCACGGCCGCTATCCGAGATTGAGTTGGTGAAGAAACGCGTGCTCAGCGAGCGGGTGGAAATCCTGATTCCCAAGGGCTTTGAGGTGATGACCGAGCAGCAGATGGACTTTGCTTACGCCAAAGCCCAGAGCCGCCCGAGCGTGATTTTCACCAACAACAACCTCATCAGCCTGGCCTTCAACTACAGCGACAACGACGCCGACCAGGACATGGTCGACATCTACGCCGCTTCGTTTGGCAAGACTTACCACAAGCAGTACAAAGACGCCACCTGGTTTGGCGACGGCGTCAAAAACATCAACAACCGCAAGGTGGGCTTCCTCGAGTTTATGAAGCCCGAAATGGGCCACGAGGTGTACACGCTGGTGTTCTTCACCGACGTGGAAGGCAAGCTCATGATTTGCACCTTCAACTGCGCCGACCGCCAGAAGCCCGAGTGGGAGCCCATTGCCAAGCAAATCATGCTCTCACTGAAAGCCAAAGGCTAGGCCGCCAGCAATGTATAACAGCCGATAGTCGGCAGCCGAACGCAGATTCGGCTGCCGACTATTTTTTTGCGCGGTGGGCAGCGCCTTCTGCGTTGAGAAAATCGCGCACCAGGCCAAAAGCGCCCGCAAAGCCGGCCAGCGACAGGGCCGCGGGCTTGTCGTTCACGTCGTGGTAGGCCGGGCTACCGCCGCGGGTGTAGAGGAAAAACGCAGGCACGCCGGCCTCGGAAAAGGGGTAATGGTCGGAATTGGCGGCGCGGCCGCGCGGGGCCAGGGCCGGCAGGTAGTGGCGGGCGTTGTTCAGGGCCAACAGCCGCTTGTAGGGCGCTTCAAACACGCGGCCGTTCACCACGGTAGCGCCCTGCTCGCCGGTGCCCAGCAGGTCGAGGTTGACCAGAAACTTGATGTTGCGCAGCGGCACCAGCGGGTGGGCCACGAAATAGTTGGAACCCACCAGGCCCGCCTCCTCGGCCCCAAACAGCAGGAACACCACGGAGCAGGCCGGCCGGTTTTCGGGGCGGGCGTAGTGGGCGGCCAGCTCCAGCAGCAGGGCCACGCCGCTGGCATTGTCGTTGGCGCCCGGGAAGTAGGCCTTGGGGCCCATCATGCCCAGGTGGTCGTAGTGGGCCGACACCACGAGGAAGGAATCAGGCTGCGCGGTGCCGCGCACCACGGCGGCCAGGTTCTGCGTTTGGTAGTTGCGCTGCAGCTGGGCTCCCACCCGCACCGTGCCCCACACGGTGTGGCCCTTGGCGGTGCCAGTTGCGGTATCGCCAAAAATGGCCTTATCGAGCCACAAGGGCACTTTTTCGGCCAGCACCTCGACGCGCGGCTGAGGTGCTTGCTCGACAGCCAGCGAGGCGGTGAGCTTGGGCACCACCGTGATGAACGCCGCCGCCGAGTTGAGGCGCTGCTGCAGCAGGGCCGGCAGCTGGGGCAGGCGGGCGGCGTCGGCCGCGCGCATGAGCAGCACGCGCTTGCTCCAGGGCACCAGCAGGTAGCGGGCCTGCACGGCGGCTTTGGTGAACGCCATGGTGTCGAGCAGCAAAATCCTGCCCTTGGCGGTGCCGGGGCCGGAATTGGCCGCCGCAATGCAGGAAGTGCCGGCCCGCCAGCCGGTGGCCAGCTTAGTGCCGTCGGACTGGATGGCGGCACTTACCTCGCCGGGAAAAGTATTCACGTCGAGCGCGAAGGGCTGGGTGTAGTTGGGCGCCAGCGGGGCCAGCTTGAGGGCGCGCAGGCGCTCGCGCAGGTAGGCGGCGGCGGCGTGTTCGCCCTGCTTCACGTAGCCGCGGCCGTGCAGCTCGGGGGCGGCCAGCTTCTTGATGGTGGCGCGGGCGCGGGGCAGGTTCTGGGCCGGGGCCGAAGAGGCGCCCAGCACGGCCGCCCCCACCAGCCCCAGGCAGGCCAGTGCCCGCCCGCGGGACGAACGCCCGGCCCAGGCCGTGGCCGCCCCCACCGCCAAGGCAGCGCCCAAGCCGTCGCTCAGCAGGTCGGTCCACTCGCCGTGGCGGCCGAGGCGCATGGTCAGCTGCAGCACTTCGATGAGGGCCCCAAACAGGAAGCTGGCCGCCAGCACCGCCGCGCCGGCGTGGCGGGCCAGGCGGGGCCAGCGGCGCTGCCGGCGCAGCGAAAACCAGCTCAGCCCGGCAAGCACAAAAAACACGCCCGCGTGGGCGGCTGTGTCGAACGACAACAGCTCCCACACGGGCGTGCGCGGCATTTCATCGGCAGGCGTGAGCGTGAGCGCCAGCACCACGGCGGCCCAGCTGAGGGGCAGCGCGGCGTAGGCGCGCGGGGAAGAAACAGGCAATGATTTGTGCAAGGGTTCGGTAAACATCGCGGCGCCCAAGCCAAAACAGTGCCGGCTCTTAGGCCCCCACCAGCTCGCCGTAGGCGTCGGCGGTCAGCAGGGCGTCGAGCTCGGCCGGGTTGGCAATGGAAATTTTTACCATCCAGCCGTCGCCGTACGGGTCCGAATTCACGGTTTCGGGGGCATCGGCCAGCTTGGAATTTACCTCCAACACGGTGCCGGTGATGGGGCTGAACAGGTCCGAAACGGTTTTCACGGCCTCCACCGTCCCGAACACATCGTGCTGGGCCACGTCTTTGTCGAGGGTGTCGATGTCGACGTACACAATGTCGCCCAGCTCTTTCTGCGCGTGGTCGGTGATGCCCACGTAGGCAACATCGCCTTCAACGCGAATCCATTCGTGGTCCTTGGTGTAGTGGAGGGTGGCGGGCAGGTTCATATATGGCGGAATGGTGAGTTAATGGAGTGGTGAGTTGGTGGGTCAAAAGTACACATTCAACTCCATCATCAGCCCGCCGCTCCACTACCGCTTACTGCGTGAGGCTGTAGCGCAGCTGGATGCCGCCTTCGCTGGTAGAGTTGCGGAAGGCGTTGCTGATGCGCGGCGTGGTCACGGTCTGGCTGTAGTACAGCTGCAGGTTGAGGCGGGTGTTCAGTAAGTAGTCGATGGTGGGGCGCAGCTGCAGGGTTTTCGAGCCGTTGGTGATGGTGCTGCTGGCGCGGCCCAAGCTAGCGGGCAGGGCCGTTCCACCCGGCCCCTGCGTATTCACGGGGTCGTAGGTGTCGATGATGCTGCGCTGCACCGTGATGTTGTCGCGGATGCTGAGGTCGAGGCGGGCGGTGAGCTGGTTTTTCAGCACGCGCTGCTCGCCGCCCACCTTGAAGGGCAGTTTGAGGCTGTTGGTGGCATAGCCGAAGCCGATGATGAATTCGGTGGTCGACAGCTCCGTGACCTGGGCGTTGGAGGTGTTCAGCACCACGGCGCGGTCGGTGCGGTATTCGGCGCGGCCGGTCACCTTGCTCACCGTCTGAAAATTGACCCCGATGAGCGGCGCCAGGCGCTCCACGATGCTCACCTGCCCCAGAATGTAGTAGGGAATGAACTGGCCGGAGGTGGGGCTGCGCTGGGTGGGAAAACCGCCGAGTTCGTCGCTGTACACGTTGGCCGTGGTGTAGCTGCCCACGCTGTACACCGACGAATAGGCGTGGTTGAGGGTGAACGAGCTGAAGTAGCGCTTGATAAGCGGCAGCTGGGCAAAGCCGTTGTAGTCGACGCGCCAGTTGGGCAGGGGCAGCAGGGCAAAGGGGTTGAACTTCTCGGCTTTGTACCCGTCCGACGACTTGCCGTGGTAGGCGTCGATGAAGCTTTGCACCAGCACGTCCTGCGAGTTGTAGCCGTAGCCTGCATCGGGGTTGACGTTCGGCCCCGTGGCGGGGTTGGCCCGGGCCAGTCGGTCGCGCACGATGCCGCGGTTGTCGATGAAGCGCTGGAAGGCCTTCGACGACTCACCGTTGGCGCTCAAATCGCCAAACAAGGTCTGAATGGTAATGGTGGACGTGCTGAACGAACCCGTGCCCAACGACTGCGTCACGATGGGCGCATTGGGCGCCGCCACCAGCGTTATCGAATCGATTTGCCGGCGGTAGTAGGCATCGCGGTTGCGGGCCAGCTGCCGGCGCGCGTCCAGCTGAATGTTGAAGTCGCGGAAGGGCTCCAAGGCGGTGCGCAGGGTCAGGGTTTCGGTGAGCAGCGAGCTGAGCGGCGTGTTGAGGTATTCGCTTTGGGGCGTGTACCAGCCGTTGTCGCGGGCGCGCTCATAGAGGTCGGCCAGGCTGGGCTGCTCGCCCAAGATAAAGCCCAGGCCCGGCGCGGTCAGGTCGCGGTCGAGGCCGAACACCTTGGTTTTGGGCAGGTAGCCGGGCAGCAGCGTGCCGTTGGCGCGGGTGTAGGTGAAATTGAGGGAGCGGGCCGTCATCAGCGAGCGCAGCACGGCTTTCACAAAGCGGTTTTTCTCGCGGGTAGTGTCGGCCGCGGCGGGCACGGCAGGCGCACCGGGAGCCGCGCGGGTGGGTCGGGGCCGGTCCACGGGCGGCGGAGCGTTGTTGATGATGTTCAGGAACTTCACCTTGTTGTACAGCTTCACCAGGTCAATCTTGCCATTGGCGCTCAGTTCGGCGTTGTTCTGGATGGTGTTGCCCAGGTTCAGCTCTTTTGTATCGGTATTGTCAGGATTGGTGGGGTCCGCCAACGCCGTTTGTCCCAGCGGCGAGGCTTGCCAGCTGTAGGTGGCGGCGTAGCGGGTGTCGGCACTCAGCCAGTCGGTGAGCGGAAACTTGTCGAGCGGCAGGCGGTAGGTGAGGGCGGCCACCTGCGTGAAGTTGGTGGTGCGGCCGCCGCGCAGCAGGTTTTGCTGCAGCTGCTCGCGGTTGCGAATGGCCTCGTCGCTCACACCAATGGTGCGCCCGGTCCCTTCGTCCACCACGCCGCGGTTGGTGGCGGTGTAGTCGAAAATCAGGCTCTTGGTCAGGTCCCACTTCAGGTCGTAAATCCGGCTGATGTAGAACGACTTCTGAATCACGGGCGCGATGCCATCCGTCGACGGCAGGGTGCCGGCCGTCAGGATGCGCTGCAGGAACCGCTCGTTGTAGCGCCGGTCGATGTCGGTGCGGAACGAGAAGCGCGAGGGCAGCGGCGTGAAGTTGATTTCCTTGAAAATCTTCAGGTACGGGTTGTCCAGGGCCTTGAAGTTGGCCAGGGGCGTGTAGTTCTTGGGCGTGGTTTGGTACACGTAGGCCACGGCCGCGGTGTAGGACTTGGTGTAGTCGCGGTCGGTGCGGATGTCGGTGTGCAGGCGGTCGGTGAGTGAGTAGCTCAGGGCCACGTTCTCGATGTCCCAGGGCTTGGGCTTGGCCAGCGGGGCACCGGGCTTGGCGGGGCCGCGCTCCTTGCGCACGTTCAGCACCGAGATGCTGCGGCTGGTGGTTTGGTCGATGACCTTCTTGCGGTACTCGGCCTGGGCTTCGGAATTGATGCTGCCGTCGACTTTCTTGAACTTCTGCAGGCTTTGCTCCAGCTTGGTGTCGGGGTCGAGGGGGTCGTAGAGGGGCGAGCGGGTTTCCTGGCCAATCTGCAGCAGCACCGGCACGCGCAGGTGCAGCTGCTCGGGCAGGAACTTTTCGGCCGCTACCGTGGCGTTGAGGTCGCCGCGGAAGGTGTTGTCGATGGCGCGCTGCTGCACCTTGTCCTGCAGGCCGCCAAAGCCCACGCTGGTGTAGCTGCCGGTGGCCGTGATGTTGGCCAGGTCGGCCAGCTTCACGTTGAGGCGGGCCGTGGCCGCGTAGCCGGCCTGCTGCTCAAAGTCGAACACCCGGAATTCGTCGGCCCACAGGTTCACCGTTTTCGAGGTCTGGCTGGGGTCCACGTTGTCGGTGATGGGGTTCAGAATGCCCAGCATCACGCCCTGCACCGCCGAGAAGTCGGGGTTGCCCACCACGGTGATGGTGGCGCCGTTGGGCAAGTTCACCGTAAACGGCACCAATAAGTTCACCGTGGACTGCTGGTTGCGCTTGGCCTTGGCGTCGATGAAATCCTGGAAGGCCACGTCCACGCGGTTGGCCACGGGCCACACCTCGTCGGGGCTCGTGCCGGTGCGGGTGAGCTCCAAGGGCAGCGAGTATTCGTAGTAGTTCTGGGTGTAGTCGGTGCCGATGCGCAGGAAGGCGCGCACCTCGCCGTCGCGCATGCTGGGGTCTTCGCTGTCGCCGTGCAGGAACAGGCGCAGGCGCTTGTAGCGCAGCATGTTGATGGTGATGTTTTTGTAGGCCGCTTTGGCGTAGCCGTCGCGCAGGTTCACCACGGCCAGGCGCAAGCTCTGCTCGTTTTGCAGGCGCGAGGTGCTGCTGCTGCCATATTCCTTGTCGCGCTTGATGTCGGGGGGCGACACGTAGGGAATGCCGCCGCCCTGCGCCACGCCGTTTTCTTCCACGCTCACCGTCGACACGTTGAAGGCATCGGCATCGGTGAGCTGGTTTTGGGGCGGCACCGTGCCAGAGCGGTTATCAGTAATGCGGTAGTTGTAGCGGCGCCACTGGTTGGCCACAAACTGGGGCTGCACCAGGCGCAGCACCACCGGCTCCTGCCAGCCGGTCATGTACATGCGCAGGAAGCGAATCGACTTGAAGCCAAAGGGCTGCGTCGCGCCGCGCACCGTGGGGTTGTCGCGAATCGGAATCCGGAACTGGTACCACGTCACGTTGTCGCCCCCGATGTTGTTGGTCACCTTGTCGATGATGTAGTTCGAGCCCACGTCCAGCGTGCCGGGCCGCAGGCGCATGCGGTACTCGTAGTAGCGCTCCACGTCCTGCACCACGTTGTCACGGTTCAGGTCCTCTTTATCGGGGAAGGCCGTCGAGCTGAGCTGGCTGTTCTCGGGCGAGTTGCCTTCGTAGTTGTCGTAGTTTTTGTAGCGGCCCAGCAAGTTGGTGTTGCTCTGGTCGTAGCTGGGGTCGAGGTGGTGGCGGAAGTTGTCGGCCGAAGGGTCGGGCAGGCTCACAAAGGGCGCGCCGTATTGCGTCTGCTGGCGCTCATTGTCATCATTTACCCCATCCAAACCTACGTCCTGGGCAGTGCGGGCGCCCGGCGCGGCGTTGAAGGCATCGGTCAGAAACTGCTGGCGCGTCACGATGCCGTAGGGCGTTTTGCGCGAGACGCCGGTGGTGTCGGCCCCGGGCACGGGCAGGCCGTTTTCGAACTCGTGCTGGTTGTTGTCCTTCAGCACGTCCTCGCTCACGTTGCCCAGGTTCACCACCAAGTCGCCGCCGCTGATGTTGGGCGCGTTGGTGCCGTCGGTGTCGTACACGTTCACGCGCTCGGCGGGCGCATTGGGGTTGCTGTCTTTCAGAAACGGGTCCATCAGCCAGAACTCCAGGTACTCGATGTTGGCGTTGTCGAAATCCGTGTCGAAGGTGATGGCCCGGCTGATGCCCCCGAACTTGTTCACCAGCCCCGTGGCCGTGGCCTCGGTGCCCGTAAAGAATTTGCCCGCGTTGTCGATGCTCGGGTTGTAGTTGTAGGGGCCGCGCTCCTTCGGGAAATACGCCAGGTCGAAGGTGTACTCGAAGCCGTTGCCGGTCGAGCCCAGGTCCTTGTTCGGAAACACCTCGTCGCGCTTCACCCCGCGGGTGTAGTGGTTGGCCAGGTCGGCGCCGTTGATGTTGGTGGGCACGTTGGGCCCGCCGGTGTAATACGCTTGGTCGATGGTGTACCAGGCCAGCTTGGCGCGCTGGTAGTTGTAGGCCAGCCCGCCCACGCTGCTGCCCTGAATGGGCAAGGGCGTCGAGGCCAGGCGCCAGGCCGGAATGCTGGCCAGCCCGCCCAGCGTGTAGGGCGTGCGGGCGTTTTCAAAGTCGTCGATGTACGACACGCCGTTTTCACCGTTGCCCAGCTGCGAGCGGCCCGGCAGCAGCTTGGCAAACTCCCCGCTAAAGGCCACGGTCGAGATTTCCTTGGTCGAAATCAGCGGCAGCATGTCGAGGTACTTGGTCAGCACCCGGCTTTCTTTCCGGATGCTGCCGTCGAGGCCGACGATGGTGTTGTTGCCCGGCTCGTCGCCGATGTTCACGCGGTTGATGCCCGGCGCCTGGTTTTCGAGCAGGTGCAGGGCCGTGCCCCCAATGTTGGCGTCGTTGCTCAGCTTGTAGTCGAGGCGCACGCCCACCAGCTTGCGCGGCTGCACCTGCACCAGGGCGTTTTTCTCAAACTCCACCCGCAGCTCGTTGGCCGAGTTCAGGTAGGCCGGGTTCAGGATTTTCACCTTGGCCTGGTCGTAAAATACCTGGTAGTCGGTGCCTTCGGTCAGCAGCGTCGAGCCCGAGCGCACCCGCACCGAGCCCTGCGCAATGCCGATGCCCGGCAGGTTAATCTCGTCGGAGCTCGACCCGCCCTGGAAGCGCCCGCGCAGGAAAAACTTGTCCTTTTCCTGCACCTGCTGGGCGTCGCTCTGGGTCTGGTTGTACAGCTCCGAGTACACGTACTTGGTTATCAGGTCGGGCTCGCCGGCCAGCTGCGTGGCCAGATAGGAGCCAAACGGCTGCACGTTGGGGAAGATAATCTTGCCCAACTCCGGGTCGATGGTCACGCCCGGGAAGTAGTCGAAGTTGCCGTCGGGCAGCTTGTCGTTGTTGGAGTTCACGTGGTCGAGGTTCAGCACCTCAATCAGCGGGCGGTTGGCCAGGCGGGCACCCTCTTTCAGCGAAATCAGGTCGACGCCCGTTGCGTCGTCTTTGTAAATGATTTGCAGCTGGAAGTTGTCGCGCTGCAGCTGCGAGGCGTTCAGGGGATAGATGTTTTTCATCATCAAATCCCAGGTCGGCGTGTTGCGCGTCAGCAGGTTCGGGTTGTCCGGGTTCTGGCTCGGGTCCGTTATCAGGCCCACGCCGGGGTTGCTGGCGCGCAGCATCTTCAGAAACACCACTTCTTCGGGGCCGCGGGTGCTGTAGTCGTCCTGCGTTTCCCCCACCTTGTAGGTCTTGCCGTTGAAAATGTACTCGTAGCTCACGCCCAGCACCTGGTCGGGCAGCAGGGCCGTGTTCAGCGAGATGTAGCCCAGCTGGGCGTTGAAGGTGTATTCGCGGGTGTCGAGCTTGCGGGCGCGCACCCGTTCGTAGTCGATGTTCTTGCTCAGGCCCTGCCCGATTTGCAGGAAATCATCCACGCGCAGGTTGTCGCGGGCATCGCGGCTGCCGTTCACCACCACGGTCTGGTATTCGGTGTTGGCCTTGTTGTCGGCGGGCGCCTGAACGCTGGGCGAGCCAATGCGGTACTTCGCGCGGTACAAGCGCGACGGCTCGGCCAGGTCCATGAGCGTCACCACGTTGCGCAGGTTCTCGGTGGTGCGGTTGTCGTTGGTCACGTACACCTCCAGGCGGTTGATGGTGATGCCGCTCTGGATGGTGGGCAGGTTGCGCAGGGCTTGGTCGTACCGGTCGCGGAAGAACTGCGACAGGAAAAAGTGCCGGTCCTTCTCGTACTGGCTCACCTTGATTTCGTACTGCCGGCTCTGGGCGCCGTTCTGGATGCGCACCTCGTCGGCGGTGCCGCGCACGGTGGCGGCCACGGCCGTTACGCCCAGGTTGCCAAACTGCATCTGGGTCTTGATGCCGAACAGGTTCTGGCCGCCCTGCACCAGCGAGTTGGTGAGCGGCAGGCTCACGTTGCCCAGGTCCACCTTGCGCAGGATGTCGGTTTCCTCGCCGGCGTAGTCGAACTTCATCTGGTTGTCGAAGTCGAACGACGCCTTGGTGTCGTAGTTGAACACCAGCTTGAGCTTGGTGCCGATGGCCCCGGTCAGGTTGACGTTGATGTTCTGCTCAAACAGAAAGTCGCCCACGCTCTGCTGGCGCAGCGTCAGCGCGGGGTTCTCGTTTTTGTTAAAGCGGCCGCCAAACTTCATCGTCACCGAGCCCGCGGGCCGGATGTCGACGTAGCTGCCCCCGAAAATGCGGTTGGCAATGGGCCCGAGGTAAATTTTGGGTATCAGGCGCTGCGCCTGCGGGGTGCCGGGCGCGGCGGCCGGGCCGGTCACGCCGCCCTTGGCTTTTTCGCGGTAGTAGTTGGCCACGGCCTGCCGGCGCTGGTACTCTTCGTACTCCTTGTAGCTGAGCACGCTGGGGTCGCGGTAGTCGATGTCCTTCCCGACTTTTTCCTCTACGCTGAATTGTTTCAGGCTGTCGTCAACCTGCACGTTCAGTTTTACGTTCTTAGGCAACGGCAGCACCAGCGGCGAGGTGCGGCGGCGCTGCCCGAAGGGGCTGCCCGGCCGGTCCTGGGCCCGCACCCGCGGGCGCTTGCTGGGCTTGTACGGCCCCGTGGTATCCACCACCGCGCCCTTGGGGCGGGGGGTGTCGAGGGCAAGGGCGCGGCTGGCGCGCAGCCACGCTCCACCGAGGCGCGCCGAAGCCGTGGGCGAGGCCTGCGCCCACCACGCCACCAACGACGCAACCACAACGACCGACGCGGGGAGTAATTTCTGACCGGATTTCAAGCAGGATAAGTGGATAACGACGCCGGCCAAACGGCCCGCACCAAGCACGGCATTTTACGGAAGGTAGCAAGTCGGATGAGGCAACCCGTGCAGCAGCGCGAAAGCAATTTTCGCGCCGCGACTCAATGCGACTTCAAAGCAAATTTAATCAATTCCTCCACGCTCAGGTCGCTGCCGTGTTTCTGCTGAATCTGGTCCAGTTGCTTTTCGGCGGCGGCCCGCGCAAAGCCCAGGGTCACCAGAGCCTGCAACGCTTCGGCGCGGTGCGTATTGTGCTGGCGGGCCAGGGGCACGGTGTCGACGCCGGCTTTGGCCAGCAGCTCGTCCTTGCGCAGCTTGTCGCGCAGCTCCAATATCACGCGCTGGGCCGTCTTGGGGCCCACGCCTTTGATGGCCTGAATGGCCCGCACGTTCTCGTGCACGATGGCGTCGCGGATTTCGCCCACGCTCATGCTGCTCACCATCACGATGCCCGTGCCCGGCCCGATGCCCGACACCGAAATCAACTGCATAAACAGCGCCTTTTCGTTGGGGTCCAGGAAGCCGTACAGCGTCTGCCCGTCTTCCTTGATGTGCTGGTAGGTGTAAATTTTGGTGGCCGCGCCCTCGGCGGGCAGCTTCGAATACGTGGCCAGCGAAATGCGAACTTCGTAGCCCACGCCGAGGATGTCGACGATGGCTAAGGTGGCGTCTTTGTAAGCT
Source organism: Hymenobacter miniatus (assembly GCF_016427455.1). Classification (NCBI taxonomy): domain Bacteria; kingdom Pseudomonadati; phylum Bacteroidota; class Cytophagia; order Cytophagales; family Hymenobacteraceae; genus Hymenobacter; species Hymenobacter miniatus. The sequence continues at coordinate 132,322 of NZ_JAELXR010000014.1, forward strand.
AGTTTACCGTCGAGGTAGGCAATCATAGAGCGGGAAAGGAGGAACGAGAAAAGCGCTTTAGTAGCTAGGCAACACCCGGAACGGGGTTTTCCCTCCCAAATTTACTGGCTTTTCGGCCAAAAATTTTGGGCGAAATGAAGAAGTTGCTGAGGGGCTGGAAAGGACATAAAAAGAACGTCATGCAGAGCGAAGCATCTCGCGTGCCATAGTAAATGAAATACTTCGGCACGCGAGATGCTTCGCTTCGCTCTGCATGACGTTCTTGCTAAATCGGCGGATACCTACAGCGCCTTGCTGCCCATCTGCGCGTCGACCACGGCAATGGAGGCCATGTTCACAATGTCGCGCACGCTCGCGCCCAGCTGCAGGATGTGCACCGGCTTGCGCATGCCCATCAGCACCGGGCCGATGACTTCGGCGCCGCCGATTTCCTGCAGCACCTTGTAGGCGATGTTGCCCGACTCCACGTTGGGGAAGATGAGCGTGTTGGCGCCCTTTTCGGCCAGCGGCGAGAAGTCGTAGTGCTCCTGCAGCAGCTGCGGGCTCAGGGCCACGTTGGCCTGCATTTCGCCGTCGATGAGCAGGTCGGGGAAGCGGGCTTTGGCCAGCTCCGTGGCGCGGCGCGTCTTCTCGGGCAGCGGGCCGGCGTTGGAGCCGAAGTTGGAGTAGCTGATGACGGCAATGCGCGGCTCGGTGTCGAAGAAGCGCACGGCGCGGGCCGTCAGGCCGATAATCTCCACCATTTCCTCGGCCGTGGGGTTGATGTTCACCGTGGTGTCGGCAAAGAAATACGGGCCTTTCTTGTGCTGAATGATGTACATCGACGCCACGCGGCGCACGCCGTCCTCGGTGCCCACCACCTGCAGCGAGGGAATGATGCTTTTGCCGTAGTCCTTGGTGAGGCCGGTGATGCAGGCGTCGGCCTCGCCGGTTTCCACCATCATGGCGGCGAAGTAGTTGCGCTCGCGCATCAGGCGGCGGCCTTCGTACAGCGTCATGCCGCGGCGCTGGCGCTTGCCGTAGAGGATGGCCGCGTACTCGTCGCGCTTGGCGTCCTGCTTCAGGATGTTGATGATTTCGCAGCCCTCCAGGTCGAGGCTGTTTTCGCGGGCAATGGTTTCGATTTTCTCCTGCGGCCCGAGCAAAATGGGAAAGCAAATGCCCTCGTCGCGCAGAATCTGGGCGGCTTTGAGAATCTTGTAGTTGTCGGCCTCAGCAAATACCACGCGCTTGGGATTGGCACGGGCGGCCGAGGTCATGCGGTTCATTAGCTTCTGGTTCACGCCCAGGCGGGCGCGGAGCTGGTCTTCGTAGGCCGTCCAGTCGGTAATGGGCGCCTTGGCCACGCCGCTTTCCATGGCCGCCTTGGCCACGGCCGGGCTCACGGTGGTGATGAGGCGCGGGTCGAGCGGCTTGGGAATCAAGTAATTACGCCCAAAGGCCAAGGTGTTGTCGCCGTAGGCTTTGTTCACCATCTCGGGCACGGGCTCCTTGCTCAGCTCGGCCAGGGCGTGCACCGCCGCCAGCTTCATGGCTTCGTTGATTTCGGTGGCGCGCACGTCCAGCGCCCCCCGGAAAATGTAGGGGAAGCCCAGCACGTTGTTCACCTGGTTGGGGTGGTCGGAGCGGCCGGTGGCCATGATGAGGTCGTCGCGCGTGGCCATGGCCAGTTGGTAGCTCACCTCGGGGTCGGGGTTGGCCAGGGCAAAGACGATGGGGTTGTCGGCCATCTTCAGCAGCAGGCCGGCGGGCAGCACGTTGGCCGCCGACAAGCCCAAAAACACGTCGGCGCCCTCCAAGGCTTCCTCCAGGTTGTTGACGGCCCGCGTGGTGGCAAACTGCATCTGAATGGGCGCCAGGTTGGTACGACGCTCGTGAATGAGGCCGTCCTTATCGAACACCACGATGTTTTCCTTTTTCAGCCCCAGCGCCAGGTACAGCCGCAGGCACGACACGGCCGCGGCGCCCGCCCCGCTCACCACCAGCTGCACTTCGTCAATCTTCTTGCCCACGATTTCCAGCGCGTTCAGCAAGGCGGCCGAGGTGATGATGGCCGTGCCGTGCTGGTCGTCGTGCATCAGCGGAATGTTCATCTTATCGCGCAGTTCCGTCTCGATACGGAAACATTCCGGCGCTTTGATGTCCTCCAGATTGATGCCGCCGAACGTGGGTTCCAGCGACTTCACAATCTTAATAAACTCGTCGGGGTCGGTGGCGTCAATCTCAATGTCGAAGCAGTCGATGCCGGCAAACTTCTTGAACAGCACGCCCTTGCCTTCCATTACCGGCTTGGAGGCGGCCGGGCCGATGTTGCCCAGGCCCAACACCGCCGTGCCGTTCGAAATCACGGCCACCAGGTTGCCCTTGGCGGTGTACTTGTACACGTCGTCGGGGTTTTCGGCAATGGCTTTGCAGGGCTCGGCCACGCCGGGCGAGTAGGCCAGGGCCAGGTCGAGCTGGGTGCTCACGGGCTTGGTGGGAATCACCTCAATCTTGCCGGCGGGCTCCTGCGAGTGGTAGTTGAGGGCGTCTTGTTTATTTATTTTCAGCATCGGGAATCCTTCGGAAATGGAAACGGCCACGCGGGCAGCGTGGCCGTGTAAGGCGAAATTAGGGCGAAAAGCGTGGCAATGCCGGGTTTACTCTTTATTTCCCCTGCGCCGCGCCTCAGCTCTGGGGCACCAGCAGCTTCTGGCCCAGCTTCACTTCGTCCGAAGTGAGGTGGTTCACTTCGCGCAACTGCTGCACGCTCACCCCAAAGCGGCGCGAGATGTTGAAGAGGGTGTCGCCGGGCTGCACCAAGTGCACTTTACCCGTCAGCTCCGCCTTGCGGGAGTCGGTCTTGTTGGCTGCAGCCAATGCCTTTTCCGTCGTTTTCTGGTGCCAACGCGCCGCCTCTCCCACCTCGACCGGCGCGCTGAACACCAGCCGCTGGCCCAGCACCACGTTTTCGGAGGGCAGCTTGTTCCAAGTCACCAGCTGGGCCACGCTCACGCCGTGCTCGCGGGCCAGCTTGGTAAGGTTGTCGCCCCTGCGCACGGTGTAGGGGCCAGCCGGGGCGGCGGCTTCGGCGGCTGTGGCTTCGGCCGCGGCGGGCTCCTCAACTTCTTCGGGCTCGGCCGCCGCCATGGCTTTTTCGGCACGCTTGGCTTCGGTGGCCTGCGCCTGGGCGGCGCGGCGGGCGGCCACGCGTGCCTGCGCCTCAGCCACCGCCTGCTGAATGGCCTGCCGCTGCCGAATGGCCACCAGGCGGGCTTCCTGCAGCTTTTCCTGGCGCACCAGCTCCTGCACGCGCGCCACTTCGCGGGCGTTGGCTTCGGCCTGCTCCTTGCGGGCAGCCGCTTCCTCAGCCGAGGCCACGGGCCGCACGGGGCGGGGCGTTGGCGCCACGGCCACGGCTTCCACCGGGGCTTTGGCCGTAGCGGGCGCGGCGGCCGGCAGGGGCACAAACACCACCAGCTGCTTGCCCGGCTTCAGGGACTTGCCCTTGGGCAGGTCGTTCCAGCGCCGCAGCTGGGCCTGGCTGACGTCAAACCGCTCAGCCAGGCTGGCCAGCGTTTCGCCGCGCTTCACCTTGTGGGGCACGCGGCGGAAACGCGGCGCTTCGGCCTCGGCTTCGGCGCGCGGGCCGCCGCTGGCGGCCAGCAGCTGCTTGCTCTGCCAGGGCTCCACGCCCTCCAGGCGGGGCGGCAGGGCGGCCAGGGCCTGCGGAAGCGCCGCCGTTGGCTGGCAGTAGTCCAGCAAGGTGTTGCGGTCCACATCGCCCAGGTGCACCGCCGCCGAGGCTGGGAAGCGCACCACATAGGAGCGGTAGCCCGCCGGCAGCGCCGCCCGCCGCAGTTCCGGGTTGAAGCGGGTGAGGTACAGGGAATCTGCGTAGCCGCAGGCGCGGCTCAGGCGGCGCAGGTCGAAGGCGCGGCCGCGCAGCCCCAGGGTGTCCAGCGCCTCGGCGTATTGGTACTGCAGCTTGTCGGTGCGCAGGCCGTGGGCCTCGGCGTACTTCATGCTGTACATGATGGCCGTGAAAGTGGGCACGTAGTTGCGCGTTTCGGCCGGCATGTGCGGGTACAGGTCCCAGAAAGTCTTTTTGCCGGTGCGGCGCATCACGCGCTGCACGCTGCCCGCGCCCCAGTTGTAGGCGGCCAGCACCAACTCCCAGTCATGAAACACGCCGTAGAGGTAGCGCAGGTGCTTGCAGGCGGCCTCGGTGGCTTTTTCGGGGGCCATGCGCTCGTCTATCCACTCGTCGCGCTTCAGGTTGAGGTCGCCGGCGGTGGGGCCCATGAACTGCCAGAGGCCGGTGGCCCCCACCGGCGACTTGGCCGTGGGTATCAGGGCCGATTCCACCACGGCCAGGTATTTCAGGTCGGTGGGCAGGTTGTACTTGGCGAGGTATTTCTCGAAGATGGGGAAGTAGAAGTTTTCGCGCTCCAGCACGCGCTGCATGTAGCTGCGGTTGCGGGCCGTGAACAGGGTCACGTAGGCCATCACCGAATTGTTGAACTGGTGCGGCACGTCGGTCTCGAAGCAGCCCACGCGGTCGCACACCAAGTCGCGCAGGGTGGGCGGGGTGCGCAGCCATTCCAACCGGGCCGAGTCGACCTGTTGGGGCACGGCCACCAACGAATCGGGTTGCAGCTCCAGGCGCACCCGCACGGTGTCGCCCAACAGCGCTGGCATCGTGGCATTTACCCGGCTAGCCGAGTCCGGCTGCGGTACTTGCTGGGCCATGGTTTTCGGCAGCGGCAGCAGCAGCCCAAGCAGCCCCAGGCCCAGCCAACGGCGGCTGCCACGAGGCGTTTTCACGTGCTTAATCCCTTGCTTCATAGCACTAAGATAGGCGATGGGTAAAGAAGTTGTAGAGATGAAATGAAAATTTCCTTACGCGCGGCAACAAGGTTTGGGTGACAGCCAGGCAAAAAAATACCCCGACCAGCAGGCCGGGGCATTTGTCAAGAGCAAAACGGTTTTGGTTCTACGCTACTACTTCCTCCGTGAGCGTGCTGGCAAAAGCCAGCAGTTCCGCCTCGCGGAAGGCACCGGCCATCACCTGCAGGCCGATGGGCAGGCCGGCGGCGTCCTCCCCTACCGGCACCGAAATGGCGGGCACGCCGGCCAGCGAGGCCTGCACCGTGAAAATGTCGGCCAGGTACATCGAAACCGGGTCCTGCTTCTCGCCCAGCTTGAAAGCCGTGGTGGGCGTGGTGGGCAGCACCAGGAAGTCGTATTGGCGTAGCAGCTCATCGGTTTTCTCCTTGATGAGCCGGCGCACGCGCTGAGCCTTGGTGTAGTACGCGTCGTAGTAGCTGGCGCTGAGCACGAAGGTGCCGAGCAGAATGCGCCGCTGCACTTCGGCCCCGAAGCCCTGGGCCCGGCTCTTTTTGTAAAGCGACTCCAAATCGGTGGCATCCGGGGCACGGTAGCCGTACTTCACCCCGTCGAAGCGGCCCAGGTTGGAGCTGGCTTCGGCCGTGGTGAGGATGTAGTAGGTCGGAATCATGTAGTCGAGGTAGGGAAACTCCACGGCCTCCACCACGTGGCCCTGGCCGCGCAGAATGTCCAACTGCGTTTCCAGCGCCGCCTTGATTTCGGGGTTCAGGCCCTCGCTGTCCACGGCGTCGGCGATGTAGCCAATGCGGTAGTGGGGCGCGGGCGTGAGCAGCTGGCTGTAGTGGGGCACTTCGCGCTGGCTGGCGGTGCTGTCCATGCCATCGGGGCCGGCCATTACTTCGAGCAGCAAAGCCGCATCGGCCACCGAGCGGGTGATGGGCCCAATCTGGTCGAACGACGACGCAAACGCCACCAGCCCGTAGCGCGAGATGCGCGAGTACGTGGGCTTGAAGCCCACCACCCCGCAAAACGCCGCCGGCTGGCGCACCGAGCCGCCCGTGTCGGAGCCAATCGAAGCCAGGCACATGTCGGCCTGCACGGCCACGGCCGAGCCGCCCGACGAGCCGCCGGGCACGCGCTCGGGGTCGGCGGCGTTGCGGGCCGGGCCGAAGTAGGAGGTTTCGTTGGAGCCACCCATGGCAAACTCGTCGCAGTTCTGGCGGCCGATGAGGATGGCGTCGGCGTCGAGCAGGCGCTGCACGGCCGTGCCGGTAAAGAGCGACTTGAAGCCGTCGAGCATCAGGCTGCTGCTTTGCAGCGAATGCCCGGCGTAGGCCAGCACGTCTTTGATGCCAATGACCATGCCTGCCAGCGGCCCAGCGGTACCGGCCGCCAGCTTGGCATCTACGGCGTCGGCCTGGGCGCGGGCCTCGTCGGGCCACACTTCCAAGAAGGCGTTGAGGGTGGGGTTCTGGCGCTCGATGTTGCCCAGGTAATACTCAACGAGCTGCCGGCAGGACGTGGTGCCCGCCGCCAGCTCGCTACGAACTTCGGATAAAGACTGAAAACGCTTCAAACTACTTGCAGATTAGGTGCGCCCAAAGTTAGGCATCAGCGCTAGGACTGGCGTTGGCCGGAATGTAGGGCTGCCGGGGCTGGGTGCCTTCCGGGGCCATATTGGGCGGCAGCTGGTGCGCCACCGGCGGCGCGGGTTCCGGGGCCGGGTTGGGCTCCGGGATGTTGGGATGCTGCAGGTACTCGGCATCGGCCGTAGGAGCCACGTAGGCGGGCGTGGCCCAGGGGTCGAAGCCGGAACCAGTTTCCGCGTTGGGCGCGGGCTGCGGCGCAGGGTAAGGGTTTTGGGGGCCGTAGCCGTTTTGCTGCGCATAATTATTCGGCTGAGCCGGCTGGCCGGCCTGCTCAAACTCGCGCCGAATCTCCGTGCTAGCGTCTTTGAATTCGCGAATGCCCTTGCCCAGACCCCGCGCCAGTTCTGGAATCTTGTTGGCGCCAAAGAAAATGAGGATGACCACCATGATGAGAATCACCTCCGAACCACCGATATCACCAAACATACGAAAGGAGCTTAATGGGTAAAATAGAAGGACAAGCCGGCTTTACTGGCGTGGCTGGCCGTTGGGGTCGTTGGGGTTGTAAGCCGGCGGAGCGGGCTGTTGATAACCTTGTTGCGGAGCGCCCTGCTGCGGATACCCTTGCGGGGGCTGCTGCGGGTACCCCTGTTGGGGGTATTGCTGCTGATAGGGCGGCACCGGCGCACCGGGCTGGTCGCGGTATTGGGGCTGCTGCTCTTCGGGCTTGGCGGTGGCGTCTTTGAACTCGCGCACGCCCTGGCCCATGCCCCGGAACAGCTCAGGAATACGCTTGGCCCCAAACAACAGGATGATAACGAACAGGATAAGCAGGATTTCGGTGGTGCCGAAGCTGCCGATTAGAAACAGGGGATGATGCATGAGCGGGTGGGCGCCACGGCCCGGTTTGGGATGATAAAAGAGGATATACGTAGCCGAACGCCGTTTGGAGTACCAAAGATACCCGATAGGAGGTGTTTGCTGAATGAAGCTGCCGTTTGGTAGATAAAGCGCGGGGGTTGACCGGTCCCCTGCTGCGGTTCGACGGGAATACTGCAGTGCGCTGAAACTCATATCTTAGCTTTGTACACTCTGCATGCCGCCCTGCCTTCTTCATTTACCCACAGGTCGAAACCGCTCTTGCTAACCGCTGTGAATCCTTCCTTGAACGCTACCCCTCCCGATGAAACCCTGCGCCAGGTAAACGAAGCCGACCGCCTTGAAGCGCTGCGCAGCTATCAGATTCTCGACACGGGCCAGGAGCAGGTGTTCACCGACATCGCGCAGCTTTCGGCTTTTATCTGCGGCACGCCCATTTCCTTGGTTTCGCTCATCGACGACAGCCGCCAATGGTTTAAGGCCCACGTGGGCCTCCAAACCCAGCAGACCCCGCGCGAACACGCTTTTTGCCAGTACGCCATGCGGGCCAGCGACGTGTACGAAGTGTACGACGCCACCGCCGACGCGCGATTTGCCAATAACCCCCTCGTGACCAGCGACCCCAACATTCGCTTCTACGCCGGGGCCCCGCTGCTCTCGCCCGAAGGCCAGCCCCTGGGCACGCTCTGCGCCATCGACACGGTGCCGCGCGTGCTCACAGCCGACCAGCGCGATGCCCTGCGCATTCTGGCCCGGCAGGTAATGGCCCAACTAGAACTGCGTCGTGTCCGGCTGCAGCTCGAAGACGAGCGGCAGAAGCTGGAAGGCGTGCTGCGCATGGCCAACCGCACCGGCGACTCCCTGTATGCCAACAACCGCACCGAGATATTCGTGAAACAGGACCAGCGCTTGGTGCGCGTGCTCACCGCCGACCTGCAGTACATAGAAGCCCTCGGCGACTACGTGAACCTGCACACCACCCGCGAGCGCCTCACCATGTACGGCACCATGAAGGACCTCGAAACCAAGCTGCCGGTGCGCGACTTTGCCCGTATCCACCGCAAATACATCGTGCGCCTCGACCGCATCGTGTCCATTGAGGCCGACGCGGCCCTGCTCGACGGCGTGCGCGACGGCTCTGGGCCGCGCACGCCGGTGCGCGTGCCCATCGGCAGCTCCTACAAGGCCGGCTTGCTAGCCCGCCTCAACCTGATATAAGCCCGGCCACGGCCGGGCTTTGCGCCCAGCCAAACGCGCCGTTCGCCGGTTCACAGTGGCCGTTCACCGAGTTGCCCGGCAAGGCACTAGCCAAGGCTGCCATCTTTGTTTCGGTTATCGGTTGGGGCTGCTAGTAGCCGCTTCTGCCGACAGCTAAGTTTGTTTTCATAGCTCAGAAAGACACCGCGCTTTGCTCGGTGTTTTTTTTTAAAGGTTGGTGTTGAAAAGGCCCCTCGATGTTCGACAAGCGCAGTGCGCTGTCGAACATCGAGGGGCCTTTTCAATTCGTGGCTGGTGGGATGGGCTACTTCTACTTCCGCCCCAGCCAGTTTTCGGGGTTCAGGTTGGCCGAATTGTGCCACACCTGAAACTGCACTTCGGACGTGCCTTCGGCCGACGTAGCCACCGTGCCGATGACCTCGCGGGCGCTCACGCGCTGGCCTTCGTGCACGCTCACCGAGCGCAGCTTGGCGTACACGGTGAAGAAGTCGCCGTGCTGAATCATGACGATGGTGTTCATGCCCGCGATGTTGGCGATGGTGAGCACCTTGCCATCGAAGCAGGAACGCACGGCCTCTCCTTCCCCAGTCTGAATGTCGATGCCGCGGTTTTCGACGGTTACGTTTTTCAGCACCGGGTGCGGGTGGCGGCCAAAGTGCTGGCTGATGAAGCCGCGGCTCACCGGCCACGGCAGACGGCCGCGGTTGCCAGAGAAGGACGAGGACGCCAGCGCCGTTTCGGGCGTGAGGGCAATGCGCACGGCGCGGCGGTCGGCGGCTTTCTCGGCGGCGGTTTCGGGGGCGTCGCTTTCCGGGGCGGCAGTGGGGTCATCATCGGCGGCGGCCGAAGCGGTTTCGGGGTCGCGGCGCAGCAGTTCAATGCCCCGCCGGAAGCCGCCGGCCTTCATCAGCTTCATGTTCACGCCGTGAAACTGGCGGG
>NZ_JAELXR010000015.1:0-117939 GCF_016427455.1 Hymenobacter miniatus
GCGTTGGCTCCAGAAAGCTGGTGCGCAGGTCGAGGGCGCGGGTGGTGCGGTACTGCGCGTAGTCGGCATCGGCCGTCAGGCTGGCGGCCGATGCCGAGTCGGCAAAAGCGTGCCGCAGGTTCAGGTTGGCGCTGCCGTTGGGCCGCTTTATTTCCTGTGCCACCAGCGAGCGGTACCGCAGCGCCGGCTTGCCGCCCTCGTCGTACAGCCGCGTCTGGGTGTCGTTGGCGGTGGTGGTGCGGCTGAGCAGCCCCGTGAGCGCCATGCCCAGCAGCGTGCGCGGCGTGAGATTAAGGTCGGCGCCCACCTTGGCGCTGTGCGAGCGCAGGTACAGCATGCGCTCGCCCAGCACGTCGCTGCTGGCGGCCGGCAGCCCCGCCAGAGCCCCGTATTGGCGGTAGAATTCCTGCCGGGCAAAGTCGTTGCGATTGGTGTAGCTATAAGAGCCGTAAAAGTTGACGTAATGGCTTCGGTGGTTCAGGGTGAAGCCGGAGGTGAGCTTGCCGTATTCACCACGGCCGTAGCTGGCGTTGGCCGTGCCGTTGGTGCCCAGGCGCAGGTCTTTTTTGAGTGTGAGGGCGATGACCCCGGCTCCGCCCTGGGCATCGTACTGGGCGGGCGGAGTGGTGATGAGCTCAATGGTCTGGAGCTGCTCGGCGGGCAGAGCGCGCAGGTACTCGGTGAGGTCGACGCCCGCCAGGGGCAGGCGTTTGCCGTCTACCAGCAGCAGCAGCCCCTGCCGGCCGCGCAGGGCAATGGCCTCGTTCACCACCACGCCCGGCGAGCGGCCCAGCACGTCGAGGGCCGTGGCGCCGGCCGATAGAGGGCTGTCGGCCACGTGCACCACGGTGCGGTCGGGGTGATGCTCAAACAAGGGCTTGCGCGCCTGCACTGTTACCCCAGCCAGGGCCGTGGCCTCGCTGGCTTGCAGCAGCAGGGCAGGCAGCACCAGGCCGTCTGGTGGCAGAGAAAATGCCGTGCTCCATACGCGCCGGTACCCCACCTGAACGGCCGAAACCAGGTAGCGGCCGCCCGCCTTGCCTTCTAGTAAAAACCCGCCCCGCTCGTCGCTGAACTCGGTTTTTACCACCACCGAGTCGGCGGAGCGGTGCAGGGCAATGGTGGCAAATGGAACAGCGCCTCCCGTCCCGGTCAAAACAGTGCCCCGCGCCACGGCTTGGGCTTGAGCAGCGCCGGCCCAGGGAGCGAGTAGGAGTAGCCCGCCCAGGAGGGCAATACACCCAAAAGGCCCGGCCCGCCACCGGAACGGCAAAAAAGTAGAAAAACGCACGGGGTAGAAGTGGAAAGGCAAATGCCGCCTCGCCTCAACACCAGCCGCAAAAGAAGGCGTAGTTTCTTTTGGCTGATGACGTTAGGCGCTGCCGCGAAGCATAAAGTTGCGGGTTCTGCGGCATTTATCCAAAGCGGCTGCCCGCTGCTGCGGCTTTGCCGGTATTTTTGCGCCATGCTTCCCTCAACCATTGCCGTTTCTTCTGTAGACGAGCTGCCCGCGGCCGCTCGCCGGGTGCAGGCCGCCATCGAGGCCGCCCATTGTTCCGTGGTGGCGTTTGAGGGCGAGATGGGCGCCGGCAAAACCACGCTCATTCGGGCCCTGGCCGCCGCCCTGGGCGTGGCCGACGACGTGAGCAGCCCCACCTTCTCGCTGGTGAACGAGTACCGCGACGCGCAGGAGCGGCCCGTGTATCATTTCGATTTCTACCGCATCGACTCCCTGCGCGAAGCTGAACAGATGGGCGCCGCAGAGTACCTCGATTCGGGGTATCTTTGCTTGGTGGAGTGGCCCGCCCGGGTGGGCCCGCTTTTGCCCACGCCCCGGCTCGAAGTCCGCATCGACGTGGTGGGCCCCGAAGCTCGCGAAATCCACCTGCACCTTATCCCGTAACTTCCCCGCCCCGCATCAATTAGCCTGCCGTTGCCCAGCCGCCCGCCTCGTTAGCCGGCCGGCCCCGCCTGATGCCTGTTAATTGATACTTGCTACCTGAACCTATGCCCGAGCAGCTACCATCCGGTTTTGAGTCTTTGGCCACCAGCCGCGCCTATTTCACCCAGGAATCGATGCTGGCCGTGGAAACCCGGAAGCGCAAGCTTTTTATTGGCCTGCCCCGCGAAACCTCGCTGCAAGAAAATCGCCTCGGCCTCACCCCCGAAGCCGTGCAGCACCTGGTGAGCGCGGGCCACGAAGTGGTGATGGAAGCCGGCGCCGGCGAGCCCAGCAAGTACGCCGACCACGACTACTCCGAAGCCGGCGCCCAGATTGCCTATTCGGCCGAGGAAGTGTACAAGGCCGACGTGCTGCTGAAAGTGGCCCCGCCCACGCTCGAAGAAATTGAGCTGCTACACCCCGGCCAAACCCTGATTTCGGCCCTGCAGATGGGCTCGATGACCCCGGAATACATCGCGGCGCTCTCGCGCAAGAAAATCAACGCCATCGGCTTCGAGCTGATGAAAGACCCCAGCGGCGCCCGCCCCGTGGTGCGCGCCATGAGCGAAATCGCGGGTTCGACCGTGATGCTGATTGCGGCCGAATACCTGGCCCGCTCCAACGAGGGCAAGGGCATCATCCTGGGCGGCATCACGGGCGTGCCGCCGTCGCAGGTGGTCATCCTGGGGGCCGGCACGGTGGCCGAGTACGCCGCCCGCGCCGCCACCGGCCTCGGAGCCGAGGTGAAGGTGTTCGACAACCACCTTTACAAGCTGCGCCGCCTTAAGCACAACCTGGGCATGCAGCTCTACACCAGCACCTTGGATACGTTTGCCCTGAGCCAGCAAATCCGCCGGGCCGACGTCGTCATCGGCGCGCTGGCAGTAGAAGACGGCCGCATTCCCTTCATGGTGCCCGAGGAAATGGTGGCCACCATGTCGTCCGGCTCCGTGGTTATCGACGTGAGCATCGACCAGGGCGGCTGCTTCGAGACCAGCGAAATGACCAGCCACAGCAACCCCGTCTTCCGCAAGTACGACGTGGTGCACTACTGCGTGCCCAACATTGCCTCGCGCGTGCCCCGCACCGCCACCAACGCCCTGAGCAACATCTTCACGCCCATCCTGCAGGAAATCAGCCAGCACGGCGGCATCAACGAAGTGCTGTTCACCAACGAGCATTTCCGCAGCGGCGTCTACATCTACCGCGGCTCGCTGACGAATGCGATGATTGCGAAGAAATTTAACATGCGGTATAAGGAATTGGGGTTATTGATTGCGGTGCGGAATTAAGGACTGCCTTTACCGGCAGCGAGTTGTTTTGAGAACGGCAGAGGTCAAGCTTCCATAGCCAATGCAACATTTCACCAATCAGTTAGTGTGCCGGCCTCTGTTGGAATTTACGTCGGCCGAGGCCTGCGAGGCCATAAACCGTTCTTTTGAAGAATACTTGGTACCCATGGTTTTCGACGCGGCAAGCTTTGAGCGCCGCTTCCGCGGCGAAAACCTCGATGCCCAAGCCAGCAAAATCTGGTTTCGAAACGATGAGCTGGTGGGGCTGGTGCTGATAGCGCGGCGGGGCTGGAACAGCCGGGTGGCCGCCATGGGACTGGTGGTGGGGGCCCGGGGCAAGGGCTATGGCCACGTGATGCTGACTGCTGCCTTGGCCGAGGCCCGCGCCCGCGGCGACCAAAACATGCTGCTCGAGGTGTTCACGACCAACGAGCGGGCGTACCGGCTGTACGAAAAACTTGGGTTTCGAACCACCCGGCAGCTTCACATGCTTCAATGCGAGGCCGGCCGCGCGTATACGCGGGTTTTGAAGCTAAGCGAAACCGACCCACGCGAAGTGGCACGCGTAATTGCCAAGGAAACAGAAGCCGAACTGCCGTGGATGATTGCCGCCGAAACCATGGCTGCGATGGCGCCCCCGGTTCGAGCGTTTCATCTCGAAAACAAGGCCTATGCCGTTGTTCGCGCTGATGCCAACCGAACGTTGTTGCTCTCCTTGGTGGTGCCCAAGCAGTGGCGGCGCCAGGGGCATGGCAGCCAATTATTGCACGAGGTGGAGGCGGCTTACGCACACAATAATCTGATGTGCTACATGCTTTGGGAAGGGCCCGAACTGCAGTTTATGCTTGCGCGAGGGTGGAAGCGGCAGGAGCTTGCGCTTTTTGAGATGGTTGTTCCTCTGGCGTAAACTCAAGCTGAGACACGTTGCTCGTTCAATTTGGCACCTCAAGGAGCAATGCCTTCCACGCTTCCACCAGCCGCCCCTCGCTCAGAAACTGCCTTCCCAACTGCAGCAATTGATTCTTGAACTCCGGCGCATTGCCGTGGTATTTATTGATTAAATAAGCCACCATCGGTTCGGATTTAAACTCTTCGACTTGCTCCGGCGTGGGCAGGGCGTCGCGCTCGATGTTGGCCAAGCGGCCCAGCTCGTTGCCAGTCAGCACGTCGGAGGTGCGCAGGTGTTCGGGCAACTGGTCGAAGCCGATGCCGATGTGGCGGTTGGGCTTGGGCACTTCGAAAAGGCTGGCGCCGCTGGCCCGGCAGTACCAGTCGCCCCCGAGGCGGGCCACGGCGTCCAGCTTGAACGGGTCGATGCCGGTGGCGTCGGGCAGCAGGATATCCTGGCGGAAATGGGCTCGCACCACGCGGCAGATGATGAGGTTGCCGGCGCCGTGGTTCTGGCCCAGCTCGATGATTTGCTCCACCACGCACTCGAAAGCGGCGGGGGCTTCGGCCACCCGCGGCGGGCGCACCTGCTCGGAGGCCAGCTCGGTGAGGCCGGCTTTGGTGAATTCGTTGACGCCTTTTTCGTATTCGGTGCTGGCCAAGGACATTTGCTCCACCAGCGCGAAATCGCAGATGTTGATGACGACTTCGGGCACTTCGCGCACGTTTTGCAGGGTGTGCTTCTGGGTGTTGTCGCGCACGCGGTTGGCGGGCGAGAACACCAGGATGGGCGGGTTGGCGCTGAAGGCGTTGAAGAAGCTGTAGGGGCTCAGGTTCACACGGCCCTCGGCATCAATCGTGCTGGCGAAGGCCACCGGGCGCGGGGCCACCGCCCCCACCATAAACGGGTGCCACTCGCTGGGCTTGAGGTCGGAAGGAGTGAGGGAGTGGAATACGGGAAGGGTGGAGGCCATGAGAAATTGCGTGCGATGCACCAAGCTTGGTTGGCCAAAGCTAAGTAGCTTGGCTGCATGAAGCGGTTTTTCCTCACGGCACTATTGGCGTGCTTGCTAGCGCCCGGCCCCGCGGCTGCCGCCGAAAGCCCCGCGCCGCGGGCCGACACGGCCCGGCTGCGCCAGCACCTGCGGGTGCTCACCGGCACGCGGAAGCCGCGCAATTATGCCCACCCGGCCGTGCTCGACTCAGTGGCAACGTTCATCCGGCAGGAGTTGGGGGCCAGCGGCGCGCACCTGGTGGCCGACCAGCCCTATACGGTGCAGGGCCAAACCTACCGCAATGTCACCGCCTCGTTCGGGCCCACCGACGGCCCCCGGCTCATCATCGGGGCGCACTACGACGTGTGCGGCGACCAGCCCGGCGCCGACGACAACGGCACCGGCGTGGCGGCCCTGCTAGAGCTGGCCCGCCTGCTCGGGCAGGAAAAAACAGTGGCCTACCGCATCGATTTGGTGGCCTACACGCTGGAGGAACCCCCGTTTTTCCGGACTCCGCAGATGGGCAGCTACGTGCACGCGGCTTCGCTCAAAGCGGCAGGTGTGCCGGTACGGGGCATGGTATCGCTCGAAATGCTGGGTTATTTCGACGACCGCCGGGGTTCCCAGCGCTACCCCATCTGGCCGCTAAAATTCATTTACGGCAGGCGCGGCAACTACGTGACCGTGGCCCAGAAATTCGGCAACGGCCGTTTCGGCCGGCGGTTTGCGCGGCACTACCGGGCGGCCGCGGCCCTGCCGGTGAAGCGCTTTAAGGCCCCGGCCTGGCTGCCGGGCATCGACTTCTCGGACCACCTCAATTACTGGAAATTCGATTACCCGGCCGTGCTGCTCACCGATACGGCTTTCTACCGCAACCGAAGCTACCACGAGGCTTCCGATACGCTGGCCCGCCTGGACCTGCGCCGGCTGGGCCTGGCTGTGGATGCGCTGCTGGCCACCGTGCTGGCGGAAGGGAAATAGCGCAGCAGATGATGCTCAGGGCATTGTGCAAACACAAGCCACAAAAATGCCCGCTATGCCACAACGGCAGGCATGGCTTCGGCGCATTTCATTGCGCTTTGGCACCTATCTGCTGCGTTGCGCCCGCGGTTGGGTTGTATGTTGCCGCCCGGATTCCCATTTACCCATCAGGCTGCGAATTACATGGAACAAAGTTTACCCATCTCGCCCGACGTGGCGGATGCCCCGGCGGCGCACGACAACAACAGCGTCGACGAAAAAACCATCTGGAAGGTCATCACCGCGTCGTCGGTCGGGACTGTCATCGAGTGGTATGACTTTTACATTTTTGGCTCGCTGGCGGCCATCATCGGGCCGGTGCTGTTTGGCTCGAAGGGCAAGCCCGAGGAAACCCTGTTGGGGGCGCTGGCCGTGTTTGGGGTGGGCTTCATTGTGCGGCCGTTCGGGGCGGTGGTGTTTGGCCGCATCGGCGACATGATTGGGCGCAAATACACCTTCTTGGTTACGCTGCTGATGATGGGCGGGGCCACCGTGGCCACGGGCCTGGTGCCCAGCTACGACAAAATCGGCTGGATTGCGCCGGCCATCGTGCTGGTGCTGCGCCTGTTTCAGGGCCTGGCGCTGGGCGGCGAGTACGGCGGCGCCGCCACCTACGTGGCCGAATACGCGCCCGATAAGCGCCGCGGCTACTTCACCAGCTACATCCAGATTACGGCCACGGCCGGCCTCATCCTGAGCATTCTCGTCATTGTGCTCACCAAAAAAGCCATGCCCGACGCCGACTTCAAGACCTGGGGCTGGCGCATCCCGTTCCTGCTCTCGGGCGTGCTGATTGTGGCCTCGTACTACATCCGGAAGCAGCTGCACGAGTCGCCGCTGTTTGCCAAAGCCAAGGCTGAGGGCAAAACCAGCACCAGCCCGTTGCGCGATTCCTTCCTGAACCCGGTGAACCGCCGGCTGGTGCTCATTGCGCTGTTTGGGGCCACCATGGGGCAGGGCGTGGTGTTCTACACCAGCCAGTTCTACGCCTATTCCTTCATGCAAAACGCGCTGAAGCTGGACCTCATCGATGCCAGCATCGTGCTGGTGGCCAGCATGGTATTGGCCACGCCGCTGTTCATTTACTTCGGCTCGCTCTCCGACCGCATCGGGCGCAAGCGCATCATCATGGCCGGCATGCTGTGCGCGGCCCTGTTCACGGTGCCGCTTTTTTACGGCCTGAAAGCCTACGCCGGCCCCCTCACCGAAGTAACCCCCGCCACCGTCGACGCCGCTGGCAAAGCCGTAGAAGCCGTGTCGAAAGCCTTGGCGCCCAACCTGTTCATGATGACGGTGCTCACCTTCTGCCTGGTGCTATTCGTGACCATGGTGTACGGGCCCATCGCCGCGTATCTGGTCGAGCTGTTCCCCACCAAAGTGCGCTACACCTCGCTCTCGGTGCCCTACCACATTGGCAACGGCATCTTCGGCGGCTTCGTGCCGCTGGTGGCCACTTGGATAGCCGTGTGGGCCAAGGCCCAGCCCGCGGGCACATTCTTCAAGGAACACGCGGCGTTGTCGGGCCTGATTTATCCGGTTCTGATTGCCGCCTTATGCTGGGTAATTGGCTCGGCCTTAATGAAGGATTCGCGCAACGTGCGCATCATGGAGTAAGCTGAGCGGCTGCAAATTAAAAACCCGCCGGGCCCCGCGCCCGGCGGGTTTTTTACTAAATTGACGCCGTGCACTTCACCTCCTACTTCATTCCCACCCGCCATGAAACGAGCTTGTTCTTACGCCGCCGCCCACGCCGCCAGCCTCGCCGACCCGGCGGGCTTCTGGGCCAACCAGGCCGCCCACCTGCACTGGGACAAAGCCCCTCGGGAAGTGCTCAGCCAGGACGAAAACGGGCATTTTCGCTGGTTCGCGGACGGGGAGTTGAACACCGCCTTTCTCTGCCTCGACCAGCAGGTGCAAAACGGCCGCGCCGACCAGCCGGCCCTGATTTACGATTCGCCCGTCACCCACACCCTGCGTACCTACACCTACGCCGAGCTGTTGGACCTGACGGCCCGCTTCGCCGGCGGCCTGCGTGACCTGGGCGTGCAGCTCGGCGACCGGGTCCTCATCTACATGCCCAACATGCCCGAGGCCGTGGTGGCCATGCTGGCCTGCGCCCGCATCGGGGCCATTCATTCGGTGGTGTTTGGCGGCTTCGCGCCGCACGAGCTGGCCGTGCGGATTGACGACGCCCGGCCCAGGGTCATTGTTTGTGCCTCGGGCGGGATGGAGTTCGACCGCATCATTCCCTACAAGCCATTGGTGGACGAAGCCCGGGCCAGCGCCACGCACCAGCCGGCCCACGTGGTGGTGTGCCAGCGGCCGTTTGTGAAGGCCGAGCTGCAGCCGGAGGTGGATGTTGATTTCGATACTTTGCTGCGTGCCGAGCCCGTGCCGGCCGTGCCGGTGCCCGCCACGCACCCGCTTTACATTCTGTATACCAGCGGCACCACCGGCCGGCCCAAGGGCGTGGTGCGCGAC
Source organism: Hymenobacter miniatus (assembly GCF_016427455.1). Taxonomy (NCBI): domain Bacteria; kingdom Pseudomonadati; phylum Bacteroidota; class Cytophagia; order Cytophagales; family Hymenobacteraceae; genus Hymenobacter; species Hymenobacter miniatus. The sequence goes on from NZ_JAELXR010000015.1 coordinate 8,619, forward strand.
CACGGCGGCCACGCCGTGGCCCTGCGCTTCAGCATGGAAGCTATCTACGACCTCGCCCCCGGCGAAGTCATCTTCACCGGTTCCGACATCGGCTGGGCCGTGGGCCATTCCTACATCGTGTATGGGCCGCTGCTGCGCGGCGCTACCACAGTGTTGTTTGAAGGAAAACCCGTGCGCACGCCCGATGCGGGCACGTTCTGGCGCCTTGTTAGCCAGCACCGGGCCAGCGTGATGTTCACGGCGCCCACCGCCATTCGCGCCATCAAGAAGGAAGACCCCGATGGCGCGCTGGCCCACCAGTACGACCTCAGCAGCCTGCGCCACCTGTTTCTGGCCGGCGAGCGCTGCGACCCCGCTACCTACGAATGGGCCCGCCAGGTGCTGGGCGTGCCGGTCATCGACCACTGGTGGCAAACCGAGAGCGGCTGGCCCATGCTGGCCACCCTGGCCGGGCTGGAAGGCATGCCACCGCCCCGCGCGGGCAGCGCCGGCCACCCCGTGCCCGGCTACGACGTACACATTCTCGATGAAGCCGGCCAGCCCCAGCCCGCCGGCACCACCGGCCTAGTGGCCGTGAAGCTGCCGCTGCCGCCCGGCTGCTTTCCCACGCTCTGGAACGACACCGAGCGCTACGAGGCCTACTTGGAGCCCTTCCCTGGCTACTACTTCAGCGGCGACGGCGGCTACCGCGACACGGAAGGCTACACCTACATCATGGGCCGCGTCGATGACGTCATCAACGTGGCCGGGCACCGCCTGAGCACCGGTGAGATTGAGGAAATACTGGCCGCCCATCCGGCCGTGGCCGAGTGCGCCGTGCTGGGCATTGCCGACGCCCTGAAAGGGCAAATTCCCGTGGGGCTGGTGGTGCTGAAGGACGGCCAAACGATAGGAGAGGAGGCGCTGGAGCAGGAGCTGGCAGCGGCGGTGCGCGCCCGCATTGGCGCGGTGGCCTGCTTCCGGCAGGCGGTGGCGGTGAAGCGCCTGCCCAAAACCCGCTCCGGCAAAATCCTGCGCAAAACCCTGCGCCAGCTGGCCGACGGCGAAGCGTTTGCCCTGCCCGCCACCATCGATGACCCGCTCATTCTGGACGAAATCCGGGCCGGCTTGATGCGGCGCGGCATCGGTTTGGCCTTCGAAAGCACAACGGCTGCTTAGAAAAGGGGATTTACCCATTATTCTTGCGCTTTCCTTAGGGGCATGGCTTCCGCCTTATCCCTTCCCAACGCCCAACACCTAGTCTTTGCTCATGTCCGCCACGCGCACCCGTACCCTCGAAGAATACCACGCCGATTACCAGCACTCCGTTCAGGACCCCGACGCTTTTTGGGCCGCAGCGGCCGAGCCCTTCACTTGGCGCAAAAAGTGGGACAGCGTGCGCGGCGGCGAGTTTTCGCCGGCCGGCACCAGCACCTGGTTTGACGGGGCACGCCTCAACATCACCGAAAACTGCCTCGACCGCCACCTGGCCACCCGCGCCAACAAGCTGGCCATCATCTTCGAGCCCAACGACCCCAAAACCCGCCACCTGCGCCTCACCTACCGCGAGCTGCACGAGCAAGTGTGCCAGTTTGCCAACGTGCTGCTGAAAAACGGCGTGCAGAAAGGCGACCGGGTGGTGCTCTACTTGCCCATGATTCCGCAGCTGGCCGTGGCCGTGCTGGCCTGCGCCCGCATCGGGGCGGTGCATTCGGTGGTGTTTGCGGGCTTTTCGGCCACGGCCATTGCCGACCGCATCAACGACGCCGACGCGGCCTTCGTCCTCACCGCCGACGGCCTGAACCGCGGCGCCAAGCAAATTCCGGTGAAAGGCGTGGTGGACGAAGCCCTGCAAAGCTGCCCCGGCGTGCGCCGCGTCATCGTGGTGGAGCACACCGGCTGGCCCGTGCAGTGGCACGACGGCCGCGACGTGTGGTACCACGACGAGGTGAAGGACGTGGCCAAAGACTGCCCGCCCGCCGAAATGGCGGCCGAAGACCCGCTGTTCATCCTCTACACCAGCGGCAGCACCGGCAAGCCCAAGGGCGTGGTGCACACCCAGGCCGGCTACATGGTGTGGGCCGACTATACCTTCCGCAACGTGTTTCAGCTGGAAGAAAACGACGTGTTCTGGTGCACCGCCGACATTGGCTGGGTCACGGGCCACACCTACGGGCTGTATGGGCCGCTGCTGGCCGGTGGCACCACGCTGCTGTTTGAGGGCGTGCCCACGTTTCCGTCGCCGGGCCGCTTCTGGGAGGTGATTGACAAGCACCACGTCACCATTTTCTACACGGCACCCACGGCCATCCGCTCGCTCATGGGCGCGCCCATCGACCACGTTTTGGCGTATTCGCTGCACAGCCTGCGCATTCTGGGCTCGGTGGGCGAGCCCATCAACGAAGAGGCCTGGCACTGGTACCACCAGCACGTGGGCAAGGGCCGCTGCCCCATCGTGGACACGTGGTGGCAAACCGAGACCGGCGGCATCATGATTTCAGCCATGGCCGGCATTACGCCCTCGGTGCCGGCTCGCGCCGGCCTGCCGCTGCCGGGCGTGCAGCCCGTGCTGCTCAACCAGGACGGCACCGAAATCGAAGGCAACGACCAAGAAGGCTACCTCGCTATTAAAGGCAGCTGGCCGGGCGTGATTCGCACCACCTGGGGCGACCACGAGCGCGCCCGCCAAACGTACTTCCAGCCCTATCCCGGCTACTACTTCACCGGCGACGGCGCCCGGCGCGACGAAAACGGCCTCTACCGCATCATCGGCCGCGTCGATGACGTCATCAACGTGAGCGGCCACCGGTTCGGCACGGCCGAAATCGAAAACGCCATCAACGAAAGCGAGTTTGTGGTGGAAAGCGCCGTGGTGGGCTACCCGCACGACGTGAAAGGCCAGGGCATCTACGCCTACGTCATTTGCCAGAACGGCGTGCCCACCACCGATATCGACATCCAGCGCACCGAGGCCAGCATCATCGAAGCCGTGGTGGCCCAGATTGGCCGCATTGCCAAGCCCGACAAGATTCAGCTGGTGTCGGGCCTGCCCAAAACCCGCTCCGGCAAAATCATGCGCCGCATCCTGCGCAAAGTGGCCGAGGGCGAAACCAGTAACCTCGGCGACGTGACCACGCTGCTCGACCCGCTGGTGGTGGACGAAATCCTGGCCGGCAAGAAATAGTCAGTTTGAGAAGTCAAAAAAACCAAGGGCCACCCGGTACATGTCGGGCGGCCCTTGGCTTTTCCGGGAAGCGCGGCGAGCTTATTCTACCAGCAACTGGCGGCTGATGGCATTGCCGGTAGCCGGCTCCAGCAGCCGCACGACGTACCAGCCCGGGGCCAGGCCGTTGGGCAGCGCCACCGCTTCGGCGCCCGCCGGATGTTGCAGCGTTTGCGGAGTGGTTACCCGACGGCCCAGCGCATCACTCACAGAAAGCGTAAGCGTGCGTGCCGGTCCTGAGAGGTGCAGAACCGGCGCCGCGCCCCGGCCACCAGGATTCGGGGCCAACTGCATTTCCAGGTTGGCAATAACGCCAGGACGGCTGGCCAGGGCCACAAACAGGCCTTCATCGGCGCCAATATCCGGCCGCAGGGGGTTGCGCACGTCCTGGTCAATGTCGTTGTTGACGGGCATGGCCGTGGCCGCGAGGGGCGTGCCGCCGCCTTCGGCTTGGGTGAAAAAGCCGGACTGCAGGTGCGGGTCGGTGGTGGCATTGATGAAGGGCGGCAGCTCGGTGAGCGAGGCTTGCTCTACGCCGGGCACACGAGCCTGGTACTGGGCCAGGGTCTGGTCGAGCCCGGCGGGCGTGGTGCCCACGGCAGCCCCGTAGAAAATCGGCTTTTCGGCCGAGGGCGGGCCGGCGTAGTAGATGTTGTTGTTGGAGCCGGCCGCCACGCTGGTCATCACGGTGTTGTTTTTAAAAAAGGCCGCTGCAATGCCGCCCCCGCCCGCCGGCAGGCCGCTCACCAGGTTCACGAAAATGTTGTTGCGCAAGTCCACCGTTTGGGCGCCCGACATGAACAGGGCGCCGCTCTTGTTGGCCGGGTTGGTGGCGGCGTAGCCGATGACCACCGTGTTGTGGTAGGCATAATTATTCCCGCCCCGGAAGCTGAAGGCCCGCACCGACGTGCCCGCGCCGCTAGCGGCGGCTCGCACGTCGTACACCATGTTGTTGGCCAGGTAGTTCGTGGTGCCCGCCGTGATATCGAAGCCCGCCGCAAAGCCGCTCGTGCCCACGGCTTCAATGTCATAGGCTTTGTTGCGCAGGAAGCGGTGGGTAGTGCCGCTGTTCACGTAATAGCCCATCACAATGCCGGTGCTGCCGCTGCCGCTCATGGCGTGCACGCGGCAATCGGTCACGTCCACGCTGTTGGTGGAGCCCGTGGAATAGATGCCGTACACGCCGCTGGTGCCCGTCACGCCGTTTACTTCGGTGTTGAAGACCTTGGCATTGGTTTGCGACTTGAGGTAGATGCCGTAGGTGGCGAAGGCAATGCCGCCCGGCGTGCCCACGGGCGGCACCCCGATGCTAAGCACCCGGCTGGGCAAAGGAAACCCCGCAACCGGCCCCGGATACGGCCCGATTTCGGTGCCGTCGTCGTACGAGGTGGTGGTGCCCTCCAGGTCGTAGCCGTAGGAGCAGTTCTGCACCGTGAGGCCGTAGAAGTGGTTGTTGTGGTTGCCACCGTTGAGCAACGCCACGCCGTTGGTGCGGTTGGTGTTGGCCCGGTTCAGCGTCACGGTGCCGTTAAGAAAAGTGTTGTTGGTGGCGCCATTTTGCAGCAGGATGCCGTTTTCGAGCTGTTGCACGGCCGTGGTATTGGCGGCCTTGTCTTCCACGTCGATGCCAATGAACTGGACGTAGTCGGCCCCATCGAGCGTGAGCGCCGCGTCGGCAGCGCCCGTACCGGTGCCTTGAATTTTAGGGTTGAGCCCCGCCGAGCCGCTTTTCTGAAAAACGATGAGTCCGGCCGCAGTACCGCTCACCGTGATGGGCGGTACCATTTCGTCGAAGACATATCCCGCCAGCACGTTGAACGTGACCCCTGCGGGCGCAACGCCAGCGGTATTTAGGGCCGTGACAGCTGCCGTAAAGGAGACATAGTCGCCAGGACCTGTACAAATGGGGCATATTCGCTTAATGCCGCTCAATTGCGCCTGTGCAGGCGCTCCGGCCAGCAGCAAAAAGCCAGTTAAAAAGGCGAATAGTTGTTTTTTCATGCGTGAAGAGTGGGGAAGGAAAAACATTCATATTCGTAAATGTAGAAAAATCCCAACTCCTTACCGAAATCACCCAAAAACCTTCACTTTTTCGCCTTTCCGCTTGGTGCGCAAGTGCTGCCGGATAATCTGCTGAATGTCCTTGTTGTCGGTGTAGGGCTGAATCACGTCGCGGAAATCGGCCAATTTGCGGGCTGAAAACGTTTCGTCGACGAAGGCGAAACCGCGGTAGCGCCCGTTTTCCACCAGCACGATGCTCTTTTCCAGCTCCGTGCGGCCCGGCCCAATCACCACGAAGCTTTCGTGCTCGTAGCTGATGCTGTCGATGGCCTCGTCCACGCGCTGGTTGTAGCTCTCGGGCGGCTCCTGGCCCACGCAGGCGCCCTGGCAGCGGTGCACTTGGTAGTCGAAGCAGGGGCCAGTGGTTTTGTAGAGGCCGCACAGCTTCTGGCACAGGTTGTACTTGGCCACTTTGTGGTACAAAAAACCTTGCGCCTTATACTGGTTGCCCAGCGCGATGATGGGAATCTCGGCGTTGCGGGCATCGGCACGGCCGTAAGCCAAGCGCTTGTAGCCCTGCTCATCCACGCGCAGGTAGATGCCCGCCGGAAACACCGAGCGTCGTTGGGCCCGGTTGTAGGCCGGCTTCATCTGCTTAATCAGGTGCGACTCGTACAGCAGCGCCACCAGTTCCGAACCAGTCAACTCCCAGGTAATGTCGGCAATGGAATTCTTAAACTCCAAGCTCTTGCGCGACTTCACATCGATGGCAAAGTGCTGCTGAATGCGCTTGTAAATGTTGATGCTCTTGCCCACGTAAATGACCTCGCCGGCCTCGTTGTGGAAATAGTACACGCCCGTGGCCTGGGGCAGACTGGCCACCAGCTCCGGCGACACCAGCGGCGGCAGCAGCGCCGTGCGAATGGCCTCCTGCATCGCCGCTACGCGCTTGGGCTTGGGGGCTTTGGTGCCGTCGGGCCGGCGGCCGGCGGGGGCCAGGGCATCCACCCGGGCCAAGGTGTGGCTGGTGTTGGTGCCGTGGGGCAGGTCCTCGCTTTCGTTGGTAATCTTCAGCAGCTTGCCGAAGAGCAGGGCCGTGGCGTGGGCATCGCCGGCGGCGCGGTGCCGGTCCTGCAGCGGAATGCCGATGTTTTGGCACAGCTTGCCCAGGCTGTAGCTGGGCTGGCCCGGAATGAGGCTGCGCGAGAGGCGCACGGTGCACAGCGTTTTGCGCGAGTAGTTGTAGCCCAGGTCGGCGAATTCCTTCTTCAAAAACGAGTAGTCGAACCGCACGTTGTGGGCCACAAAGACGCAGCCTTCGGTCATTTCCACCACTTTCTTGGCCACCTCGTGGAACTTGGGGGCGTCGCTCACCATGTCGTTGGTGATGCCGGTGAGCTGCGTGATGAACGGCGGAATGGCCCGGCCGGGGTTGAGCAAAGTGGCGTACTCATCCACGATTTTTTCGCCGTCGTGGATGTAGATGGCGATTTCGGTGATGCGGTCCTGGGTGGGCTGCCCGCCGGTGGTTTCAAGGTCGATGATGGCGTACAAATCGCGGCGCAGTAGGTGGTCGGTAGGAAAGCTAACAAACTTAGCCCGGCAGAAGGTTGCATGAAAAAAGGCAGCCTTACTAGGCTGCCTTTTTTCAGTTGTCAGTTATCAGTGAGCAGTGACCAGTTCGCGTTAGGATAAATAAACGTCCTGTTGACTGCTCTCTACTAACTGTTTACTAAATTATTTGACTTGGCCTTTCAACTGGGTGATTTTGTTTTTGGCGGCCAGAATCTGGCCGTGCTGCTGCTCCACTACGGAGCGCACGTCGCTCGGCAGGTTCGATTTCAGCGCCGCTTCGTAGGCCGTGAGGGCGGTGGCGTCGCCGGTTTCGCACTCGCCCAGAATGGCCGAGTCGCTCTGCCCGGTAATGGCCGACTTGAGGTTAATCCAGCCGCGGTGCACGGCAGCGGCGGCTTCGGTCACGGCGGCTTCTACGCCCCCCACGGCATCGCCGGCCACGCCCAGGCGGTTGGCTTGCTGCTGCAGCTGCGACTCAAACTGCGCGCGTTGCTGCGAGAGCTGGCTGAGCTCGGCTTTGATTTGGGGGTTGCTGGCACCTTCGGCGGCCTCTTGGTAGCCTTTGGCGCCGGTGTGCGCAATGGCGAGCAATTCGCTGAATGCTTGGTTGGAATTATTGGCAGTATCCATCGGAAAGAAATGGGGTTGGTGAATGGAAAGGATGGTAAACTATACTACCAACCCTTGGCCGGGGTTGTCCCCGGCCTCACATCCGCTTAATCATGTGCCAAGCCTTGCCCCAAAAACCGGGCTTGTCGTCCGATTTGTCTTTCTTCGTTTCTTCGCCGTCGGTCACGTCGCCGAGCAGGAAACCCCAGGGCTCGGTGGTCTTGTTGGCATCAAACACCACTTTGAGCACGGCCGTGAGCGGAATGCTCAAAATCATGCCCGGCGTGCCCCACAGTTCGCCCCCCAAAATGAGGGCAATGATGGCCGCCATGGGGTTGATGCTCACTTTTGAGCCCGTAATCATGGGCGTGATGAAATTGCCTTCCAAAAACTGCACAAACACGAACACGCCCACCACGGCCGCCGCCTTGCCCGGCGAGCCCGTTTCGACCAGCGTAATCAGGGCCGGAATGGTGGCGCCCACCATGATGCCGATGTAGGGAATGACGGCCAGCACCGACGCGAAAATGGCGAAGAAGATGGCAAACTTTACGTTGAGCAGCAGCAGCCCGATGGCGTTCAGCACGGCCACAATCACAATCACCGTGAGCAAGCCCGAGATGTAGGCCTGCACCACCGTCTGGATGCTGTCCATGGTGTGCAGCACGCCGGTGCGCTTGTCGGGCGCCACAAACCGGAACATGAACTGCCGCATGTGGTCGCGGTAGTATAGAAAGCAGAAAATGTAAATTGGAATGAGCGTGAGCACGCTGAGCACGCCGGCCGTGGTGCTGAGCGTGCTGCCCAGAAAGCCGCCCGCCGATTTCTTGGCCGAGCTCAGCGAGGAGTCGATGAGTTCGTCCTTGCTCATCACGCGCATTCCAAACTTGTCGTGCAGCCATTGCTGCCCCTGGTCAAACATGACCACCAGCTTCTGCTGAATGAGCGGCAGCTCGGCCTTCAAATCCAGAATCTGCGAGCCGAACAGGATGATGAGGCCCACAATGCCGCCCACCAGCAGCAAGATGGCCACCAGAATGGCCAGCACCCGCGGCCAGCGCCGCGCCTCCAGTCGCGTCACCAGCGGCAGGAGCAGCGTGGCCAGCAGCGCCGAAAAAAACAGCGGCAGCAAAATGCCGTCGAGCTTGTGCAGCACATACACCAGCAGCGACAGCCCAATGAGCAAAAACGTGTAGTGCACCACCGGCGCCAGCTTAGCCTCGGTGGGCGCGGCCGAGTGTTGGGTGGGATGGGGGCGGGGCGTGCCGCGGCTGATTAGAGGAGGGAACATAGAAAATGCCTGACGGGGCTGATAATGGAACAAGCTGAGCGCTTGAGCAAGAAAAAATGCGTGAGCCCGGGCCGGGCCAGGGTAGTGGCGAACTAATTAAATTAGCGGGTGGTTGCTAAGCGGGCTGGCAATAATTCTTGCCCTCCCGCTTATTTCTGCGTTATTTTACCCGAAAACCGGCGAACAGTTGCCCCAATGAACGACGAACTACTTACCGCAGCCCCGGAAGCGCCCGCCAAAGCGCCCGACCACGGCTACAACGAAGACAGCATCCGCTCGCTGGACTGGCGCGAGCACATCCGCCTGCGCCCCGGCATGTACATCGGCAAGCTCGGCGACGGTTCAGCTTACGACGACGGCATCTACGTATTGGTGAAGGAAGTCGTTGACAACTGCATCGACGAGCACGTGATGGGCCACGGCCGCACCATCGATATCAAGATTTCGGACAGCCGTGTGCAAGTGCGCGACTACGGCCGCGGCATCCCGTTGGGCAAGGTGGTCGACGTGGTGAGCAAAATCAACACCGGCGGCAAGTACGACTCCAAGGTGTTTCAAAAGTCGGTGGGCCTCAACGGCGTAGGTACCAAGGCCGTGAACGCCCTGAGCGGCTATTTCCTGGTGCAGAGCGTGCGCGAAGGCACCATGAAGGCCGCCGAGTTTGCCCAGGGCAAGCTCGTGAGCGACCCTAAGCCCCAGAAAACCAGCCAGCGCAACGGCACCCTGGTGGTGTTTCAGCCCGACGACACGATTTTCAAGAACTACCGCTTCATTCCGGAGTACCTCGAAAATCAAATCTGGAACTACGTCTACCTCAACGCGGGCCTGACCATCAACTTCAACGGCCAGAAGTACTACTCCGAAAACGGCCTGCTCGACCTGTTGGCTCGCAAGGCCGACGTGGAAAGCCTGCGCTATCCCATCATCCACCTGAAAGGGCCGGACATTGAGATGGCCATGACCCACGGCAACGACTACGGCGAAGAGTATTATTCCTTCGTGAACGGCCAGTACACCACGCAGGGCGGCACCCACCTGGCCGCATTCCGCGAAGCCGTGGTGAAGGCCGTGCGCGAATTTTACAAAAAAGACTACGACGCTTCCGACATCCGGGCCAGCATCATTGCCGCCATTTCGGTGCGCGTGCAGGAGCCCGTATTTGAATCTCAGACCAAGACCAAGCTCGGCTCGGTGAACATGGGCGAGGACGGCCCCACCGTGCGCGGCTTCATCGTCGATTTCGTCAAGGACAACCTCGACAACTACCTGCACAAGAACCCCGCCGTGGCCGAGGCCCTGCGCAAGCGCATTGAGCAGAGCGAGCGGGAGCGCAAGGACATGGCCGGCGTGAAAAAGCTGGCCAACCAGCGCGCCAAAAAAGCCAACCTGCACAACCGCAAGCTGCGCGACTGCCGCTTCCACCTGGGCGAAAATGCCAAGGACGGCGCCGAAAAGGAACTGCTCACTACGCTATTCATCACCGAGGGCGACTCTGCATCGGGTTCCATCACCAAGAGCCGCAACGTGGAACTGGAGGCCGTGTTTAGCTTGCGCGGCAAGCCGCTGAACTGCTTTGGGCTCAAGAAAAAAATTGTGTACGAGAACGAGGAGCTGAACCTGCTGCAGCACGCCCTCAACATCGAGGAGGGCATCGAGCACCTGCGCTACAATCGCGTGGTGGTGGCCACCGATGCCGACGTCGACGGCATGCACATTCGCCTGCTGCTGCTCACGTTCTTCCTGCAGTTCTTCCCCGACTTGGTGCGCAACGGCCACGTGTTCATCCTCGAAACGCCGCTGTTCCGGGTGCGCAACAAGAAGGAAACCATCTACTGCTACAACGAGCAGGAAAAGCAGGCCGCGATGCGCAAGCTGGGCCGCAACCCCGAAATCACCCGCTTCAAAGGTTTGGGGGAGATTTCGCCCGAGGAGTTTGGCAAGTTCATCGGCGAAAACATCAAGCTGGAGCCGGTAATTCTGCAGTCGGACCGCAGCATTCAACAGGTGCTCACCTATTACATGGGCAAAAACACGCCCGCCCGCCAGGAATTCATCATCGAAAACCTGCGCTTGGAAAAAGACCTCATCACCAGCGACGTGCTACCCGCCGCCGAGGTGCCGGCGGAAGTGTGATAAGTCCGTGCAACCCGGGACGGGCCTGCGCGGTCAAGCCCCTGGCTTCCGCCAGGGGCTTTTTGTTTTTTTTAATGGTACAACCCCTTGGCTAAAAAATTTTCTCAAATAGCCACGCAATGGTGCGATTATTGAGCCGTTACTCACTCGAAGCAAGTAGCTTTGATAAATTTTTATTCCTTTCATAAATGACCACTTTTACCAAACAGGTTGTTCTACTTCTACCACTACTAGGGGCTGTGGGCGCGGTGCGCGCCGAGGCACCCACGGCCGCGCTTCCCTTCGTGGCCAACAAGGGCCAGTGGGAAACCCGGGTGAAATACGCCGTCGACATCCCCGGCGGCCGCCTCTACCTCGAAAACAACGCCTTCACCTACCACCTGTACCCCGGCCTCTCGCACGCTGATGCGCCATTGGCCGAGCGCAAGCCGGTGGCCAGCCACGCCTTTCGCGTGACGATGGTGGGCGCGGCGGCCGCCCCGGCGATGGTTGGCGAAAGCAAGCAAACCGCCTACCGCAACTATTTCCTGGGCAACGACCCCGCCCACTGGGCTTCAGCCGTGCCGCTGTTTGGCGACGTGCGCTACCGGGCCGTGTACCCGGGCGTAGACCTGCGCTGGCACCAGCAGGGCACTGGCCAGCTCGAATACGATTTTGAATTGGCGCCCGGCGCCCGGCCGGCCGCCATCCGGCTGCGCTACGACGGCCTGGACGGCCTGAGCATCACGCCCGAAGGCCACCTGCAGCTGCGCACCAGCGTGGGCGAGGTGCGCGAGCAGGCCCCCGTGGCCTGGCAGTTCTCGGCCACCGGCCAGCGCCGTGCCGTGCCCTGCCGCTTTGTGCTGAGCGGCCGCGAGGTCACGTTTGCCTTGGGCAAGGAGTACAACCCGGCCCAGCGCCTGGTCATCGACCCCGTGTTGGTATTTTCGACCTATTCCGGCTCGCCGGGCGGCGAGTCGGCCAACACGACCGTGGCCGATTCGCAGGGCAACATGTACACCGGCGGCTACGTGCTGGGCTCCGGCTATCCCGTCACGCTGGGCGCCATTAAGTCAACGTTTGCATATGGCAACATCGGCATCTCGAAGCTTTCGGCCGCCGGCAACAGCTTGATTTACGCCACCTATCTGGGCGGCGGCGGCACGAGCTCCTTCGCAACCGTCGACGACTACCCGCTCGATTTCGACATCAACGCCGCCGGCGAGCTGCTGGTGCTGGGCTCTACCATCTCCACCGATTACCCCACCACCAACGGCGCCTACGACCGCACCCTCAACAACGGCAACGGCGGGCGCGACCTCGTGGTGACGCGGATTAATTCTACGGGTACCGGCATTCTGGCTTCTACGTTTCTGGGCGGCACCAGCGACGAGGCGGCTTCCACGTCGCTGATTCCCGGCAGCATCACCACCGACCCTGCTTCCGGCGATGTGCTGGTGGCCAGCACCAGCTTTTCTATCGACTACCCGCGTGTCAATGCCTTTCAAAACACCTCCGGCGGCGGCGCCGACGGCGTGCTCACGCGTTTGTCGCCCACGCTGACGTCCCTGCGGTGGTCTACCTACCTGGGTGGCAGCAACGCCGAGCGCGCCCACGACGTGAAAGTGGCAGCCAACGGCGACGTGTACGTGTGCGGTGCCACCCAAAGCACCAATTTTCCGGTAGGGGCGGGCGGCCTGCTGGCCACGGCCCCGAGCAACGGCGCTTCTTTCAACAGCAACGACGGCTTTGTGCTGCGTTACAGCAGCACCGGCAGCCGCCTCAACGGGACTTTTCTGGGCACTACCAGCAACGACGTGGCCCGTTTCCTCGATTTCGATGCCAGCGGCAACGTGCTGGTGGGCGGCGCCAGCGAAGGCACTTACCTGCGCACCGGCAGCGCTTACGGCGCGTACGTGTCCGGCACCACCGGCATCTTCGTGCACGGCCTGAACCCGGCCCTGAGCAGCACGCTTTTCGCCACGCAAATCTCCGTGGTTGGTTTCCAGGCCCTGAGCAGCTGCAACGTACTCACGGGCTTTGGCCGCGATAACTGCGGGCGCTTGTACTTCAGCGCCTATGCCGGCGCTTTGGCCAACCCCGGTTGCCCGCGCACGCCTGATGCGTATTCGCAGCAGGCCCGCAGCTTGTACCTGTGCGTGCTGGGCGAGAACGCTACTTCGCTGCTCTACGGTACCTACATTGGGGAATTGAACTCCAGCCAAGGGCCTTCTTTTGCCACTCACCTGCACTACGCGGCTTCCAACTACCTCACGCGCGCTGGCGTGATGTACCACATTACCTGCAACACCGGCAAAGCCTTTGGCACCACGCCCGGTGCTTTCTCGGCAGGGCTTACCTCTTCCAACGACGGCGCCGCCTTTAAGTTCGACTTGGCGCCCTCGGCCACCTCGGCCCTGCAGCTGGTGGTGCAGCCCCCCGCCGCCGGCTGTGCGCCGTATGCGCTGCAGTTCGTCAACATCACCAACGGCTCTAATACCTACAGCTGGGACTTCGGTGATGGCTCGCCGCTCGATACGGCCAAAGCGCCGAGTCATACCTATGCTACGCCGGGCACCTACACGGCCCGTTTGGTGGCCACGCGCCGCAACACCGCTACTTCGTGCGGGCCTGCCACGGCCAGCCTCAGCCTGCAAGTGACGGTGGTGGCGCCCGCGCCCATTCGCGCCGTGATTGATACGCTGGGCTGTAGCAAGCAACTGGTACTCGACCCGGCCCGTTTGTCGCCGCCGGTGGTTGGCGGTGCCTTCACTTGGAACAATGGGGCCCAAACCCCGACCCTGACCGTAACCTCTGCCGGCAAATACACCGTGCAGGTGCAGCAGGCGGGGCAGGCTTGCCCTACCACCATCGAATACACCATCGGCAACGCTGTGCCACGACCGGTACGCACCGTTGTTGACTCTCTCGATTGCGGTCAACTGCTAGTACTCGACCCGGCCCGCCTCACACCCTTTGTTTCCGGCCGCGCTTACAGCTGGAGCACCGGGGCGAAAAGCCCGAGCATCTCGGTGACCTCGCCCGGCCGCTACCGTGTTGAAATTGACCAAGGCCTGCTCTGCCCGGCTGTGGTGGAGTTCAACGTGAAACTGAGCAAAACCTTCCAAATTCCTAACATTCTCACCGCCAACGGCGACAACCTAAATGCCAATTTCAAAGTGCCGGCCTCGTACGGCACGCCCGAACTCAAGGTGTTCAACCGTTGGGGCCGCCTGGTGTACGAAACCAAGGCTTACCGCAATGAGTGGACTGGCAGCGACCTGCCGGCTGGCGTGTACCATTATCTGATTCGCCAGCCCGGTTGCAACATCGAATCCAAGGGGTGGGTCGAAATCGTGCGCTAACCCAATTTTATACCGCAGCTTGCCGCTGAGGTAAAAAAATGCGGCGCAAATTAGGTATATAACCAAAAGTTTGCGTACGTTTGAACCGTCGACTAGGGGTAGACTAGTCGGCAAATTCCACGGAAAAGCCCGCGCCCTTGGCGCGGGCTTTTTTCGTTTTAGCGCGTTGTTTCCAAAAGCCGAGCATTTGCGCTGAATGAACGCTGCTGCTTTGGCTATTAGTTTTAGCTTGCTTTTGACGGATAATTTTCGGTAATTTGAGCGAATCCGGCGGTTTTTACTTGGCTTTGTTTGTTTCTGGCATATCAATGCCTGGCTAATAATATTGGGAACTTTCCGCTGTTGCCATTCCTTGTAACGTGTTGCGCTCCGCGCTGATTCTGGTACTTTTGACGGCAATTCGCCGAATCCATTCGCTTCCCCCGTGGCTCCTCTCGATACTCCCGACTCCGATTCTTTGGACCAAAACTTTTTACAACCCGGCGATTCGGTCGATTTTGATTTAAGCGCGTTCTCGCCCGCTGCGGCGGCCGACGCCGAAGAACCCGCCTTCGAACCGGCCGATGCTGCGCCGGTTTTGGAAGACGCCCCGGCGAGCGCCGATTTGTTTGGCGCGCTCACGCCGGAAGTGGAAGCGCCCCCCATCACCGAGCCCGAAACCGAGGAAGAGCCCAAGTTTGCGCCCGGCGAAACCATTCACGACGTGGCCACGGTGCGCGGCATGTACCAGAACTGGTTTCTGGACTACGCCTCGTATGTGATTCTGGAGCGCGCCGTGCCCGCCATCGAAGACGGCCTCAAGCCGGTGCAGCGTCGCATTCTGCACGCCATGAAGGAGATGGACGACGGCCGCTTCAACAAGGTGGCCAACGTCATTGGGCAGACCATGCAGTATCACCCGCACGGCGACGCCAGCATCGGCGACGCCATGGTGAACCTGGGCCAAAAGGACCTGCTCATCGAAACCCAGGGCAACTGGGGCGACGTGCGCACCGGCGACGGCGCCGCCGCACCCCGCTACATCGAGGCCCGGCTGAGCAAATTTGCGCTCGACGTGGTGTTCAACCCCGACACCACCGAGTGGCAGCTCAGCTACGACGGCCGCAAGCGCGAGCCCACCACGCTGCCCGTGAAATTCCCGCTGCTGCTGGCGCAGGGCGTGGAAGGCATTGCCGTGGGCCTGAGCACCAAGATTATGCCCCACAACTTCCGCGAGTTGTGCGAGGCCAGCATCGAGGTGCTGCGGGGGCACGACGTGCAGCTGTTTCCGGACTTTTCGACCGGCGGCCTGTGCGACGTGAGCAACTACAACTCGGGCCTGCGCGGCAGCAAAATCCGCCTGCGCGCCACCATCGAGAAGGTCGACAAGACGATGCTCGTCATTCGCGACATTCCCTACGGCACCACCACCACGGCGCTGATGGAAAGCATCGTGAAGGCGAGTGAGGCCAATAAAATCAAGATTAAGAAGGTGGTCGACAACACGGCCGCCGACGTGGAAATCCAGGTGCAGCTGCCGGCCGGCGTCAGCCCCGACCTGACCATGGACGCGCTGTACGCCTTCACGGACTGCGAAATCAGCATCTCGCCCAACACCTGCGTCATCATCGATGAGAAGCCTCGCTTCGTGGGCGTGGAGGATGTGTTGCGTCAGAGCACCAAGGCCACGGTGCGCCTGCTGGAGCGCGAGCTGGAAATCCGGCAGGATGAGCTATGGGAAAAATGGCACAATGCCTCGCTGGAAAAGATTTTCATCGAAAACCGCATCTACCGCAAGATTGAGGAGTGCGAGACCTGGGAGGAAATCCTCGAAACGATTGACAAGGGCCTGAAGAAGTTTGTGCGCGTGGAAGGGGAGAAGGCCCGGGCCGACGACACCCGCATCCTGCTGCGCCGCGCCATTACCGAGGACGACCTGACGCGCCTGACCGAAATTCGCATCAAGCGCATTTCCAAATTCGACGGCTTCAAGGCCGACGAGTACATTCAAAAGCTGGAGGCCGAAATGGCCGAGGTAGCCGACCATTTGGCCAACCTCACCCGCTACGCCATCAACTACTTCAAAGGCCTGCTGAAGAAGTACGGCGCGGGCCGCGAGCGCAAAACCCAACTCCGCACCTTCGACGTGGTGACGGCCCAGAAAGTGGCCGTGGCCAACCAGAAGCTGTACGTGAACTACGCCGACGGCTTCGTGGGCTACGGCCTGAAAAAGGACGAAAACGCCGTCACCATCTGCGACTGCTCCGACCTGGACGACATCATTGCCATCCGGCGCGACGGCACGTTTACGGTGAGCAAAATCGCGGAGAAGACCTTTGTGGGCAAAGACATCCTGCACGTGGGCGTGTACAACAAGAACGACGACCGGCTGGTGTACAACATGGTGTACCTCGACGGCGCCTCGGGCATCTCGTTCGCCAAGCGCTTCCTGGTGTCGGGCATCACGCGCGACAAGGTGTACGACCTCACCAAAGGCACCAAGGGCACCAAAACCCTCTACCTCACGGCCAACCCTAACTCTGAGTCTGAAATCGTGAGCATTCAGCTCAGCGACAAAGCCCCGGCGCGGGTGAAGCAGTTTGATTTCGACTTCGCCGACCTCGCTATTAAAGGCAAGGGCTCGATGGGCAACATCGTGACCAAGCAGCCCATCAAGAAAATCACTCAGAAAGCCTTGGGCGATTCCACCTTGGGCGGCCGCGAAATGTTCTTCGATAGCGTGGTGGGCCGCCTTAATACGGCCGGTCACGGCCGCTACCTGGGCACCTTCGACACCGACAACACGGTGCTGGTGGTGTTCAAAGACGGTAGCTATGAGCTCACGCCGCCCGACCCGGCCATCCACTACGACGTGCCCAACATTGTGCTGCTGCGCAAGTTCGAGCCCGAAGTGGCGCTATCGGCTGTGTACATGGACGGGGAAACCAAGGTGCACTACGTCAAGCGGTTCAAAGTGGAAACCAGCACGCTCAGCAAGCGCTTCACCTTCATTTCCGAAACCAAAGGTTCGAAGCTGTTGGCTGTGACGGCCAACCCGGAGCCGCTGGCGGAAGTGACCTTGCAACGGGACAAAAAGGCTGACAAGGAAAGGGAAAAAATCGCCCTGCACGAGTTCATCGACGTGAAGGGCTGGAAGGCCATGGGCAACAAACTCAACTACTTCAAGGTGCACGCCGTGGCCCTGCTCACCGACGAAGGCCCCGAGCCCCAGCGCCGCGAAGTGGCCAAAAAGCGCGCTGCCGCACCCAAAACCAGCGACTCTGCCGCGGCCACCGAAACGCCCCGTGCCGAGCCAACCGGCCCGGTCGATGTCACCGATGCCGAAGTGGCCCAGGCCCGCGAGCTATTGAAACGGCCCAAGGCGCAGCTGGGTCTGTTTTAAGCCGGCTCTCAGCTTCGTGCCAATTGTCAAACCCGAAGACCGGGCCTGGAATTTCCGGGCCCGGTCTTCGGGTTTACTAGAAGGCGTTGCGCGGCATGTTGCCTTGAGATAATCCGCGTCAAACGCAGGCGTGTGCCAACCCTGGCCACGCCTTGCCGTTCTTTGCGCAAATTCGCGTATTCCGTTTTTGGCTTGTCTGGTGAAGTGGCTTAAACAACATTGGTGGCTGCCCGCTCTGCTTCTGGGCGTGCTGATGTCTGGCCCGGCCCGGGCGCAGCCGGCCAAGCGCCGGGCGCCGGTTGCCCGCGTGGCGGCACCCCCGCCTGCGCCCGACCCGCCCGCCGTTCGGGCCAAGCTGTTCCAGGCCGCTAGCCTCATCAGCCAGTTCAAAGAGTCGGAAGCCCTGGCCGTATACCAGGAAATCCTGAGCACCGTGCCCACGCATTACCTCGCACTGTGGCAGTCGGCCGTGCTGAGCGTGCGCATCGGCAACCGCTACTCCGACGAAACCCGCAAATCGGCCTACTTCAACGCCGCCCGTCAGTATGCTGACCGCGCCATGCTGCTGCGCCCCGAAGGGGGCGAAAGCAATTACGCCGAAGCACTGGCCCTCTTCAACCAAGCCACGTTGTACAGCGCCGGGGCTCGTTTGGCGGCGTTTCGCGACCTGCGCTCGCACGTGTACCTGGCCACCGAGCGCCGCCCCGACCTCCCCGAGGCCTGGCAGTTGCTGGGCCGTTGGCAATACCGCGTGGCGCACTACAACCTGCTCGAGCGCCTCTACAGCAAGCTGGTGCTGGGCGGCGTGCCCGAGGGCGGCGACAGCCGACAGGCCATCGAGCATCTGGAAAAAGCGCATGCGATGGCTCCGCAGAACCTACAGTTTTGCTACGACCTGGCCCGGATGTGCCGCTACCAAGGACGCCGGCGCCGGGCCATTGAGGTGCTGCAGGAGGCTGAGAAAATTCCTCCCATCACCAGCGACGACCTTGTAATCAGTCGCCTGTGTCGCAAAATGCTGCCGCCGCTGGAGCGCGCCGATGCCCGACGTTCGGAAAAGCCAAGCCCCACGTCAGCGCCCGAGCCTGCGCTTGATAAAGTGCCGCAGCCAGCAGATTCGGCCGGCAAAAAGGAGTCGGGCCCGAAAAGGACAGCGGCTGGCCGCTAGGCCCAACTTGCTGTTTGTATTTTTGTGGGGAGCGGCTTTGCTCTTTCTAATTTAATGGCCACCGTGCTTCTTCCTATGCCGTGCTTCCGGTTTTTGCCGCGGAATTTGCTGCCGGTGCTGGCGCTGGCATCGGCCTGCCAATCCGGCCCGGCTGAGAGGCCCGATACCTTGGTTAATTTGACCACGGTCCAAAGCGGGCCGCGCGTGCAAGCCGATGAGCTGAACGGTGCCATTGCCCGCGCGCCCCGCAATGTAGCCCTCCTGGCCAAGCGGGCTACCTTGCGCTTGGCGGCGGGGCAGCCGCGGGCCGCGTTGACGGACATCGCCACTGCCTTGGAAATTGACGACGCCGACGGCAACCTGTATTTTCTGCAAGCCCGGGCGTTCCGAGCCATCGGGCAATTAAAGGAGGCCCTCGCCGCCGCCCGACAGGCCGCCGAGCACGGCTTTGGCGGCCCCGAGCTGCCTTTGCTGGTGGGCGAAACCCACCTCGCGGCCCGCAACTACGCCGCCGCCCTCGACAACCTGGACCGCACCCTGCGCCTCGACCCGGACCAGCCCGCCGCGCTTTTCTACAAAGGCCTGGCCTACGCCGCCACGGCCGATACCTCCACCGCCGTGCAGTACCTGCAGGATGCATTGGCGCGCGACCCCCACGAAACCGAAATCCTGCACCAGCTGTCCTTTCTGCTCAATGCCTGGCGCATCCCGGCCGATGCTGCCCGCTACGCCGCCCTGGGCATGCGCCTCGACACCACGTCGGGCCTGCTGCGCTACGACTACGGCCGTCAGCTGGAGCTGCAGGGCCGCCCCGACAGTGCCCTGTGGTACTACCGCCGCGCCCTGGCCCTCGACACCACCGTATACCGCGCCGACTACCGCCTGGGCCTCGCCGCTGCCAAAGCCCGCCAGCCCAAAGTCGTCATCCAGCACCTCGTTCGGGCCTTGCGCCGCAACCCGCGCCTGCCCGAAGCCCGCGCCCTGCTGGCCGAAGCGTTCGAATCGCAACATCGGCTGCCCGAAGCCCTGGCCCAATACCGCCAGCTGGTGGCCGAAAACCCCGGCAACGCCCACTGGACGTTTAAAGTCTGGAAAACAAATGAGCAGGTGCAGGCGTCCCTGCCCGATAGCCTGCGCACGGGGCCGCGCTACTATTACCGCCGTCCCGCTGCGCCACGTCTCCGGCCCGCGCCGGTGGAGGCACTGGTGCCCCGTAGCTCGGGGCTATAGCCCGGCGCCGGGACGGCAAATGAGGACCATGGCACTTGGGCGGTGCGGCACGGTGCTTTCAGGGAGGTAAGTGCCCTGGCACCCACCGGGCAAGGCTTTTGGCAGCTGGGGCTTCGTTTCTCCGGCGGCTGGCCGTAACTTGCGCCGGCTTTGCGCTCACTGCGGGCCACCGATTATGCTCAACATCATTCTCCCCGACGGCTCGCAACGCGAGCTCGCCGACGGCGCCAGCGGCTACGACCTGGCCGCCAGTATTTCCGAAGGCCTTGCTCGCAACGCCTTGGCCGTAACGGTCAACGGCGAAGTGCGCGACCTGCACCGCCCCCTGCCCAACAACGCGCAGGTCAGCATCCTCACCTGGAACGACCCCAACGGCAAAGCCACCTACTGGCACTCCTCGGCCCACCTCATGGCCGAAGCCCTCGAAGCGCTGTATCCCGGCGTGAAGCTGGCCATCGGCCCGGCCATCGAAAACGGTTTCTACTACGACGTCGACCTCGGCGAAGGTCGCAGCATCAGCAGCGAAGACTTTCCCGAAATTGAGAAGAAGATGCTGGAACTGGCCAAAAACAAAAGCCAGTACATCCGCAAAGAAGTCTCGAAGGCTGACGCCATCGCCTACTTCACCGAGAAGCAGGACCCCTACAAATTGGAGTTGCTCGAAAACCTCGAAGACGGCAACATCACCTTCTACACGCAGGGCGGCTTCACCGACCTTTGCCGCGGCCCGCACATTCCCGACACCGGCACCATCAAGGCGGCCAAGCTGATGAACGTGGCCGGTGCCTACTGGCGCGGCGACGAGAAGAACAAGCAGCTCACGCGCCTGTACGGCATCACCTTCCCCAAGGCCAAGGACCTCGCCGAGTACCTCGAACGCCTCGAAGAAGCCAAGCGCCGCGACCACCGCAAGCTGGGCAAAGAGCTGAAGCTGTTTGCTTTCTCTGAAAAAGTAGGAGCGGGGCTGCCCTTGTGGCTGCCGAAAGGCACCGCGTTGCGCGAGCGCCTCGAGCAATTCCTGCGCCGCGCCCAGGTGAAGGCCGGCTACTCGCCCGTCGTGACGCCTCATATCGGCGCCAAGGAGCTGTACGTGACCAGCGGCCACTACGAAAAGTACGGCGCCGACTCGTTCCAGCCCATTAAAACGCCCAACCCTGGCGAGGAATTCTTCCTCAAGCCGATGAACTGCCCGCACCACTGCGAAATCTACAAAACCGAGCCCCGCAGCTACCGCGACCTGCCCGTGCGCCTCGCCGAGTTTGGCACCGTGTACCGCTACGAGCAGTCGGGCGAGCTGCACGGCCTCACCCGCGTGCGCGGCTTCACGCAGGACGATGCCCACATTTTCTGCCGCCCCGACCAGGTGAAGGAGGAGTTCATGAAGGTGATTGACATCGTGCTCTACGTGCTCAAAGCCCTCGATTTCCCCGACTTCACGGCTCAGATTTCCCTGCGCGACCCCGAGAACAAAGCCAAGTACATCGGCTCCGACGAGAACTGGGAGAAGGCCGAAAGCGCCATCCAAGAAGCCGCGTTGGAAAAAGGTCTCAACACCGTGACCGAGTACGGCGAAGCCGCGTTCTACGGCCCCAAGCTCGACTTCATGGTGCGCGATGCCATCGGCCGCCGCTGGCAGTTGGGCACCATTCAGGTCGACTACAACCTGCCCGAACGCTTCGACCTCGAATACACCGCCGCCGACAACTCCAAGCAGCGGCCCGTGATGATTCACCGCGCCCCGTTTGGCTCCCTGGAGCGCTTCGTGGCCGTGCTCATCGAGCACTGCGGCGGTAACTTTCCGCTGTGGCTCACGCCCGAGCAGTTCATCGTGCTGCCCATTTCCGATAAGTTCATCGACTACGCCGAGCAGGTGAAAGCCCAGTTGGAGCAACGCGACCTGCGCGGCACCGTCGACGCCCGCGACGAGCGCATCGGCCGCAAAATCCGCGACGCCGAAATGGGCAAAATTCCTTACTTGCTGGTAGTTGGCGAGAAAGAAGCCCAGGACAACATCATCAGCGTGCGCAAGCATGGCGAAGGCGACTTGGGCTCCATGCCGCTGGAAGCGTTTGTCAAAAGCGTGCAAAGCCAGATGGCCGAGGTGATGTAAGGCATTGCCTGACACAAAAAAAGAGCGTCATGCTGTGCCCCCCGCTCAGCATGACGTTCTTTTTTTGTGTCTATCCACAAATAGATTGGCAGCGGTAGTTGCCTTTCCAATTAAAAATGCCGATATTTGCCCCCTGATTGCCAGGCCTTACCCGGCCGAAACAGCCAAGAATCTCATTCCCCGCCACTTTTTTAGCAGGAGGACCAAACCATAGCAGCCCCGAATCGTCGGTACGTGCCCCGCCAGCAGGTGGAAGAGCCGTTCAAAATCAACCAGAAAATCACGGCTCGCGAAGTGCGCCTTGTTGGCGACAACGTGGAGCAAGGCGTGTATTCCATCGACCAGGCCCGCAAGATGGCGCAGGACCAGAATCTCGACCTCGTTGAGATTTCGCCCACCGCCACGCCGCCCGTTTGCCGCGTCATCGACTACTCGAAATTCAAGTACGAGCAGAAGAAGAAAACCCGCGAGCTGAAGGCCAAGCAGACCAAAGTCGTCCTCAAGGAAATTCGTTTCGGCCCCAACACCGACGAGCACGACTTCGCCTTTAAGGTGAAGCATGCCCAAGAGTTTTTGCGCGAAGGCGCGAAAATCAAGAGCTACGTGCACTTTGTGGGCCGCAGCATCGTGTTCAAAGAGCGGGGCGAAATCCTGCTGCTCAAGTTTGCGCAGGCCCTCGAGGACTTGGCCAAAGTGGAGCAGCTGCCCAAGCTCGAAGGCAAGCGCATGTTCCTTTACCTCGCGCCCAAAGCCGCGGCCGTGGCCAAACCCGCTGCCAAGCCGGCGCCTGCCGCTGACGCCAAACCCGAGAAGAAAGCTTCCAAGCCTGCTGAGGCGGCCGAAGCAGCCCCGGCGTCATCCGACGCTGAATAGATTTTACCCGGTTGCGGATGGCTTCCCGACCTCTGGTCGGTGAGCAATCAACAATCAACAACCAACCCTCCAACAACCACTACAATGCCGAAAGTAAAGACGAAATCCGGTGCCAAGAAGCGTTTTTCGCTCACCGGAACGGGCAAGGTGAAGCGGAAGCACGCCTTCAAATCGCACATTCTGACCAAGAAGACCACCAAGCAGAAGCGCGGCCTGACCCACGCCGGCCTCGTGAGCAGCGCCGACATGAGCCGCGTGCGCCAGATGCTGAATTTCTAGTCTCTCGTCTGTAATTAAAATTTCACCAGGCTTCCGGCTCCAAGACCTTAACCCCGTCGCCGGCTGCCAAAAACTCTCAAGGTTATGCCAAGAAGTGTCAACCACGTGGCCTCGCGCCACCGCCGTAAGAAAATCATGCGTTTGGCGAAGGGCTACTACGGCCGTCGCAAAAACGTGTGGACCGTAGCCAAGAACGCCGTTGAAAAAGGCCTCCTCTACGCTTACCGCGACCGGAAAGTAAAGAAGCGCGAGTTCCGCGCCCTCTGGATTCAGCGCATCAATGCCGGTGCTCGTGAGCACGGCCTGTCGTATTCGCAGTTGATGGGCGGGCTGAAGAAAGCCGGCATCGAGCTCAACCGCAAAGTGCTGGCCGACCTGGCCCTGAACCACCCCGAAGCCTTCAAAGGCATCGTGGAAAAAGTGAAGTAACCCCTTCCGGGCGTTACCCATCAAGAAAACGTTGAACCCCGGGTTCAGCGTTTTCTTGTTTTGGGCCCTTGCAACCCGGTTTCGGGCGGTGGCCGGCGCAAGCCAATAAGCTACACCCGGCGCCACCTCGGTCCGCTGGTCACAATCCGGCACAAAACAAAAAAACCGCTTCGGCACACGGCCAAAACGGTTTTTGAAGTAGCGGGGACGAGAGTTGAACTCGTGACCTCAGGGTTATGAATCCTGTGCTCTAACCAACTGAGCTACCCCGCCGGGTTTTGTGGGTGCAAAGGTAACGCGATAATCAGCCCCAAAACAAGGTTTGGGGCTAAAAACACAGTAATTCTCCTGCGCTCCGCCGGTTTACGCCGGTTGTTATTCGGGCGCCCTCGTTTTTTCATTTATGGCTTCGCCTGATATTCAGTCCAAAACGCGTTTCGTGGTGGAATTTCCCATCAACGCTTCTCCCAAAATTCTTTACCCGTATTTGGCTACGGCGTCGGGCCTTTCGCAATGGTTTTGCGACGACGTGCGCTACGTGGAGGGGCAGCGCCTCAATTTTATCTGGGATAACGACAACCACTTCGCCGAGATTACGGGCCAGCGCCTGAACCGCGCCGTGCGTTTTGTGTTCCTCGACGAGCACCGCCAGTCTGTGTCGGATGCCAATTTTCTGGAATTTACCTTGGACTCTTCACAGGTAACGGATGAAGTGTATCTACGCGTAGTGGATTATTCGCTGGCTCAGGACGCCGACGAGCAGCACGAAATGTGGGAAGGCCTGGTGGGCAAGCTGCGCGAGCAGGTAGGAGGGTAGCCCAGGCTACGGGTGGTGGCTGCGGCGTTTTTCACCACCGGCTGGTACTTTTTCTCTTTCTCCGTCGTTTTGGCCTGAGCGGAAACCACTGCTCAGCGTTGCGTTCTATGCTCAAAAAGCTCGACAAACTCATTCTAAAGGCCTTTGCCGGGCCTTTTCTGCTCACGTTTGCGGTGGTGCAGTTCATTCTGCTCACGCACACGCTGCTCAAATACCTCGACGACATCATCGGCAAGGACCTGGGCACGGCCGTGCTGCTGCAACTGCTGTTTTATTTCAGCGTGCTCATTGTGCCCGTGTCGTTGCCCCTGGCGGTGCTGCTTTCGTCGCTGATGACGTACGGCAACTTGGGCGAGCACCACGAGCTGACTGCCATCAAAGCGTCGGGCATTGCACTCACGCGCATTTTGCGGCCGGTGCTGCTGCTCACGCTGACGTTGGCCGTTGGAGCGTTTTGGTTCAACGAGACCATCGTGCCGCGCGCCAACTTGAAAGCCTACAGCTTGCTGTGGGACGTGCGCCAGCAGAAGTTGGCCCTGGACATTCGGGAAGGCGTGTTTTACAACGGCATTCCCGGCTACACCATCAAGGTGGATAAGAAAACGGGCGAAAACGGCGACCAGCTGCACGGCGTCATGATATATGACCACACGCAGAAGTCGGGCAACGCCACGGTGATGCTCGCCGACTCGGGCCGCATGTTCACGCGCTTCAACGGCGGGTATCTGGGGCTGGAGCTCTTTCACGGCCACAACTACGTGGAGCAGCCCGATGCGCAGGACCGGGCCGGGGCCAGCTTTGTGCGCCAGGCATTCGACCACAACATGGTCACGTTTTCGCTGGCCTCCTTCGGCATGAACCGCACCAAGGAGGACCTGTTTAAGCAAAACCGGATGATGCTCAACATCCCGCAGCTGCACTACGCCACCGATTCGGTGCAGAAAAGACTGCGCACCGAAGAGCAGCAGCTGCCCCGGCAAATGAACAGCTACTACGCCTACATTCGCTTCGACACCACCGGCCGGGCCGCCAGCCGCAAAGTGGAAGGCCTGAAAGTGCCCGCCGGCAAGCTGCCCGCGGTTTCGGCTGCCATCGTTCAGCAGGCCGTCAACCGGGCCCGCAACTTGCAGTCGTACGCCACCTCGACGGCGGAGCGGCTGGACGAGTTTGCCCGCAACTCGGCGCTGTTCCGCATCGAGGTGTACCGCAAGTACACGCAATCGGTGGCCGTGCTGCTGATGTTTATGATTGGCGCGCCGCTGGGTTCCATCATCAAGAAAGGCGGCCTGGGGGTGCCCATCCTCATTTCCATTCTGTTTTTCATCGTGTACTATGTGCTCAGCATCATGGGTGAGAAGTACGGCCGCGAGTTTGTGATGCCCGTGGGCATTGGCATGTGGCTCTCGAACCTGGTGCTGCTGCCGGCCGGCCTCTTCTTTCTCTACCAAGCCTACAACGACTCCGGCTTGCTGGAGCTGGACTTCTGGCGCCGCCTGCCGCAGCGCGTGGGCATCCCGGCGCTGCGCAAAATCACGGAGCCGGAAGAAGAGCTGGTGAGCTAATCTTCGTCAGCGGCACGGCCGCGGTTAAAAATCCCGGGTCGTGCTTTTATCCTGTTTTAAAATTGCGTACCTTTGCGGCACCCCAATGTGTGGGGTACTCAATCAACATTTTTTCACGTTCACAATCTAAGACGGGGTAACACCTATCAACCGATGATTCTGACTACCGAAGCAAAACAGGCCATCTTCGAAAAGAACAGCCTGCAGAAAGCCAAAACCGACACCGGTTCGGCTGAGTCGCAAATTGCGCTCTTCACCCACCGCATCAACCACCTGACGGAGCACCTCAAGGTGAACAAGAAGGACCACAGCACCCGCCTGGGCCTGCTGAAGCTGGTGGGCAAGCGCCGCCGCATGCTGGATTATCTGCAGCACCGCGAAATCAACCGCTACCGCGCCATCATCAAGGAGCTGGGCATCCGCAAGTAAGTCCAGAGTCTGAGAGTAGGGAGCCTTCCAACGAAGGTTCCCTACTCTTTTTTTGTTCGGGTCGGTTTGGCGCCGAGGCCGCCCCGGGCACTGTTTTCCTTCGGCGCCTTGTTGCTGTAGAATACCCCTGAGTAACGAACGCCGCTGGCGGCGCTCGTTTTTGGCTGCTCGCCCGCTGTCGCTTTTCCAAGCAAACCCCGCTGATGTCCCAACCCCAAGCCATTACCAAATCCCTGGCGCTGCCCGACGGCCGCGTCATCTCCATCGAAACCGGCCGGCTGGCCAAATTCGCCGACGGCGCCGTAGTGGTGCGCCTCGGCGACACCATGCTGCTGGCCACGGTGGTGTCGGCCCCCAGCCAGCGCGAAGGCGTTGACTTCCTGCCGCTGTCGGTGGACTACCAAGAAAAATTCGGCTCGGCCGGCAAGATTCCCGGCTCGTTTCAGCGCCGCGAAGGCCGCCTGAGCGACTACGAAATCCTGATTTGCCGCCTCGTCGACCGCATCCTGCGGCCGATGTTCCCCAAAGACTACCACTACGAGGTGCAGGTGATGATTAACCTCATCTCGGCCGACAAAGAAGTGCAGCCCGATGCCCTGGCCGCCCTGGCTGCTTCGGCTGCCCTGGCCATCTCGGACATTCCGTTTGCCGGACCGATTTCGGAAGTGCGCGTGGCCCGCATCGACGGCCAGTTCCAGATTAACCCCAAGACTTCGGACCTGGCCCGCGCCGACATGGACCTCATCGTGGGCGCCACCGGCGACTCGGTGGCCATGGTGGAAGGCGAGATGCACGAAGTGAGCGAGGAAGAAATGGTCGCGGCCATTGCTTTCGCCCACGAGGCCATCAAGGCCCAAGTGCAGCTGCAGCTTGATTTGGCGGCGGCCGTGGGCCGCACCGCCGACTCGCCCACCCGCGAGTACCCCAAGTACGAGGAGAACGAAGAGCTGAAAAAGCGCATTCACGACGCCATCTACCAGGGCGCCTACGACGTGGCCCGCAGCGGCAACACCAGCAAAGCCGGCCGCAAGGAAGGTTTCTCGCTGGTGAAAAAGGCTTTCCTGGAGCAGCTGGTTGCGGAGCAACCCGAACTGGACATGAAGATGTTCAGCCGCTACTACGGCTCGGCTGAGAAGAAAGCCATTCGCGACATGATGGTGAAGGAGCGGGTGCGCCTCGACGGCCGCCAGCTTACCGAAATCCGCCCCATCTGGTCGGAAATCAACTACCTGCCCGGCGCGCACGGCTCGGCCATCTTCACCCGCGGCGAAACCCAAAGCCTGACCACGGCCACGCTGGGCACCAAGCTCGACGAGCAAATCATCGACCAGCCGCTGACCAAGGGCTTCTCGAAATTCATGCTGCACTACAACTTCCCCGGTTACTCGACCGGCGAGGTGAAGCCCAACCGCGGCGCCGGCCGCCGCGAAATCGGCCACGGCAACCTGGCCATGCGCTCGCTGAAGCAAGTGCTGCCCTCGGAAGAGGAAAACCCCTACACCATCCGCATCGTGTCGGACATCCTGGAGTCGAACGGCTCGAGCTCGATGGCCACGGTGTGCGCCGGCTCGCTGGCGCTGATGGACGCCGGTGTGAAGGTTCGCGCCGCCGTGGCCGGCATTGCCATGGGCCTGGTGCAGGACAAGGAAACCGGTGAATACGCCGTGCTGAGCGACATTCTCGGCGACGAGGACCACCTTGGCGACATGGACTTCAAAGTGACCGGTACGGAAAAGGGCATTTGCGCCTGCCAGATGGACATCAAAATTCAGGGTTTGAGCAACGAGATTCTGACCGCCGCCTTGCACCAGGCGCGGGAGGGCCGCCTGCACATTCTGGGCGAGATGGCCAAGACTATTTCGGCCCCCGCGCCGGAGCTGAAGCCTCACACCCCGCGCTCGCACAAGATGCTCATCGACAAAGAGTTCATCGGTGCCGTAATCGGGCCGGGCGGTAAGGTGATTCAGCAGATTCAGAAGGACACCAACGCCACGGTGATTATCGAGGAGAAGGACGAGAAGGGCCACGTGAGCATCTACGCCTCCAACCAGGAGGACATGCAGGGCGCCATCGACCGCATCCGCGCCATCGCGGCCCAGCCCGAAGTGGGCGAGGTGTACAAAGGCAAAGTGCGCAGCATTCAGCCCTACGGCGCTTTTGTGGAGATTATGCCGGGCAAAGACGGCCTGCTGCACATTTCGGAAGTGACGCACGAGCGGATTCAGACGCTGGAAGGCCTGTTGGAAGTGGGCCAGGACATCGACGTGAAGCTGGTGGAAATCGACAAGAAAACGGGCAAATACCGGCTCTCGCGCAAGGTGTTGCTGCCGAAGCCGGAGGCCGCGGCCGCCAGCAACGGCGAGGCGAAAGCCTAGCCAGACGCTTGGGCGCCGAACTAATGTCAGGGGGAGTCTGTTGGCTTCCTCTGACTTAGGGACTGGCCGGGCGGCTTTTTCTTACGTATAACCCCATCAGATATCGTTCTTACCTAGTCCCATGAGACAGCTAAAAATTAGTAAGCAGATTACCAACCGCGAAAGCCAGTCGCTGGACAAGTACCTCCAGGAGATTGGCAAGGTTGATTTGCTCACGCCCGACGAGGAGGTAACGCTCGCGCAGCGTATCCGCGACGGGGACCAACAAGCATTAGAAAAACTAACCAAGGCCAACCTGCGCTTCGTGGTGTCGGTGGCTAAACAATACCAGAACCAGGGCCTGAGCCTTGGTGACCTCATCAACGAGGGCAACCTCGGCCTCATCAAAGCCGCCAAGCGCTTTGACGAAACCCGCGGTTTTAAGTTCATTTCGTACGCCGTGTGGTGGATTCGCCAGTCCATCCTGCAGGCCCTGGCCGAGCAGAGCCGCATCGTGCGCCTGCCCCTGAACCGCGTGGGCTCGCTGAACAAAATCAGCAAATCCTTCTCGGAACTGGAGCAGAAGTTCGAGCGCGAGCCGTCGCCGGAGGAAATTGCCGAGGTACTGGAACTGACCACTTCGGAAGTGGTGGATACGCTGAAGATTTCGGGTCGCCACGTGTCGGTGGATGCGCCGTTTGTGCAGGGCGAAGAAAACCGCTTGCTCGACGTGCTCGAAAACGAAGACGAAGAGTCGCCGGACATGGCCCTGATGAACGACTCGCTCCGCAAGGAAGTGCAGCGCGCCCTGAGCACGCTCACCAAGCGCGAAGCCGACGTGATTACGCTGTATTTCGGCCTGAACGGCGAAGCCGCCCTCACGCTGGAAGAAATCGGCGAGAAGTTTAACCTGACCCGTGAGCGGGTGCGCCAAATTAAGGAGAAAGCCATTCGCCGCCTGCGCCACACCTCGCGCTCGAAAGCGCTGAAGCCGTACCTGGGCTAACTTCTGCGTAGTTTTGTTGTTGAAAAACCCCGGCTGTAAGGTTGGGGTTTTTTGTAGCACTTGCTTTCGCGGGTGCCTTTCACATCGACTTTAATATGCGCAAGCGGAAGCCTGCGCTCCCGTATGGAACACATCAAGTGCCTGATTATCGGCTCCGGTCCGGCTGGTTATACTGCCGCTATTTACGCCGCCCGCGCCAACATGGCGCCCGTAATGTACATGGGCCTGCAACCCGGTGGCCAGCTCACCATCACGAATGACGTGGAGAACTTCCCCGGCTATCCCGATGGCATCATGGGCCCCGAGATGATGGAAGACCTCAAAAAGCAGGCCGCCCGCTTCGGTACCGACATCCGCTACGGCATTGCCACGGCGGTTGATTTCTCGGTGACGCCGCGTCGCGTGACCATTGATGAAACCACCGAGTTGACGGCCGACGCCGTGATTATTGCCACCGGCGCCTCGGCCAAATGGCTGGGCATACCGTCGGAGGCCAAACTGAACGGCTCGGGCGTGTCGGCCTGCGCCGTGTGCGACGGCTTCTTCTACCGCGGGCAGGAGGTGGCCATTGTGGGCGCCGGCGACACGGCGGCCGAAGAAGCCACTTACCTGGCCAACCTTGCCAGCAAAGTGACCATGATAGTGCGCAAGGGCGAGATGAAGGCCTCGAAAATCATGCAGAAGCGCGTGCTGGATAACCCCAAGATTGAGGTGCTGTTCAACACGGTGACGGATGAGATTCTGGGCGAGCACTCGGTGGAAGGCGTGCGGGTGAAAAACCTGCTGACCCACGAAACCAAGGAAATTCCCCTGACCGGCTTCTTTGTGGCCATCGGCCACGAGCCGAATTCTAAGATTTTTCAGCCCTACCTGCACCACGACGAGCAAGGCTACCTGAAAACCATTCCGGGCACGAGCAAGACCAACGTGGACGGCGTATTTGCCTGCGGCGACGTGCAGGACTACACTTACCGCCAGGCCGTGACGGCTGCCGGTTCGGGTTGCATGGCGGCCCTCGACGCCGAGCGCTACCTGACGGCCGTGGGCATACACTAAAATTTGCCTTGTTGAGTTAGTGAAGGCGTGTTAGAAAAGACGAGCTTTGTGGTTCGTTTTTTCTAACACGCTTTGTTTAGACCAAACGGCACTCCGGCGCACGGCTTCACGGTTGCGCCGGAAGCCTTTTTCTGTTCGCTTTTGACTTTCCTGAAAACAACTTACTGGCGCCCGGCGCTGCTGGTGCTGGGCCTGCTGTTGTGCCTGGCCGGGCTAACCCCGGCGCAGGCACAGCGCCGCAAGCCGCCGCGCACCAAGGCCAAGGCCGGCAACACGTCGGGCCGGTCCGACTTTTTCCGCATCAAGACGCCCAAGATGCGCTACGTGCGGCCCGATACGACCACGGTCATCGAAACCGAGGAAATTCCCGACGAGAATTCCGACGCCGCGAAGTCCATTTACTTCAACCCGGCCAAGAAGCTCAGCATTGTGAGTGAAGACACCACGACGCTGAACGACGGCGGCACGGAAATCGTGGAGATGTCGGAAGAAGTGCTTATCGACTCGTCGTGGGTAAAGGTGGCGGGCTACTACTCCATTTGGGACACGCACCGGGTGAACCCTTACCGCGTGGACGGCCGCAGCTACCGCGACTCGCTGAAGCTGCGCCTCACCGACCCGCCGCGGCAGCGCTACGCCAAAATGCCCCTAGTGACCACGCCCATCACGTCGGGCTTTGCCTTCCGGGGCTACCGCTGGCACTACGGCATGGACCTGGACCTGGAAACCGGCGACTCGGTGAAATCCGTGTTCGACGGCGTGGTGCGCATTCAGGCCTGGGACGGCGGCGGCTACGGCAACTACATTCTGGTGCGGCACTACAACGGCCTCGAAACCGTGTACGGCCACCTCAGTAAATCCCTCGTGACGGTGGGCACCTTCGTGAAAGCCGGCCAGCTCATCGGCTACGGCGGCAGCACGGGGCGCAGCACGGGCTCGCACCTGCATTTTGAGGTGCGTTACCAAGGCAACCCCATCAACCCGGTGCTGATGTACGATTTCCCCGGCTACAAGCTGCGGAAAGACAATTTCACCATCACTTCGCAGCTCTTCAATTATTATAGCCGGGCGCTGGGGCACCGCAGCAGTGGCAGCCGCAGCAGCGGCCAGCCTACGCGGGCCCGCCAGACGGTGACGCACAAAGTGCGTTCGGGCGACACGCTCTCGGAAGTGGCCGAACGCTACGGCGTGCGCGTCAGCACCCTGCGCAAGCTGAACCCTGGCGTGAAAACCTTGCAACCGGGCAAAAAGCTGCGGATTAAGTAAGAATTCGTGGTCGGTTGGTCGGCCGTTTGGCTTCGACTGCGTT
Source organism: Hymenobacter miniatus (assembly GCF_016427455.1). NCBI lineage: Bacteria > Pseudomonadati > Bacteroidota > Cytophagia > Cytophagales > Hymenobacteraceae > Hymenobacter > Hymenobacter miniatus. The sequence continues at coordinate 40,778 of NZ_JAELXR010000015.1, forward strand.
TGGCAACGGACAACTTTCAACCTCCAACTGAATGAAACTCGATATTCTGGCCTTGGGTGCCCACCCCGATGATGTGGAAATGTCTTGCACCGGTACCCTGCTGGCCGGCATGGCGGCTGGCAAAAAGGTGGGCATCGTTGACTTCACCCGGGGCGAGCTGGGCACGCGCGGCACCCCGGCCACCCGCGCCGAGGAGGCCGCCGCTTCCAATAAGATTCTGGGCATTGATATTCGGGAAAACCTGGGGCTGCCCGATGGTTTCTTCCGCAACGACCGGGAGCACCAATTGCCGCTTATTGCCGCCATTCGCCGCTACCAGCCCGAGGTAGTGCTGGCCAACGCCGTCTCGGACCGCCATCCCGACCACGGCCGCGCCGCCCAGCTGGCCATTGATGCTTGCTTTCTGGCCGGCCTGCGCATGATTGAAACCCTGGGCGATGACGGCCAGCCCCAGGAGGCCTGGCGTCCCAAAAACGTGTACCACTACATTCAGGACCGGCAGCTGCCGCCGGCATTTGTGGTCGATATCACGCCGCACTGGGAAAAGAAGTGGGCCGCCATCCAAGCATTCAAAACCCAATTCTTTAACCCCGACTTGGATGCGCCGCAAACCTATCTTTCCAGCCAGGCTTTTGGCCGCTTTATGGAAGCGCGGGCGCGGGAGTTTGGTCACATCATCGGGGTGGAGTTTGGCGAGGGCTTCACCACCGCACGGCCGGTGGGCGTGCGCGAGGTAGGGGATTTGTTATAAGCACACGGAGGCAACGACACGGGGAGTCGGTTTGGGGCGTGAGGCGGTTATACCGCCCGCAGCATCCACGTGGCTTGCACTTTGGGGGGCGGTTCCTGGCGGTTGCGCGCTTCTTCGGGCAATGACTGCAGCAGTTGGGGCAGCACCGCCAGGCGCTGATAATCCGGCACTGCTTCGGCCGCTACCTCAAAGCCCTGCTCCGCAAAGAAGGCCCGGGCGGCATCGTAGCTATCAAACTTGTTTTCTTCGATGTGGTGCTGCTCGAAAAAGCGACGCTCGCCAGCGCTTTGGGGCAGTTCTATCTGCATTTCGGCAGTTCGTTTTACGTACACGTCGGCCGTTATCCAGCAGCCGCCCCGCTGCTTCAGGATGGCGTGGATGGTCCGGCACAGGCGCACTTTTTCTTCGAGGCCCAGGTACATCAGCAAGCCTTCGTTGACAATGCTGAGCGGCCCGGTGCCAAACCGTTGGACTGCGCGGTCGAAGGCCGGCGCCTCCAACGCATTCAGGGGCAGTAACTCGAAGTTTGGGTCCGGGTTTTGGTCCAGTTGCAGCTGGGTCAGCAGGTCGCGCTTGGTGGCAATTACTTCCGGTAGGTCGGTGTCGATGTAGTGAATGCTGCGGTCGTTGGCGCAACGGGCCAGTCCGCGGAAGGAATAGCCGGACGACAGCTCCAGGATATTTTTATGGCCGGCCAGCTGCAACAGCTGGTCGATGCTCCAGTAGCGCAGCTCAAAATGCATGACCCGCAGCCAGAACCACAGGTCTTTTGCCCCAAAGTCCAGGTCGAACACTTCGGCGCCCGGCATGAGCGCCGCCGTTTCTTTGGCATACGGGATGTTGGTGTAGCCCTTCAGTAGCAGCAGCGACTTGGCGGAGGGGCTGATGGTGCTGTAATCCTTGGGTGGCTGATTCATAAGCGGAGCCTTGGGTTGGGGAGGCGAACGGAAGGTATACGCGAAGAGTATGCCCGAAGGAACTATCTCTACTACGCTTTGCGCAGTTCGTGCTCGCGCCGCAGGTGGTTGCTCGTTCATACCAAGCACAGGCCCGCTTTCAGCGCGGCGGCGTGAAGAAAATCCACGCCCTGCTCGGTACCCTGGCCGCCATGTTTCTGGTGCGGCAGGTGGAGGGAGAGCGGGCATATGCGAGGTAGAGGAAGCTGCTAAAAGCAGGACCCTGTCAGCAGGTTGGTGAGCGTTTTCCGTCGTATTAGCGCGAAACTACGCCCGCCCAATCTGCCCAAGGTGAGTATCTTTAAAGCCGGTGACGTACTTCAGGCCGTAGCCCAGCACCCGGTCGAAGGCACTGTGGAAGAACAGCACGGTGCCTGCCAGGAGCAGCAGCGGCAGCCCCAGCGCCCAACCGGCCAAGCCCACCGCTACGGCCAGCGCCTTGTGGTGAAATAAATTGTAGGTGGCAGTGCCGACCCGGGGCCCCGCTAGGTAGCCCAGCATGCTCAGGTCGGGCAGCAGAAACGTGGCGGGCAGCACCCACCAAGCATACGGCAGCTGAATAAATACCACCGCGGCCAGCAGCATTTCGGCCAGTTCTTCGGTTTTCAGCAGGTTTTTCATGGGGCAAAAGGGTTGGGTGAATGATGACCCAAAATTCCGACGGCCCCGTGCCCATTCTCGTTAACAAAAGCTAAGAAATGCAGAATGGTCTTAAACTATCCGGACAAAAAAGCCGTCATTCCCGCCACGCGCATTTCACCGCTTTTTCACTACTTCCTGCTGGTTCCCCGCGTCACCCGCGCCCGGATGCGGCTCAGCGATACCGGTGTTATGCCCAGGTAGTTGGCCACCAGGTGCTGCGGAATACGCTCCAGAATCTTCGTTTTGCCGCTGCGCAGCAGGGCTAGGTACCGCTCTTCGGGCGAGAGGAGCAGCTGCTCAACGAGCCGGGCATCGGTGCCCAGCAGGTGGTACTCGGCCACGAGCCGGCCAAACCGCTCGTACACCGGCCACTCATCGTAGAGCCGCCGCAACACCGCGTAGTCGAATACCACCAACTCGCAGTCCGTCAGCGCCTGAATGCTTAGCTGGCTTGGCTGCCCGGTCAGGCAGCCGGGGTAGTCGCCCAGCAGGTGGTTTTCGAAGAAGAAGTAGGTGGTGCGCTCCTCGCCATCGGGCCGCGGGTAGTAGAGGCGGCAGGCCCCGTGCAGCAGCAGGGCCAGCTCGGACCGCCGCTGCCCGGCCTCCACGAAGTGCGCCCCCCGCACCAAGTGGCACGGCTTCAAGGCTGCCGCCAGCGGAGCCCATTCGGCATCGCTAAGGCTGGGAACGAAGCGTTGGAGGTAGGCGCGGAGGGGGTGAAGCATGCTGGTGGCAAAACGGTATTGACAATTAAAAATAGCCAACGTAGAATCTTCGGGAGAAAGCGAATCGGTAATTCAAGAGGCTACGCCTATCGCCTCGCAGCTGCGTTCAGCTTCCCGCCGTGGCCTGCCTGGGCGGTGCCGGCGCCGGCCAAATGCTTCCTGCTGCTTAGCTTGGGGTAGAAAAGCGCGAACGCTGCGCTCATTCCACCCTAAGCCGGAGCCCATGAAGCCGGAATACTTCCAAGTGCAGCGCAGCTTGCAGCCGTTCGTGAGCCACATCATGGTGGTGGATGTTCGGCTCGATGGCCCCGCCCATAGCCGCCTGGCCCCGTTTCCGCCTACGCCCCAAAACTGCCTCAACTTTTACCCCGCCGACGCCACCCGCAGCCGGCAGGGGCAGCAAGCGTTTCACGACCTGCCGGCCTGCACCATCGTGGGGCCCCAAACCACCAAAGTCGACTTAGCGCTGGGCACCCGGCACCGGTTCGTGTCGGTGGCCTTCCGGCCCGGCGGCTTGTTTCGCCTCCTGCGCATTCCTCTGCACGAGCTGCTCAATGTGCCCCTCAACGGGGCCGACCTGCTCGGCCGGGAGATGCGCGAAGTCTGCGAAAAGCTCCAAGCCGCCACCCAGCCCTTGGCCCTGAAAAACATTGTGGAGGCCTACCTGCTGCGCAACGTCAGCCCCGCCGCCGCCAGCCCGTTCGAGCAGGCCCTCCAACTGCTGCACGGGCCGGTTGCCTATACCATCGATGAAATTGCGGCGCTCGCCTGCCTCAGCACCCGGCAGCTGGAACGCAAATCCCAGGACGTGCTCGGCTACTCGCCCAAGTTCTTCGCCCGTCTGGTGCGCTTCTCCAGGGCCTACCGCCTAAAAGTAAATCAGCCCCAGGCCAGCTGGACCGCCATTAGCCACCTCAGCGGCTACTATGACCAAATGCACTTAATCCGCGATTTTAAGGAGTTCACCGCCACCACGCCCAAGCTCCTGGCGCTGGAAGCGCTGCGGTCGCCCCTGAAAATTCAGGACGACCTGCGTATTTAATGGCGCGGCTGGCCCCGCGGTAAATGCCCCGCGAAAGATGTCGTTTTCATACTATTTCCCGGCCCCAGCACCCGGTACTTTTGGCCCACTACCAACGCGGCTACCATGAAAACCACCAGCCTAATCATCCTCTCCCTACTGGCCACCACCCGCGCCTTCGCCCAGCTAGACACCGTGAGCTACGCCAAAGAGCGGCGCGAGATAAAGGCGCTGCTGCACAGCCCCGGCGCAGCCAACGGCCCGGCCGCCTGCACCGACATCATCATGGTGGGCGCCAAAGGCGATATCTCCTTTTCGGCCCAGGAACACAAAGCCGTGCAGACTAAGGAAAAGCTGATTTTTAAGTCCGTCAAGCCCGTGCCCGGCACCGAAATCATTCGCGTTTACGGCGGTACTTCGGCCGTGGTCAACTGGCTGGCCGATGTGCAGCTGAACGTGGATGGGCGCGACCTGGCCCTCAAAGTGCGCCGGCTGGAGGTGTACGTGAAGAAGGCCGCGGGCTGGTGCCGGGTGGCGGGCCAGGGGACCGAGGTCGACGAAAAGATGTTTCCCGTTCGGTAAGGAATCAGCTGGGGCCGCCTCACGCGCCCAGCAGCGTGAGCACCAGTGAGCGGCGGCCGCCGTGGTCGCGGTGTTCGCCCAGGTAAATGCCCTGCCAGGTGCCCAGCGCCAGCCGCCCGTTCGCGACCGGAATGCTCACGCTGCTGCCCAGCAGCGCGGCTTTTAGGTGGGCGGGCATGTCGTCGGGGCCTTCGGAAGTATGGTGGAAGTAGGGGGCATTCTCGGGCGCCGCACGGTTGAAAAACTGCTCGAAATCGTGGCGCACCGTGGGGTCAGCGTTCTCGTTGAGGCACAAGCTGGCCGACGTGTGTTGGATGAAAACCTGCAACAGACCGGCCCGCACCTGCGCCAGTTCGGGCAGTTCCCGCAGCACGTGCTCGGTGATGAGGTGGAAGCCCCGCCGCATGGCCGGCAGCCGCAGCTGTTTCTGGAAAACCATAGGTGAATGACGTCGGAAGTACAGTCGGTATACGCAGCGCCGGCCCACCAGGAGGCAACACCGACGAGGGCGCTGGGGATTAGCGCTCGAACTCGAAGGTTTCGCAGTGCAGCACGGTGGGCTCGAATTCGAGCAGGTACTGGGCATCCTCCGGATAGTAGCGGGCCTGCTCGTACTGCTCGCCGGCAAAGCCCTTGATGCTCTCGTAGCTGTCCCAGCGGCTGACGGTCCAGAAGTGGCACCGGTCGTTTTCCAATCGCCGCAGCACCTGCACGCCCAGGTTGCCCGGGGTGCGCTGATAGTCGGCAATGCCCGAATTTTTCAGGTAGTGCAGGTACGTCTCGGCATGCTGGGCCAGAGTAACTCCGTGCCAGATGCGGGTAATGATAGTGGGCATGGGGCAATAAACTAAACTAGTTGAAGCGACGGAGCCTGCATGCGTACAGCAAGCGCATCGCGCGGTGCCAACCCGTCGCTCATGGCAGCTCCGGCACCGGTTGGGTAAAGTGTTGTTCAAACACTACCACCCGCCCAGGATAGAAAGGGGAGTAGTAGCAGTGGAATAGGCTAACGCAAGCACACAATGGCAGGTTGGACCACCCGCCATCTGCATCGCGCGCACCTACTTGAGGAAACGAAAAGGAAATATTTCCCGTTGCTACGGAAATATTTCCCATCTTTGAGAAAGAATAAATTCTGCACTCATGACCGCCACTGCCACCCCGCCCGCCGCCGTGTATTCGCCTGCCCTGCGCGGCCTGCAAGCCACCGTTGCCGATTCCTTTGCCCTCGTGATGGAAGCCCGCACCGGTGTGCCGGCCAAAATCGCCTTCGACGTGGCCGCCCTGCTCAAGCTCAGCGCCGACGAACTGGCTGCCCTCCTGCATACCACCACCAAAACCCTGCGCGCCTACCGCGAGGGCAAAAAACGCCTCGGCCCCGCCGCCAGCGAGCAAGTTCTCAAACTGCTGGCCCTCGCCCGCCAGGGCGAAGAAGTGTTCGGCGCGCTGCCGGCCTTCCGCCGCTGGCTCGACAAGCCCGCCTACGGCCTCGACAACCAGCCGCCGCTGGCCCTGCTCGAAACCAGTGGCGGCATCGACTTGGTGGCCGACGAAGTCGACCGCATTGCCCACGGCGACTTGGCGTAGAGTGGAAATCTACCGCATCTGCCTGGCCAAGTACGCCGGTGAGCTCGTGGCCTCCGGCAACCCCGGCCGCTGGAACCTGCGCGGCCAGCTGGTCATCTACACCGCCGGCAGCCGCGCCCTGGCCTGCCTCGAAAACGTGGTGCACCGCAGCGGCGAAGGCCTCAACAGCCTCTTCAAAGTCATCCGCATCGAGGTGCCCGACGCGCTGCCCATCGAGGAGCTGACGCTGGCCCAGATGCCCGATGAGTGGCAGCTGCCGCGCCACTACGCCCGCTGCCAGCCTTTGGGTGATGATTGGTACCGCCGCCAAACGGCGGCCGTGCTGCGCGTGCCCTCGTCCATCATTGCCCACGAGCACAACTACGTGCTCAACACCCGCCACCCAGATTTCGGGCAGGTGAAGATTGTGGGGTGGGAAGATTTTGCGTTTGACCCGCGGATTAAAGAGGGCTAGTGGGCATCGTCTGATTTACGCGCCCGCTCTTGGCAACCCTAAAGGAGAACGGTTTACTATAAATGCATTGCCCATAAAAAAGCCCGGCTTTATGCCGGGCTTTTCGCTTTATAGAATAACGGCAAGGCCTACCGCACCCCCAGCCGATTCCGCCGCCAGCCCGAAGCTTCCGCGCCAGTAGTTTCACCAGTCGCTGCAGCCGCTTTGGGCTTCTTGGTTTCCAGCAGCATGGCACCGAGCGCGGCGGCAACCCGGGCCGTGGCCTCGTCCGGCGCGGCGGGGGCGAGGGTGGTGGGCGTGAAATGGTCCTTGATGAAGTTGGTGTCGAAATCGCCGCTCACGAAGGCAGGGTGCGTCAGCACGTAGGTACCAAAGGCCAGCGTGGTTTCAATGCCCGTAATTTGATACTCCTCGATGGCGCGCAGCATGCGGGCAATGGCCTCGGCGCGGTCGGCCCCAAAGGTGACCAGCTTGGCAATCATCGGGTCGTAATAAATCGGAATGTCCATGCCCTGCTCAAAACCGTCGTCGACGCGCACGCCGGGGCCCTGGGGGCGCACGTAGGTGCTCAGGGTGCCGATGTCGGGCAGGAAGTTGTTTTGCGGGTCTTCGGCGTACACGCGCAGCTCCAGGGCGTGGCCGGTGATGGTGAGGTCTTCTTGTGCGAAAGGCAAGGGGTAGCCCTCCGCCACGCGGATTTGCTCCTTCACCAGGTCGAGGCCGGTGATTTGCTCCGTCACGGGGTGCTCCACCTGCAGGCGGGTGTTCATCTCCAGGAAGTAGAAATTGCGTTTGTCGTCGAGCAGGAACTCCACCGTGCCAGCCCCGGCGTAGTTGCAGGCACGGGCCACGTCGACGGCGCAGCGGCCCATTTCGGCGCGTAGCTCGGGCGTGAGCACCGACGAGGGCGCTTCCTCAATCACCTTCTGGTGGCGGCGCTGAATGCTGCACTCGCGCTCGAAGAGGTGCACAATGTTGCCGTGCTCGTCGCCCAGCACCTGAATCTCGATGTGGCGCGGCCCGGTCACGAACTTCTCAATGAACACCGCCCCATCACCAAACGCCGACACGGCCTCGTTGATGGCCAGCTGCATCTGCTCCTCAAACTCGTTGGCCCCGTTCACGATGCGCATGCCCTTGCCGCCGCCGCCGGCCGAGGCTTTAATCAGGATGGGAAAGCCCACTTCCTCGGCAATCTGCTTGGCCGCCGCCACGTCGGAAATGGCCTCGGCCGTGCCCGGCACCAGCGGAATGTTGTAGGCTTGCACGGCCTGCTTGGCCGAGAGCTTGTCGCCCATGATTTCCATGGCCTCGGGGCTGGGGCCCACGAAAATCAGCCCGGCCTCGCGCACCATGCGCGCGAAGCCGGCATTCTCGCTCAGGAAGCCGTAGCCGGGGTGAATGGCGTCGACGCCCAGCGCGCGGCACACCTCAAGAATTTTGTCGCCGCGCAGGTAGCTGTCTTTTGAGGCGGGCGGGCCCACGCACACGGCCTCGTCGGCGTAGCGCACGTGCAGGGCGTTGCGGTCGGCTTCGGAGTAGATGGCCACGGTGGCAATGCCCATTTCTTTGGCCGAGCGCAGCACGCGCAGGGCGATTTCGCCGCGGTTGGCGACGAGCAGCTTGGATATTTTTTTCATGGGTGGGAGTGGGGCGGAGAATGGTGAGCGTATCAGGCCGTCGGGCAAAGGGGAGCGACGCCCGAGGGCCGGATTTGCGCCGTTTCGCTAAAGTCTGGCGCAAAGAAACGGGCTAAGCGCGCGCCCTCCTCAAACATCGGCCCTGCCAAACCGTTATTAAGCCCAAATTATGTACAACGGCGGCCCGGGGTTACCTTTGTGATTAGGCAGGTATTGGGTTTTTGAAAATTGACCATTTCACCTGCTTACCGCCCTTTACTTCACCTCCATACCGTTTTTTCAGTGGATATTTTCGACCGGATTTCGGCGAACCGCGGCCCGCTCGGCTCGCACTCGCACTACGCCCACGGCTATTTCACGTTCCCCAAGCTCGAAGGCGAAATCAAGCCGCGCATGATGTTCCGGGGCAAAGAAGTGCTGACCTGGAGCCTCAACAACTACCTGGGCCTCGCCAACCACCCCGAAGTGCGCCAGGCCGACCGCGAAGGTGCCACCGATTACGGCATGGCCTATCCCATGGGCGCGCGCATCATGAGCGGCAACTCGACCCTGCACGAGCAGCTGGAGAACGAGCTGGCCGATTTCGTGCACAAGCCCAGCGCCCTGCTGCTCAACTTCGGCTACCAGGGCGTGGTGAGCATCATCGACGCGCTGGTGAGCCGCCACGACGCCATTGTGTACGACGCCGAGTCGCACGCCTGCATCATCGACGGCGTGCGCCTGCACCAAGGCAAGCGCTTCGTGTTTCCTCATAACGACATCGCCAACCTCGAAAAGCAGCTGGAGCGCGCCAAGCGCCTCACCGACGAAACCGGCGGCGGCATCCTCGTGATTACGGAGGGCATGTTCGGCATGTCGGGCAACCTGGGCAAGCTGCGCGAAATCGTGGAGCTGAAGAAAAAGTACGACTTCCGCATCTTCGTCGACGATGCTCATGGTTTTGGCACGCTGGGCCCCACGGGCGCCGGAACGGCCGAACATTTGGGCTGCGTAGAGGGCGTAGACCTAATTTTTTACACCTTCGCCAAGAGCATGGCCAGCATCGGCGCGTTCGTGGCCGGGCCGGAAAGCGTTATTGAATATTTGCGTTACAATATGCGCAGCCAGATTTTCGCCAAATCGCTGCCCATGCCCCTCGTAATTGGTGCCCTGAAGCGCCTGGAGCTGATTCGCAACCACCCCGAATACCGCGAAAACCTCTGGACCGTGGTGCGCGCCCTGCAAAGCGGCCTGAAGGAAAAAGGCTTCAACATCGGCACCACCGAGTCGCCGGTGACGCCCGTGTTCCTGAACGGCGAAATTCCCGACGCTACGGCCCTAACCTTCGATTTACGCGAGAATCACGGCATTTTCTGCTCCATCGTGGTGTATCCGGTGGTGCCCAAGGGCGTGATTATGCTCCGCCTTATCCCCACGGCGGTGCACACGTTGGAGGACGTACAAGAAACGATTGCGGCGTTTGAGGCCGTGGCGACCAAGCTCGATAAGGGTCTTTACAGCAAAGCCCCCGCGGCCACGCAAACCGCCTAAAACGGCCCGCCAAGGCACATGGCGCCGGCTTCCCGAGAGGGAAGTCGGCGCTTTTGTTTTTGAACTATTCTAAGCTAAGGGGTTTAGCGCTACTTGCTGGAATCAAGGTTTTTTTTCCGAAAATCGGCCTCTGAAAGCCGGGAAGAGGGTTTTGAAAAAAAAGTGAAAAACTTGCTTGCATTTGAAATCCCTGTATATTAGGGCCGGCTTAACCGCTTAATACGCTCATTTTTCACCCCCAAACCCCAAACCCCAATGAACAACTTTGGTAAATTGAAGGACCTCGTAATGTCGCTGGAAGACGATTTCTCGAAATTCTATGACAAGCAGAACGCTGCCGCCGGCACCCGCGTGCGCAAAGGCATGCAGGAGCTGAAGACGATGGCTCAGGCGTTCCGCACCGAGGTGCAGAACACCAAGAACGCCGCTGCCGGTGCCGCTAAGGCTCCTGCTGCCGGTGGTGCCAAGAAGGCCGCTCCCGCCGCCAAGAAGGCTGCTCCTGCTGCTGCCAAGAAAGCTGCTCCTGCCAAGAAAAAGTAATCACGGATTCGCCGGATTCGGCGAATGTTGTAGATGACGAAAAAGGCCCCGCCAACTGGCGGGGCCTTTTTTTGTGGTGCCTGGGTGCGTCGGGCATGGGCGGTGCCCGCCTGACGCGCGACTTGTTTACACCAATTCTACCAGGAAGTAGTCCTTCTTGCCCTTTTTTACCACCAGGTACTTGCCGTGCAGCGGGGCCAGGTCGGGGACCGGGGTTTCGGGCGAGGTGAGCTTGGCGCCGTTCACGCTCAGACCGTTGGACTGGATGAGCTTGCGGGCTTCGCCGCGCGAGGGCAAAATCTGCTTCTCGGTGGCGTCGCTCAGGAGCACGGCCACGTTGAGGTCGGCGGTGGCGGCGCGGGGCACGCGCAGGTGCGGCAGGCCGGCAAAGGCGTCGAGCAGCGTGGCTTCGGCCAGGGTGCTCAGGTCGCCGCCTTTGCCAAACAGCACCTCGGACGCGGCCACGGCGGCCTCGTAGGCAGCTTCGGAGTGCACCCGAATGGTGACGTCCTTGGCCAGGGCTTTCTGCAGGGTTTTGAGGCCGGGGTTTTGGGCGTGCTCGGCTTCGAGGGCCTCGATTTCCGCTTGGCTCAGCAGCGTGAACACGCGAATGAGGCGCGGGGCGTCGGCGTCTTCGGCGCGCAGGAAAAACTGGTAGAAGTGGTAGGGCGTGGTGAGGGCGGGGTCGAGCCACACGGTACCGGTTTCAGACTTGCCGTACTTGGTCCCGTCGGCTTTGGTGATGAGCTGGCCGGTGAGGGCATAGGCCTTGGCTTCGGTGCCTTCAGCGTTGGCCATGCGGCGAATGAGCTCGGTGCCGGTGGTGATGTTGCCCCACTGGTCGCTGGCGCCCATTTGCAGGGTCACGCCGAGGGTTTTGTTGAGGTGCACGAAGTCGTAGCCCTGCAGCAGCTGGTAGCTGAACTCGGTGTAGCTGATGCCGCCGCTGTCGCCGTCCTCGCCGCCGCCAATGCGGCGCTTCACCGAGTCCTTGGCCATCATATAATTCACGGTGAGGTGTTTGCCCACCTCGCGCAGAAACTGTAGAAAGCCGAAGTCCTTGAACCAGTCGTAGTTGTTCACGACCAGCGCGCCGGTGGGGCCTTCGGAGAAATCCAGAAACTTCTCCAGCTGGGCCCGGATGCCGGCTTGGTTGCGGCGCAGGGTTTCTTCGTCGAGCAGGTTGCGCTCGGCCGATTTGCCGCTGGGGTCGCCAATCATGCCGGTGGCGCCGCCCACCAGGGCCACGGGGCGGTGGCCGGCGCGCTGCAGGTGCACCAGCAGCATGATGGTGGCCAGGTTGCCGATGTGCAGCGAGGCCGCCGTGGGGTCGAAGCCGATGTAGCCGGTGATGGGGGCATTCGTGGCCAGGTGCTCGGCGGTGCCGGGCATGGCGTCGTGGTACATGCCGCGCCAGGTTAGTTCAGGAATGAAATCCAAGGGGTAAATGCGTAAATGAGTAAATGAGTAACGTGGCGTGCTTCGGGGCATATTTCCAATGCGGCGTTGCGCGGTTGCGCCCTCGTCCGCAAAGGTACTAGGTGGCTTTACCTTTGCCAGCCCGGAAGAATGGCCCCTCTATCCATTCACTCATTCACCCATTCAGCCGTTCCCCCCTTGATACTCGAAGCCGACGCCATCCTCAAGCAGCTGCAGCAACGGCAGTTTCAGCCCGTGTATTTTTTGCAAGGCGAAGAGCCGTACTACATCGACGCGGTGGCCGATTTAATTGAGAAAACGGCGCTGGCCGAGCACGAGCGCAGCTTCAACCAGGTGGTGGTGTATGGCAAGGACGTGGACGTGACGGCCATTCTGGGCCAGGCCAAGCGCTTTCCCATGATGGCCGAGCGCAGCGTCGTCCTCGTGAAGGAAGCCCAGACCGTGGCCGACCTGGAGCAGGAGCGGAGCTGGCCTTTTCTGGAGGCTTACCTCAAAAACCCGCTGCCCAGCACCGTGCTGGTGTTTTGCTACAAGCACAAAACCCTCGACAGCCGCAAAAAGCTGGGCAAGCTGCTCGCGGGCAAGGACTCGCCGGCCGTGCTGATGACCAGCAAAAAGCTCTACGACAGCCAGGTGCCGCAGTGGCTCACGGCCAACGTGCGGGCGCGCAACCTGCAAATCACGGGGCAGGCCACCGCCATGCTGGCCGAGTACATCGGGGCCGATTTGGGCCGGCTGGCCAATGAGGTAGACAAATTGGTGCTCAACCTCAAGCCCAACCAGCCCATCGACGAAGAGCTGGTGCAGCGGCTGGTGGGCATCAGCAAAGACTACAACATTTTTGAGCTGCAAAAAGCCCTGGTGCAGCGCGACGTGCTGAAGGCCAACCGCATTCTGGGCTATTTCGCCGCCAATCCCAAAGCCAACCCGTTGATACCGAACCTCACGCTGCTGTTCAACTTCTTTACCAAGCTGCTGGTGCTGCATCAGGCCGGCGCCAACCCGCCCGATGGCGTGTACAAAAGCCTGGGCATCCTGAACAGCTTTGCCCAGAAGGAATACCAGCAGGCCCTGCGCGCCTACCCTATAGAGCGGGTGGTGGGCATCATTCACGACATCCGGCGGGCCGATGCCCAGAGCAAAGGCATTGAAAGCGGCTCGATGGACGACGCCGAAATTCTGCGGGAACTGGTGTGGCTGATATTGCACCCGGTGCCGGCCGGGGTGCTGGGGTAACAACCGGCCCGGCGGGGGCGTAGAAGGCGGGTATTTCACCTTAAACCTGATTTCACTCATGAGCAATACCCTTGGTGGCATGATTGCCGGCCTGTTTGGCGGCCGCACAAACGAAGACGGCACGCGTGCCGGTGGTTCTACGGGCGGCAGCCTGGTCAAAGGCGCCCTGCTGGCCGCCGGTGCCGCGTACCTCTACAAGCGCTACAAAAACGGCAACCTGAACCTGCCCAACGTGCCCAAGTTCAAGTAGTCGAACGACGCTTCAATTGGAAAAAGCCCCGGTAGCACCTGCTGCCGGGGCTTTGTTGTAGGGGCGGGGCCCGCCCCTCCGTGGTTCGGGACCACGAAGTCATTTCAGACAGGCAAGGGCTGAAAAGCCAGTCAACGCTTCCGTAAGCCAGTCAACGCCTCTGGAGATACGTCCAACGGTTCCGCAAGGCATTCAGTGGCTCCGGAAATGCTGTCAATGGCTCCGCAAGCCAATCAACAGCCCCGAAACTTCATCCAACGGCAACTGTACTTTCGTCAGTCGTTTATTTCAAGCTCTCATGCGCGCCCACATTCACTTCCATCGCGGCATTCCGCAAAGCGTCAACAACTACCTGGCAATGGACGGCTTCCAGCAGATGGGCTGGGAAATCGTGCCTTACACCGATGCCGAGCCTGTGTGCGAGCATGCGCCGGATGAGGTGGTGGTGGGCCACATTGCGGCCGTGCGGGCCAGCCTGCGGGCGCTGGGCCGGCCGGTGCCGCCCGAACTGGGCTACCCGGCGGCGCTGCGCCCGTTTCTGGGGCGGCGGCTGTGGCAGAGTACCATCAATGCCGTGGCGGCCGATGCCAGCCTGTGGCCGGTATTCGTGAAGCCGATGCACGAAACCAAAAAGTTTACGGGCGTACTGGTGCGCCGAATCGGGGACTTAGTGGGGTGTGGCGACCAGTATGAGGATACACCGGTGTGGTGTGCCGACCCCGTGCGAATGGTTGCCGAATGGCGCTGCTTTGTGCGCTACGGCCAAGTGCTGGATGTGCGGCCGTACAAAGGCGACTGGCGTGCCCACTTCGACCAGCAAGTAGTGGAGCAGGCCCTGGCGGCATATTTGCCCGAGGCGCCGGCGGCTTTTGCGCTGGACGTAGCGGCTACCGCCACCGGCGCGACGGTAGTAGTGGAAGTGAACGAAGGGTACGCGCTGGGCGCCTATGGCCTGACGCCGCTAGCCTACGCCAAATTTCTGTCGGCCCGCTGGGCCGAGATGACGGGCAGCGTGGACTACTGCCGCTTCTGAGTGCCCCGCTGCGGCCCCGGGTTGGCAATGAAACCCCTAATTTGCCGTTAGCGGGGCAACCTACGGGCATTTATCGCTACTTTTGGCCAGTTCCCGGGCCCGGTGCGGCCCCTCCACGCAAGGTATTTACATGAAGCTATTTCCCCGGCTGGCGCTAGCCGCCGCCCTGAGCGCGGCGGCCCCGCTGGCAGCGCAGGCCCAGCAGTCCCAGGTTTTTGCGTCCGACGAACGGCATTTTCAGGAAGGGTTGGAGCTGTTTGACCGCGGCCAGTACGGGGCCGCGCAGGAGGCCTTTCGGCAGTACCTGGCCATCGAGCCGGTGCACACCAGCCAGGGCGGCGCCGCGGCCCGCGACCGCACCGCCGACGCCGAGTATTACGTGGCCGTGAGCGGCCTCTACCTCTCGCACCCCGACGCCGAAGGCCTCATCCTCGATTTTGCGGCGCAGCACCCGGCCCATCCGCGCGCCGCGGCGGCCTATTTCGAACTGGGCAAGTTCTATTTCGACCAGAAAAACTACGAGGCCGCCATTCGCTATTTCCAGAAGGTAGCGCCCGACAACCTTAGCAATGACCAGCGCGCCGAGTCGGACTTCAAGCTGGCCTACAGCTATTTTGAGCAAAAGGACTACGAAAAGGCCCGCCTGCTTTTCGACCGCAACAAGCAGGTGCAAAGCCAGTACAAGTACGCCAGCTCGTATTACGCGGGCTACTTGGCCTACCGCGCCGGCGATTACGCCGCGGCCCGCACCGACTTGGCCGTGGCCGAGCAGAACGATGCCTACCAGCCCGTGGTGCCGGCCGTAATGACCCAGATTTATTACCGCGAAGGCAACTTCGATGGCCTGATTGGCTACGCCACCAAGGCCCTGCAAAACACCCCGCCGCCGCAGAACTCCGACGAAATCCAGCTGCTGCTCGGCGACGCCTACTACCAGAAAGGCCAATACAAGGAGGCGGCCGAGAACTTCGATAAGTACGCGGCCATTCACAAGGGCAAAATTGAGCCGGCGCTGCAGTACAAAATTGGCTTTGCCAACTACAAGATGGGCGACTTCAAGGGCGCCATCGCCAGCCTGCGCAACGTGGCCGTGCGCCGCGACTCGCTGGGCCAGAATGCCGCCTACCATCTGGGCCTGAGCTACCTGCAGACCAACCAGAAGCCGCAGGCGGTCACGGCCTTTGAGGCGGCGCGGCAGTCGACGTTTGACAAGGGCATTGCCGAAAACGCCACGCTCAAGCTGGGCCAGGTGCAGTACGAGCAGGGCAATCTGCCCGAAACCATTGCCGTGCTGCGCGATTTCCGCAAGAAGTTTCCCCGCTCCAAAAACCAGCCCATCGTCGACGACCTGCTGAGCAACAGCTTCCTGTCCTCGACCGACTACAACCAGGCACTGACTTACCTCGAAGGCCTGGAAGACCGCAGCGCCAAGCTGGACGCCACCTACCAGCGCGTGGCCTACTCGCAGGCCGCCACGCTCTACAACAACGGCAATTACTCCGAGGCGCTGCCGCTGCTGGACAAGTCGCTGAAATACCCGGCCGACGACGCCCTCCGCGCGGCGGCCCAGGTGCTGCGGGGCGAAATTTTCAGCGTGGGCCAGAAGTACCAGGAGGCCATCACGGCCTACGTAGCGGCGGCCCGCTCGGCCCGGCAGGGCGGCGTGAGCCCCGAAGAGGCCGACTTTGAGCAGAAAGCCCGCTACGGCCTGGGCTATGCCTACTACAACACCAAGCAGTACGACCGCGCCCGGCCGCAGTTCCAGGCCTATGTGAGCGACAGCGACGCCAAGCCCTCGGACCCGAACTACTACGACGCTACGCTGCGCCTGGCCGATACCTACTACGTGGCCAAAAGCTACCAGCAAGCGCTGGATTTGTACGACAAGGTCATCAAGGCCAACGCCGCCGACAAAGACTACGCCTACTACCAAAAAGGCCGCACGCTAGGCCTGATGGGCCGCCGCGACGAAGCCAGCTCGACCCTGGCGGCCCTGCTCAAAACCAGCCCCAACTCGCGCTACGCCGAGGAGGCGGTGTTTCAGCAGGCGCAGCTATCGTTTGAGGCCGGCGAGTACCAGCCGGCCGTGGACGGCTTCACCAGGCTGATTGCCAACCGCCCCAACAGCCCGCTTATGCCGCAGGCCCTGCAAAAGCGCGGCGTGGCCTACGCCAACCTGCAGCAGCAGGAAAAAGCCGTGGCCGACTTCCAGAAAGTGCTGACGGACTACCCGCGCAGCGAAGCCGCGTCGCAGGCCATCTACAGCCTGCAGGAAAGCCTGACGGCCCTAGGCCGCACGGAGGAATTCGACGCCGCGCTGGCGTCTTTCAAGATTCAAAACCCGGACAGCAAGGCCACCGAAAGCGTGGAGTTCGAAGCGGCGAAGTCGCTGTATCTGGCTGAGAAATACAAGCCCGCCATTCTGCGCCTGGAGTCGTACTTGAAGCAGTACCCGCAGTCGGCCCTGGGGCCGGATGCCCGCTTCTTCCTGGCCGATTCTTACGTGAAAACCGGCGACCGGCAGCAGGGCCTGGCCCGCTTGCGCGACGTGGTGACCGAAGGCAAAAGCGAGTTTCTGAACCGCGCCGTGGGCCGCCTCGCCGACCTGGAGTTCGAAAACAAAAACTACGCCGAGGCCGCCAAATACTACGAGCGCCTGCGCGGCGCCAGCACCAACCGCCGCGAGGTGGCCAACGCCACCCTGGGCCAGATGCGCAGCCTCTACGAAGTGGGCGACTACGCCGGCACCCGCCGCGTGGCCGAAGAGCTACGTGCCCAGGCCGGCGCCACCGCCAACGCGACCAACGCCGCGTTGCTGTACCTGGGCAAGGCCAGCTACCGCGCCGAGAACTACGACCAGGCCGCGACCGAGCTGGCTGCCGCCGTCACGGCCGCGCCCAACGACGTGAACGGGGCCGAAGCCCAGTATTTCCTGGCCCAGACGCTGTTTAAGCAAAAGAAAAACGAGGAGGCCATTGCCGCCGCCCTCAAGGTGAATGCCAACTACAGCAGCTACGCGCTGTGGCAGGGCCGGGCCTTCTTGCTGGTGGCCGATGTGTACGCGGCCGAAGGCGACAACTTCCAGGCCCGCGGCACGCTGAATTCGCTCATTGACAACAATTTCCCGGTGGCCGAAGTGGTGGAGGCGGCCAAGCAGCGCCTCAAAACCCTGGGTGCCGACCAGCCCGAAGAACCCGCCGAGCCCAAAACCACCCCGAAGGCACCTGCCAAGGCTCCGGCCAAAACGCCCGCGCCCACTGGCAAGCCGGCCCCCACGCCGGCCCCCACCAAGGGCAAAGCCGCCGTGCCCCGCACCAACCTGCGCGGCACCACCACCGCCCCGGCCGATACGGCCACCCAGCGCTAACATCGGCGCATTTACTCACTGAATAATTGATTGCTGATGAAGCGTTTGTCAACTAATAATACGTCGTCGAAAGCGCGCCGGGGCGCGGGGCTTGCCTTGGCCGCCGTGCTGGTGGGGGCCGCCGCGCCCGCCGCCATGGCCCAGCCCACCAAGGGCAAAACCACCGGCAAGATTGAAGAGGCCGAGATTGAAATCGTGAAGGAGCGGGTGAACCAGCTGCCCGAAGCAACCCGCAACTTCTCCAAAATCGCGCTACCGGCGCCGCCCCAGACCGAGCGCAAAGTCACCTACACCTTCCCCGACTTTCGCCTGCCAGCCGACCGCCTGAATCCTTCGGTGAAGGTGCTGACCATTCGGGCCGAGGAGCCCACGCCGCTCACCGGCAACCTGGTGAAAGTGGGCATCGGCAACTACGGCACGTTCTACGGCCGGGGCTATTTCCACAGCACCCGCAACACCGACCACGCCTACGGCCTCGACGTGAAGCACGTCAACTCCCTGAACGGCCCCGTGGACGGGAAAAACTCCAGCGTGGCCGAAACCAGTGCCCACCTCATGGGCGAGCTGTACCGCGGCACCGCGGCCTTCGGGGCCAACCTGGACCTGGGCCGGGAGCGCTACAACTTCTATGGCTACGAAAAGGCCGCCAACGGCACGCCCGTGGCCACGCCCGAAGCCGGCGACATCAAGCAGGTGTTCAACCGCTTTGCCGTGAAGGGGTACGCCCACAACCGCGACCCCGAGCAGGTGCTGCAGTACGACGCCAGCCTGGGCTACCGCTACTGGAGCGACATCTTTGCCGCCAACGAAAACGACGTGCGCCTGAACGCCAAGCTGGGCTACGCCCTGGGCGAGTCGAGCCGCATCACGCTGAACGGCGAAGCTTCCTTTATTGCCGAGAAAGACCTGGCCCCGGCCAAGCCGAACGTGGCCGCCGAACAGGTGACCCGCACGCGCACGTTCGTGCAGGCGACGCCGGCCTACGAGTTTATGCGCAACAACATTGCCTTTTCGGTAGGCGCCACACTGGGCTATTCCTCCGACTCGGCCACCAACGTGAGCAAGGCGGTGATTTACCCCGCCGTGCGCCTGGGCTACACCATCGAGCCCGAGAAATTTATGGTGTATGCGGGCCTGGGCGGCTCATTGCAGCGCGTGACCCGCTACGACCTGACCACCGAAAACCCTTGGCTGAACCGCGGCCTGAACGTAGCTGATACGCACCGCGGGCCTACTATCTACGCCGGTTTCACCTCCACGCCGGCCCGCGGGCTTGAGTTCAACGCCCGCGCCACCTACGCCCGCGACCGCAACCTCTATTTCTACCTCAACAACCCCATCGACCCCAGCCGCTTCGACCTCGTGTACGACCAGAACGCCACCGGCGTGCTCAACCTGCACGGCGAGCTGCTGTACAACGCCGCCGAAAAATTCCGCCTCGGCACCCGGATGGATTTCAACAAATACGCCCTCAAAAACCTGCCCCAGCCGTTTCACCGGCCCGAGTACCAGGCCTCCGTTTTTGGCACCTACAACGTGTTCGAGAAGCTGATGGTGGGCGTGGAAGGGTACTTTTTCTCGGCCAGCTACGGCATCAGCTACCGCCCGGCCTCCGTGGCGGGCGCCGCCCGCGTGCCCGATTTTTACCGGGCCACCGACCCCATCATCGACCTAAACCTGCGCGCCGATTACCGCATTACGCCAAAAATATCCATCTTTGTAATGGGTAATAACCTCGCAAACCGCCAATACCAGCGCTTTTACGGCTATCCGGTGAAGGGCATTAACGTCATTGGCGGCGCGAGCTACACTTTCTGAGGTGACAGAAACAGGTCCGCGGTTACGAAGCAAATTGCAGCTAACGCAATGAGCCGTAGCCCGATGACTCGCAGCTGTTAACTCATAACTTTTAATTGATACAATGCATTTAGCCGACCACATCCGTCCTTTGCTCCGCGACCACGACTGCGTGATTATTCCGGATTTTGGAGGATTGGTGGCTGATGCTTCGCCGGCTCGCGTGCAGCCCGGCCGCCAGGCCCTGGGCCCGCCCACCAAGCTGGTGGCCTTCAACCAAGCCCTGACCCGCAACGACGGCTTGCTCGTCGACGCCCTGAGCCAGCACCTGGGCCTGCCCATCGCGCAAGCCCGCGAAGCCGTGCGCGCCGCCGTGGCCGGCCTCAAGCAGGAACTCGACGAAACCAACCGCACCGAACTGCCCGGCATCGGGATTTTCCGTCGGGCCGCCGGCCGCGGCCTGGCTTTCGAATACACTGGTTCCGACAACCTGCTGGCCTCCGCTTATGGGCTGCCCGAGCTGGTTGCGCGCCCCGTGCGGGCCAACGACGCCCGCAGCAAGCGCCCGCAGCCGGCTTTGCGCGGCGCCTCTACGCGGCGCACCCGCGTGGCGCGTCTGCTGCCGGGCGGCATCATTGCCTTGGCGGCGGGGCTGCTTTTTTTGGCCAACTACCAGTTTCTGGTAAACCGCAACATGGTTTCGGCTAAGTGGCAAAGTCAACTGCCCAAGCTGGAATGGGCGCAGCAGCGCACTTCGGGTGCCGCCTCCCTGTCCGAACCCCAGCAGGCCACGTTGGGCCAGCGCACCTTTACCAGCGCCGAAACGGCTGCCGACGGCCTGACGCCGCTCACCGCGCCTGAAGCATCGGCGTCCGTTGCTCCTGTGGCTCAACCCATCCCCACACTGGAGAACCCAACCGCCAAGACAGTAGAGCCGGCAGCTACGGTTGCCGAAACAACGCCGGTGACTGAGCCCAAAGCTTTGGCCAAAACGGTAGAAACCCCGGTTGCGGCTGCCAAGCCCGCCGTTGCTCCGGCACCGGTTGCGCCCGCGCCGCCCAAGGCCAAAGCAACCGCGGCCACCAACTCGGTGACAATTAAAAACCGCACGGGGCGTTACTACGTCATTGCCGGCGCCTACGGCAGCTTGGCCAACGCCGAAAAGGGCCGCAAAATTCTGGCCCGCAACGGTCATAATGCCCGCATCATCCTGCCGCCTTTTGGCAGCCGGCTGTTCCGCCTCACGGCCGGCGACTACGCCGACCTGGCCTCGGCCCAGCGCGAAGCCCAGCGTCTGCGCGTGAGCACGCACTGCGACTACAATACGTTGAAATTTTAATCCTTTTCATGTCCGCATTCTTCCTGCAGGTGGTTCCCACCGCTGCCGATACTGTTACTACCGCTGCGCCCATTGCCAGCACCAGCGTCCCGGTTATCGACCTGCTGCTGCGCGGCGGTTGGATTATGATTCCGCTGGTGGCGCTTTCCATCCTCTCGGTTTACATCATCATCGAGCGCTACTTCACCATTCGCCGCGCCGCCGGCGACCCCGATACCTTCATGAACGGCATCCGCTCGCTCATGGTAAAAGGCGACCTAGCCGGTGCCAAGCTGCTGTGCGCGCAAACCGCTTCGCCGCTGGCCCGCATGGTCGAAAAAGGCCTGCGCCGCATCGGCCTGCCGCTCAAGGAAATTGAAACCAGCGTGGAAAACGTAGGCAAGATTGAAATTGCGCGCCTCGAAAAGAACATCAGCATCCTGGGCATCATTGCCGGTATTGCGCCCATGATTGGCTTCGTGGGCACCATCATTGGGGTTATCAAAATTTTCTATTCCATTGCCGCCACCAAGGAGTTCGGCATTCCGCAGGTGGCCGACGGCCTGTACGTGAAGCTGGTGACCTCGGCCACGGGCCTCATTGTGGGCATCATCGCCCACGTGGGCTACCACTGGCTGAGCATTTTGGTTGAGCGCATGGTGTTCCGGATGGAAAATTCGGCCATTGAGTTCATGGACATCCTCCAGGACAATTAATTGATTTGCTGGTTGTTTAATGTGCTGAGGTGCTGCGGTGGTCGCAGCCTTCAGCACATTTGCACATCAAGCCCTTTGCACATCAGCGCATGAACCTTTCCCGCCGCCACCGCCTTACCTCGCACGTCGAAACCGGGGCCATGAACGACATCATGTTTTTCCTGATGCTGTTCTTTCTGATTGCCTCCACGCTGGTAAACCCCAACGTCATCAAGCTGCTCCTGCCCAATGCCAAGTCGAGCAAGCAGGTGATGAAGCAGCCCATCACCATTTCGGTGGATGCGGCCGGCGTGTACTACGTGAACAAAAAGCCGGTGAACCCCACCGCAGTGGAATCGGAACTGGTGGCCCTGGTGGGCTCGGCGCCCACCCAGGAGCAGCCCACGGTGGTGCTGCGCGTGGATAATTCGTTGAATGTTCAGAAGCTGGTTGACATTCTGGAGATTGGCAACCGGCTCAAGCTGAAAATGGTGATGGCCACCCAGGCCCAGCAGGCGGCCGGCAAATAAGCCGTCATCCGAACGATTAGCGTATCATTCCCATGGCTATCGACTATCAAGAACCGCACCGGCGCGAAGGCCTCATTGGCACCCTGGTTGTGCACGGGGTGCTGCTGCTGTTGTTTATTTTCATGGTGTTCCAGGGCCCCAACCCGCCGCTGCAGCCGCTGGGGGGCGGCGATGGCGTCGAGTTGAACTACGGCCTCGACCCCGCCGGTTCTGGCGACGTGCAAAGCATGGCCACGGCCAACAACTCGCCGAACCGCGAGGACAGCCGCCCGCCCGTGGCCAGTCCCGACCCGCAGCCGCGCCCTGCCGCTGCGGCCACGCCCGACCCCACGCCACCCTCGCAGGAAAAAATCATCACCAGTGAGGCCGAGGAAAGCCCCGTTTCGGAAGCGCCCGTGGAAACGCCCGCACCGCCCAAGGAAGAAGTGAAAGTGGCGCCCAAGCCCAAGCGGCAGGTGGCCGTGACGTTCTCGCCCAAAGGCAACGCTACCGGGGGCGGCAACGGCGTGAACGGCAGCAGCAACACGCCTACCGGCAACAACAACGGCGACCGTCCCGGTACCGTGGGCGACCAAGGCGACCCCAATGGTTCCCTCGACGCCAAGGCCCTGTACGGCGCCCCGGGTCGTGGGGGCAGCGGCAGCAGCCCCGGCAGCGGCGGTCTGGAAATGAGCGGCTGGCGTTTTGAGAGCACGCCGCAGGTAGAGGCTGTGGATGACAATTCCGGCCAAATTCGCTTTAAAATCAAGATTTCTGACGACGGTGAGGTACTTGCTGTTACCAAAGTTTCCGGCAACGTTTCGGCGGCGCAGGAAAAGCTGTGCCGGGACAAGCTTCTGGATGCCAACTTTGTGAAAACCAATGCCGCCGCCGGCGGGGCAACGGGATTTTATACGTTTAAAATCACGGTGCGCTAATCACCAATTTTTCGTCTCCAAGCCCCACAGCCTGTTTGCAAGCTGTGGGGCTTTTTGATGAGTCCTGGCTACGGGCGTTTACTTTGTGCCTCCATTGGCTTCCTAAGGCTTCTCCATTCCCGTGACGTATTCTGAAACGCTGAACTACCTCTACGAGCAGTTGCCCATGTTTCAGCGGGTAGGGGCTGCCGGCATCAAAAAAGGGCTGGGCAACACGCTGGTGTTGGCCGAGGCTCTGGGCAATCCGGAGCGCCGGTTTCGGAGCGTGCACGTGGCCGGTACCAACGGCAAGGGGAGTAGCTCGCACCTGCTGGCGGCGGTGTTGCAGGCGGCTGGCTACAAGGTGGGCTTGTACACTTCACCGCACCTGCGCGAATTCACGGAGCGCATTCGGGTAAACGGCCAGGAGCTGGAACCGGAATATTTGGTGGAGTGGGTGGCCAAGTGGCGGCCGCTGTTTGAGCAGGTGCAGCCTTCTTTTTTTGAGATGTGCGTGGCGCTGGCCTTTGCCTATTTTGCCGAGCAGCGCGTCGACATTGCCATCATCGAAGTAGGCCTGGGCGGGCGGCTGGATTCCACCAACATCATCACCCCGCTGGTTTCGCTCATCACCAACATCAGTTTCGACCACCAAGCCTTGCTGGGCAATACGCTGCCGGAGATTGCGGCCGAAAAAGCGGGCATTATTAAGCAGGGCGTGCCCGTCGTTGTCAGCCAAACGCAGCCCGAGGTAGCGGCGGTGTTTGAACGGGAGGCCGCGGCCAAACTCGCGCACCTGGTAGTGGCCGACCAGATTTACCAGGCCACCTTCGCCGGTGAACCCGCGCCGGAAACCGGCCTGCGCCCCCTCCACGTGACCCAGCACGGCCGGCCTTACCTGCCCAACGCCGAATTGGGCCTGCCCGGCGACTACCAACAATACAACGTGCCCGGCGTGCTGGCCACCCTCGACGAGTTGCGGGCCCTGGGCTTTCGCATCACGGAGGCGGCCGTGCGCACCGGCCTGCGCCAAGTGACGCAGCTCACCGGCCTGCGGGGCCGCTGGAGCATCATCGGCCAACGGCCGCTGGTGGTGTGCGACACGGGCCACAACCCGGCCGGCCTGCGCATGGTGATGGCCCAGCTGCAGCGCGTGCCGCACCGGACGCTGCACCTCGTCATTGGCACCGTAAACGACAAGGACGTGGCCGGCATGCTGGCCCTGCTTCCGCCGAAGGCCACCTATTACTTTTGTGCCGCCAGCATTCCGCGCGCGCTGCTGGCCGCCGAGCTGCGGCAACAAGCCGCGGCGCTGGGCCTGCAGGGCGAAACGTACGAGTCGGTGCGGGAGGCCGTGGGCGCGGCGCGCCGGGCTGCCGAGCCTGACGACGTGGTGTTCATCGGCGGAAGCACCTTTGTGGTGGCGGAAGTGGAAGAGCTGTACGCCGCCTGATTTTATTGTTTACCCGTTAATTCCTACAATTTGCCTCGCGTTAAACTGCAGCGTTTCAACGACAACGCCACCCGTCCGGACATCATTGAGCCGGGCAAGCCGGAATACGAGCAGCTGGGCGGGCGGTGGCGCACCGATTTCTTCCGGGCCCCGCACCCGCTCACGCTCGAAGTGGGCTGTGGCAAGGGCGAATACACGGTGGGCCTGGCGCAGCGCTACCCCGAGCGCAATTTTCTGGGGCTCGACATCAAAGGGGAGCGCATCTGGCGGGGCAGCACCCGCGCCACCGAAATGGGCCTGACCAACGTAGGTTTCGTGCGAATGCGAGCGGAGGCACTGGCGGCCCAGTTTGGCGCCGGCGAGCTGGCCGAAATCTGGATTACGTTTCCGGACCCGCGCCCGCGCGACCGCGACATCAAGCGCCGTCTTACCTCGCCGCGCTTTCTCGACCTCTATCAGCAGCTGTTGGCGCCCAACGGCCTGCTGCACCTCAAAACCGACAACGAGGGCCTGTTTGAGTACACGCTGGAAACCCTGGCGGCCCGGCCGGGTGCGCGCGTGGAGCGTTTCACCCGCGACTTGTATGCCGAGGCCGGTGCGGAATTTATCGAGGCCCAGGCCATTCAAACGAACTTCGAGGGCAAGTACCGGGCCGTGGGCGTGCCCATTAAGTACGTGCAGTTCCGGCTGAGCTAGTCCTGCTCCAAGGCCTCGAACACGGCTTCCAGCTGGTCAAAATCGCGCAGGCCCGGCTTCACTTCGTCGCCGGACGGGAAGCTAAGGCCGGCCAGCGAAAGCTGAGTGGCCAGCTCGTGGGCGAGGGCGGGGTTCAGGCCCGGGCCTAGCCACAAGGGGCGCTGCTGCGCGATTGCGTGCAGGGCAGCGGTGTCTATGGCTGTTGTTTCAGCCCTCAACTCCATAACCCAGCCAACGGGAACCGACGAGAATTCGGGGGCGTGCTGCGTTGACTCAGCCGCCAACTCCACGTACACGGGTGGGGCGATTTCGGCCAGCTCAGCTTCGGGGCGCGGGCGGCGGAGCAGCACGGCGTCGAGGGCGCACTCGGCGGCCACGGCGTTGATTTCGGCCGCGCTGAGCTGGTCAAACTCCCCAATCAGCTCCACGCCGGCCACCCAGCCGGCCAGCTCTTTCACGGTGCGGGTGTCGAGGGCGTCGGGCAGGGCGGGGTCGAGCACGAAGGTGAGCTTGTCGGCGCCCATGCCGGCGCAGTAGCGGGCATCGGAGAGGTTGTTGATGCCGCGAATGAGGAGGGGAACGAGGTGGGGCAAGGGAAACAGCGAAGTGGGTTCGGAACCAGATGGGCGGCCGAAGCGGGTGAGGGGAAGCCAAACGAGCAGCCAGTCGCAAAAGTAGGGGCGGGCCGGCGCTCTGGCGCGCCCGGGGAGTGCCGGGCGGCTGTATCTTCGCCACCATGAACTCAACTCGCCGCGCCCCGCTGCTGGCCCCGTCCTTTCTGGCCGCCGACTTGGCCAACCTGCAAGCCGAAACCGAGCGGCTGGCCTCCAGCGCCGCCGACTGGCTGCACTTCGACGTGATGGACGGCCGCTTCGTGCCCAACATCTCCTTTGGCCTGCCGGTGCTGCAAGCCGTGGCCCGCTACGCAAAGCAGCCCA
Organism: Hymenobacter miniatus; assembly: GCF_016427455.1. NCBI lineage: Bacteria > Pseudomonadati > Bacteroidota > Cytophagia > Cytophagales > Hymenobacteraceae > Hymenobacter > Hymenobacter miniatus. The sequence goes on from NZ_JAELXR010000015.1 coordinate 66,855, forward strand.
TTGACGTGCATTTGATGATAGAAGAGCCCCAGCACTACCTGGCGGCGTTTCGCGACGCCGGCGCGGCCGGCATTACCGTGCATTACGAGGCCTGCCCGCACCTGCACCGCGTGGTGCAGCAAATCAAGCAGCTGGGCTGCCGCGCCGGCGTGGCCCTGAACCCCCACACGCCGGTGGCCCTGTTGGAAGACATCGCCGCCGACCTGGACGTGGTGCTGGTGATGTCGGTAAATCCCGGCTTTGGTGGCCAGGCCTTCATTCCAAATACCCTGAAAAAAGTGGCCATGCTGAAGGAATTGCTGGTAGACTGCGGTTCGGAAGCCCTCATTGAAGTGGATGGCGGCGTAAGCATCGCCAACGCCGGCCCGCTGGTAGAAGCCGGCGCCGACGTACTGGTGGCCGGCAACTTTGTGTTCAGCGCCCACGAAGGCCCGGTGGCGGCCCTGGCCAACCTGCGCGAGCATTTGAATGGCCTGGTGCTGTCGGACGAGGCCGAAGGCGGGCGTCGCCAACAATAGCGCGTCTTCCCGTGCGTTTCAACTCCAATGCTCCCCATTTCTACTCCCGCCGTTCGTTCATGAGGGAATTTCGACGCGCCTTGTGGGCCCAGGCTTCGGCTTGTGTGGTGATGGTGGTACTGGTGGCTGGCCCCACGGCGCAGGCGCAAACGCCCGCGGCCTTGCCCGCCCAAACCTCCGCTACCACCGCCGTGACGCTGACCGGCACCTTGCGCGACGCCAGCGGCCAGCCGCTGGAGCTGGCAGCGGTGGGAGTGGAGGGCCTGCCGGGCGGTGCCAACACTACCCCGGAGGGCAATTTCACGTTGACCGTGCGCGTACGCGAGGGGGGGCAGAACACTTTTTTGGTGGTGCGGCGCCTGGGCTATCTGCCCCTGCGCATCCCCCTGCGCCTGCCGGCCGACGCCGCCAAGCCCTTCGCGCTGACCATGCGGCTCGACACCAAAGCGCTGAGCGCCGTGAAGGTGACCGCGCGCTCGGAGCAGGCCGACACCCGGGAGCAGGTCAGCATCACGCACATCGACCCGCGCCAGGCCAAGGACATTCCCTCGGCATTCGGCGATTTCAACGCCATTCTGAAAACCCTGCCGGGCGTTGTTTCCAACAGTGAGTTGAGCAGCACTTACAGCGTGCGCGGTGGCAACTACGACGAAAATTTGGTGTACGTCAACGGCTTCGAGATTTACCGGCCGTTTCTGGTGACCTCGGCCCAGCAGGAGGGCCTGAGCTTCATCAACCCCGACCTGGTGAAACAGGTGGAGTTCAGCAGCGGCGGCTGGCAGCCCAAGTACGGCGACAAGCTGGCCTCGGTGCTGAGCGTGGAGTACAAAACGCCGGAGAAGTTTGCCGCCTCGCTCACCGCCAGCCTGGTGGGCGGCGCGGCCCACGCCGAGGCCCGCTCCGCCAACGGCCGCGTGAGCTACCTGGCCGGGGTGCGGTACAAAAACGCGCAGTACGTGCTGCGGTCGCTCAAGCAGTCGCAGGGCGGCTACAACCCCACGTTCTACGACGCGCAGGCGCTGGTTACCATCGGCCTAGGCAAGAAGGATGACATGCAGCGCACCTCGCTGGGACTGCTGGGAGTGGTGGCGCACAACGACTACCGTTTCTCGCCCGAAACCGGGGAGGCCACGTTCTCTACCGGCCCCAACCAGCTCACGCGCGTGTTCATCGCCTACGATGGCCGCGAGCGCATGCAGTTCGACACCTACCAAAGCGGGCTCAACCTGAAGCACGATTTTTCCTCGCGCCTGCAGATGGAACTGCTGGGCTCGGCGCTGGTTTCGCGCGAGTCCGAGCTGCGCGACGTGGAAGCCGCCTACACGTTTGCCGCCATCAACCGCGACCCAAAGTCGCTGGAGTTCAACCAAGCCGTGCGGCAGCGCGACATTGGCTCGCAGTTCAAGCACTCGCGCAATTTTCTCGACGCGCAAATTTTTACCGCCGAAACGCGGGGGCGCTGGACTGCGGCGCCCAATCACACGGTGCGCTGGGGCGCCAAAATCGGCCGCGAAAAAATCAGCGACACCCTGGACGAGTACACCTTCGCCGACTCGGCCGACTACGTGCCCGACGCGCGCCGCCTGCGCCTGCGCTCCGACCTGAGCCTGCTCAGCACCCGCTCGCAGGGCTTCGTGCAGGACACCTGGACCCTCGACACGCTGCGCACGCTCACCTACGGGGCCCGCGTGCACTACTGGACCACCAACGGCCAGCTGGTGGTAAGCCCGCGGGTGCAGTACTCGCAAATCAGCCGCTTGCACCCCAACCGCTCGTTCAAAGCCGCCGTGGGCGTGTACTACCAGCCGCCGTTCTACCGCGAGCTGCGCGACCAGACCACCATTGCCCAGGGCGTGCAGCAAGCCTACCTCAACCCCGAGCTGCGGGCCCAGAAATCCTACCACTTCATCGTGGGCAAGGAAATTTCCTTCCAGCAGTTTGGACGGCCGTTTAAGTTCACCGGGGAGGCCTACTACAAGTACCTCACCGACGTGGTGCCCTACGACATCGACAACGTGCGGCTGCGCTACTTCGCCAAAAACAACGCCCGCGCCTACGCCGCCGGCTTCGACGCTCGCCTGAGCGGAGAGTTTGTGCGGGGCGCCGAGTCGTGGTTTAGCCTCGGCGTGCTCACCACCCGCGAAAACGTGGCCGGCGACTCGGCCAACGTGGTGGATGCCGACGGCAAGAAAGTGGGCCGGGAGGCCAAGGGATTCATCCGCCGCCCTCAGGACCAGCGCCTGAATCTGGGCGTCTTTTTCCAGGACCATTTGCCCAACAACCCCTCGGTGCGCGGCTACGTGAACCTGGTGCTGGGCACGGGCCTGCCGTTCAGCCCGCCCAACCAGCCCGATTTGCGCGGCACCGATGCCCTCACCACCATTTATCGCCGCGTCGATTTGGGCTTCTCCAAAGTCGTAAGCCTGAAAAACACTAACGCCGCCAAAGCGCATTTCTACGAATTCGAAAGCCTCTGGCTCGGGCTGGAAATCCTCAACGTGTTTGCGGCCAATAACGTGGCGGGCTACAACTACCTGCAAGACGTGAATGGTGTGACCTATTCGGTGCCGAGCTACCTCTCGCAGCGCTTAGTGAACCTGCGCGTCGTGGCGCGTTTTTAGCATCCGGCCCGCTTGGGAGCAACCCATTGTTCACTTGGCAACTTTTGAGGCTTGGTAGTACGGAGTTGGCAGGTATAGATGGTTAAAGCTTGCCAGTTTGGCAAATGTGCTTACCTTTGCGGCCACAATGAACGCCACCAACGCCCCTTCCTTTATTTCTTCGTTCGCCGCCGCTGCGGCTGGCGCAGCGGTTGGGGCACACGGCCATCACCACCATCTGTGGGGGGCCGGGCTGTGCGCCGGGTGCTAGCCTAGCACCGGCCGCCCGTGCCTCCGCCACCGCGCACCGGGGCGAGCAAGCGCCGGGCTTTTTCTTCATTTTTCGGGAGGTTCTGCATCCAAACCGGTTGTGCCGGAGTAAGAACCACGACGTGCCCTTGCCGGCACCGCCCGCCCCCTTCCTTCATGCTACGTTTAGCCATTCAAAAGTCCGGTCGCCTGAGCGAGGATTCCCTTGCGCTCATCCGCGAATGCGGCATCAGCTTCATCAGCAGCTCGTATAAACTCAAGACCGAAGCCACCAATTTCCCGCTCGAAATCCTGTTCCTGCGCGACGACGACATACCCGGCTACGTGCAGGACGGCGTGGCCGACCTCGGCATTGTGGGGCAGAATGTGTTGGTCGAAGCCGGTTTCCCCGACCTCGAGGTCGAAGCCCTGGGCTTTAGCAAGTGCCGCCTGAGCCTGGCCGTGCCCCGCGCCGACGCCTACGCCTCGGTGGCCGCCCTGCAGGGCAAGAACATTGCTACTTCGTACCCCAACATTCTGGGCCGCTACCTGGCCGGGCAGGGGGTGCAGGCCAATCTGCACACCATCAGCGGCTCGGTGGAAATCGCGCCCAGCATCGGCCTGGCCGAGGCCATCTGCGACATTGTGAGCAGCGGCTCCACCTTGCTCGGCAACGGCCTGCGTGAGGTCGAAACCGTGTTTCGGTCCGAGGCGGTGCTCATCGCGCAGCCCAACCTCAGCCCGGAGCAAACGGACCTGCTGGAGCAATTGCGCTTCCGCATGCAGGCCGTGCGCCGCGCCAAGCGCAGCAAGTACATCCTGTTGAATGCGCCCCTGAGCGCCCTGGACGAAGTGCGGCGCCTGCTGCCGGGCATCAAGTCGCCCACCGTGACGCCGCTGGCCGAGCCCGGGTGGGTGTCGGTGCAGTCGGTGGTGCAGGAAGACGAGTTCTGGCACATCACCAGCCAGTTGAAGGCCGTGGGGGCCGAAGGCATCCTGGTGCTGCCCATCGAAAAAATGATTGCTTAGCCGCCATGCAAGTCCATTCCTATCCCGACCCCGGCACCTGGGCCGCCCTGCTGCAGCGCCCGGCCGCTGCCGAAGCCCCGCAGGTGGCCGCGCGGGTGCGCGCCATTTTTGCACGCGTGCAAGCCGAAGGCGACGCCGCGCTGCTAGCCCTGGCAAGCGAGCTTGACAGCGCCGCGCTGAGCAGTCTGCTGGTGGCGCCGGCCGAGTTTTCGGCCGCAGCGGCCGCGGTGCCAACCGAGTTGCAGGCCGCCATTCGCCAAGCGAAAGCCAACATCGAAGCCTTTCATGCCGCCCAGCGTGAGCCCGAGCTGCGCGTAGAAACCATGCCCGGGGTGAGCTGCGCGCGGCGCGCGGTGCCCGTGCAGCGGGTAGGCCTGTACGTGCCGGGCGGCTCGGCGCCGCTGTTCAGTACCTTGCTGATGCTGGGCGTGCCGGCCCGGCTGGCGGGTTGCACCGAAATTGTGGTGTGCACGCCGCCTCAGCCCGACGGCTCCGTCAGCCCGGTTATTTTGTACGTGGCGCAGCTGCTCGGCATCAGTACCGTGGTGAAAGCAGGTGGTGCGCAGGCCGTGGCCGCCATGGCCCTTGGCTCCGCTGCCGTGCCCGCGGTGGACAAGATTTTCGGGCCGGGCAACCGCTACGTAACGGCGGCCAAGCAGCTGGCCGCCGCCGAGCACGGCGTGGCCATCGACATGCCGGCCGGCCCCTCGGAGGTGTTGGTGATTGCCGATGGGCATGCCAACCCGGTGTTCGTGGCGGCCGATTTGTTGTCGCAGGCTGAGCACGGGCCCGATTCACAAGTGGTGCTGCTGAGCAGCCGCGCCGAAGTCATCGTGCGCGTGCAGGCCGAAGTAGAGCGCCAGCTGGCCACCTTGCCCCGGCGCGACGTAGCGGCCCAGGCCCTGGCCAACAGCCGCGCCGTGCTGCTGCCCGACGACCAGGCCATGCTGGCATTCTCTAATCAATACGCGCCCGAGCACCTCATCCTGGCCACCGAGAACGCCGACACGCTGGCCAACCAGGTCACCAATGCCGGTTCGGTGTTTTTGGGTCACCTCACGCCCGAGGCGGTGGGCGATTATGCCTCCGGCACCAACCACACGCTGCCCACCAGCGGCTATGCCCGCCAGTACAGCGGCGTGTCGCTCGATTCTTTCGTCAAAAAAATTACGTTTCAGCGGCTTTCGGCCGAGGGATTGCAGGCGCTGGGTCCGGTGGTGGAAACCATGGCCGAAGCTGAAGGACTGGCCGCCCACGCCCGCGCCGTTTCGCTGCGCCTGGCTGCCCTCGCTACGAATGCCTCCACCGAAGCAGCGCCCGTGGCCACCAACCCCTATGCCGGCTTGATTCGGCCCAATGTGGAGCGCATGCAGCCGTATTCCTCGGCCCGCGACGAATTCGAGGGCATGGCGCCCGTGATGCTGGACGCCAACGAAAACAGCTTGGGCTCGGTGGGTCCCGACGAGTTCAACCGCTACCCCGACCCGCACCAGCGCGCCATCAAGGCCGATTTAGCTCGTTTGAAGGGCGTGAAGCCGGACAATATCTTCCTGGGCAATGGCTCCGACGAAGCTATCGACCTGCTGGTGCGCCTCACCTGCACGCCGGGCCAAGACGCCATTGTGGTGTGCCCGCCCACCTACGGCATGTACGAAGTGGCGGCCAACCTCAACGACGTGCGCGTGGAGCGCCTGCCCCTGACGCCCGACTTCCAGCTGCCAGAATCGGCGTTTGATACGCTGGCTCGATCAACGGCAAAAATGGTCTTCCTGTGTTCGCCGAACAATCCTACCGGCAACCTGCTGCACCAAGACGCCCTGGAGCGCATCCTGCGGACATTCCCCGGTCTGGTCATTGTCGATGAGGCCTACGCAGATTTTGCGGCGGCGCCGAGCTGGACCACGCTTTTGGCCGAATTCCCCCGGCTGGTGGTGCTGCAGACTTTCTCCAAAGCGTGGGGCCTCGCCGGCCTGCGGTTGGGCGTAGCCTATGCCGCGCCCGAGCTGATAGCCTACCTCAACAAAATCAAGCCGCCCTACAACATTTCGGCCGCTACCCAGCAGCACGCGCTGGCCGCGCTAGCCGCCGCGCCCCGGTTGGAAGCCATGCAGGCCGAATTGCTGAAGGAGCGAGCCTACCTGGCCGAAGAGCTGCCGCGCTTGTCGATGGTAGAGCACGTTTTTCCATCAGACGCCAACTTCCTCCTGGTTCGCTTCACTTCCGACGCCACGGCTATTTACGACCAGCTGCGCGCCCGCGGCATTGTGGTGCGCAACCGCACCACCCAGCCCGGCTGCGCCAATTGCCTGCGCCTCACCGTAGGAACCGCCAGCGAAAATGCTCGGCTCCTGCAAGCCCTTGCCGAAATAGAGGCTGGCCAACCGGCCACCATGCCCGTGCATTAGCCTTTTCGTAGCCGAGTTTACCTCCCATACTGATATTCTTACCCCAGTGAAAAAGGCCCTGTTCATTGACCGCGACGGCACCATTCTGATTGAGCCGCAACCCAGCCAGCAGGTCGACAGCCTCGAAAAATTTGCCTTCCTTCCCGGCTGCATCAGCGCCCTGGCGCGCATTGCGCGCGAACTGCCCGAGTACGAGCTTGTGCTCGTGACCAACCAGGACGGCCTCGGCACCGACAGCTTTCCGGAAGAAACGTTCTGGCCGCCGCACCGGCTGATGCAGGAAATTCTGGCCGGCGAGGGCATCCATTTTGCGGCCGAGCACGTCGACCGCAGCTTTCCGCACCAGGGCCTGTCCACCCGCAAGCCCGGCACTGCCATGCTGACGGCCTACCTCGACCCCGCAAATGGCTACGACCTGGCCAATTCATTCGTCATCGGCGACCGCCTCACGGATGTGGAGCTCGCGGCAAACCTCGGGAGCCAGGCCATTCTGTTGTCCAATACGCCGGATGCACGGGCTGCGCTCACCACCACCAGTTGGGAAGCCATATACCATTTCCTGCGGTACCCCGCGCGCATTGCCGTCATTGAGCGGAATACCAACGAAACCCAGATTTCAGTGAAGCTTAATTTGGACGGCAGCGGCCAGACCAGCATCAAAACCGGCCTCGGCTTTTTCGACCATATGCTGGAGCAGCTTGGCCGACACAGCGGCGTTGATATGGCCATTAGTGTAAAGGGGGATTTGCACATCGATGAACACCATACCGTGGAGGACACTGCCCTGGCGTTGGGCACTGCTTTTTCGCAGGCCCTGGGCGACAAGCGCGGCCTTGCCCGTTACGGTTTTCTGCTGCCCATGGACGAAGCCCTGGCCCAGGCCGCCATCGACTTCTCGGGTCGTCCGTGGCTGGTGTGGGAAGCCGAATTTCGGCGGGAGCGGGTAGGGGACTTACCCACCGAACTGTTCTTTCACTTCTTTAAGTCATTTACTGATAACGCACGTGCCACTCTCAACATCTCCTGCCAAGGCGACAATGAACACCATAAGATTGAAGCCATCTTCAAGGCTGTTGCCAAGGCCATCAAGATGGCTTTGCAACGCGACGAATCCGTGAGCATTCCCAGCACCAAAGGCATTTTGTAAAAATTACACAAATGTGGCTAATGTAATTATTTGTACAAATGGCGCTAATGTATAGTTATGGAAATTGCGGTAGTTGATTACAAAGGCGGCAACGTGCAATCGGTGCTATTTGCACTGGAGCGACTAGGAGCCGTGCCCACGCTCACCTCCGACCCCGAGGTGCTGCGCAAAGCCGATAAGGTGCTTTTTCCGGGCGAAGGGGAGGCTGCTTCGGCCATGGCGGCCCTGCGGGAAGCCGGTCTCGACCAAGTGTTGCCCAGCTTGCGACAACCCTTTTTGGGCATTTGTCTGGGTATGCAGCTGTTGGGGCAGCACAGCGAAGAAAACGACGCCACGCTGTTGGGCCTGTTGCCGTTCAACGTGCGGCGGTTCGTGCCCGATGCGCAGCACAAAGTGCCACACATGGGCTGGAACAACCTGCAGGCACTGCAAAGCCCGCTTTTTGCCGGGCTCACCGAGCAGGACCACGTGTACTTCGTGCACAGCTACTACGCGCCGGTGGGCGAGTACACCATTGCGCAGGCCGTCCACCCCGCGCCGTTCAGCGCGGCCGTGCAGCACGCTAATTTCTACGGGGTGCAGTTCCACACCGAGAAAAGCGGCACCATTGGCACCCGCATTTTGTCTAATTTTTTGGAGCTCTAGCTCCGTTGCCTTCTTCGCACTGCCTTGGAAATTATCCCCGCCATTGATTTGCTGAACGGCCGCTGCGTTCGCCTCAGCGCTGGTGACTTTGCGCACCAGACCACCTACGACGCCGACCCGGTGACCATGGCCCAGCGTTTTGCCGATGCCGGCCTGCGCCGCCTGCATTTGGTAGACCTCGATGGTGCCCGCGCGGGCCACCCCGTTAACCTGGTCGTACTGGAAGCCATTGCCCGCGCCACCAGTCTCGACATTGACGCCGGCGGGGGCATTCAGACCACTGAGGCTTTAACGCAGGTGCTAGCAGCCGGGGCTGCGCACGTCACGGCAGGGAGTTTAGCCGTGCGCGAGCCGGCCACGGTGAGCGCCTGGCTTCGCCATTACGGCGCCGATACCATCTTTTTAGGGGCCGATTTCAAGGACCAGCACATTATGATAAACGCGTGGGCCGACAAGGCTGCGCTCACGCTCTCCGAATTTATTGCCGGCTATTTAGAGGCTGGTGGCCACACCTTCATCTGTACCGACGTAAGCAAGGACGGCTTGCTTCAGGGGCCGTCGCTGCAACGCTACCAGGGGCTGCTACAGGAATTCCCGCAGGCCCGCTTTATCGCCAGCGGCGGCGTGACCACGGTCGCGGATGTGGAGCAGTTGGCCGAGGCGGGCATGCACGGTGCCATTATTGGCAAAGCCCTGTACGAAGGCACCATTGCATTGGCTGATTTGCGCCGCTTTCTGTAATCACCCGCGCAGCACAGACCGGCTGGCTACTCATTAAGAATACTCCCATGATAAAAAAGCGCCTGATTCCCTGCCTCGACGTGCGCGACGGCCGCACCGTGAAGGGCATCCAGTTTGAGGGCCTGCGCGACGCCGGCGACCCAGTAGCCTTGGCCGCGCGCTATGCCCGCGAGGGCGCCGACGAGCTGGTCTTTCTTGACATCACGGCCACCAACCAGCGGCGGCAGCCTCTGACCGAACTGGTGCGGGAGGTGGCGCGGGTGCTAGACATTCCCTTTACTGTGGGCGGCGGCATCAGCAGTGTGGCCGACGTGGAAGCCCTATTGCTGAGCGGGGCCGATAAGGTGTCCATTAATTCGGCAGCGCTTGCGCGTCCGGCGTTTGTGTCGGAACTGGCGCGCCGGTTTGGCTCGCAGTGCGTGGTGGTGGCCGTTGATGCCCGATTTGTCGACCAGCAGTGGCAGGTGATGACCCGCGCCGGTACCACCGCCACCGGCTGGGAAGCCGTGGCCTGGTGCCGGGAAGCCGCCAATCTGGGTGCAGGCGAACTTCTGCTAACCTCAATGAGCCATGACGGCACTAAAGCCGGATTTGCCCTGGATATCACCCGTGCCGTGAGCGATGCCGTGCCCGTACCCGTAATTGCGTCTGGCGGCGCAGGGCAGGCCAGCGACTTCACGGCGGTGTTCCAAAGCGGTGGGGCCGACGCCGCGCTGGCAGCCAGCATTTTTCACTTCAATGAAACTTCGCTGCCTTCCCTAAAAAGGTATTTGCACCAGGCTGGCATTCCCGTGCGGTTGTAGTGGCAACCCAATAGCAGTGCCTTTCCTCTTTTTGCACTATGCACAAATCTGTAAACATGGATACCCACGAGCTAGCTACTGCCTCCTTGCGTTTTGACCCGTTGACGGGCTTGGCACCCGCCGTTATTCAAGATGCAGATACCGGTCAGGTGCTAATGTTGGGCTACCTGAACCAAGAAGCGTGGGCACGAACCCAGGCTGATGGGCAGGTAACCTTCTTTTCTCGTTCCAAAAACCGCCTTTGGACCAAAGGCGAAACCAGCGGAAACTTCCTTACCGTTGTCAGCAGTCACATCGACTGCGACGCCGACACGGTGCTAATCCGGGTAATTCCCGCTGGGCCTACCTGCCATCGCGGTACAACGAGCTGTTTTGAGCACCCACAGCAACTACAGGCCCCTACAGCGTCCATCGGTTTCCTTGCGGAACTGGAGCGCCTGGTAAGCGAGCGGAAACATTTTCCGGAACGCACCCCGGATTCGTACACAGTGCAGCTTTTCCAGAAAGGTTTAGCCAAAATTGCCCAGAAAGTAGGAGAGGAGGCCGTTGAAACCGTCATTGACGCGGTGGCCGGCAACCGTGAAGGGCTAAAAGGCGAGGTGGCTGACCTGTTGTATCACTTGGTTGTATTGCTAGTTGGCGCGGGCGTGTCTTTCAACGAGGTGCTTGAGGTTTTGCAGCAGCGTCATCGTACCCCCAGTACTCGCCACCTGACGGGAAAGTAAGGTGTCAGATGCAACTAGCAAGTAAGGGGAGCAGCCGTACCGCCAGTTAATCAATGGCCCGGCTGCTCCCTCTTTTTGATTAAGAATTGCGAAGCTGCCGGCGAATTTTTTCCAGCAAGGCGATGGCAATTGTCACGTCTTCTTCCTCCACTATTGAAAGGAGCGTATTAACTCCAGGGCCACTTACCTGCAATTGGTATTCGGTGGTGCCTGTAACAGTTGGAGTGAATACAGGCGTTTTGGGTATGGGCACGTGGGCTGCGACGTCCTCCGTGGGGCCGCTTGCTGTTGCGGGCGGGTTGTTATCCATCGAGTGCGCAGTGCCATTTTCCGGCAGCGTTGGCAGCAGGCCAAAGAGGCTGGCGATGGCATCGCTATGGTTTGCGGCAGGCTCAGTTACGGGGGCGCTTACGGGCGGGGTCGATTGACCTTCGTGTTGAAAAGGCAGTGGTAGAGAAGTCCCTTCTTCCATTGTGCGCGGCCCCTTGCTGATGCCATTTACTTGTTCGTCCTCGGGTTGATTCGTTGGACGGAAAGAATTTGGAATTGGGGAAGGGTTAGACAGTGCACGCCGCGGGGGCTGTTGGGCTGCCAGCGCATCAATGTCCGCCACCATGTTGTGCTCGTCTAGCAATCCTACCATGCGGCATCCTTCCACAAAGGCTTTGGCTACTCCTTGGGCGTTAATCTCTTCTACGCCGAATTCGCGGATAAGCATCACGTCAAGCATTTGTACCGGAAGTTCCCGCGAGCGGAATTTCCGGCACAGTTGTGTGAATAATGGAGGCGTGAGGAATGCCTCTCGATGGAAGAGAAGCTCTTCCTTTTTGTCATACGCATGCTTTATGCGCTTAAACAGCGTTGTGGTGCTCAGTAACTCCCTTTTGCTTGTCATGAGCCCAAACTTCACGGCCGAGCCAATAATGGCTTTAAATGACCCGCTTACCTTACGGTTGAGTTTTTTCGCTGCGGTTTCGATGGCACATTTGCCTCCGGTGTCGTCCACGACTTCAGCTAGTTCCCACGCGCCTGCATAGGAAGTTCTGGGGTAGTCTATAAGTTTAGGCATTTGGTTTTTTTAGAACTTGTACTCAGTATGCAATTAAAATGATTCAAGCACAAAAAAGTTTAAAAAATTGAATGAATTTGTACTTTTTATTACTTCATATTTAAGAATAATATTGCAGCCTGTCCGACAATAGGGGAGACTGACTTTTATGCTAAATATAATTAGGTTATTTCGCTATCCCTTTTACTTTTTTACTTTCACAATATTATTCACAGAAGCATTCGCAACCAATTTTTCATTTGTGCCTCAGTGTCAATTGATTCAGATTTAAAATGCCTCTCGACAAGTATATATAATTATCGGTTGTACACAACTTGATGTGTATAGTATTTAAAAGTACATAAGTGGATAGATTTTTTAAACTTTTTAATACTTTATTATTGGTGAACAGGTGATTTTCATAATGGCCTTAATAGGAGCGACAGCAAAGCCTAGCGTTCTTTATAAAGAACTGTGCACTGACCCGCCAGGTGCAGAGCATGATAAAAACGGACATTACATATGGCTGCGCGGCCGAGCACCGGCTCAGCCGCAACCGTAATTGCCCGTGGATACTGCGACCAGAAAGAAGGGCGGCCACACGCGAGCCATGTAGCGACAGTACTAGCAGGTAAACCATGAAATGATAATAAACATAACCTTGAGAGAAGATTACAAACCAATCTTGGGGCAAGACCAAGGGGATTTCTTAACTCAAATAATCTTTACACGTGCATACCCAAAGCTACTGTTAATGTGATTGTGAGCTTCAACAAGGCCAATAAATATCTTTCGACCGTTCTTTAATTAGGTATACGAGTTCATCATTATACATCGTATTTACAACACCTCGAAATTGTAAAACCTTAAAGATTATGACTACGCTTTATCTACAGTTGCTGTATTGGTTAATTGAACATCCCAGCAAACTTTTTATGTCTTATAATTTATATTATGTTAAATTATTTAAGTAAAACACTACACACTGCCGTTTGAACAATGAAAAAGCCCGGCTACACACGCAGCCGGGCTCCCCTACAACAATCACTTTAAATTATTTCTTAATTGATTGAAGTTTAGCGTTCAGACGCTCAGAGTCAGCGGTTCGACCCAAACGGAAATACACTTTTTGCAACGAAGCAAGAGTGTTACGGTCGTCGGGCTGCAACTGAAGCGCCTTCTCAAAATAAGGTACCGAAGCTTCGAAGTACTTTTTACCTTCTGCTTCCAATTTCTTACCGCTTACCTGATACGACTTCAGGTCCATCTTACTGGCTTTAGTATAAGCATCAGCAGCCTTGTTGTAATTGTAAACACCGAGGTTGAATTGAGCATCGAAGTTGTTGGGGTCAAGCTCAACTGCTTTGCGATAATCAGCCAATGCCAAATCCGACTTCTTTTGCTGGTCATACATCGACCCACGCACAGCATATAGGTTAGAGTTAGACGGGTCAGCGGCAATAGCCTTTGAGATTTTGTCCAGCGCTTCCGGGCCCTTACCCGTGGCAAGCGACAGGTTCAAGTCCTCCAACATGAAGGTTTTGTTGTTCGGATACGCTGCCAGAGCCTGCTGCAATACTTTTGCCGCTTCAGCGTCATCTTTCTGCTGTTTAGCCATTTGCAACAAGCGCGTGTACAACGTGGCCGATTTATAATTCATGCCCAGCAGCTGGTTGTAGCTCGCCTTGGCGCCGGCATAGTCCTGCTTGGCTTCGTAGGCATAGGCCGAATACAATACGGCGGTGGTATCCTGCGGCTTGAGCTGCGACGCCAGTTTATAGCTGGCAATGGCTTTGTCGTAGTCTTTAGCATTATAGCTATTCACCGCATCGTTGAATGCAAACCCGTAGAGATTGTCCATCTTGGTAACTGCCAGCTTACCAAACTCACCGGTCTTGGTGTCAAGCTCAATCGTCTTGTTGTACGATTCAACAGCTTTTTGCAGGCCCTCGCCGGGCTGCAGCTGCTTACCATAAATGGGGCTCTCAAGCATACCCTGATAAATTTCACCGCGCGTATACCAGGTTTTGGCCTTGCCACTCGTTTTCTCATTTGCAATGGCCTTATCGATTTCCACGCGAGCCTTGTCGAGCAATCCGGAACGCTGATTGAGAATCGCATTGGTCACGGCCGAAGTTTGCGCGGAAACCACAACCGGCAAGCCTGCCGACAGCGAAGCACCAATCGCGAAGGTCAAAAAAGTCTTCTTCATAAATATTGGGAATGTGCCCGTAGTGGTGCCGGTATACCCTGTTTGGAAGCGGCCACCACAACCGGAGCGGAAAAAGGAAAAAGGTAAGTGAGTGATAGGTCAGCAACGCAGCCGAAACGAACGTAACCGGCCTTGAGTTCGCCAAAAATAAAGGAGGCGGCCCAAATGGACCGCCTCGCTCCTATTCAGCAATTATGCCAAGTCGGCTTCTTCTGCCGAATCATCTTCCGATTCTTCGGTATCGTCATCTTCGTCGTCGTCCAGTTCGTCGTCGTCCAACTCATCAGCGTCGTCAGCCTCCGGGCCCAAAACGCCAACGCTGGCCTGCGTGCCATCGGCCCCTACGGCGCCCTCGGCTCCCACCAGTAAGGCAGCGCTGGTAGCCTCTTCGTCTTTTTCTTCGGCTTCTACTTTGGCCACGGAAGAAATTTCGTCGTTGGCGCTAATCTTAATGAGACGAACGCCTTGCGTGGCCCGGCCAATGGTGCGCAAGTCGCTCATGCGGAGGCGAATGGTGATGCCCGACTTATTGATAATCATCAGGTCGTCGCCATCGTTCACGTCCTTGATGGCCACCAGGTTGCCCGTCTTTTCGGTGAGCTTCATGGCACGCACGCCCTTGCCTCCGCGCTTAGTCACGCGGTACTCTTCGAGCTGGCTGCGCTTGCCAAAGCCGTTTTCGCTCACCACCAGCAGTTCCTGCGTGGGGTCGGCCACGCACACCATGCCCACCACACGGTTGCCCGGCACGTCTTCGAGGCGAATGCCCCGCACGCCGGCTGCCGAACGGCCCATCGAACGGGCTTCGCTTTCGTTGAAGCGCACAGCGCGGCCTGTCCGCGAAGCCAGAATCACCTCGGCATTGGGCGTGAGCAATTGCACGTCCAGAATCCGGTCGCCTTCGTTGATGGTGATGGCGTTGATGCCCGCCGTCCGCGGACGCGAATACGCTTCCAACGGGGTCTTCTTCACGGTACCCTGCTCCGTGCAGAACATCAGGAAAGTGTTTTCGAGGTAATCAGGGTCTTTAAGGCCGCGCACGTTAAGCACCGAGCGCACCTTGTCTTCACGCGGAATCTCGATGAGGTTCTGAATGGGCAGCCCCTTAGTGGCCTTCCCTCCTTCCGGCACTTCGTACACCTTCAGCCAGAACACGCGGCCAAGCTCGGTGAAGAACAGCAGGTACTCGTGCGTGGTGGCCACGAAGAGGTGCTCGGTGAAATCATCCTTCTTCGAGATGGCACCGCGCGAACCGGCTCCTCCCCGGCCCTGGGCCCGGTACTCGTCCAAGTTGGTGCGCTTGATGTAGCCTTCGCGGCTGATGGTGATGACCATCGACTCGTCGGCAATCATGTCCTCGGTCGAGAAGTCACCGCCCTGGTAGTTGATTTCCGTGCGGCGGGCGTCGCCGTACCGCTCGCGAATGTCTTCGAGCTCGGTTTTAATGATGCCGCGCTGCAACACATCTGACTCCAGCACCGACTTCAGGTAGTCGATGAGTTTCATCAGCTCGTTGTATTCGGCCACAATCTTATCGCGCTCCAGGCCGGTGAGGCGCTGAAGGCGCATGTCGAGAATGGCGCGGGCCTGCACTTCGCTCAGCGCAAACCGCTCGATGAGTTGGCCGCGGGCCACTTCCGGGTCGCGCGAGCCGCGGATGAGGGCAATTACCTCATCCAAATGGTCGAGGGCGATGAGCAGGCCTTCCAGAATGTGGGCGCGCTTTTGGGCTTCAGCCAGCTCATATTTGGTGCGGCGAATGATGATTTCGGCGCGGTGCTCCACGAAGTAGTGGATGAGCTGCTGCAGGTTCAGCGTCATCGGACGGCCCTTCACCAAGCACACGTTGTTGACGCCGAAGGAGCTTTGCAGTTGCGTGTATTTGAACAGATTGTTCAACACCACGCTGGGCATGGCATCACGCTTGAGGTCGTAGACGATGCGCATGCCGTCGCGGTCCGACTCGTCACGCATATCCGAAATGCCCTCAATCTTTTTATCATTAATGAGCGCCGCGGTTTTTTCTATCATCGACGCCTTGTTCACCATGTAGGGAATTTCGGTGACGACGATTTGCTCTTTGCCGGTCTTTGAGGTTTCGAAGGTGGCTTTGGCACGCATCACCACGCGGCCCCGGCCGGTTTCGAACGCCTGCTTGACGCCCTCGTAACCGTAAATGATGCCACCGGTGGGGAAATCCGGGGCCGTAACGTATTGCATCAGTTCGGCCACGGTAATGTCCGGGTTGTCGAGGTAGGCAATGATGCCGTTCACCACTTCCGTGAGGTTGTGGGGAGCCATGTTGGTGGCCATGCCCACGGCAATGCCCGAAGTGCCGTTCACCAGCAGGTTCGGAAATTTGGCGGGCAGCACGCTGGGCTCTTCCAGCGAGTCGTCGAAGTTGGGCTGGAAGTCGACGGTGTCTTTGTCGAGGTCGCCCAGCATTTCGTCGGCAATGCGCTTGAGGCGGGCCTCGGTGTAGCGCATGGCAGCCGGGGAGTCGCCGTCGACGGAGCCAAAGTTGCCCTGGCCGTCTACCAGTGGGTAGCGCAGGCTCCAGTCCTGGGCCATGCGCACCATGGTGTCGTACACGGAGGTATCGCCGTGGGGGTGGTACTTACCGAGCACCTCGCCCACGATACGGGCCGATTTTTTGTAGGATTTGTTGTAGCCCACGCCCAGCTCGCTCATGCCGTAGAGCACGCGCCGGTGCACGGGCTTCAGGCCATCGCGCACGTCGGGCAGAGCCCGAGAGATGATAACCGACATCGAATAGTCGATGTAGGCGCCCCGCATCTCGTCTTCGATGTTAATCGGAATGATTTTTTCGCCTTCCGCCATTGAGGGGGTTGATAGGCGGCCAAATAAATACCTCTAAAAGGGACTTTTTAGCCGCAGGGTGAATGGTTCTTTATACGCACGCGAAGATACGACAAAAAGGCCACAACGACAAGCGCTGTGGCCTTTTTTGGGGCATTGAGTAGGACTATTTCAACGTCCTGCTTTTGTCCTGGGGATTCTTCCCTGCTTTGGGGTTGTAAGTTTTAATTTTCTGCCCAATGGCCGGGTTTTGCATCTTCCAAAAAGGTTGCCCATGGTACTTGACGCCGCTGTGCAGGTGCACCTTGCGGGTGTGGCAGGACTCGATGGGGCACGTGCGGCAGCCCACGGCCAACAGCAACAGCAAACACGGAAACAAACGGAGCAGCAACTTCATGGCGCAAAGGTAGCAGTTGTGGCGAGCGACGGTCTCAGAATAAGCAGGCCGCACCGCACTCATCAAGCTTTTCCGTCCCATTCGGCCAAAAACTGGGCCACGAACCTTTCCATGTAGGCGTGGCGCTGCTCCGCCACGGCTTTGCCGGCAGCGGTGTGCATGCGGTCCTTGAGGTGCAGGAGCTTTTCGTAGAAGTGGTTGAGTGTGGGCGCAGTGTTTTGCTGATAGCTGGCAAAGCTGTCGTGCGCCACGGGAGCCACGGCGGGGTCGTGCAGGGCACGGCCTTTGTGACCGCCGTACGCAAACGCCCGCGCAATGCCCACGGCGCCGATGGCATCGAGCCGGTCGGCGTCCTGCACCAACGCGGCCTCAACCGACGAAACCGGCGTGGCCACTCCCAGCCCTTTGAAAGACACCTCCCGGATGATGGTTTCGACGCGTGCAATCAGCGCTTCGGCAGCGCCCTGGCTTTGCAGCCACTCCCGAGCAGCGCGAGGCCCGGCTTCGTAGTCGCCGCCGTGGAATTTCCAGTCGGCGATGTCGTGCAGCAACGCGGCGAGTTCCGTGACTTCGGCATCGGCCGCCGGCGACTCCTGGGCCAGGTGGCGCGCCATCAGCCAGACGCGGCGAATGTGTGCCCAGTCGTGGCCACTGCCTTCGCCGGTAAATTTCTCCTCCACGAAAGCGGCGGTTTTCGTAATTAAATCCACTAGAAAAATCAATCAGGGTGAGCGCGGCTGCGCTTCGGCGCGCAAGCCGCGTGCTGCGTAAGACGGCCTGGCAAAAGTACTGGAACAGCCTTGCCCGCGCTTCTCCCCGCTCCTGCCCCATCGAAAAACCAGACCGCAGCGCCGTCGCCTGCTTACTTCGCGCCAAGAAACCATCTCTGCTATGACCCCTCTCATCCGAAAGCTCCTGGCTGTGGCTTTCTTCCTGCCCTTGGGCGCAATGCCCGAACAAGCCAATGCCCAAACGCCCCAACCGGCCCTAGCCGACACCACCCACAAGTACGAAAACCCCGGCGGCGTTTCGCCGGGCAAAAAGTCCTTCCTGAAAAGCAAGGGATTTCGGGCGGCCATTGTGCCGGCGGTGCTCATTGGCTATGGCACGAGCACCATCAACGGCCACGGCTTCTACAGCTCCTACGATGCCCACAATGACATCCGCCGCGTGTTTGGCAGCTACCGCACCCACGTCGACGACTACCTGCAATGGGCTCCTTACCTCGAAATTGGGGGCGTACTGCTGGCTGGCGTCGACTCCCGCGACGACCGGGTGAACCTGGCGCTTATCGTACTCAAAAGCGAGGCCATCATGCTGTCTACCGTGTACGTGATAAAAACCCTGACCGCAATAGAACGCCCCGACCAATCCAACAACCTGTCGTTTCCGTCGGGGCACACGGCGCAAGCGTTTCTGGCGGCCAGCATCGTGCACACCGAGTTTCGCGACAAAAGCCAGTGGTACGGCATCGGCGCTTACACCATTGCCACGAGCGTGGCCGCCCTACGGATGATAAACGACAAGCATTGGCAGAGCGACGTAGTGGCCGGCGCCGGCGTGGGCATCCTTTCCGCACACCTAGCCTACCTCTCCCACCGCAACCGCTGGGGCCGCAAGCCCATCGGGCGCGACGTGAGCGCCATGCCCCTCTGGAGCCCCTCGGGCGGCATGGGCATGAGCCTGACGTGGCACCCAAAATAACGCCCTCATCAAGAGAAAGAAAGCCCGGCAAACGCTCTTCCAGGAGAAAATGTTTACCGGGCTTTTGCCTGTGAGCCGCCTGTCGGACTCGAACCAACGACCCTCTGATTACAAGTCAGAAGCTCTACCAACTGAGCTAAGGCGGCTTATTGCTGGCACAAAAGTACGCCGGGTACCACACTTATGCCAGCCAAAACCCGACTATTTCCCAAAAAAAGGCCCGCCGAATATCTCGACGGGCCTTTCTGGTTTGCTGGGGCGTGATGCGGGCCTTAGCTGCGAATCATCTTCAGCTGCTTTTTGAGGGCCTCAATGCGCTTCTGACCTTCGGCGATGCGACCCTGGTACTCCTCGCGGAGCTGGTTCGCATTTTTCGAGCGAGCGAAGAAATCAAGGTTGGTTTGCAGGGTGGCCGCATCGTTTTCCAGCTCGTTGATTTCCTTGCGAAGGGCCATTTCCTTGCGGGTCAGCTGCTGTTGCGCGTGCGGACGGGCTTTAAGGCGGGCCACTTCGGTCTGGAACAACAGGTTGGTGCGGTCGTCGTAGCTCAGGCCGGGCACGTGGTCGAGGTACTTGCCCAGCAGGCTGAGCAATTGCTCCTCGCTGCGGTCGGCGGTGCCGCGGGTGGGCTGCTCGTCGGTGGGGTCAAACTCGGTGGCCCAGCCGGCCAGAATTTCGCGGAAGCCTTCCAGCGAACCGGGATTGTCGGCCGTGAGGGCATTCACCTGCTCGGCAATCTTGTCGAGGTGAGCCGATTGCTCCACCGAGGCCTGCTGCACTTTCTCTTCCCGCTGGCGAGCTTCCTGTTTGGGACGCTCAAACACGGCGTCGCAGGCGGCGCGGAAGCGGTGCCAGAGCTTGTCGGCCAGCTTGTCGGGCACGCGGCCCACTTCTTTCCACTCCTTCTGCACCCGAATGATAACCTGGCGGGCCGCGTCGTGGTCGGGGTTGTTCTGGGCTTCTTCGGCCTGGTCGATAAGCGCCTGCTTGGCTTTCACGTTGGCTGATTTCTCGTTGTCCAGCGACTTAAAGAATTCGTTTTTGCGGTTGAAAAACGCCTTGTAGGCGGCCCAGTACTGCTTATTCAATGCGTCGGCCTGGGCTCGCGGCACGAGGCCGGCGGCCTCCCACTCGGCTTTGATTTCCTGCAGCTCGTCGGTTTTCGAGCGCCACAGGTTCACCCGGTCGGTTTCAAAGGTGGCGAAAGGCAGCACGCGCTCCAGCAGGGCTTGCTTCACCACCAGATTGGCTTTCTCTTGGGTGGAGCGCTGGTCCACAAACTCCTTGCGGCGCTGGTGGAGCACGTCGGAGGCGGCAATGAAGCGCTGCCACAACGGCTCGCGCTGGTCGTTAGGCACGGGGCCGATGTTCTTCCAGTCTTCGTGCAGTTTGGTCAGCTCATCCAGCGCCTTGTTGATGCCAGGAGCTTGGGCCAGGGCCTCGGCGCGCTTAATGAGGGCTTCCTTGGCCTCTAGGTTGCGGCGGCGGTCGAGGTCCTTCATCTGCAGGAACTGGCCCTGCTTGCTGTAGTAGATGTCGAGCAAACCGTGGTAGGTGTCCCAGATGCTCTGGCTGTCGGACTGCGGCACGGCGCCGGTGGCCTTCCACTCGGCCTGCAAAGCCTTCAGCTTGGCCGAGCTGTCCTTGGTTTCAGCCGCTTCTACCAAGCCGCGCAGCTGGTCGAGCAGTTGGCGCTTCTTGATGAGGTTATCGGCGCGGCTGGCGTCTTCGGCCTTGGCGTCTTTCGCGCGGTTTTCGCGGAACTCCTGCAAGGCCTTGTTCAGCTCCTGGTGGCCTTCGGGCTGCTGGAAGGCGAAAGCTTCGGCGCCTTCGCCACCTTCGGCAAACTTCTGGCGGGCGGCGCTGCGGGCCAGGCCCACGTTGGCTTCGTACTGGCGCGTGAGGTCCTGAATCTGCTTGCGGTGCCGGCGGGCATCGGGCCGCCGAATCAGGTCAACCAAATATGCCGCCTGCGCCGGCAGGTCGAGGGAAGTGAAATCAGGCACTGCCAGTTCGGTGGCTTCCGGCTCCGCACTGTCGGCGCTGCTGGCTTCGCCCGTGGGCTCCTGACCCGCGTCGATGGCGGCCACGTCGGCCGGGGCGGCGTTCAGCGGAGTTTCTTCCGACGTCGTGAGGTGAGCCACGCCCTCGGGAGCAGTTTCAAGGTCCTCGGCTGCGTGCAGGGCCACGGTGGGCGCCGGGGCCGTGTCTTCTACCGTCGCCGCGTCACCGGTGCCGATAAAGCTGGTTTCGGGGTCGGCAATGGGCGCCGGCGCGGCGCTGGCAATCTGCTCCTGGGCAGGCAGCGCTTCGGGCGAAGGCGTGCCGGCTAGCTCTTCGGCCGGCACGGCCATGTCGGCGCCGTAGTGGGCCACGGCACGCGCCTGCGGGGCCGACATGTCGTGGCCATCCGTCGTCACCGAATCGGGCACGTGGGCGGCGGTTTCGGCGGCGGCGGCGGCTTCGGGAGTACCGGGGGCCGGGGCGCTAGCAGGCGCGGGGGCCGCCGGCGCATCGGGCGCGGGTTCGGCAGTGCCGGCACCGGCGGGCTCGCTCGCGGGCAGGGCGGGCGAGCCTTGCGCGGGAAGCTCGGTCTGGCTAGCGCCAGACGCCGGGGTTTCCGTGCCGGAAGCGCGGCCCTGAATCTCGGCCAGGCGGCGTTGCAAAATGGTCATCCGGTCTTCCGCCGACGCATCGGCGCCGCCGGCTTGCGGGGCAGTGGGGTTTTCTTCAGCAGCCATAGAACTTCGTAAAAGCCAGCCTCACCGTGGAGGCCAGAGCAGCGCGCAAAAAAAGAGTGGAATAAAACAAATTTAGGGCTTCATCAACCCATTAGTTCAGGCGAGGGTCGACGGGATAGTTGGACAGCACCTTGAAGCGGCCGCCTTTTTCCCGCAAAATGTCCCGCCAAAAGGCATCAGATGCCAAAGTAAACACTTTCCCGGCGCTTGCGGGGTGCCGTATCCAACTATCGCCCTGCATTTCGGCGGCCAACTGACCCGCCGACCAGCCCGAATACCCCGCGAACAGGCGCACCTCGTCGCCGGATACCACGCCGCTGCCCAGCAGGCCCAGCAGCAGCTCAAAGTCGCCGCTCCAGTACACGTCCTGCCCCAGGTCCACGGCCCCGGGCAGGTCGGCGCGCCGGTGCAGGTAGTGCAGCGTGTTGGGCTCAACGGGGCCGCCCACGTAGATGGGCAAGGCGCCCGCGGCCTCGGCCACTTCCGCGGGCAGGTCGAGTACATCGCCCAGGGTCAGGTTGGTCTGGCGGTTGAGGACGAGGCCAAACGTGCCTTCAGCGGGCTCGTCGCGGCAGAGCAGCACCACGCTGCGCTCAAAATTGGGGTCGCCCAGAAAGGGCTGAGAGATGAGGAGGGTACCGGGACGCATAATCGTTCGAAGGAGAAGGATGAGGCACAGGCCACTGCTGGCTCATTGTATCGCTAAGGGCAATGAGGCCGCAAGCAGCGCGGCGGCGCGCCGGCCTTTGGAGTCGGTCGTAACTTGCACCGCCTTGCTCCGGCCACGTGGGTAAGGTAAGACTGAAGCCTGGCCAAAAATGTTCCTTTTTGGCTTGTACGTAACGCCCACGGCAGCTGTCCAATCCGGAACGGCTTAGCACACAAAACGCCATGATTGAACCACAATTAGCAGACCTGCGCAAAACCTATGCGCAACGCACATTGTCCGAAGCCGATGTGCTGCCCGATGCGGTGGCCCAGTTTCGGGTATGGCTCGACGAGGCCCTGGCGGCGCAGGTGGACGAGCCCACGGCGCTGACGCTAAGCACCGTGGGGGCTACCGGACAGCCCTCCTCGCGGGTGGTGCTGCTGAAAGGCCTGCCCGATAACGCCGGCTTTTTGTTTTACACCAATTACGACTCGCGCAAGGGCCAGGAGTTGGAAACCCATCCCCTGGCGGCCATTAACTTTTTCTGGCCCGGGTTGGAGCGCCAGGTGCGCGTGGAAGGCCGCATCGAAAAGGCGCCCGAGGTGCTGTCGACTGAATATTTTCAGAGCCGCCCGCGCAGCAGCCAGGTGGGCGCCTGGGCGTCGCCCCAAAGCCAGGTCATTGGCAGCCGCGAAGAGCTGGAAGCCCGCGAAGCCGAGGTAGCCGACCGCTTTCACGACCAGGACCCGCTGCCTCGCCCCCCGCACTGGGGCGGCTACATTCTGCGCCCCCAGCGCATCGAGTTCTGGCAAGGCCGCCCGAGCCGTCTGCACGACCGCATCGTGTACGAGCTGGCCGGTGGCGGCTGGCAGCGCAGCCGCCTGGCCCCGTAAATTAAGCCGCCAATGGAACTTGAGGACTTCGCCCCGCGCAGGTTCTCATCCTTCTTCTTTCATGCCTCACTGCACCCCCTTGGCCGAAATTCAACCCCTGCGCGGCTGGCGCTACAACCCAACGCTGAGCGCCCACATCGATGACTTTGTTTCGCCGCTGTTCGACGTGGTGTCGCCGAAGCAGCGCGAGGCCTTGTACCGCAACCCGCTGAACTCAATTCACCTGTCGGTGCCGCGCGGCGACGATGCCGCCGCCGCCGCCGCGCAGCGCCTGCAGGAATGGAAAGCCACGGGCGTGCTGCGGCAGGACCAGTTGCCGGGCATTTATGCCTACTATCAGTATTTCCGGCTGCCGGGCAGCACGCGGGAATATTGCCGCAAAGGCTTCATGTGCCACATTCGGGCCTACGACTGGGACGAGGGCGTGGTGCTGCGGCACGAGAACACGCTGCCGGCCTCGGTGAACGACCGCGCCGAGCTGCTGGCCCGCACCGAGTTTCAAACCAGCGCCACGCACGGCCTGTACCGCGACGACGACTTCGAACTGGAAAGCTACCTTGACGAGGCCATGCGCTCGCCGCTCTACGAAACCGAAGAAGACTACCAAGGCGCGCGCGACGTGCTGGCGGTGATTCAGGACGCGGCCATCATCCGGCGCTTTCAGCAGGTGCTGGCCAGCCGGCAAGTCATTCTGGCCGATGGGCACCACCGCTACGAGGGCTCCTTGGCCTATCGGCAGGCCCGCGAGCTGGCCGCGGACGGCGAAGCCACCGGCCGCGAGCCCTGGAACTACCACCTGATGTACCTCACCAACGCGGCGGCCGATGACCTGCGCATTCTCCCCACGCACCGGCTGCTGCTGGAAGTGCCCACGGGCCAACCCATGGCGGCCCTGCTGCCCCAGCTGGAGCAGTACTTCGTGGTGACGCCCAAAGAAGACGCCAACGACCTGCCCGAAATCATTGCCGGCAAGCCATGGGCCTTTGGGCTCTACACCGGCGGGCAGGCTTACAAGCTCCGCCTGAAGCCCGAGGCCCACGCCCAGCTGAGCTGGCCGACCACCGACGAGGTAAAAGCCCTCGACTTGACGGTGCTTCATTATTTTGTTTTCGAGCGGGTGTTGGGCATTGTGGGGGCCGATGCCCAGCGGGCGTGGCCGGGCGTGGCCTACGTGCGCAGCTTTGCCGAATGCCTGCAGCGCGTGGACCGGGGCGAAGCCCAGGCAGCGTTCATTGTGAACGAAGTGAGCATGGCCGAGGTGGAAGCCGTATGCCACTCCGGCGCCGTGATGCCGCCTAAATCGACGTTTTTTTACCCCAAAACCCTCGGCGGCTTCTTGTTCAGCAGCATCGCCGACGACGAAGCCGGCAACGAGTTTGCCGACTATTTCCACACCCCGCTCCTGCCCTCGTGAAACTGATACTAGCGTCCAACTCGCCCCGCCGCCGCCAACTCCTCACCGACCTGGGCCTGCCCTACGAAGTGCGGCTGGTGGACGTGGACGAGGACTTCCCGCCGCACCTCCGGCGCGCCGAAGTGGCCGAATACCTGGCCGCCCGCAAAGCCGCGGCCTATGTGGCCGGCCTGGCGCCCGACGAAGTGGTGCTCACCGCCGATACCATTGTCTGCCTCGACGACGACGTGCTGAACAAGCCCGCCGACGTGGCCGAAGCCACAGCCATGCTCACCCGGCTGCAAGGGCGCGCCCACGACGTGTTCACGGGCGTGTGCCTGCGCTGCGGCGACGGCCGCGAAACCGTGTTTTCGGACCAGACCACGGTGCACTTTCGCCCGCTGAGCCCGGCCGAAATTGCCCACTACATCGCCACTGCTCGGCCCTTCGACAAAGCCGGGGCCTACGGTGCGCAGGACTGGATAGGCATGGTGGGCGTGACGCGCCTGGAGGGCTCGTATTTCAACGTAATGGGCCTGCCCGTGCACCGCGTGTGGGCGGAGCTGGAAGCGCTGGGCGCACTGCCCACGCTGCAGCCCGCCCAACATTAATCCTGCCGCCGCATGCGCCTGATTCTGCTGGTGGCCGCGCTGGGTGCATTGGTCATAAGTGCTTTGCTGGCGCTGGTATTTGGCTTTGGCGCCCAGGCGGCAGTGGCGCATCTCGGGCAGGTCGCCTATTTTGAGTATTATCCCGATGGGCCTCAGCTCCTTGCCCTGTCGGCTGCGCATGGTGAGCTGGCATTGCTCCGAGGAGGTATCTGGGCCGTGGCAGGCGGTAGCGCGCTAGTCAGCGTGGCCTTGCTTCGGATGGACGCGTTTCGGGGCGAGTTTCGCCTTTTGGGCCAGGAAATGGCTCAGGTGCGACTAGCGTTGAAACGCACTCTGGTTAGACTGACAAAGCGGGAAAGGGCACTGGGCGCAACGGTGCTGGTGAGCTTGCTGGCCCTGCAGCTGGGCTGGCTGCTGACCGACTCGCTGAGCCCCGACGAGTTGGTTTCCTACGACGCCTTTGTGCACCAAGGGCCCGTGGCCATCACCAGCTTCTACCCCATCCCCAACAACCACGTGCTGTACAACCTGCTGTGCTGGCCGCTGAAGCTGCTGCTGCCGGGCCAGGTGCGGCTCATTATGCGGCTGCCTTCGTTGCTCACGGCTACGCTTGGTGTGGGCCTGGGCTACCTGCTGCTCACGCATTTTCGCGGGTTTCGGGTGGCCACGCTGGCCACGGCTCTGTTTGGGCTCAGCACCGTTAGCCTCACCTATGCGGCGTCGGGGCGGGGCTATTTTCTGCAGCTCACCTGCCTGCTGGCGGCATTCTTTGCGGTGTTCTGCCTGGTTACCCATCGCCCTTGCCGACGGCTGGCTTGGGCAACTTTCATCCTAAGCTGCACCGCTGGCTTGTACGCCGTGCCCACGTTTGCCGTGCCGCTGCTGGCGCTGGCGGCCGGGTTGCTGGTAGCCGGCGCGCGTTCCGGTGCTTCGCGCAGGGCGTTGCTTGCGCAGACCGGCGCGGCACTCGCGGCCATTGGCCTGCTCACGGCGCTGCTCTACTACCCGGTAGGCTGCATCTCGGGTTGGCAGCGGTTGCTGGCCAACCGCTACCTGGAAGCGCACTCACTGGCGGCCTTCCTGGCTTCCGGCAAGGCCTACCTGTATGAGACGGCGGGGCTGCTGTACGGGCCACCCCGTGGCGCATTGCTGCTGTGGGCGGCAGTGGCACTGGGTACACCGGCACTCCTGGCCCGGCCCGGCGTCGGGCCCGACACCCGTTGGCTGGCGGGTCTGTGCTGGGCCTTGCTCGTGCTGCCAGCGCCCGTCATGCTGGCCAGGCAGTTTTACATCCCGGCCCGCGTCCTGCTGTTCACCACTTACTTTCTGTACGTGCTGCTGGCCCTGGCCGCCGATTGGGCCTGGCGGCACCAGTCGCCGCGCGGGCTCAAGCCGGTGGTTGGTGGGTTGCTGCTCGGAATTTTTGTAGTAAAGCTTGCCGCAATCAAGGCGCAAGTGCCGGTATTGCTCCGCAGCCGGGCCCGGGCGCAAGAAGTCACGCGGGCGTACAACTGGCTCAGCCATCAGCCGGGCGGACCGGTATTTGTGGGGACGTCATATCACGGCCTGTTGTTCTACCACCTGAGCTTGCTAGCCCACCGCCCCTTGCCCCTGCTTTATACGCCAACTGGCCCAATACGCTATGTGGTATGGGGCAAAGAGCAGGCGGCCAACAGGCCCATATGGGCCAAAAACCTGCCTTTGCAGCCTGGCTACGCAGACGAGATGGTCATCATTTATCGCCTGCCAGCTGCAATTCAAGCCCCGCGCCCCGTACGCGCGCACCTCCCCAACTAACATGCCGCCCGCTTCACTTACTCCTACCGAGTCGTTTTTACCCACCCCACCGCAGGCTGAGCCGGCGCCGCTCGCGTGGTCCTTTTTCGTGCTTTGCGGACTCGCGCTGCTGGGCTTATGTGCCGGGTACGCGGCCTTCATTCTGCACCACACCACCTGGCAGGAGGCGCGGCAATTGGATGCCATCTTCCCTTTCTACACCTGGCGTACCCGGCCTTTTACGGCTCAGGAATTAACGCGCACCTGGCAGCTCCTGGCCGGGCTGGCGGCCGGGTGCGGCGCGGCAGCCACCTTACTGGCCGCCCTGCCGACCGGCCGCCAGGAGCTTCGCGCCCTGGGGCTGAGTTTGTGGGCCGCCGCTGGTTCGCAGTGGCACACGGTACAATCGTTGAGCCCACGCCAGAAACGCTGGGCGGCGTGGGGGCTGGCTGTTCTCACGGGGCTGCGCGCCTACCTCAGCCTGGCTTCCGTGACGCCCGAATACGACGATGCGGCGTCGTATTCGCTCTTCGTTAGTCAGGGCTTGTTCGTTACGGCCAGCTACTACCCCTTGCCCAACAACCACGTGCTATCGAACGTGCTGAGCTGGGCGTTTTACCACGTTAATCCAAGCTTTTGGTGGACCATGCGGCTACCAGTACTGCTCACTACCACGGCCGTCACGGTACTGCAGCTGGTGGGGCTGCTGCACCGTCGGCTGGCATTTCGGCCGGCCGCGGTGGCGGTGCTGCTCTTCAGCCTCTCCAAGCTTAGCGTGTATCATTCGTCCGTGGGACGGGGCTACTGGCTGCTGACGGGCTGCGCCGGGGTCATGTTTATCGTCACGCTGGCGCTGGCCGGCAAAACCCGGACACCCCGCGCCGCGTGGGCGCTGCTGGTGCTCAGCGGCGTAGCTGGGGCGTATGCCGTACCCACCTTCGCCGTGGTCATTGCCTCGGCCTATTCCTGGCTGGGCCTGAGCTTTCTGCGCCAAAAAGCCCAGATTGACCTGCTGAGGCTTATGGTTTCGGGGGGCCTGACGGTGGCCGCTACCCTCCTGCTCTATTCGCCGGTGCTGTTTGTTTCGGGGCCGGCCATTTTTTTCGGCAACGGCTTCGTGGCCCCGCGGCCCTTTGCCGAGTTTGTGGCGGGCCTGCCGGCTTATCTGTGGGAAACGGAAGGGTTCCTAGTGGGCCAGATTAAGGCCGGGGCTCTGCTCACCCTCGTGGGCGGCGTGACTGCCGTGCTGCTGCTGCAACGCGCCCGGAAAGGGCAACTGCCAGCTGCCCATGCCGCTTGGTGGCTGAGCTTGGCGCCCGCCGCGTTCTGGTTTTGCGCAGTTCCCTATGTGCTGCTCATTGCCCAGCGCGTGTTTGCGCCGGGCCGCACGCTGCTCTACAAAGCCTTGTTTTTCTTTGTAATTCTGGCCATGGTACTGGAGTGGCTGCTGCAGCAACGCCGGTTGCGGCAATGGAAGGCCTTCCGGCCCGCGCTGGTCGTGGTGGCCGTGGCCTGGTTGGGCTACCAGTTTGTGAGCCTGTGGCGCGACAACCGCATCCCGCAGCAGCACAATGCCGACTACCACGCGGCCTATGCCTGGCTTTCGCAGCAGCCACACGGCCCCGTGCTGGTGCCCGAGCCCACGCACAGCATCTTTTTGCGCCTCTATTTTCGGTCGGAACTGCCCGGCCAGCCCTGGCAGCTCGATGGCCGCCCCGTGCCCGGCCGGGCCTACACCTACGTGGTGGCGTTTCCGCAGAAGCGCGGGTACTTTCAGCCCACTTTCACGCAGGCGCCTGCTTTTCGCAACGCCGAAGTCGAGATATTTCGGGTGCCGGCCTCGGAATCGGTCTCCCGCGGACTGCCCTCGTACTGGTACCTGAATGAAGATATGTAGGGGTGCAAAGAACCGGCTCGAAATGTCAGACCCCAGAAGCACCCGGTACTTCCAGCGCAACACAAGGTTTCATGCCTGCCTGCTCATGCCAGCATCGCCCCGGTTTTTAGTCATGTTGCTTGCCGCACTGCTGGCAGGCTGCGCCGGCTACGCGGCCGCGGTGTTGTACGCGACGGGAGTGGACGAAATTCGGACGGTGTACCAGGTTTTCCCATTCAATGGCTGGCGCATGAGCCCCCACATGGCCAAGCATTTGACGAACCTTCGGCAGGGGTTGGCAACCGGCGCCCTAATGCTTGCGGCGCTGTGTGCGGGCCTGGCAGCACCGGCGGCCGGCCGCCACGCGTTGCAGGTCCTGAGGCAGGAAATTAACGCCGCCACATCCGGCCTGTTGCGGGGCTGGCACCACTTGAGCATCCGGCAAAAACGACAAGCGGGGGCGTTGCTGGCCTGGCTTACGGTCGTGCGGGTGTACTTCAGCATCGCCAATCCCGAATACGACGACGCCGTGTCGTACGAGTTGTTCGTGAGCAAAGGGTTGCTGGCCACCAGCGCATACTACCCTTTGCCCAACAACCACATTCTCTCGAATACCATTAGCCTGCTGTTTTATCAGCTGAGCCCCGGTTTTTGGTGGAGCATGCGAATGCCGGTGCTGCTGCAGAGCACGCTGGCGACGGCGCTACTACTGATTGGGCTGGTGCGCCGCACCCGCTTTCGGGTGGCGCTGATAGCTGTGGGCTTGTTCGGCGGGCTGCAGCTGAGCCTGTACCACGCGGGCGTGGGTCGGGGCTACTGGCTGTTTATTTTGCTGGCAACAGTCGTCTTTTTCGGCACGCAGGAGCTGAGCCGCCCGCATGGCCGGCACCGGGCCGCCTGGCTGTCCCTGTCCCTGGCCGGCGTGCTGGGCATGTACACCGTGCCCCCGTTTGTGTACGTGCTGGCGTCGGCGTATTCCTGGTTAGGGGTGGGCCTGCTGCGTCGGCGAGCCTGGGCCGAATTGGCACCCCTGATTGGCACCGGCCTTGGCATCGCAGCTGGCGCCGTTTTGCTGTACGCCCCGCTCCTGCTGGTTTCGGGCGGCTCGGCACTGGTGGCCCCCAGCAACGTGGGCCCAATGGCACCCGGCGCGTTTTGGTCGGGCCTGCCGGGCTATTTGTGGCATAACGAAGGCTTCCTGGCAGGCCAGCGCACCTTGGGCGCCCTGCTCACCCTTTCGGTGCTGACGCTGCTGGCCTGCATAGGGCGCCACTCCTACACCAACCGACTAGCCCCCAACCGCGCGCACGCGCTGAGGCAGTTGGGGGCGCCCGCGCTGTGGTTTATGCTTTTCCCCTACGCGGTGGTTGTGGTGCAGCGGGTATTCCCGCCCGAGCGCGTCATGCTCTACAAAGCGGCTTTTTTCTTTCTGCTCACGGGCCTGGCCGTGGATTGGGTGCTGGCCCGCTGGCCGGCGCAAGCGAGGCCTTGGTTGCGACCGGCCCTGGCCACGCTGGCCGTCGGCTTCGGCGTCTACGAAACCTACAGCGTGGTGCGCGTCAATCCGGTGGCTTATGGCACCGATGCGGCCTACCGCGCGGGCGTGCACTGGCTGGCCGCGCAGCCGCCCGCAGCCGTGCTGGCGCCCGAAGTCACCCACAACCTGTTCTTTCGCTTCTACGCCCACACCGAGGCCCTGACGCGAACCTGGCAATTCGACTACGACCAACAACGCGGCACCCGCTACGGCTACGTAGTAGCATTTCCTGGCCGGCGCGGCTTTTTCCAACCGCAGTTCCCTTTTCCGCCTGCCTTTCAAAACGGCGAGGTCGCAATCTATCGCCTGCCCGCCGGCTACCTGCTCAATTCCAAGCCGTGGCGGCACAACTGAGTGGAGGATGGACTTCACCGCCCGGCTAGTGCCCGCGCGCCAGCAACACAATGCCCACTACTATCAGCCCCAGGCCACCCGCCTGGGGCAGCGTCAGCGTTTCGCGCAGCACCGCCAGCCCCAGCAGGGCCGTGAGCAGCACCGAGCCGCCCACAATGACGGGCGTCCCTACCGACGACGGCACGCCCCGCTGAAACACCACAAACGTCAGGATTTCGGCCAAACCCACGCCCAGGCCCGCCAGCGTCGCCAGCGCCAGCCCTTTGCCCGATACGTTCAGCGGCTGCCCGGCCAGCTTCAGTTTCAGCAGCCACGCGGCACCCAATGCGGCGGCCACCAGCTGCAGCACCACCGCGCCCACGGCCGGCGGCAGGTGATTGGCGGCCAGCTTGATGAAGAAGTTATAGAGCGCCAGGCACAAGGCCGTGAGCAGCGCGAGCGGAAGCCAATTCATCATGGGCGAGTGACGTGGTGGCGAAAGGACGTTTTAGCGCAGCTTCTCCTTCAAAATCTCCAGCTCCACGGCCGGCGCAATTCGTTCGTAGAGGATATTAAACGCCGCTTCGGTAATGGGCATGTTGACTTTGAGCTTCTTATTAAGCTCGTGGATGGACTTCACGGCGTAGTAACCCTCGGCTACCATGTTCATTTCCAGCTGGGCCGATTTCACGGAGTAGCCGCGGCCCACCATGCTGCCAAAGGTGCGGTTGCGCGAAAACTGCGAGTACGCCGTCACCAGCAAATCGCCGAGGTAGGCCGAGGCCGAAAGGTCGCGCGGCTGCGGGTTGATGGCCTGCAGAAACCGGCGGATTTCCTGCACCGCGTTGCTCACCAGCACGGCCAGAAAGTTGTCGCCGTAGCCCAGGCCATGGGCGATGCCCCCGGTGAGGGCAATGATGTTTTTCATCACGGCGCAGTATTCGATGCCGTCGAGGTCGGCGGCCGGGTGGGCGCTCACGAAGCGGTTGCGCAGCAGCTCGCAAAACTCCAGCGCCAAGCCCGCATCGGGCGAGCCGATGGTGAGGTAGCTCTGCTTTTCCAGCGCCACTTCTTCGGCGTGGCAAGGCCCGGCTATCACGCCCAGCTGGTGCCGGCCCAGCCGAAACCGCTCGGCCACGTAGTCGGTCACGAGCTGGTTCTTGCCTGGAATCATGCCCTTGATGGCCGACACCACGCGCTTGTGTTTCAGCGCGTCGCGGTCCAGCTTATCCAGAACCGGTTGCACAAAGGCAGCCGGCACGGCCAACACCAGCCAGTCGGCCTCCTCAATGGCATCTTCGAGGTCGGTGGTGGGGTACACGCGGTTCAGGTCGAACTGCACGGCCGAGAGGTAGCGCGGGTTGTGGCGGGTGCGCAGCAGGTGCTGCACGTCGTCTTTCGAGCGCAGCCACCAGTCGAGCCGGGCGCCGTTTTCGCTGAGGATTTTGGTGAGGGCGGTGGCCCAGGAGCCGCCGCCGAGCATGGCGATTTTTTCCAAGTGGGTGGGAATTGAGGGCAATGTGAAAAAAGCAAAACGTCATGCTGAGCGTGCCGAAGCATCTCTACCGCTTTGCCAAGCGAGGCTTGGTTTGGCCGTAAAGATGCTTCGACTTCGCGAAGCATGACGCTGCAGGAGGCGAAACAGGGCTTACTTGTCCTCGTTCGACTCGTCTTTCAAGGCTTCTTTGTTGAGAGACTTTTCGTCTTTAATGTCAACCGTTGCCTTGTCTTTGAGGGTTTTGGCCACCGCGCGGAACGGGCCGCTCACCACCTGGTCGCCGGCTTTCACGCCGCGCAGGATTTCGATGTTCTGGAAGTCGCTGATGCCGGTTTTCACGGGCGTCATCACGGCTTTGCCGTCGCGCACCACAAACACCACCTCCTGAATTTCGGGCTTGGGGCCACCTTTTTCGTCAGCAGCCACCACCGCGCCCCTCACGCGTTCGGCGTTCTTCTCGTTCTTTTTCAGCGCCGAGGAATCCGACCGAGT
Organism: Hymenobacter miniatus; assembly: GCF_016427455.1. NCBI lineage: Bacteria > Pseudomonadati > Bacteroidota > Cytophagia > Cytophagales > Hymenobacteraceae > Hymenobacter > Hymenobacter miniatus. The sequence goes on from NZ_JAELXR010000015.1 coordinate 99,697, forward strand.
GGTCACGGCGGCCAGGGGCACGCTCAGCACGTTGCTTTTGCGGTCGGTGATGATGTCGACCGAGGCCGTCATGCCCGGGCGGAAGGGCACAATGGTTTGGCCCCGCACGGTGCGCAACAAGTGCTTGTAGCTTTCGGGCAGCAGGCGAATGCGCACCTCAAATTCGGTCACGGCTTCGGCCGTGAGGGCGTCTTTGGCGGTGTTGGCAATGTTGGTGACCAGGCCGCGGAATTTCTCGTCCTGGTTGCTGTACGCGTCTACTTCCACTTCCACCGAGTCGCCGAGGTTCACGTTGTTCACGTCGTTCTCGTTCACGTTCACGCGCACCTCCATGTTGTTGAGGTTGGCAATGCGCATGATTTCGGTGCCGGCCATCTGGGTGGTGCCCACCACGCGCTCGCCTTTTTTCACGTTGAGCTTGCTCACCGTGCCGCTCACCGGGGCGTAGATGGTGGTTTTGTTGAGGTTTTTACGGGCTTCTTCCAGCGAAGCCGAGGCCGCGCTCACTGTGCTCTGCGACGCCCGGATTTGCTGGCGGGCGCTGTTAATTTCCTCCTGCGAGGCGTTGTAGGCGGCCTGGCTGGCTTCGTAGTCGGCCTGCGAAATCACCTTTTGCTTGTACAGCGAGGCGTTGCGGCGGTAGGTCAGCTCGGTTTGCTTGGCCGAGGCCAGCAGCTGCTGCAGGCGGGCCTGGGCCTGGCCCACGTTGGCGCGCTGGGTGCCCACCTGGGCGCTCTGCATGTTTACCTGGGCCTGGTAATTGTCGGGGCGAATGCGGAGCAGCAGCTGGCCCTTGCGCACGGAGTCGCCCTCCTGCACGTAGAGCTCAATGATTTCGCCCGATACGTCGGGCGAGATTTTCACTTCGGTTTCGGGCTGCACCTTGCCCGAGGCGCTCACCTTCTCAACGATGGTGGTGGGGCCGGCCTTGGCCACCAGCACTTCCACGCCGCTGGGCTTGCCCACCCAGCCTTTTTTCTTGGCCATGGTGTAGCCCACCAGGCCCACCACGATGAGGCCGAGCAGAATGAAGAGTAAACGGTTATTTTTCATGAAAGCGTAATCTGTTCAGTAAGTAGGTATTCAGTTTGCAGAAAGTGTGAGGGAAGTGGGCCCGCGCCCGGGCCGCTTACAGCGCCAGCGGCTTGCCCTGATAGAAATCGAGCACCTTGCGCCGGAAAATGTAGCTGTACTTGGCCTGAATGCGGTTCGACTCGGCGTAGTTGAGGTTGTTTTTGGCGATGTTGAACTCGGTGCCGTTCAGCAGCCCGTTGTTGAAGCGGATTTCCGAATTGCGCTGCGTGAGGGTGAGGGCCGCCACCTGGCGCTTGGCGGCGGCGTATTGCAGCTGAGCGGCGCGGGCATCGGCGTAGGCCTGCTCAATGCTCTGGCGCAGGGTGAGGCGGGCCTGCTCGGCGCGCACGGTCTGCGCCTTTTCGTTGATGATGGCGCGCTGCACGCCGGTGCGCACCTGCAAACCGTTCAGGATGGGAATGTTGAGCTGAAACTGGATTTGCTGGCCCAGGTTCTGGTTCAGCTGGTCCCAGAACCCCTGCGGCAGGCTCAGGATATTGCGCTGGTAGGTGGTCACGGTGAGCGGGGTCTGCACGCCGCCGTTGTTCACGTAAAACGTGGTGCGGCGGGCCGTCGAGTCGTTGCCAACCGAGGTGACCGTGCGCACCGACGAATACCCCGAAAACACCTGCCCTGTGAGGGCCAGGCGCGGGTAATAGCCGCCGCGGGCCAGGTCGGTGCCCCGGCGGGCGCTTTGCACCCGCAGCTCCGCCGCCCGGATTTCGGGCAGCCGGCCGGCCGCCGTCTGGTAAGTGGCGTTCAAATCCAGCGCCAGGGCGCCTTCCTCGTCGGGGTCGGGCAGTTGGGGCACCTCAATGGCAAACCCCGCCGCGTTAGCCGGATCGATGTTCATAAGCTGGAGCAACGACAGGCGGGCCAAATCGGCCTGATTCTGGGCCGTCACCACGTTCAGCTCGTCGGTGGCCAGCTGCGACTGGCTGTCGAGCAAGGTGCTTTCGGGAATGCTGCCGGCTTTGAGCAAAATTCTGGTGCGGGCAATCTGGGCCTGGTCGCTTTCCACGCGCGTCTGGTTGGCGCGCACCAGCTCCTGGGCCAGCACCAGCTGCAAAAACGCCGACGCCACGTTCAGGCTCAGGTCGTTGCGGGCCTTCTCAATGTCGGCCAAGCTGGCCTGGTAATCCAGGTCGTTGCGCCGAATGGTATTGCGCAGCTGGAAGCCCTGAAAGAGCGTGAGCTGCGCAATGCCAGCAAAGTTGTTGGCCCGCACGGTGTTGCTCTGAAACTCGTAAGTGAGCGGGTTCACGCTGGTGCCGTACTGCCACGACTGCGAGCCGCTCAGGTTGGCCGAGGGCAGCAGCGCGGCGCGGCTCTGGCGCAGCACCTGCTGGTTGTTTTGCGCCTGCAGCTCGCTCAAGCGCACGTTGAGGTTGTGGGCCAGGGCATAATCCACGGCGCTTTGCAGCGACCAGGGGCCGGTGGGCAGGGCCTGCGCCGTGCCGCTGGGGGCCGCCGCGGGCGGCGCCCCCGGCACGGCCGGCGTTTGTTGGGCCCGGGCCGCCGGCGCCAGCGCCAATGCGCCGGCCAAGCCGGCCAGGAGCCCGTGCTTCATCGAAGCGGGAATAGTCCGTCGTTTCATTTTGCAGAAAAGTGTTTTATGCGGAAGTAGCAGGGTTGTAATCGGCAATTCGTCATTTTTATTACCCACCTCCTATTCCAGCGTGGGAATGTAGGTGATGCGTTGCACCCAGCTTAGCTGGCGCAGGTACTGCAGGGTTATTTCTTTGATGGGGCTATCCATCTCAATAAATTGTCGGGCCGCATCATTGCGGCCCTTGCGGCTCACAAACATGGTGGCGATGTTGCACTGGTCGTGGGCAATGACGGAAGCAATGAAGGCAATGGAGCCCGGCACGTCGTGGGCATCGATGATGAGCGTGTGCAGCGCGCCCGAAAAATCGGCCGGAAAGCCGTCGACCTCCACCACGCGGATGACCCCGCCCCCGCGGCTCTGGCCCACCACCTCCACGCGGTGGCCGGTGGCGCCGTCCAGCAAGTTCAGCTTGATGGTGTTGGGGTGCATGGTAGAGGCATTGCCCACGCTCTGGAAGGTGTAGCGCAGGCCGGCCGCCGCGGCGTGGTCGAAGGCCGTGCGGATGCGGGTGTCGTCGGGCGCGTAGCCCAGCAGGCCCGCCACGATGGCGCGGTCGGAGCCGTGGCCTTCGTAAGTGCGGGCAAACGAGTTGTAGAAGGTGATGACCGCCTCGGTGGGCACGGCGCCCAGAATGCGAATGGCGGCGCGCGCAATGCGCACCACGCCAGCCGTGTGCGACGAGCTGGGCCCAATCATCACGGGACCAATCATATCAAAAATGCTGGATTTTTCGGCCATGGACTTGCGCCGCGCTCTACGGTTGGGGGCTTAAAAGTAGCGGACGGCCCCCAAATCTACCGCCGCGCGGCCCTTCCAACGCCCGGCGCCGGCCCGCGGCCGAACCAAAACCAGCCGCCAAAATGCCGCTTAACCGCTACCGTGGCCAAATGTTCGGCACGCCGCCTAAATCCGTGGCTTGCAAGCTCAGGTTTTTGTCGATATTTGCCCTGCCTCCACCCAGGCATTTCCCTCCCACCATTACCCCTTTTTCTTATGTCCGACCTTCCCACCCCGGACGAGTTTTCCCCTGCCGTACTGGCCCAACTCCGACGGCTGCAGGAAAAATACGTTCCCGACGGCCAGGACCTGGCCGCCTACCTCGAAGGACTCTACCACGCCAAGTACATCAATTACTGGGATTATATCGAGCTAGACACTTTACTTTCCCTTCAACGCCCGCTCACCAACCTACCCGACGAGCGGATTTTCATCATGTACCACCAGATTTCGGAGCTGTATTTCAAGCTCTGCCTCTGCGAGTACGAGCAAATCGGCGACCTTCAACAGCCCACGCTGGGCGAGGTCGTACTGCGCCTGGGCCGCATCAACCGCTATTTCGAGAACCTCATCGACTCGTTCGACGTGATGGTCGACGGCATGGACAAGCAGCAGTTTCTGGATTTTCGCATGGCCCTCATGCCGGCCTCGGGCTTCCAGAGCGTGCAGTACCGCATGATTGAGATTGCCAGCACCGCCCTCGAAAACCTGACCGACCAAGTGAAGCGCCAGACCCTGGGCGAGGCTTCGGCCCACGATTTCGACCAGTTGCTGGGCTGCATCTACTGGAAAGCCGGCGCCACTATCGAGGCCAGCGGCGCCAAGGCCCTGACGCTGATTGAGTTCGAGCGAAAATACACCGCCGACCTCGTGCGCCACGCCGAAGCTTACCACGACCGCAACGTGTGGGCCGTAGTGCAGCGTCTGCCCGAAGAAGACCGCCACCACCCGCGCCTGCTGCGCGCCATGCGCCAGCTCGACGTGAGCGTGAACGTGAATTGGCCGCTCATGCACTTCAAATCGGCGGTGCGGTACCTGCACCGCAACCCCACCGACGTGGCCGCCACCGGTGGCACCAACTGGCGCAACTACCTGCCCCCCAAGTTTCAGCGCCGCATCTTCTACCCCCAGCTCTGGAGTGCCCAGGAGCTCGAAGACTGGGGCAAAGGCTGGGTAGAGAGCGTGCTCGAAGAAGGCGTGGGCGCACACTAGCAGCCCGGGCTCCATTTGCCGCATGGCCGGCAGCGCACCACCGAGCTTCGGCTTGGCGCGCTGCCGGCCATTGCTGCGTTATGGCGCCTGCCTGTCCCGGCTGTCCCAACCCGCAGCGGAACCGGCCGTACCTAAGGGCATCCACTGCGCACCGCGCACCGCCCCATGACCGAAACTGACCAGAAAATCATCGACACCTCCCTCGAGCAGGCGCGCGCCCTGCACGACAACTTGCGCGGCATGTGGGACGGCGACGCCCTCGCCGCGTTTTACTACAGCGTCATCTCGGGCACCATGGCGCGCAGTGGGCCGGAAGTGGCCAAAGCGCTGTCGGGCATGCTCACCGAAGTGTACACCAACACCGCCCGGTCGCACGTCGACCTGGGCAAGCTGGCCAACGGCTTTGCCGGCACACCGCCGACGCCCGCTGAGTCAAAATAACGCGTGCTCTGGCCGCGCCTAATCCACCAGGTGGCCTTTTTCGGCCTGGGTTTCGCTCATGCGCCAGTACACCACCAGCGACAGCAGCGCGCAGGCCGTGACGTACCAGTAAAACCACTCCTCCACCCCGCGCTGCTTGGCAAACAGGGCCACGTACTCGGCTGTGCCGCCAAAAATGGCCACGGTGAGCGCAAACGGTAACCCCACGCCCAGGGCCCGGATTTCGGTCGGAAACAGCTCGGCTTTGACAACGGCGCTGATGGACGTGTAGCCACTCACCACGAATAACGCCGCAATGAGCAGGCCCGCCGCCACCCAGGCGTCGTGCGTGCTGGCCAGCAGGCGTAGCAGCGGCACCGTGCCCAGCGTGGCCCCGACGCCGAACATGAGCAGCACAGGCCGGCGCCCCACCTTATCGGAAATGGCGCCCAGCAGTGGCTGGAACAGCAGCGCTACGGCCATCACGCCAAACGAAATCAGCGTGGCCGCTTCCTTGCTGAAGCCCGAGGTATTCACGAGGAATTTCTGCGCGTAAGTAGTGTAAGTGTAAAAAGCCAGGGTGCCCCCGAGCGTGAGGCCCACCACCGTGAGCACGGCCTTGGGGTGTTGCGCCAGCACCCGAAGTTGGCTGGGCACCGAGGCCCGAGCGCCCGGCACCGCGCTGGCATCCGCGGCCTGCCGGTGTTGCACAAAAGCGGCCGTTTCGCTCATGTGCGTGCGCAGGTACAAGGCGCCCAGCGCCGCCAAAGCCCCAATCACGAACGGCACGCGCCAGCCCCACTCGCTCATCTGGGCCGGACTCAGCACCTGCTGCAGGCCCAACTGCACGAGCAGCGCCAACAGCTGCCCTCCCATGAGCGTGAGGTACTGAAAGCTGGACCAAAAACCGCGGTGCCGAACCCCGGCCATCTCGCTTAAGTACGTGGCCGACGTACCATATTCGCCGCCCACGCTGATGCCCTGCACCAAGCGGGCCAGCAGCAGCAAGGCAGGGGCCGCCACCCCAATGCGCGCATGGCCCGGCGTGGCCGCAATCAGCAGCGAGCCACCGGCCATGAGCCGGACCGACAGCAGCAAGGCAGCCCGCCGCCCGTGTCGGTCGGCATAAGCCCCCAGCAGCCACGCGCCAATGGGCCGCATCAGGAAACCCACGGCAAAAATGGCCGCGGTATTCAGAAGCTTGGCAGTGGCATCGCCGTTGGGAAAGAATATGGGCGCGAAGTAGAGGGCAAATGCCGAATAGGCATACCAGTCGTACCACTCGACCAGGTTGCCAATGGAACCGCTAATAATGGAACGAAAGCGCGACGCCGGGGAAGCAGTTGAAATATCAGCCATGCGGCAAACTAACGAAAGCGCGAAGCATAGGATGCTTTCGGGCAGGGTATAGGCACGACACAGTGAACAGACAGCAGTGAATCTTACGGGGGCTCACGCTGGTTCTGGGTTGTCTCTAAGGAAGTGCAGGGTTCGGTATGTTCGTACCTTTGCTTTGGTTTATTTGAACCACTTATTTCTCAAAAGGATAAATACCTTTCTTACACATATGTTTAAAAAAGAAGTTGAGCTTTTACTTAGCCCTGAAGTGGCCTTTGATGAGTTTGCTCGCTACGAAGCCATCCTCAAATACGCTGGTCTAAGAGCTGGCGAAGCTGACTTTGTGCATTTAAAAAAGCGTTCTATTGACGCAAGGGGCCGGCAAGCGCAAGTTAGATTGCGGGCCGATGTTTACACAAATACACCGCCGTCCGACTTATTTGGCCCTTGGTTTGTTTATCCAAATGTTAAATCAACTACACCTAAGGTTTTGATAGTTGGCGCCGGGCCGGCTGGTTTGTTTGCCGCGCTACGCTGCCTGGAACTGGGTTTGAAACCCATTGTGCTGGAGCGTGGCCGCGACGTGCGCACGCGGCGGCGCGACCTAGCGGCCATCAACAAGGAACAGTTGGTAAATCCCGATTCCAACTACTGTTTTGGCGAAGGCGGCGCCGGCACTTATTCAGACGGCAAGCTCTACACCCGCGCCACCAAGCGCGGCGACGTGGGCCGCGTGTTGCGCCGACTGGTGCAGCACGGCGCCACCCCCGATATTCTGGTGGACGCCCACCCGCACATCGGCACCAACAAACTGCCCGCCGTGGTGCAGGCCCTGCGCGAAGCCATCATAGAGGCCGGCGGCGAAGTGCGCTTCGAAACGCGGGTGACGGACCTGTTGCTCGACCGCAACCGGCTGCGCGGCGTCGTGACGGCCGCGGGCGAAACGCTGGAAGCCCAGGCCACCATTCTCGCCACGGGCCACTCGGCGCGCGACATCTACGAACTGCTGCACCAGCGGGGCGTGCTCATCGAAGCCAAGCCCTTTGCCATGGGCGTGCGCGTGGAGCACCCCCAGGCGCTGATTGACCAGGCCCAGTACCGCCGCACCGACCGCGGCCTGCTGCCGGCCGCCTCCTACTCGCTGGTGCACCAAACCGAGGTGAAGGGCGAGCAGCGCGGCGTGTTTTCGTTTTGCATGTGCCCGGGTGGGTTCATCGTGCCGGCGGCCACGGCCCAGGGCGAGGTGGTGGTAAACGGCATGTCGCCGAGCCGCCGCGACTCCCGCTTTGCCAATTCCGGCATTGTGGCCGCCGTGGAGCTGGCCGACCTCGACCTGCGCCAGCACGGCCCGCTGGCGGGCCTGCGGTTTCAGCAGGCGCTGGAGCAACGGGCCTGCGCGGCGGCCGGCAACACCCAGCAGGCGCCGGCCCAGCTGCTAGGCGACTTCCTCAAGCGAAAAACATCGGCCAGCCTGCTCGAAACCTCCTACCAGCCCGGCCTCGTGTCTGTGCGCATGGACGACGTGCTGGGCCCCAACCTGGCCGAGCGCCTGCGCCAGGGCTTTCAGGACTTCGGCCGCAAAATTCCCGGCTACGCCACCAACGCCGCGCAAATTGTGGGCGTGGAAAGTCGAACCTCCGCCCCCATTCGCATTCCGCGCGACCCGGCCACGCTGCAGCACCCGGAGGTGGCGGGGCTGTTTCCGTGCGGCGAGGGCGCGGGCTACGCGGGCGGCATTGTGTCGGCGGCCATGGACGGCGAGCGGTGCGCCGAAGCGGTTTCCGCGATTTTGTCGTAAAAGGCAAGAACCGCCGCTCAGGCCACCACATCCCCGGCTTGAGCAGCGGCCCTTCACCGGGCTTGGCGGCCTTAGTCGCGCCAAACGGCCCGGTGGCATCTCCTCATTTAGCATCGCATCATCCATGAAAAAAACCCTCGTTCTTGGCGCCTCCGACAATCCTGACCGGTATTCATTCCGGGCCGCCCACATGCTGAAGCGGCACGGGCATGAAGTGGTGCCGGTGGGCATTCGCAAAGGCGAAGTGGCCGGCCTGCCCATTCGCACCGACCGCCCTCAGGAAAAAGACATCGACACCGTAACGCTCTACGTGGGACCGCAAAACCAGCCCGCCTGGTACGACTACATCCTCGACCTGCAGCCCAAGCGCATCCTTTTCAACCCCGGCACCGAAAACCCGGAGCTGGAACGCCTGGCCCAGCAGCGCGGCATCCAAACGGAAGAAGCCTGCACGCTGGTGCTGCTGTCCATCGGACAGTATTAAGCAGCAAGCACCGGGCATCGCCCACTGCACACGTAACAAAGCACCGGCACCACGTGGGGCCGGTGCTTTGCTTTTGGTAGAAGTCGGGGCCTGATTTAGTTGATGGGCCAGCCACTACCGCTGGCCAGCCTGAGGCTGACCGCATCGCCGGGCGCAACCTCGGCTCGGCCCTGGCGCACGCGCACCGTTTCCTCAGCCAGCGCCACTTCCACTTCGTAGTAGCTGCCGTAAAACCGCACCGCCCTTACCACACCGGGCAGGCCCACGCCGGCCTCATGGGCAAGAACAAAGCTTTCGGGCCGCACCAGCAGCGCACCGCCTGCCGGGCCCCGGCGCGACTTCGGAACCGGGCCCAGTGCCTGGCGCGCGGCGCCGCGCAGCAGGTTATAATCGCCAAAAAGCGCCGCCGTGTATTCATTTACGGGCCGATGATACACCTCTGCCGGCGTGCCGCGCTGCACTATTTCGCCGCGCTGCAGCACCAAAATTTCATCGGCCCAGGGCAAAGTATCGGCCGCGTCGTGCGACACCAGCAGGCAGGTAATGCCCAGGCGCGGTCCCAATTCCTCGATGATGCCCTGCAGCGTGCGCTTGTGCACGCGGTCGAGGTTGGAGAAGGGCTCATCGAGCAGCAGCAGCCGCGGCGCACCCAGCAGCAGCCGGGCCAGGGCCACGCGCTGCTGCTCGCCGCCCGAGAGCTGGTCGGTACGGCGCAAGAGCAGATGGTCGATGCGGCACAGGGCAAACAGGGCCTGCGCTTCGGCGGTCGGCTGTTTGTTGGCGTAGCGCAACACCTGCTCCACGCGCAGCGAATGCGGCAGGTCCGACTTTTGCGACAAATATGCCACGCCGGGGTGGCCCGGCACCAGCGTTTCGACCGGCCCGCGCACCCGCTCGCCCTGCACGCGCACCTCGCCGGTGCTGGGCTGCGTGAGGCCGGCAATGATTTGCAGCAAAGTGCTTTTGCCGGTGCCTGATTCGCCGGCCAGGGCCAGCTTGCGGTGAGCAGAAAGTGAAAACGTGATGTTGCGCAACACTTCATTCCCCTGTTCCGTCAGGCTGATGTTGGTGACCGTGAGCAGTTCCATAAAAAAAGGGAATGGGCAAAAGGGCAATGGCCCGGCAAATAACCGACGCGCGGCCCGGAACTGACGCTTCAGCGGCCCAAAACCGGCCTTGCGCTATATTTGCCACCCCTGCCAACGGTGATGGATTTCCACCGCGAACCGCCGGAGCTACCACGCTCCGCGCTGATGATTCCTACCGAACGGACGGCCCCGCAGGCCGGGCCAACCAGCTCATCTTACGTTCGCGCCGTGCCGCCTCGCATTTCTTTTTCCGATTTTTTCTTTCCCCGCTTTCACACATGGGGCACCGCTTCCGCGGCGCTGTATCTGCTGCGCTGGCTGTTGATTAGCGCCGTGGTGGGTGCGCTGGCGGGCACGGCCTCGGCCGGCTTTCTGGTGGCGCTGGACTGGGTGACGCACTGGCGCGAAGCCCACGCCTGGGCGCTGACCCTGCTGCCCGTGGCCGGACTCGTTATCGGCCTGGCCTACCATTACTACGGCGAGCGGGCCGGCCGCGGCAACAATCTGATTCTGGACGAAATCCATCGGCCCAGCCAGACGCTGCCGCTGCGCATGGTGCCGCTGGTGCTGGGCGGCACGCTGCTCACGCACCTGGCGGGCGGCTCGGCGGGCCGCGAGGGCACGGCGGTGCAAATGGGTGGCGCCCTGGCCGACCAACTGCGCCGCTGGCTGCGGCCCCGCGACCGGCGCCTGCTGCTGGTGGCGGGCATGAGCGCGGGCTTCGCCTCGGTGTTTGGCACGCCGCTGGCGGGCGCGGTATTTGGACTGGAAGTTTTTTTGCTGGGCTCCATTCGGTACGAGGCGCTGGTGCCCAGCTTCCTGGCCGCCGTGGTGGCCGATGCCGTGACCCGGGCCTGGGGCGTGGGCCACACGCCATACCCCGAGCTGCCAGCGCTGGCGCTCACGCCGCTAGGGCTGGGGTGCACGCTGCTGGTGGGGGTCCTGTGTGGGTTGGTGGCGCGGCTGTTTGGCGGCATTACGCACGCTCTGGGGCGCTGGTTTGCGGTCATTGCTTACCCGCCGCTGCGGCCGGTGGTGGGCGGCGTGGTGCTGGCGCTGCTGCTGTGGGGCCTGGGCACCAACCGGTTTAGCGGGCTGGGCATTCCGGTGATAGTTGAGGCTTTCCGGCACCCGCTCCCGCCCACCGACTGGGCCTTGAAGCTGGCCCTGACGGCACTCACGCTGGGCTGCGGCTTCAAGGGCGGCGAGGTGACGCCGCTGTTTTTCATTGGTGCGGCGCTGGGCAGCGCGCTGGCGGTGGTGCTGCCGCTGCCGGTGGCGCTGCTGGCGGCCATGGGCTTTGTGGGCGTGTTTGCAGGGGCGGCCAATACCCCGCTGGCCTGCACCCTCATGGGGATGGAGCTGTTCGGGGCGAAGGCCGGCGTGTACCTAGGGCTGACGTGCGTGGTGGCTTACCTGCTTTCGGGCCACCACGGCATCTACACCGCGCAGGTGGTGGGCCAGGCCAAGCACCCGCGCCTGGGCCGCCAGCAGGGTCGGCGCCTGGGCGACTTATAGCGGCGCGACGAAGCGGGCATAATATTTTTACCAGGCCAGGCAACCCTGGCCTCGCTTTCGGCATCTGCCGCGCTAACTCACCATCCTTTCTGCGTTTTGCCCACCCTTACCGTGAACGAAGCCGAACTCATCGCTGCCTGCGTGCGCGGCGAGCACCGGGCCCAGCGCCAGCTCTACGACCGGCTGGCCGGCCTCATGCTCACCGTGTGCCGCCGCTACCTCAAGCGCCGCGAAGACGCCGAGGAAGCCCTCATCCTGGGGTTTGCCAAGATGTTCCGGGCCCTGCCCACCTACCGGTTCGAGGGCAGCTTCGAGGGCTGGGTGCGCCGCATCATGGCAAACGAGGCGCTGATGCAGCTGCGCCAGCGCGAGATGATGACGGTGTCGTTTGAAGACTTTGCCCAACCCGAAAACCTGGCCACTACCGCCGCCACCGCCGACACCCAACTGCAGGCCGAAGACCTGATGGAGCTGCTCACCACCCTGCCCACGGGCTACCGCACCGTCTTCAACCTCTACGCCCTGGAAGGCTACGGCCACCAGGAAATTGCCGAGCTGCTGGGTATCAGCGAAGGCACCAGCAAATCGCAGCTGAGCAAGGCCCGCGCCATGCTGCAGCGGCGGGTTCAGTTTTCTGCCATCGCCAGCAACTAATAGACCTATGTTTCCCGAAGATATTGACGACTTATTCCGCGAGAAGCTCGACGGCCACGCCACGCCGCCGGCCGACGACCTGTGGGCCCGCCTGCAGGCCGCTGCCCCCGCCGAGCCCGCCGCCCCGGCGCCCGACGCTCGCCTCGACGAGCTGTTTCGGCAGCGGCTGAGCGCCCACGCCACCCCGCCCCGGCGCGAGCTGTGGGAGCGCCTCGAGGACGAGCACCTGCGGCCCCGCAATCGCCGCGCCGCCGCGTGGTGGCCCATGGCCCTGGCAGCCGCTGTGGCGCTGCTCTTGGTGGTGGGTGGCACAAAGCTGTGGTTGGGCTCTCCCGCCGGCACCCCGGCCACCGGCACCGTTGCGTCGCAGAATTCGGCCGGGCCGGCTGCTTCCCAGCAAGCCCAGACCACTGCTTCGAGCTTGCCACAGGGCGCGGGCGTGGCGGAACGAGCCGAAAAAACGGCCTCCATCGCGGCCACGACACCGGTTGAGCAGTCGGAAAATATTCTGGCTGAATCTGTGCAAAAAAATGCAACCCTCCGGGCAACCCGCTCTTCCCACATCGCATCTACCGCACCAAAGGCCGGACAGGCAGCTTCCGAGCAGTCGCCCCGCCACTTGACAGGACCCGCCCGGCGGCTGGACGCAGCCCCCGAACAAGCCCCCCTCGTGGCCCACGCAGCTACTCGCCCCACTGCCCAGCCGGCCCCGGCCATCGCTGCTGACGAGCGGCGGCAGGCCCCGGACCCGGCCCCGGTAGTGGCCGCCCAAACCTTGCCCGCCACCACGCCGGAAATCGTCCCCGTGGGAACCCACGAGCTGATAACGGTGGACGTGCGCACCGGCGATGCCTCAACGGCCCGGCTGGCCCAAACCAGCACCTCGGCCGTGGCATCGAGCGAGGCGCCCGCCGCCCGCCGCCGCCTCGGCGGCCGCCTGCTCCAACAAGCCGGCAACCTGGTGCGGGGCGAGCGGGTGAGCCTGGCCGAAGTGGCCGGCCTGCCCGAAAACCTGACCGTGCGGGCCACGGTGGCGGGCCGCACCGTCAGCAAATCCATTCAATTGTAATTCACCCTTCTTCATTTAAAAATCATGCAACGCGCTTTTCTCCCCTTTTTTCTGCTGCTTTCCGGACTCACCGCGGGCCTGAACGAGGCCCGCGCCACCCGCCTGGCCGTGCCCGCCACGGTGCAAGACACCATTGTGATGCGCCTGCCCAACCGCGCCACCCTCACCCTCACGGTGCGCGACGCGGCCCAGCTGCGCCAGCTCAAAAACTACCACCTCGACTCGCTCACCACCCGCCTGGCCACCTACATCACGCAGGCCGAGGCCGCCGCCAAGGCCGGCACCACCAACCAAGTGACGATGCGCTTCTACCCCGACAAAGACCAGCCCGGCCAGAACCTGCCCGAGGAAATCCGCATCACGGCCCACAAGCCCGGCACCGACGGCACCAAAGGCCCCACCAAAACGCAGGTGTACCTCAACAAGAAGTTCGGCATCACCACCTACAACGACGGCGACGGCAAAAACTCCATCAGCATCGGCACCAACGGCTCATCGAGCGTGAAGACCAAAGCCGATTCGGCCAAGCGCGGCGACCGCCGCGACCGCCACACGGTGGATTTGCGCTTCGACATCGGGCTCAACAGCTTCGTTAATTCCTCGGCCAATAGCGTGAGCTCCGGGGCTCCTTCGCTCAGCCGCTGGGGCTGGGGCATGGGCTACACCTCCATTGGCCTCGACTACGTGCAGCCCATTGCCTACAGCAAGCGCGCCAAGCTGGCGCTCACCCTCGGCCCCGAATTCACGACCAACCGCTTCCTGCTGCGCGGCAACGACCAGTGGGTAAAAACCAACACCGCCACCTTCACCGAGCGCGCCCCCGACGCCAAGCAAATCGACGAGTCGCGGCTCACCATCAATACCCTGAGCCTGCCCGTGATGCTGCGCCTGAAGCTGCGCAACAAAGACGACCGGCGCACGCTTTCGGCCGGCATCGGCGGCTTTGCCGGCTACCGCGTTGGTGGCAATATCACCACCGAATACAAGCTGGCCGGCAGCGACAACAAGCACGAAGACAAGCTGCGCGGCGACCTGAACCTGAACGAATGGCAATACGGCCTGCAGGGCGAAATCGGCTTCCACGCCCTGCGCCTTTTCGCCCGCTACAACCTCAACGAGGTGTTTGAGGACGCCAAAGGCCCCCAGACCCACGCCCTCAGCTTTGGCCTGCGCGTGCTGGGCTTCTAGGCAGCTTTACCCAGCCAAAGCAACGCGCCCCCGGAATTGCTCCGGGGGCGCGTTGCTTTGGGGCTTGATGGGAAACCTGGCAATGCACGCCCGGCCTACTGGCCCCGGAAAAAATTATCCAAGAGAATGGCCGCCGAAATGGCCACGTTGAGGCTTTCGGCCTGGCCGCCGGGGCCGCGCGGGATGTGCAGCCGCCGCGTAAGGGCCGCCGCCACGTCCGGCGTGAGGCCGTGCGACTCGCTCCCCATCACGAGCACGCCGGCGGGCCGCAGCGCGAGACGGTGCACGTTGTCGCCGGTCAGGTCGGCGCCGAAAATGCCCACTTCGGGCGGCAGCGTGGGCAGCCAGGCGCCTAGGTCGCGCTCCCACACCGGCACGCGGGCAAAGGCGCCCATGGTGGCGGCCACGGTTTTGGGAGCGTAGGCGTCGGCGCAGCCGGGGCTGAGCACCACGCCGGGCAGGCCGTACCAGTCGGCCAGGCGCAGCAGCGTGCCAAGGTTGCCGGGGTCGCGCACTTCGTCGAGGGCCAGCAACAAAGCCCCCGCCGGCAGCGTTGGAGGCAGCGGCGGCTCGGTGGGCAGGCGGGCCACGGCCAGGGCGGTGGTGTTGTTGGCCAGGGTGCCTAGCTGGGTAAGCTCGTGCTCGGACACCACGGTGAGCAGCCGGGCCGGCAGCAGGGCACGGTTTTGGGAAGCAAATTCGGCGGTGGCCAGCAGGTGTTCGGTTTCCAGGCCAGAACTTAGCAGTTCCAACACGCTTTTGCCTCCCTCCACCAGAAACGCGCCGTGGCGTTGCCGGTACTTTTTTTGGTGCAGCGACTGCACGTATTTGCCTAGTGCTTTTGAAACCATTGTTGTCGACCTATTCTTCAAAGCTACGGGCCGGGCGCCGACTGGGGCCGCTGCTGCTGGCCCTGCTGGTGGCCTGTTCGCCGTTTAAACTGCTGCGGCCGGGCCAGCGCCTGCTGAGCCGCGTCGAGATAAAAGGCGTGGAGCAGGCCGACAAAGAACGGCTCAAGTCCCTGGCCCAGCAAAAGCCCAACACCCGGTTTCCGCCCAAGCTGGCCATCTACCAGCTGGGTTACAACTTCTACGACTCGGTGCGCATCAAAAACAAGCTGCACGAGATTCAAACCACCTACGCCGCGCGCATGAAGGCCGCCGGCACCGACTCGGCCGAGCTGGGCAAGCTGCTGGCCCGCCGCGAGCGCAAGGTGAACCGCAAGCAGCTGGCGCTCGACAAAGGCAACGCCATCATGCGCCTGGGCGAGGCGCCCGTGGTCTACGACACGGCCCTCACCCGCCGCAGCGTGGAGCAGATGACCACTTTTTTGCACTCGCAGGGCTTCTTCCGGGCCAAAGTCTCGGCCACCGACACGGCCCGCTACCGGCGCGGCATTTTGCTGCGCGCCTTGGGCGGGCTGCACAAAGGCAGTTCCGATTCGCTGGACGTGAGCAAGCGCTACCGCCGGGTCACGGTGACGTACAACATCACCGAAAACCAGCCCTTCCTCTACCGCTTGCAGCCGCCCAGCATCCCCGATTCGGGGGTGGCGGCCGTGGTGCGCCAGGGCCAGGGTGCCACGCTGCTCCACGAAAACGAGCGGTTCAACGAAGAGCAGATTGGCTTGGAGCGCACCCGCCTCGAAACCCTGCTCAAAAACGCCGGCTACTTCGATTTTCGCCAGCAATACATCACGCTGGAAGCCGACACGAGCTACGAGAAGTTCACGGTGCGCCTGCGCACGTTTATCGCCAACCCCGGCCCCGGGCTGGGCCACCGTGTGTACCGGGTGCGCCAAGTGCGCTTTGTGACCGATGCCGGCGTGGGCCGCACCCTGCGCAGCGCCACCGGCGACACCCTGCGCCGGGCCGGCACCGCGGGCGCCCTGCGCGTGCGCCCCAGCCTGGGCCTGCGCACCGACACCACCGTGACCGACTCCATCCGCTTTGCGGCCTACGACCAGCAGTTCAGCACCAGCCTGCTGGCCCGCAAGGTGCTGGTGCGCCCCGGCCAGAAGTACAGCCTGCTGCGCACCCAGCAAACCCAGCGCCTGCTCTCCGACCTGGACATGTTTCGTTTCAGCACGGTGAGCTACCGCAAAGTGGCCGACCCGCCCGCCGCCGACAGCGCCGGACTGCACCCCAGCACCGGCGAGCTGACGGCGGTGATAAATGCCTCGCCGGCCCCCAAATACGCCATCAACGACGAGTTTGGGGCCACTTTTGTGGCCAACAAAACCGGGCCCTTTCTCAACGTGCGCCTCAAAACCCGCAATCCGTTTGGCGGCGCCGAGGTGCTCGAATTTGGCGTACGGGCGGGCCTGGAGGGGCAGCTGGTGCGCATTGCCGAAGGCAGCGGCACGGTGCCGCAGTCGGTGTTCACGCGGCAGTTGGGCGCCACGGCGTCGCTGATTTTGCCGCAGTTTCTGGTGCCCTTCCGCACCAACCACTTCCTGACGGAATACAACCCCAAAACGCGCTTCACCCTGTCGGAAACCTACGTGGACCGGCCCGAATACACGCGCTCCAACTTCGAGTTTGCGCTGGACTACATCTGGCAGCGGTCGGCGTATCATCAGTACGTGTTTTCGCCGGTGATAATGACGCTGGTGAACACACCCTTTATCAGCGATGCCTTCGCCTTGCGGCTGGAGCAGTTAAAAGTCGACGAGGGGTCGTCGCTCTATCGCTCCTTCAATAAGCAGATTGAGCCCAGCTTCAGCTTCACCTCTCTCTACAATTCCAACGACTTCAACCAGACGCGCGACTCCCGCTACCTGCGGCTTTTTGGCGAATTGGGCGGCCTCACCCGTGGCCTGTACCGCACCACGCTCTACGAGGCCACCAACCTGAACGTGTACGACTTCGCCCGCATCAGCGTCGACTACCGACGTTACTACCGCCTCTCGCCTCAGACCTACTTCGTATGGCGGCTCAATGGCGGCGCGGTGCACGCCCTCAGCAAAACCGACGGCGAATACGTGGTGCCCTACGACAAGTCGTTTTTTGCGGGCGGCTCCACCAGCCTGCGGGCCTGGCAGCCGCGCCGCCTGGGGCCGGGCGGCTACACGCCCCGCCTTTCCAACGGCACGCGCGACTACCTCACCGAACAGCCCGGCGAGTTGTTGCTCGAAGGCAGCGCCGAGTACCGCTTTCCCATCTACGGCTTTGTGAAAGGAGCCGTATTCACGGACTTTGGCAACGTATGGGGCCTGCAGGAGCAGCGCAAGGATGATTCCGACGAATACATCCGCGAAAATGCCCAGTTCCAACTCAATAAATTCTACCGCCAGATTGCCTTGGACACGGGCATCGGCATCCGATTCGACTTTACTTTCCTCATCCTGCGCCTCGACCTGGCCACCAAAATTTACGACCCCACCGCTCCCGCCGGGCAAACCTGGGCCCTACGCAACTTCAACAAAAGCGCCAACCCGATTGCCTTCAACCTCGGCATTGGCTACCCCTTTTAAGCGGGGCGGCCGCATACCCGGCTGTAGGCACAACGAAGCATTTGGTGCCCATACAATAGTAAAAAGCCCCGGTACTGCGCAGTGCCGGGGCTTTTTGCTTCAGGGGGGGCATAGACTAATAGGCCAGCAGCTCGGCAATGGCCGCGGCAACTTTTTCCGCGCTGGGCAGCATCTGGCGCTCCAGCTCCACGTTAAGGGCGATGGCGGGCAGATTCGCTGCGCCCAAGGTGAACACCGGGGCGTCCAGCGCCTCGAAGCAGTGGCGCTGGATGCGGCCGGCCAGGCTCTCGGCAAAGCTGTTGAGCAAGGGCTCCTCGGTCAGCACCAGCACTTTGCCGTGGCGGCGGGTGGCGGCGGTTACGGCTTCGAAATCGAGCGGGTTGAGGGTGCGCAGGTCCAGAATTTCGAGTTGGCCGGGGAACTCGCGGCTGGCGGTTTTGGCCCAGTGCACGCCCATGCCGTAGGTCACGACCAGAGCCGTTTCGCCGCGGCGCAGCTTCTCGGCGTCGGCCGCCTGCGCCACGGCGGCCTGGCCC
>NZ_JAELXR010000016.1:0-111442 GCF_016427455.1 Hymenobacter miniatus
CATTGTGCTACTGCCTGCCTTAGTGAACAGGATGTGCAGATGATGGCCCGCTGTATCAGCATTGACCGCGACTGCGCTGACATCTGCGCCATTACCGCCCGCTTTGTGGCCCGCGGCTCCGAGCACGCCATGCACGTGATGCGCGAATGCGCCGAGATTTGCGGCATCTGCGCCGCGGAATGCGAGAAGCACGGCGCCCACATGCAGCACTGTAAAGAGTGTGCCGAAGCCTGCCGCCGCTGCGAGCAGGCCTGCCGCCAGGGTATGAGCACGGCTGCCTAGCAAACCCCGGATTGAAAAAGCCAGCCCGCACGATGCGGGCTGGCTTTTTTGGCTTTTGAGAGCGAGCAAATCATGTAAGTGGCCGGCGTAATCCTGTACCGCGTCCGCTTCGCCGACGGGTACTTTTGAGTGACTTCCGTGTATCCTCAAATCCCTCCATTATGACGTTTGGTCCTGCTTTTCGCAAGCTCATGCTCACGGCCCACATCACGTTTTCGGTGGGGTGGCTGGGGGCGGTGGCGGTTTTCCTCGCGCTGGCCGTCACGGGACTTACCAGCCACGAGGCGCCGCTGGTACGGGCCGCTTACCTGGCCATGGGCCTGAGCGGCTGGTTGGTGCTTGTGCCCTCCAGCTTCGCGGCCCTGCTCACCGGTGTGGTGCAGGCGCTGGGTACCCCCTGGGGCTTGTTCAAGCACTATTGGGTGGTGGTGAAGTTGCTGCTCACGGTAGCCGCCACGGTGCTGCTGCTGGTGCACATGCAGCCCATCAGCTACTTGGCGGAAGTAGCCGCCAAATCCGACCTGTCCTCAACGGAGCTGCGCGGCATGCGCTTACGGCTGATTGCCGACGCCGTGGCGGCCTTTGTGGTGCTGCTTGCGGCCACGACCATTTCCGTGTACAAGCCCTGGGGCCGCATCGGCAACTGGCTGCAGCAGCGCAACGCAGAACCGGGCGCAGTGGCGGCCCTGCCCACATCCCGGGGCCAGTACGTGCTGCTGGCGCTGCTGGGGCTGGTGGTGGTGTTTATCATCGTGCACCTGCTTGGCTGGGGCCTGGGGCACCACTAAGCGGTATCCGCGTCAAATCATGCAAGCCCACGGCGCAATTCTGTATCCTTCCCGGCGCACGGGCCGCTCCTTTTAGACGTTACCTACTTGAAACCGACCCGCTCGGCTTACCCTAACTCCTACTCTCATGAAAACCCTTCAGTTTAAAACCAATATCAATTGCGGCGGCTGCATCAAGGCCGTAACGCCCACCCTCAACCAGGAAGCCGGGGCCGGCAACTGGCAGGTGGATACCGCCAACCCTAACAAGATTCTCACCGTCAGCTCCGACACGCTCTCGGCCGAACAAGTGGTGCAGGCCGTTGAAAAGGCTGGCTTTAAGATTCAGGCCGCCTAAGCATCCGCGCTTCCTCTCATTGAAAACGCCCGGCCCTGCCGGGCGTTTTTGGTTTCGGGCCAATGCCAAGCCAACGGCCCGCCCCGCAGCTGCTTGGCTTACGCCGCGCGCAGAGCCGGCGGTGTTAGCACTGCCTGCACCGGATTACCACCTTTCTGGTAATTCAATAAGCTAACAGGTCTAATCGTGCAAATATGTGCTCATACAGTGCGCATTAGCTGATTAAAGTCATTGCACGGGGCCGCTAATGTCATGTCAGCGGGGGAAGGGAATGGTGAATTTTGCACCAGACTCTTTCCCTTCCGCCTCCCCCGTCCGGTTCAAGCACCGGCGGGGAGATGCAAGGGGCTGGAGCTTATCAATCAACCCCTTCTTTTTCAACCATGAACAAGCTCCCCATCCTTCTTGCCCTGCTGCTTATCACCGCAATTGGCAGCGCCGCGCAGGCCCAAACCGCGCCCATACACCAGCATGCCGCCGGGGCCAAAGCCGGGCAGGACTACATGACGATGCAGAACGGCAAAATGATGATGTCGCACGGCGGCAAAATGATGCCCATGACCAAAAACATGACCATGGCCGATGGCACCGTGTGCATGACCGACGGCACCTGCAAAGCGAAGGACGGCACCATCACCAAAATGAAAGAAGGGGACCACTGCATGATGATGAACGGCAAAATGATGGTTCATCCCGGCTCGGGCAAGCGTCCTATGAAGGGCGGCAAAATGGGCGACATGAAAATGTAAGCCGGCGCACGGCCTGCATTACCTATCCGCATGAAAACCTTTCTAATAGCCCTTTGGGGCATTTTCGCCCTGGCTTCTGCGGCTCGGGGCCAGTCCCCGCCGCTCGGCAGCGGACTGTACCGCTCGGCCGCAGACTTTCGCCAGCATCGGCTGGCGCTGGCGGTGGACTGCAAAACCGCGACCCACAAGCTGCGCCTGCACGAATTCAGCGGTAAGCCCACCATGACGGTCATTCACGGCGGCAAACCCTATCAGGTGGCGAAAGATAGCCTGTTTGGGTTCCGCGACTGCGACGGCCGCGACTACCGGTTTGCCTCCAATAACCAGCACTACCCCATCCTGAACCCGGGCGAGGAGCTGCTCATTTACAAGGTGGAGCAGCCCACCGTGGGCAAGAATCCCGGTTACGTGCACCTTTATTTCAGCCCCACGGCCGCGGCGCCCATCCAGCCCCTGACGCTGTTGGCCGTCAAAAAAGCCTTCCCGAGCAACCACCGGTTCCACGACCTGCTAGACGCGCAGTTTCAAGGCGGCGACATGGCTGCCTACGATGCCTTGCACCGCATGACCAAGCTCAACTGGCTGCTCCGCCAGAGCCAGCCGGCGACGGTCTCGCATTAAGCTAAGGGCGCATTCGCTACCGACATGAAGTTCGCTCCCTACTTCCCCACAGCCCTGGCGCTCGGGGGCCTCAGCCTGCTCGGGATGGGAGGCTACTTCCTGTTCCTGCGGCCGCCCTTGCTGCCCGAGGATGCCCGCTACCTGGGCACTTCCCTGCCCGCGCTGCAAGCGGCCGTGCCGGGGCTAGGGCGCTGGCTCCAGAAGGTGTTCTGGGTGCTGGGCGGCTACATGGCCGCCACCGGGATGCTCACGGTCCACGTCGCGGCTTCCTCCTTTCGGGCCCGCCGTCCGGGCACTTTTCCGGTGGTGGCGCTGGCGGGGCTCAGCTCGATTGGCTGGATGGCGACGGTGAATTTTCTGCTCGACTCCGACTACAAGTGGCTGCTGGCGGGCCTCACGCTGCCGTGGGTGGCCGCCTTGCTGCTGTACCGAATCGAGAAGTAACTCCCCGATTCGCTCATCTACGCTAAATAAGCCAGTACATTCCATCAACGCCATGAAAACGAACCAGATATACCTCATCCTCGCCGCCGGGGCGGCCGCTTTTCTCGGTAGCTGCGAGACCCAAAATCGCTCCGACCGCGACACTACCAACGCTGCGGCCCAAAATGAGGCCCAACTGGACCACGCGAGCGAGGGCATGGATATGATGCACCGGGGCATCGAGCTGGTGAAGTCCGGCAAGGAGCTCGTGGACCGGGGCCAGACCGCGCAGAACCGCGCCATGATGGGCCGGGGCATGCGGGTGGTGGACCAGGGCCTGGCTGTCATGAACGTCGCTAAAGACCTGCTGGCGAAAGAACGTCGCGCCGAAGCCGGGGAGCACAACATGGCCAACATGGCCGACGACATGGGCATGATGCACCAGGGCATGGGCATGATGAGCCAGGGCAAGGACATGGCTGGCAAAGGCATGGGCCCGATGGGCCTGGACTCGGCGGCCGTGCCGGGCATGATGGACGGCGACATGATGGCCAAAGGCATGGCGATGATGGACAAAGGCATGGCCATGGCCGACAAAGGCGCCGCCATGATGAAGGACGACCAGATGAAAAAGGACGCCATGAGCAAGGACTCCATGGCACAGGACCCGCCCATGATGGACGACGACAAGCCCATGACGGATAAGCCGATGAAGGACAAGAAGATGCCCATGGAGGACGATATGTAAGGCCGGCTCACCAGAGTCGCAACCTACCCTTACCAGGCCTACCCTTCCAGCCCTAGCCCCCGGACGATGATGTATTTCCGCGCTGCCATTTCCGTGCTGCTGCTGCCGGCCACGCTGCTGCTCACGCCAGCGCCGGCGGCCCGGGCACAATCCGAGCACGCTAGCCACCACCCCGACACGGCGGCAGGAACTGGTGCGCCGGCCATGGCCCCGGCGGGCGCCGCCAGCGCGCCAAGCGGCGGGGGTATGGCCGGCATGGGCAATGGCGCGGCCGGAGCGAAGCCCGGCGGCATGGGGGGCATGGAAGGCGGCATGGGCGAGATGATGCAGGAGATGACCAAGACGCCCGAAATGCCGCTGTATCCCACCATGATGCAGGACCCGGCCCCCGAGCAGCGCAGCAAAGCGTGTCAGTTGGCCA
The DNA here is from genome assembly GCF_016427455.1 of Hymenobacter miniatus. Lineage (NCBI taxonomy): Bacteria > Pseudomonadati > Bacteroidota > Cytophagia > Cytophagales > Hymenobacteraceae > Hymenobacter > Hymenobacter miniatus. The sequence goes on from NZ_JAELXR010000016.1 coordinate 4,370, forward strand.
ACGAGCGCATGCGGGAGGGCAGCGCCCTGTTAAATACCGGCCTGCAACGTTTCTCGGAAGCATCCGGCGGCCGGCGCCAGGACCTGGGCGCCATGCAGGACGCCACCGAGCAAATCCGGCGCGGGCAGGAGCTGCTGGAAAGTGGGCTGGCCGCGCAGCGCGCGCTGGCCGAAAACGAGGACCCGCGCGCGGCGGCCCTGCAGTGGTTCAACGTCGAGATGAACCTCACGCCCCGCTTCGCCAGCGAGCAGCCGCACGGGTTTTTCGGGCTAAACTGGTTTCACTACGTCGTGATGCTGACCCTGGCAGCCTTCATGGCCGCGATGATATGGATGTACTTCCACAAGATGCAGCGGGCCAACGCCCTGGTAGCCAAGCTGACGGGCGCACCAGCCGGGAGCACCCCGGCACCGGGGGCTGCCCCCCCCGGCGCTCCGGCGCCCGGCGCGGCCGTTGGCGTTGTAAAACCCGCCGGCACGTCCCCGCCGGCCGCTGCGGCCGCCAAGCCCGTTCCTCCTCCCCCCGGTGCCCCGGCTGCTGCCAGGCCCGGGGCGCCTTCCAAGCCCAACGCGTGGACGGGGACACTGCTCGTATCCGAAATCTTTGAGGAGACGCCCGGGGTCAAAACGTTTCGCCTGATTGACGTGGCGGGCGGGAAAATCCCGTTTGTGCAGCTGCCGGGCCAGTTTATTTCCCTCACGGTGCGGCCGGATGGCGAGCCCGTCACCCGCTCGTACACCATTGCCTCGTCGCCCACGCAGCCCGATTACTGCGAAATCACGGTCAAGCGCGAAGACCAGGGCGTGGTGTCCGGGTATCTGCACCGGCTGGTGCACGTGGGCGAGCTGCTGCAAATCATGGGGCCGGCCGGCCGGTTCACCTTCACCGAACCCGACGGCGACAGCGTCGTGCTCATCGCGGGTGGGGTAGGGGTGACGCCCTTCATGAGCATTATCCGCTACCTGACCGACCGTTCCTGGAAGGGCGACATCTACCTGTTCCTCACCTGCCGCGACCAGGGCAGCATCATTTTCCGCGAAGAGCTGGAATACCTGCAGCACCGCTACCCCAACCTGCACGTCTTCATTGTGTTGACGCGAGCGCAAGGAGAGCTGAAGGAGCCCTATCTGGGCGGCCACATCACCAAAGAGCTGCTCAACCAGCGCGTGCCGGAAATAGCAACCCGCCGCATCCACATCTGCGGGCCACCCAAGATGATTGACGCGGTAGCGCAGATGCTCAACGAGCTGGACGTTCCCAAAGGCAACGTCAAAACCGAACTCTTCGCCAGCCCCCCTCCGGAGCCCCCGGCAGCAACAGGTGGCGGCATGCCGCCGACTACTCCGCCAGGACCGGAGCCAGCGGGCCCGCCGCCCGCGCCTCCGCCCGAAGAACCGGCCCCCGCCGCCGGGCAAGAGCCGGCGCCACCTCCCGCCGCCGCCGCTGACGCGCCCGCCGCGACGGCGGCGGTTGTTACGTTCGCCAAATCGAACAAAACCGCCATCCTGACGCCCGATAAGTCGGTGCTCGAAGCCTCGGAGGACGTCGGCGTCAACATCGACTATTCGTGCCGCGTGGGAACCTGCGGCGTGTGCAAAACGCAGCTGCTGTCCGGCAGCGTGACGCAGGCGGTGCAGGATGCGCTGAGTGAGGAGGAAAAGCGGCAAAACATCATCCTGGCCTGCCAGGCCAAGGCAACGGAAGCCATTGCGGTGGACGCCTGAACGCTATGAAAAACGAACGAGCCCTGATGATTGCCTTACTCGTGCTGCAGCTGGTGCTGTGGCTGGGCTTTCTGTTTCATCAGGCGCCCCGCTTTGCCGGTAGCCTCACGGGCGGCGTGCTCGGCATGGCCGCGGCGGCGCTGCTGCTGGTGCCGCCGCTGCTCTATTCCGCCGTCAAGCGCATCGAGGTGGTTAAGCAGCTCATCACCCAGCGCGTGTCGCTGGGCACGCTGCTCACCTGGCACGTGTACACGGGCATCCTCGGGGCCATTCTGGCCATCCTGCACACCGGGCACCGCTTCGAGAGTCTCCTCGGCATCTGGCTGGTAGCGATGATGATGCTCACGGTGTTCAGCGGCTTCGTGGGGCGCTATTTTCTCGGGTATTCGTCCATGGAGCTGCGCGAAAAGCAGGACCTGCTCAACCGCCTTGCCACCGAGTACAACCAGTTGGTGGGGGCCCTGGCCCGGCAGCCCAACGCCGAAATAACCTACGCTGCCGCGCACGACCCGGCCGCGCACGCCTTCAACAGCTTCGTGGGCACCGCCCCGGCGCAGGCCAACGCCAGCGGGCCGCTGTCCGTGCGGGCCCTGCGCCTGGCCGAATCCATTGCCGACCTGGAATACGCCATTGAGACGCACGAAGTCCTGAAAAAGCGCACCGCGCGCTGGCTCTACGCCCACATTGCTACGTCGGTGGCGTTCTACTTACTGCTCGTTTTTCACATCTGGTCCTCGGTTTATTTTGGCTTGCGATGGTTCAACTAACCCTTAAGAACTGGGCGCAGCTGCTCGGCTTAACGGTCGGGGTGGTGGCGCTGCTGGTGGCCAGCCTTGTGGATTTCGGGATTCGCCCGCCCACGGTGGCCACCTGGCAGCGCCAGGTCAGACCGGGCCATTTGTCGGCCGCGCACGCCATGCTGGCCAGCAACTGTGCCGCCTGCCACACGCCCGTCATGGGCGTGGATGTGGCCAAGTGCATCAGCTGCCACGGCGGCAACAAAACGCTGCTGGCCCGCCAGCCCACGGCCTTTCACGCCACCATCGGCAACTGCGCCGCCTGCCACGGCGAGCACCAGGGCCGCAACGCGAACCTGCGCACAATGGACCACAAAGCCCTGGCGCGGGTCGGGATAAAATTTGTATCCGCCGGCAAGGAAACGCCCCAATACCTGCTCGACGAGCAGCTGCCCGCCGACCACCCGCTGCTCACGGCCCTCGAAGCCAAGCTCAACTGCGCCAGCTGCCACAACGCCAAGTTTGCGCCGCACTTCGGCCTGTTCGGCAAAAACTGCGCTTCCTGCCACGGCACGGCCCAGTGGACCATTCCCAAGTTTCAGCACCCTTCGGTGCTTTCCATCAGCTGCAACCAGTGCCACAAGCCCCCGCCCAGCCACCTGATGATGCACTTCGAGATGGTGGACAAGGGCGTGGTGGAGCAAGGCACCGTCGAGGACCAAATATGCTGCGGCGGCAATGTCCTGGTGGCGCAGTGCTACAAGTGCCACCAGACCACCTCGTGGAACGACATCAAGGGCGTGGGCTTCTACAAGCACCATTAGCAGCCCCGCTTTCCCTCACCATCCAGCAATCCTAGTTATGGGCCTTCAATTCCTCTTTGCCACGGGCATCGAAAACAGCAACCCCACCATTGACCACGGCAAGCAGCGCGTGGACGAGCTGGAAAAGTGCGGCCATTACCAGCGCTGGCACAGGGATTTTGACCTGGTGCAGGAGCTCGGCATCCGCTTTCTGCGCTACGGCCCGCCGCTGCACACCACGTTTGTGGGGCCGGGCAAGTACGACTGGTCGTTTGCCGACGCCACGTTCCGCGACCTGCTCCGGCGCGACATCGCGCCCATGGTCGACCTGTGCCATTTCGGAGTGCCCGACTGGATAGGCAACTTTCAGAACCCGGATTTTCCGGTGCTGTTCGCGCAGTACGCCAAGGCGTTTGCGCAGCGGTTTCCGTGGGTGCAGCTCTACACGCCCATCAACGAAATGTACGTCTGCGCTACGCTCTCGGCCCTTTATGGCTGGTGGAACGAGCAGCTGCGCAGCGACCAGGGCTTCGTGACGGCCCTCAAGCACATCGTGAAGGCCAACGTGCTGGCCATGCAGGCCATTCTGGAGGTGCGGCCCGACGCCATTTTCGTGCAGAGCGAATCGTCGGAGTACTACCACGCTGAAAACCCGGCCGCCATCAAGCCCGCCGAGGAAATGAACGCCAAGCGGTTTTTGTCGCTGGACCTGAACTACGGGCAGCGGGTGAACTCCGAGATGTACGAGTACCTGCTCGACAACGGCATGCGCCGGGACGAGTACCACTTCTTCATGCACAACAAGCTCAAACACCACTGCATCATGGGCAACGACTACTACAAAACCAACGAGCACCGCGTGGCCGCCGACGGCAGCACCAGGGCCTCGGGCGAGATATTCGGCTATCACGCCATCACTAACCAGTACTACGACCGCTACCATTTGCCCGTGATGCACACCGAAACCAACCTGTGGCAGGGGCCCAACGGCGACGAAGCCGTGAACTGGCTGCATAAGGAGTGGGCCAACGTGTTGCGCGTGCGCAACGACGGGGTGCCCATCGTCGGCTTCACCTGGTATTCCCTCACTGACCAGGTGGATTGGGACTCGGCCCTGCGCGAAAACAACGGCCGCCTGAACCCCGTGGGCCTCTACGACCTCGACCGCAACATCCGGCCCGTGGGCGCGGCCTACAAGCAGCTTATTGCCGACTGGAATCAAGTATTGCCCACCCAAAGCATGTGCCTGCAGGTGCCCATCGTGATGCCCAGCGAGCACAATTGCGGATGGGCTCAGAAGCAGCGCGAAGATGTGAGCGCTAGGCAAGTACCCCCCGCCTCCGGTGGGGCGCCCCCGCGACGCAAAGGAAAACCCGCCTGTGCCTGATAACCAAGTTGTAACAGGCTCCGACCCGTGAGGTTCGCATGACAAAAATCACGCGCTGAGGCATGTATTGTCATGGCAGCAACTGAACGGAACACGGAATTTTGCCCCATCCCTTTTTCTCACCGCTGGCGCCCGCGCCGGCCTCGAACCCAACCATGAAAAAAGACCTCTGCTTTCTCTCCCTGCTCCTTCTCACTGGCCTGAGCAGCGCCACCTACGCTCAGAACAAGCCCCAAACCACGGCCTCTACCAACGGCATGGCCATGATTCATCAGGGCATGGACATGGTAAAATCCGGCAAGGCCATGATGGACAAAGCAGAAGCGGCCCAGGACAAGCCGTCGATGGCTCGCGGCATGAAGATGATGGATAAGGGCATGGACATGATGGACATGGGCCAGGCCATGACCAAAAAAGCCCAGGGCACGATGCCCGCGGCCGGCATGGCGACCATGAACCAGGGCATCGACACCATGGGCAAAGGCAAAGCCATGACCAGCAAAGCCATGGACCCGGACCCGGCAATGAATATGGAGCCAATGGACGACGCCATGATGGACAAAGGCATGGACATGATGGAGAAGGGCATGGGCATGATGGACATGTGCTGCGGGGATAAAATGAAAAAAACCCCGATGCAGAAGGCACCCATGAAAAAAGCCCCCATGAAAAAGGCTGCCCCGATGGGCGACCATATGTAAGCCAGCGCCCGTCAGCGAGCGGCTTGTGCAGCGCCCGTCACCGACGGAGCCCCATCCCTCATTTCCTCACGCTCAACTTTAGAAATTATGCGCATCCCCTTTGCTGTTTCCAAGCACCTCTTTGCGACTGCCCAATTTCGTTTGGCTGGCTTTTGCATCGTGGCTTTCATCTCGTCGCTCGCCGTGGGCTGTACGGATAAAAAAACCGTGGACAACACCGGGAGTTCGGGCGCTGCCAATCAGGGCACCAACTTGTCCAATGAGCACGAAAACGAGGCTGAGCAAGAAAACGAAGGGGAGGGCATGGGAATGAACCACGGCCGCGCTTCTGCGGAGGGCATGGATACCATGCGGCGGGCCGGGCGCGCTCATTCCCGTGGCATGGGCATGATGGATAAGGAGCATCGTCGCTAACCCAACCATTCACCAGCTAACGGCTCATGGATAATTCACTTAAAGGAAAGACGGCACTCGTAACCGGGGCGTCTTCTGGTATCGGCAAAGCGGTCGCACTGCTCTATGGCCGGCACGGGGCGAACGTGGTGCTCTCGGACGTGGACGAAGCCCAAGGCCGCCAGGTTCTGGAACAGCTGACTGCCGCTGGGGCCAACGCCCGATTTTTCAAAGCCGACGTGGGAGACCCGCTGCAGTGCCAGGCACTGGTGCGGGAAACGGTTTCGGCTTTTGGGGCCCTCGACATTGCCTGCAACAACGCAGGCATCGGCGGCGAAATGAACCTGACCGCCGATTATAGTCTGGAAGGCTGGCAGCACATCATCAACGTGAACCTCAACAGCGTCTTCTTTTGCCTGAAGTACGAGCTGGAAATCATGCTGAAGCAGGGGGCAGGGGCGGTGGTCAACATGGCTTCGATTCTGGGCCAGGTAGGAACGCCTAACTCGCCGGGCTACGTCGCCGCCAAGCACGGCGTGGTGGGCCTCACCCAAACGGCTGCCTTGGAATACGCAGCCAGCGGCATTCGCATCAATGCCGTCGGGCCGGCCTACATCGATACGCCGCTGCTGGCGCAATTATCCCCGGAAACCAAGCAGCAGCTGGTGGGCCTGCACCCCATTGGCCGCCTGGGCAAATCCGAGGAAGTGGCCGAGCTGGTGCTCTGGCTCAGCTCCGATAAAGCCTCCTTCGTCACGGGCGCCTACTATCCGGTCGATGGCGGCTACTTGGCCAGGTAGGCGGACCAGCCGCACATCCCGGCGCACGGGGCATTCCTAAACCACTTCTTTCTTCCCATCATGCCCATTCAAACCATCAATCCGAACACCAACCAGACGGTCAAATCATTCGAAGAAATGACCGACCAAGCCGTGGACGCGGCCGTGGCTCAGGCCGTCATTGCCTTTGCGAGCTGGAAAAAGACCACCTACCCGGAGCGGGCCGCCCTGCTGCACCGCGTGGCGGACCTGATGCGGGCGCAAAAAGCGGAACTGGCGGCCACCATCACGCTGGAAATGGGCAAGCTCATCGCGCAGGCCGAAGGCGAAATCCTGCTGAGCGCGGACATCCTGGATTACTACGCCGACCACGGGGCGCAGTTCCTGGCCGACAAGCCCCTGGAGCCCGAATACGGCGAGGCGCTGGTGCGCCACAGCCCGGTGGGGGTGTTGCTGGGAATTGAGCCGTGGAACTTTCCTTTTTACCAAGTGGCCCGGTTTGCCGCGCCCAACCTCATGGTGGGCAATACCGTGTTGATTAAGCACGCATCCAACGTCCCGCAGTGCGGCCAAGCCCTGGAAGCGCTGTTTGTGGAGGCCGGCGCCCCCGCCGGCCTGTACACCAACCTGCTGCTGTCGGGCAAACGCGCCTCGGCGCTGGTCTCCGACAAACGCATCAAAGGGGTATCGCTGACCGGCAGCGAAGACGCCGGGGCCAGCGTGGCCGCCGAAGCCGGCAAATACCTGAAAAAGTCGGTGCTCGAACTAGGGGGCAGCGACGCCTTTATTATTCTGGAAGATGCCGACCTGGACAAAACGGTGGAGTGGGCCGTGGTGGGCCGCATGAACAATAACGGCCAGTGCTGCGTGGCCTCGAAGCGCTTCATTGCCGTCGAAAGCATTGCCGATGCGTTCCTGGCCAAGTTCAAGGACAAGCTGGCGCACCTCAAAGTGGGCGACCCCATGGACCGCACCATGGAGCTGGGCCCGCTGAGCAGCGAGGCGGCTGCCGTGCAACTGGCCGACCAGGTACAGCGCTCCGTCGCGGCCGGTGCCACCGTGGTGCTGGGGGGCCAGCGTCTTGACCGGCCGGGCGCCTTTATGGCCCCCACCATCCTCACGGACCTGAAGCCCGGCATTCCGGCCTATCACGAGGAGCTATTTGGCCCGGTAGCCTCTTTTTACCGGGTAAAGGATGAGCAGGCGGCCATTGATTTAGCCAACGATTCCACGTTTGGCTTGGGCGGTTCGGTGTTCACGCAGGACGAGGCGCGGGGCCGGCGGGTAGCCGACCAACTGGACACCGGCATGGTGTTCATCAACCACCCCACCTGGACGCAAGCAGATTTGCCATTTGGCGGCACCAAACGGTCGGGCTACGGCCGGGAGCTGTCGGAGCTGGGCATCAGCGAGTTTGTGAATAAAAAGCTGATTCGCGTCAGCGCCCTCACCGACCCGTTTTAAAAGCGGCTATCGTCCACAACTGTTACCGCTCCGTTTCATTGCCTGACCATTTAGGTCGCACTGGAGCGGAGCCTAGCTTCTTTGACTCGCACAGTACGCCTCGCAGAGCGAGGCGTACTGGTGTAAGGCTGACTATGAGTCTTCAATTTGAAGGCAATAGTGGGAATTATGTAATGCGGACAGGGTAATAGCAGCAAACATTAAGGGGGCCAGGTGGCGTATGGGAGCGTAAAGTGCTGGCCCGCGCATTCCACATGGGCCTTTTGGCCGCGCATTGCTTTTCAGGAGTTTAGGGGTGGGCACAGCTCACCTGCTAACCGCCACCTATATCAGGCACTCTATGTTTTCAGATTTTCCCAACCTGCATCCCTTGGTGGTGCATTTGCCCATTGTCCTGCTCCTGCTCAGCGCCGGCCTGCAGGCGCTGAACGTGTACAAGGACTGGCCGCCGGTGAAGTGGATTACCATGGGGGTGATGGCCGGCGGCTTTCTCGGGGCGCTGGCGGCCAGCACCATCTTCCACGCCATGCCCATGGGCTTGGCACCCCGGGCCGCCGCCGTCTTTGAAGCGCACGAAAAGTTCGCCAGCTACACGCTCTGGCTTGCGGGCATCAGCCTGCTGCTGGCCGGCATCGGCGCTTTTTTCAAGATTCAGCGGCGGGCCTACGAAGTACTGGTGCTGGTTTCGGCCGTGGCCACGGCCGGGGTGTTATCGGTGGCCGGGCACCGTGGAGCGCAGCTGGTCTATGTCGAGGGCGTGGGGCCGCAGGGCCGCCTGCTCGATAAAAGCCATGGCCACGGGGGTGGGGAGGCCATGCCTGGTATGGAGATGGAAGCCGATACGCACGACGAGGCGGCAGGGACCGACGACCACACCAAGGACCAGGCGCCCGCTTCGCCCCATCCAGACGCTGCCCCGGGCTCCGCTGCTATGCCCGGCATGGAGATGAGCACGCCCGCCTCCGGTAAAAAGGGCAGCCGCACTTCCCCGGGTACAATGGATAACATGGACATGCCAGCCGGCCAGCCGGCAGACCAGAGCCGGCCGACTGCCCCGAAAAGCGCCATGAAGGGCATGCCCGGCATGAATATGCCCGCCTCAAAGAGCACGCAACCCATGCCCGCGGGCATGGATATGAGCCGCCCCGCCAAGCAAAAATCCATGAGTGATATGCCCGGCATGGCGGACATGCCGGGCATGAGCAAACCGCCGGCTGGCGCTAGAATGCCGGCAAAAGCCAAATCCGGCAGTGAAGGCATGTCGGGCATGGGCAACATGGCGGACATGCCCGGCATGAAGACCGCCAGCCCCAAAAAGTCGGCGCAGCCGATGCCGGCGATGGGAAATATGAAAGACATGCCCGGCATGGAAAAAGGCCAGGCCATGCCCGCAACGGGCACCATGCCCGGCATGAGCATGCCGGCCAATCCGATGGATAAGTTCCGCTTTGAGGACAACAACCCCGCCCGGAACAAACCCAGGACCGATAAACAATAGCATACTGATGAGATTATTCGCCTGCCTACTCTTTTTGCTCAGCTCGCTGCCCCTGGCGGCCCAAATGCCCCAGCACCAGGCCATGCCCAAGGGTAGGGAGGCCAACGGCATCGCCACACCGCCCCCGGACCAGGACCTGCGCGGCCACGTGGTGGCGCCCCGTACCACCCACGCCGGCCACCGGGTCGAGTACGACCTGTACGTGGACGAGCGCCAGGTGAACTACTCCGGCAAAACCCGCCTGGCCATCGCCATCAACGGGCAGATTCCGGCGCCCACGCTGCGCTTCACCGAGGGCGACACGGCCATCATCCGGGTGCACAACCAGATGGGCGTGGAAACCAGCATCCACTGGCACGGCATCCTGCTGCCCAACCAGTACGACGGCGTGCCTTACCTCAACACGGCTCCCATCGAGCCGGGCGGCATGCACACCTTCACGTTTCCGCTCATTCAAAGCGGCACCTACTGGTACCACTCCCACACCATGCTGCAGGAGCAGTCCGGACTCTACGGCTCCATCGTCATTCAGCCCAAGGAAGTGAAGTATGAGCTTAAAGAGTACGTATTGGTACTTTCCGACTGGACCGACTACAAGCCCAAGGAGGTGCTGCGCTACCTCAAGCGGGCCGGCGAGTGGTTTGCCGTGCAGAAAGGGGCCACGCAGAGCTACGGCGAGGCCATTGCCGCCGGCTACTTCAAGGACAAGGTGAAGCAGGAGTGGCAGCGCATGCCGGCCATGGACCTCACTGACATCTACTACAACAAGTTCCTCACCAACGGCCGCGAGAAAAGCTACTACCCCGACGCCAAGCCCGGGGAAGTGGTGCGCCTGCGCGTCATCAACGGCAGCGCCTCCTCGTATTTCCACCTGCAGTACGCCGGCGGGCCCATGCAGGTCATCGCCGCCGATGGCATCAACGTGGAGCCCTTCCCGGTGTCCAAGCTCGAAATTGCCACCGCCGAAACCTACGACCTGCTGGTAACCATCCCGCCCGCGGGCGCGGCCGAGCTGCGAGCCACCGCCAACGACATCACCGGCTACTCGTCCAGCTACTTCGGCAGCGGCGAGCCGATGAAAGCGCCCGATTTGCCGCGCATCAACTACTTCCAGATGATGCGTGAGATGGGCAGCATGGGCAACATGACCGGTATGGATATGGGCGGCAACGGCCAGATGGCCCCCACGGGCGGCGGCATGAAGGGCATGGATATGAAAGGGGGCGGTGGGGATATGAAGGGCATGGACATGCAGGGCCAACAGCCAAAACAGGCGGCCGACCCCGCCATGAAGGGCATGGACATGAAAAACGGCACCATGCCCGCCAGCACGGCGCCCTCGCCCCAAGACCGGCCGATGAACGAGCAAGAGAAAGCCGGCAAAAGCATGGGCACCATGCAGGACAAGGGCAGCATGGCCGGTATGGACATGGGCGGCGGCATGGCCGGCATGAGCATGGGCGGCAGCAGCGGCGACTTCAACTACAACCAGCTGCGGGCCCTGCACCCCACCACGCTCGATTCCACCCGGCAATGGCGCGAAGTCAAGCTCACGCTCACCGGCAACATGCTGCGCTACCTCTGGTCGTTCGACAACAAGACCTTGTCGGAAGCCGATAAAATCCCCATCCGCCGGGGCGAGAACGTGCGCATGACCTTCACCAACCTGACCATGATGCGCCACCCGCTGCACCTGCACGGGCACTTTTTCCGCATGGTGAACGCCCAAGGGGCCTACTCGCCCATGAAGCACACCTTCGACATCCCGGCCATGGGCACGGTCACCATCGAGTTCGAAGCCAACGAGGAGCAGGACTGGTTTTTCCACTGCCACATCCTCTACCACATGATGGCCGGCATGGCCCGCATCGTGAGCTACGACGCCAGCCCGCAGAACGAGTACGCCAAAGGCAACTACCGCATGCTCAAGCGCGAAGACAACGCCGTGTACCCGTGGTTCGACCTGTCGGTGCATTCGCAGGGCGCTTTCTTGGAGGGCAACCTTTCCAACAACCGCAACGCGTTGGAATTTGAGGGACGCGTGAACTACCTGGGCAACTACGAAACCGAAACTCACCTGCTGCACTACCTCGACAAGCGGCAGCTCTGGGCCGGCTTCGTCGGCTATGACTTCCGCGACAACAAAACCCTGCGCTCGGCCGCCGACACCGAAGGCGGCAACCGCCGCACGACGGAAAACAACCGCAACTTTCGTCGCCAGGCGGAGGTCGGCGTGTACTACCTGTTGCCCATGCTGGTGCGGGCCGAGCTGCGCACGGACCTGACCGGCCAGGCGCGCCTGCGCCTGGAACGCCGCGACCTGCCCCTGAGCAACAACGTGTTCATGGACATCAGCGGCAACACGGACCGCGAATTCACCATCGGCTTCCGCTACATGGTCAGCAAGTACGCTTCGCTGAGCACCAACTACGACAACCAGTACGGCTGGGGTGCCGGTCTCACCTTCCACTACTAGGCGGGGGCATCTTGTGGGGCAGCTCGCTTATACGACTCCCCGAAAGCATTGCATAGTTTATTGGCAGGCAACTTAGTAGGGCTGATTCCCCGATTACGCAGTTAAGCCGGCCGTGAGAAACTTGAGGGAGTGCCGGCACCGGCACTCCCTTTTGCTACGGGAATCCGGCGGCCCTGAAATCAGCCCCATAGCGCGACCTTTCATGCACCCTGAGGAATTTGATTACCTGATACGCCGCGCAGCGCAGGCCGTTAGGCCTTCCTCGGAAGCTGAAATTGAAGGGGGCTGGCAGCAGCTGCTCACCGCCTCGGCCAAGATGAACTCTGGGATGAGCCGGGAGCGGCGCGCGCTTATCTGTGTTGACCTTCCCGGCCCGCATGGCCGGTTATCAGCAGTTGAACGCACCGATACCAATTCCCTAGCAGGCCGGCTACCGCAATAATGCGCATGAAAGCAGCCGGAGGGGCACTTCTGGCCCTTACTTACAAGCCTGCACCAGGGCACTGACGCTTAGCGTAGCCGTCGCGTCGGTGGTGTAGTTGTCGTTGTTCACGCACACGAAGAGCCGGCGCGTGCCGGGGGGCAAGGTAATGGGGCGCGTTTCCTGGGGCGTGTTGAGCGCCGCCCGCAGAATAGTTTTGTCTTGGCTGATAGTGCCCTTGGTATCCAGGAATTGCTGGGCGGCGTCCTCGTCCGGCGTAATGTACCAGTGGCACTTGGTGCTGACGGTAGGCGGGGCGTTGTTGCCTTGCTTCACCAACGCCGAGGCGGCGGTTCCTAACAAAGCCGGGGCCGCGGCGCCGCCGCTGCCGGCAACGGCCGCCACGGCCAGGGCCGTCGACCATGATACCGGGGGCTGGCCTTCGTCCCGCACATCGAGCTTGTACACAATACCCACGGTGCCGTCCGGAATATCCACCGTGAACACCTTGCGGCTAGTGTGCATGCAGTTGCTGCAGTGAATGGTGGCATTGCTCAACGGCAGGGCCTCGACCATCTTGGAACCGCACTTGATTTCGCGCCCGTCGGGGCGCCAGCTGCGAAAGTCGGCCTGCTGCACCCCATTTACATAAGTCCCGCGGAAACTGACCTGGCCGTTCTCATGCCAGCCGCAGCACAGCCCGGTGGGTTTGTCGGGCTTCTCCGCAGCCATCTTACCCTCCCATTGCTTCTTCCACGAAGGGTAGAAGTAGTCCCGGACGGTGCCCACCGTTTTGCCGGCCTCGTCGTGGCGCGCCACGCGGGCGTAGCTGACTTCCTCCAGCGTTTCGGTGCGTTCCCAGTCGCGGTCAAAGTATACCGTGTCGGCCGGCGGAAGGGTGACGGCCGCCGGTTTGGGCCGCTGAGCCAGCGCGGGCAAGGAAACGAGCAGAAATAGGGTATAGAAAGCGTAGCGTTTGGCCATAATAAGTGAATTGGCTGGTAGGAGAGAGGATTTCGCAGGGTAAAGGTAAACCCTTGCGCGCTGCCACCAAACCCTTGTTGCTGGCTCATCAATTTGATGAATAATGACATATATGCAGAATACTTATTTAGACACCTTATAAAAAAACTTTGACCTTATTTGGAATAATTACAAATAAGGTCAATACCTTTGAGGCATCAATCCCATGTCTCTCGTTAACCCTGTTCCCATGACGTTTAAGTACGTTCCCGCTGCGCTGCTGGCCCTCGCTTTTGGCTTCACTTCCTGTGACAAGAATGACGCAGAGTCGGTGCCGGCCCTGCGCACCAAGATGGACGCCAGCACCCTGACGGCTTCTTCCAAGTACACGGAATCATTCAAAGACGCCAGCGGGCAGTCGACGGTGGATTTGACGAGCTCCAACCAGCGTTTGGACATGTTTTCAGAGCTGAACTCCTACATGGCCCTGGTGGCCGTGGCCGCTCCCGCCACGCCCGCTACCCTGGACGTAACCAAGCTGCGCGGCTACTACACCAACACCGGCGGCTACTTCACCGGCACCGGCCTGAACGGCTCGGGCCTGACCCTGCGCACCACCACGGCGGCTTCGTTTCCGGCCACCAACGCCGAAACCGTGCGCACGTATGTTGATACCAAGCTGACTCAGCTGGCCACCGCCAGCCAGTCGGTGAACAACGTGGCCACGCCCGGCACCGCCGGCCGCCTGGGCCGCTACCTGGTGGATGGCAACGGCATCGAGGTGAACCAGGTGATTCAGAAAGCCCTGATTGGCGCCCTGCTGCTCGACCAGATTGACAACGTGCTGCTGACCGACAATGCCCTGAAAGCCAACAACAGCAAGGTGGTGGACGGCAAAGCCTACTCCGAGCTGGAGCACAACTGGGATTTGGCCTACGGCTACCTGACCAGCAACGCCATCATGACCACCGACATTAACCTGACGCCCCGCGAGCGGTTTCTGGCCAGCTACCTCAACGAAAAAAACCCCACCGCTTCGCCAGCCGTGTACATGGCCTTACTGAAGGGCCGCGCGGCCATCGTCAACAACGACGCGGCGGGCGTGAAAACGCAGGCCGAGTTCATCCGCACGGAGCTGGAGAAAACCATTGCCCTGGCGGCGGTGTCTTACCTGAGCAACTGGAAGTCGGCTTCCACGCTGGACGTGAAAGCCCACGCTTTGGGCGAAGGCCTGGGCTTTGTCTACTCGCTGCGCTTCTGCACCAAGTACGGTGCCGATGCGGCTTTCTCCGATAACCTGCTCACGGGCCTGACCTCGGGAACCAGCGGTACCTGGAGCCTGACCAACGCGCAGGCCGACGTGGCCATCAACGCCATCAAGGCCAAGTTCAGCATTCAATAACTTTTGGCCCGCTTAGCGTAAGCGGACCCAAGGCCAACGAATCAGGCAGCTCCGGCGGCGTGGTCCGTTGGCCTTCGCCACGAAAAATTGCCCCGATGAAAAAGACCGTTTTGTTTGCCCTGCTGCTGCTCTTCACGGCGGTTGGCATCTTTAGCTGCCAGAAGACTACGGGCGATGACGCGCCCACCCCGGATACGTCCCTGGACCGCAAGGCCCTGCTCACGCAGTGGGCCGACAGCTTGGTGAAGCCCGGCTACCAGCGCTTCAACGACAAGCTCGCGGCCCTCAAAACCAAGACCACGGCCTTTACGGCAGCCCCGACCACGGCCACGCTCGTGGAGGCCCGCCAGGCCTGGCAGGCGGCCTACCTGGAATGGCAGAAAGTGGAGCTGTTTGAGTTCGGCCCCGCCGAGTCGGTGAGCCTGCGCAACCACTTCAACATCTACCCGGCCGACGTGACCGGCATCAACCGCAACATCACAACCGGCAGCTACGACTTCGAGGTGGCCACGGCCATTCCGCAGCAGGGCTTCCCCACGCTGGACTACCTGCTCAACGGCGTCGCCGGCAGCGACGCGGCCATCGTGCAGCAGTACGTGTCCTCGGCCAACCACCGCCGCTACCTGACCGACGTGGTGGCCAAGATGGACCAGACTTTCGGCACCGTGTATTCGCAGTGGACCGGCTCCTACCGCGACACGTTCGTCAACAACGCCGGCACCGACGCCAGCAGCTCCCTTTCGCGGGTTATCAATGCCTACTCGCTTTACTTTGAGCGCTACCTGCGCGCCGGCAAGGTGGGCATTCCGGCCGGCACGATGAGCGGCACGCCCCGGCCCGAAAAGATTGAGGCCTACTACCTAAAAGGCGCCCTCCCGCTGCAGCTGGCCACCACGGCCCACACCACGGTGCAGCAATTCTTCAACGGCCGCGCGGGCCGGCCCTCACTCAAAAGCTACCTCGATGCGCTCGGTGCCAAGGACAGCCGCACGGGCCAGAGCCTGACCAGCATCATCAACGCGCAGTTCGGCGTCTCCTTCCAGCAGCTCAGCTCGCTGGGTCCTGATTTGTTCACCACCATTACGGCCCGCAACGCCGATGCCGTTACGTCTTATAATGAGATGCAGAAGGCCGTGCGCCTGATTAAGGTGGACATGACCTCGGCCCTGGGCGTCACCGTGACCTACGTCGACAACGACGGCGACTAATGGGGGAAGAGCTCCGGCGCTACTTTCTGGCTGATACTTCTGCCGCTCCACTGGCCACGTTCCGCGTGGCCTTTGGCGTTTTGGTGCTAGCCAGCGTGGTGCGCTTCTGGGCCAAGGGCTGGATTGCGGAGCTGTATCTGAAGCCGAAGTTCTTTTTTCCCTACTACGGGCTGGAGTGGGTAAAGCCCCTGGGCTCCTACACGTACGGGCTGTTCGTGGTCTGCGGGGTGTGCGCCTTGCTGGTGGCCCTGGGCTGGTGGTATCGCACGGCGGCGGTGGGCTTGTTTTTGAGCTTTACTTACATCGAGCTCATGGACAAGAGCACCTATCTCAACCACTACTACTTCGTGAGTTTGGCGGCTTTTCTGCTCGTGCTGCTGCCCGCCGGCCGGTATTTTTCCGTGGATGCACACCGCAACCCGGCGCACTTCCGCAGCCAGGTACCCCGCTGGACGGTGGACGCGCTGCGCCTGCTCGTGGGCATCGTGTACTGCTACGCCGGCCTGGCCAAGCTCAACTCCGACTGGCTGCTGCACGCCATGCCGCTACGCATCTGGCTGCCGGCCAAAAACGACTTGTGGCTGGTCGGGCCGCTGTTCAACCACGTGTGGGTGGCTTACGCCTTCAGTTGGTTTGGCGCGTTTTATGACCTCACGGTGCCCTTCTTTCTGCTCTACCGCTCCACCCGGGCCTGGGCCTACGCCGCCGTAGTGGTGTTTCACGTGCTCACAGCCGTGCTGTTTCCCATCGGCATGTTCCCCTACGTGATGATAGTGGCGGCGCTGGTATTTTTCCCGGCCGATGCGCACGTACGGGCCCTGGCCCGGCTGCGGCGCTGGGTGCTGCGCACGCCGGTGGCGCCCCGGCTTGCCCAGCCGCTGGTGTACGCGCCGCGCACCAAGCAGGCCCTGCTGCTGGTGCTGGGCACTTTTTTCGTGGTGCAACTGCTGTTGCCTTTTCGCTACCTGCTCTACCCGCGCGAGCTATTCTGGACCGAGGAAGGTTACCGCTTTTCCTGGCGGGTGATGCTGATGGAAAAGATGGGGCAGGTGCAGTTCAAGGTGGTTGATAGCCAGACCGGCTGGGCCCGGCTCGTCAACAACGACGAGCACCTGAGCGTGCTGCAAGAAAAGATGATGAGCACGCAGCCCGACATGCTAGTGCAGTTTGCCCATTACCTGCGCGCCTATTACGCCCGCCGCGGCGTGCACCAGCCCAAAGTTTACGCCGATGCCTACGTGAGCCTGAACGGCCGCCTGGGCAAAAGCTTCATTGACCCCACTGTGGACCTGGCCCAGGCGTCTGATGACCTACGGCCCAAGTCCTGGATTTTACCCTTTGACGATGAGATTTCCGGTTTATAGCGTTGCCCTGGCAGTGAGTGTGCTTACCTCCTTTTCGGCCCTGGCCCAGCAGGCCAGCCTGCAGGGCCGGGTGCGCGAGGCGGATACCAACCAGCCCGTGGTAGGCTGCGAAGTGTACGTGCGCGGCTCCCGCCAGATTGCCCGCACCGACTCGGCCGGCCTGTTCACCATCGCTAAACTCCCGGCCGGACGCCAGCAGCTGCAGTTTTCCTCCATTGGCCACGAGCCCTTCAGGACCGAAGTGGACGTGCCGGTGGACGGCGGCATCGTCGACTTCACCCTGACCCGGCGGCAGCGGCAGCTGCAGGAAGTGGTGGTGGCTGCCCCGCAGAGCCGCTTCGGGCCGCAGCGTCTGCGTGAGGTGGAGGGAACGGCCATCTTCGCAGCTAAAAAGTCCGACGTCATCGTGCCCGATAACCTGGTGGCCAACCTGGCCACCAACAACGCCCGGCAGGTGTACAGCCGCGTGGCCGGCCTTAACATCTGGGAAAGCGACCAGGGCGGCCTGCAGCTCAGCATCGGGGGCCGGGGCCTGGACCCCAACCGCACCAGCAACTTCAACGTGCGCCAGAACAACTACGACATCTCGGCCGACGCGCTGGGCTACCCGGAAAGCTACTACACGCCGCCCGTGGAAGCCATCAAGCGCATTCAGCTGGTGCGCGGGGCGGCCTCGCTGCAGTACGGCACGCAGTTCGGCGGCCTGCTCAACTTCGAGCTGCGCGCCCCCGAACCCGACAAAACCGTCTCGGTAGTCTCGCGGCAGACGGTGGGCTCCTACGGTTTTTTCAACTCCTTTAACAGCGTGAGCGGCACGGTCAAGAAGCTGAGCTACTACGCCTTTGCCCAGTACAAGCGCGGCGACGGCTGGCGCCCCAACTCCCACTTCGACTCCAAGACGGCCTACGCCAACGTGCGCTACCAGTTCACGGAGAACTTCAAAGTCGGCGCCCAGGTCACCCACATGGACTACCTGGCCCAGCAGCCGGGCGGCCTGAGCGACGCGCAATACGCCCAGAATGCGCGCCAGAGCAACCGGGAGCGCAACTGGTTTGCCGTGGACTGGAACCTGTTCAACGCCTCGGCCGACTGGAAGCTCAGCCCCCAATCCAATATCAACGTGCTGGCTTTCGGGCTACGGGCCACGCGCAAGTCCCTGGGCTTTCGGCCCAACCAGGTGGCCCTGCCCGACAACGATACCTACCTGCGCGACCTGATTACCGGCGAGTTTCAGAACTACGGCGTGGAAGCCCGCTACCTGAACCGCTACGCGCTGGGCAGCAAAAGCGGCGTGTTGCTGCTGGGCACGCGCTACTACCACGGCTACAACCACAGCGTGCAGGGGTTTGGCCCCACGGGCCGGGGTGCCGACTTCCGCTTCGTGGGCCCGGAAGGGGTGACGTTCGCCAACGGCTTCTCGGACTTCGAGTTTCCCAACCAGAACGTGGCTGTCTTCGCCGAGAACATCTTCTACCTCAGCGACAAGGTGTCGGTGACGCCCGGCATACGCTACGAGTACATCCGCACGAAATCGCAGGGCACCTACGGCAACGTGATTCGCGACAACGCCGGTAACATCGACGCCATCACCCAAAAGAATGAGGAGCGGCTCAGCCCGCGCGGCTTCGTGCTGGGCGGCATCGGCGTGAGCTACAAGCCCGTGGAAACGCGGGAGCTCTACGGCAACATCTCGCAGAACTACCGCTCCATCACGTTCTCGGACATGCGCATTGCCAACCCCTCGGCCGTCATCGACCCCAATTTGCAGGACGAGCGCGGCTACTCCGCCGACCTGGGTCTGCGCGGCGAGCAGGGGCAGTGGCTGACCTACGACGTGAGTTTATTTGCCCTGCAGTACGGCAACCGTATCGGCGAAGTGCAGACCTACGACGCCGCCGACCGGGTGCTGCGCCGCCGCAGCAATGTGGGCCGGGCCCTGATTCTGGGCGTGGAGTCCTACGCCGAAGTCGACCTGCTGCGGGCCCTGTTCCCCACGGCCGAGCCCGGCCGCTGGTCGCTGGCCACTTTTGGCAACCTCGCCCTGATTCGGGGGCGCTACACGCAAAGCGACATTGCGGGCGTGAAAGGCAACCCGGTCGAGTTCGTGCCGGATGTCAACCTCAAGGCTGGTACCCGCGTGGGGTTTGGCCCTTTCAAAGGCTCGCTGCAGGCCACCTACTTGTCCAAGCAGTATACCGACGCCACCAAGGCTGAGCTGGGCGGCGTGTCGGCCGTGGTAGGCCGCATTCCGGCTTATACCGTGCTCGATGCCTCGGTGTCGTGGGAGCGGCGCTGGCTCAAGCTGGAAGGCAGCGTGAATAACCTAGCCAACGCCATCTACTTCACCCGCCGCGCCACCGGCTACCCCGGTCCGGGCATCCTGCCCTCCGATGGGCGCAGCTTCTTTGTGACGGCGGCCGTGAAATGGTAAACGGTATCTTCGCGGGGGCAATCATCCCCACCGCGCATGAAACCAGCCACTGCCCCGATGGACCAAGTGCTGCGGGCGTGGCCCCGGCTGCGCGGCTACTTTCGTGGCCGTAATCAGGTTTCGGAAGGGGAGCTGCTGAACTTTTTCCAGGAGGCGGTGCCCATAGTAACGGCCGATGCCTGGCCGGCGGTCCGGCAGGGATTGCTGCGAAGCCAGCTGCTGAACGAGGCGGGCCCCGGTCTGCTCTCGTTTGAGCCGCCCACCACCGGAGGCTTTCTGAAACCGGTTTTACTGCCCGAGTGGCTGGCCGTGTGGCAGCAGCTGCAGGCCGCGATGGCCTTGCCGCTGGGTTGCCTGTGGTCTACCCGGTGGCTGCAGCCCCTGCTGCCGGTTCTGCCGTCCCTACTGGTGGTGGAAGTGCGCTGGGCCGAGCTTAATCAGGCCGGGCGCGTGCTCGCGGTTTCTTCCCCATCCCCAGACCCAGTGGTGGTACGGGCCTGGCAGCCGCTATCCCCCGTCCGGCAGGTGCGGGGAGTGCCCACGGCGCGCCTGGAAAAAATGCTCGTCGACGCCGCCCTGATTCCTGAACTAGCCCCGGCTACTTCGGATGCCGCCCTCGCGGCAGCATTGTCGGTTCTGCTCGCCCGTCAAGGCTTTAGCCAGCCGGTGCTGCTCCAGTACGCGGCCCGCTGCGGTGCCGAAGCCCGCTGGGCCGCGTTGCTACACGCGGCCACGGCTCCCGACTAAAAGATGCCGACACGTTATTGCGGCATAGCGGAAAGTCGCGGCACCCGCGGGAAGGTCCGTTCACTCGACCACCTCCCGGCCCAGTAGCTTCCGTACCCAGTTGCGCAAGGCATGAATACGGGAACGGAGGTAGCACTCGTGGCAGTGGCTGAAATTCCACAGGCAGTCTATCGTATCCGTAATCAGGTGGAAGAGCAAGCCCACGGCGACCGGTTGTGCTGCCGGCAGCAGCAGCAGCAGCGCATACACCGGGATGGCATAGAAAGAGTGCAGCGGGTGGTACCCAATGCTGCAGCGCAGCGGGTCGAAGAGGGGTTTGGCCAGCAGGTGGTCCACGTCCATGAGCATCGTGGCCAGCATCAGCAGGTAGGCGGCTTGCCACATCCCGGGGAACAACACCAGCGCCAGCACGGCCGGGAACAGAAAGTGCAGGGTGTAATGCACCAGCGTTTGGGCGCTGAATAGTTTGGTGGGGAATTGCCGGCGTAGCCCGCGCAGGGGCGTCGGCTGGGTTGCCCTGCGCACGGTATCTCTGGGCGCTGCGTGGGCATACTTCCCGCTTGGCTCGCCCGTTGGCTCGTGTATCTCCCGGGGCGCGTGGGCCGGCGCGCCTACGACGGGAGGCGGCACATCCGCTTTAATCCGCTGCGGCGGGGTGGTGGGGTGCTCGGGGACGGTGACGGCCGTCGCCGTGTCTGCGCGCGGGGCCCGGGGCGGGTGGTGGTACCCGGCAGAAGCGGGAAAAGAAGGGACAACTGCGGCTGACCGGCACCCGGCAAGCACCAGGACGGCGGCGATGCAAGGATATAGAAAGTAACGGAAAATACGCAATGGGCGCATGGTAAACATTGCCATGGAAGTAGCCATCTGATAGTCCATTTAGCCACTTACCGGTCGCTTGAAACAAAAAAGGCAGCTCCGCAAGAGCTGCCTTTTTACAGAGATTAAAACCCCAATTAGCGGTTGCGGGTCAGCCAGTTTTGCAGGGCGGCAATCTCCTGACGCTGGTCGGTGATGATGTTTTGGGCCAGGGTCTTCGTGGTGTTGTCGCGGCCGTACTGCAGCAAGGCCTCCGAGTTGTCGATGGCAGCTTGGTGATGGTCCACCATGAGCTGGGCGAAATCGTAGTCGGCCCGCATCGTTATGGTGCGTGCGTCACTAGCCTTCATCATCTTATCCATGTTGGTTTTCTGCACGGTGTTAAACTGTGGCACCAAGGGCTGCATGGGCTGGTGGCCAGCGGTGAAGGCGTTGAACTGCCCGATTTCGGCTCGCTGCTTGGTGATGATGTCCTGGGCCGTGGTCTTCATTTCCTGGTTGCTGCCCGTGCGCAGTTCCTCTTCGGCCATCTTGATGGCAGCTTCGTGGTGCATTACCATCTGCGTGGCGTAGTCGTGGTCGGGGTCCTGGGTTTTGACCTGCGTGTCCATCTGGCTCATCATGTCCATCATGATTTTCATGTACGGACTATCATGCTTCATGTCGTCCATGTCGTGGTCCATCTTACAGGCCGTGAACAGAGCGCTGAAGACCAGCAGGGCAAAGAAGGGCAAACGGAATAAACGGTTCATGGGTGGGGAGTAAGTGGAGAAAAAACTTCCTGCCTGATAAACGCCGCCGCATTGCCGTTGGTTTTTACACCTTCCAACCTATTTGCTTGCATAATTTCCCGCTGCCGAAACCACTGGCCGGGCAAATAAAATTCTGGCTTACAGTCGCTTCTGCCTCTCTATGACGCCTTTCTTTGCCATTCGAAACGATTCTTTCGATAGTGGGAGAAGCCCAGGAGCTGGACGACCACCACGGGCAGAATAAGCGCGGCCAGCAACAACGGGTAGGGCAGCTTGCGGCTCTCGATGATTTGGTAGGAAATCCCGTGCACGACCACTAAGCCATAAAACAAGTAGTTCCAGCGCTGCCAGTACTTCCAGCGCGGAGCCTTGAGCCGGCGCAGGGACAGGTCGTTGGACAAGGCCAGCAGCATTACCAAAATCAGGCCGCCGGCCAGCCCCACGTAGTTGGCAAACCCAAACAGGTCGGCCCGCAGCGACAACGCCTTAGTGGCTTTGTCTTCCTCGAAGAAGTAGAGCAGCATGTTGCCCATGTGCACCTGCCAGCCAATGGCCACGTGCGCTAGGCCCACGAGGCCGCTCCAGATGCCGATGTCGCGGCGCAGGTCGGTGGAAACGGGGTTGCGCTGGCGACGCAACACATTGAGCGGGCCGGTGAGCAAGGTGGCCCCCAGCAGCAAGAGGGAAACATAAGCCGTGCTCATGCTCCACTTGTACTTGACGTCGGGGGATTCTACCGCGTAGTACAGCCCGCCGAGCAGCAGCAGGCTGAGCAGACCCAGCACCAGATGGTGATAAAATCTGCGTGACGCACGAAAGTCTAGCATAGATGGACGGGACTGAATTGACCGGAGTAAAGTGAGCAAGGCGAAGCTGAAACCGTAAGGTACTCGGCTACCGCAAATGCTGACTTATGGCTTCATTTGCTAGATTCCCCTCCGGCCTCTTTAAGCTTCATGGATTATTTGTCTGATATACAACAATTTATAAGCAAAATTGTCACATTCGGCATTGTGTTCACTTCGTGTATCCAGCCTTGGCGTACACGAAGTTTAACTGTGGAATGCTTTCATTTAGCTAAATAAAATGCTGCCTACTGCTCTAATAGGCACTTTTTAGGCAAGGACGTAGAATTTACAAGGGCGTGTAAAAGGATAGAAATGGTACGTCAACGTGCGGAATGCTCGCCCGAACTGCTCTCCTCTAATCGCCAATAGTAGCCCCAGTGGCTTAAAACGCTTACCATTTCTATCCTGTCAACCTAAGCCGGCCGTTTTGGCTTACCATTTCTATCCTTTCGGGAATCTAGTCGGGCGCTACGTGCCATTGCCATCCTTTCTGTTCGCGCCTCCGGGACTTCACCAACTGACTGGAGAGTCCTGCTGTAGCAGTCTCCGGTAAATATTTTAAGTTATGATAACCTTCACTTATGATGTCTAAAGGATACTAAGCGCATCACCTTAGCTTGTCATATAATAGGTATCGATAAGGAAGTCTTAACACTACCTATGTTTTTCAAATAAGGTATGATAAGTCTTAGTTATCATACCTTATTTACTACTTTTGAGAACCGCCCATTTCCTGCGTTTCTAATCCTTATTATATAGGCTGCTGTGAGCTCCGTTCCTGCCGTTACCACTTCGCCCACCTCCGCCGGCCTGGCGCACCTGACCGAGCACACGTCTCGGTATGTGGAAGCCGGCCTACAAGGCGCTCCCAACACGGCCCGGGCCTACGCCGGGGACTGGCGCCGCTTCACCGAATGGTGCACCGCGCACGGACAGGTCGCGCTGCCGGCTTCGGTGGAGACGCTCGCGGGCTTTGTGACCCATCTGGCCGAAGCCGGCAAAAAGGTATCGACTATTCAGCGTAGCTGCGCGGCCATCAGCAAGGCCCACGCGCTGCGCGACCTGGCCTCGCCTACGGACGACAAGAAGTTCAAGGTACTCCTGGAAGGCATCAGCCGACTGAAGGGTGTCCGGCAAAAGCAGGCTCCGGCTTTTTCCCTGGCCAGCTTCAAGCGCATCATCAAGCACCTCGATGCTTCGACACCAGCAGGCTTGCGCGATAAGGTCATCCTGCTGCTGGGCTTTACCGGCGCCTTCCGGCGGTCGGAGCTGTCGGCGCTGGACTTGGACGACTTGACGTTCTCCGAGGACGGACTCACCATCAACCTGAAACGCAGCAAGACTAACCAGCTGGGGGAAGCAGAAGAAAAGGCCATTTTCTATTCGCCGGACCCCGCCCTATGCCCGATTCGCACGCTGCAGGCTTGGCTACGGCTTTTGGAACGCATGTCGGGACCCATTCTGGTCTCATTCCGCAAGGGCAGCAGGCTTACCGACCGCCGCCTGACTGACGTGCACCTTAACAAAATCGTGCAGCGGCACCTGGGCCCTAAGTTTACGGCCCACTCCCTAAGGGCTTCCTTTGTGACAGTAGCCAAGCTCAACGGGGCGGATGATAGCGAGGTCATGAACCAAACCAAGCACAAGACGAGCGAGATGATACGGCGCTATACCCGCCTGGACAATGTGCGCCAGCACAACGCGGCACAGAAGTTAGGACTTTAAACCATAGACAAGTTGTATCTTGCCTAGCATTGTAGAATAGCGGGACCGCCTTAGTTTCGTGCAATAAATTAGATGAATGACTCCTGCTTCAAAAGCACTAGACCAGTATTTTACTCCGCCTAAGCTTGCTGCCGAGCTTATTGAGGCTGTCACAATTGAGAATCCATTACTAGTTGGAGATTTTGCTGCAGGGGATGGGGAACTGCTAAAAGCGGCTATTAAAAGATGGCCTGATACACAATGCGTTGCCATTGACATTGACCACCATGTCATCGAGTTGCTCACAGAGAATCAGCCAAGTTGGCTCGTTGCTTGCGCGGATTTTCTTGACAATGATGAAAGACAAAATTTGACGGTGCTTAAAGAGCGCGAAAAGTCTTTCCCATTAATAATTTTAAACCCGCCCTTTTCTTGCAGGGGTGGCACCATGCGATGGACTAATATAGGCGGCACAAAAACCCACTGTAGCCCTGCATTAGCATTCATCGTCTCTGCCGCAGCTTATTTACAAGAAGGCGGACAGCTAGTGGCAATTGTTCCTTATGGCCTTATTCAAGGCGAAAAGGACGAAATTGCTCGAGACTTGCTCAGAAGGTATTATGGATTTGAAGTAATTGAAACCTACGCAAATGGAGGGTTCGCAAAGTGTTCGCCACGTACAGCAATAATAAGACTCACAGCAGGTTACTCGACTTACCACAAGCCTGATGTATCAAGCAGTCCTTTAAAGCGCATTTTTAAAGCTGATTCAAGTACTGTAAGTATACAAAGGGGACGCATACCAAACAATAATCCGAATATAGAAAATACACAAAACGGATTACCGTTTATCCATACTACTAACTTACAGAACAATAAAATTGTAGGACTATTCAGGTTTGCTGGCAATAACCTAGAGAGATTTAGGGGGCCAGGCATATTGTTACCAAGGGTAGGCAGGCCTAAAGTTGAGAAAATTGTTCTATTAGAAAGCGAAAGTGAATTTGTGATATCAGAATGCCTTTTTATGATTGAGTGTGTCTCTAAAAATGATGCGTACTTAGTTTACAGATGTTTGATTGATAATTGGGCTTCTTTCAAAGAAAGTCATGGAGGAACTTGTGCAACTTTTATTACTATACAGTCTCTAAGCGTCTTTTTAGAAAATACTGGGTTTACTGTACTCGGTAAAAAAGCCTCTGTTAGAACTTATACATACGCCAGCTCAGATGGTCCTGTAAAGAAAGCGGTAGGCTCTTTTAACTCAAATACCAATAAGCCATTGAATGCTGAATCATTATTTCACATCCAGCTCTAGCATATATACCAAGTCACACCCTAAGACAATTATTTAATCGTCTTTTTACTCTTCAATAAAATGCCAGAAGCAAACGAACCAACTTCCCTATTCGAGGAAAAGGAATTTGAGGAAAGGTCGGACTATATTGATGAAACGGACCTAGAGATATGGAACGTCGAAAATGAACATTTTGCTTTCATACAGCAGAAGCTTCTTTCAACTGGAACGAAGCTTCTTGTTGGTCCAAGGGGCACTGGCAAAACGCATCAGATGAAGATTGTTCATCTAAAATGCATTAAGGATGCCAACAAGCCTTTATCCGTTTTTGTATCTTTTAGCAAATATTATCACTTAGAACCTTTTTTAACAAAAGTCCCAAATGCAATTCAGATTTTTCACACTTGGGTATTGAGCAAAATCCTTCAAGGCTGTTTTACAGCTGCTGAAGAATTTGGTATTGACCTTTCCTTATTTAAGTTAAATAATTCATATTTAGTAAAGGCTGATATTGATGCCTTTGTTGAAAAAGCAGAAAAACTAAGAGCCTCTCAGTTACATGATGATGCACTTATTTCGCTATTAAGCATATCCAAGGTTACTAATACACTTGAAAATCTAGCGAGTACTCTGAAAAGGTCAAGAGTTGTGTTAATGCTAGATGATGCAGCTTTGTCATTAACTCCTGAATATTTAGTGGAGTTTTTCGATATTGTACGTAGCCTTAAAACGAAAACAATCAGCCCAAAAGCATCTGTTTACCCAGGCACAACTCAATATGGGCCACGTTTCCATGTGGGTCATGACGCAGAGATGGTTCAATGTTGGCTAAGTATTGAGAGCGATACATATTCAACCTTTATGGACAGTCTCATTGAAAAGAGGTTTGTTCAATATAAAGAAGGTGTTAATACTGAGGTATTAGAACTTTTTAAGTACGCTTCATTTGGAGTACCGCGTGCTTTTATCAGTTTGCTGAGAAATTACAAGGCAAATTCCAATAAAAACACCCAATCAAAGTACAATGCTGTAATTGAACAGCAAGCCAAATTCATAGACAGTGAGTATTTATCAATTGCTCAAAAGCTGGTTCAATATAAAAAAGTCATAGAAACGGGCAATAGACTTTTTAAGAATATAGTAAATTCAATAAAAGAAGACAATAAAAACCTAGTCGACTCAAAGAACATATTGATAGGCATATCTTCCGAAAGTATATCAAATCATAAACTGGCTGACAGAATGCTCCGCTTTCTAATCGAAGCTGGTTTATTGTATGAGGATGTTTCCGTTAAACATGGTTTAGAAGGAACAGGAGAGGCAAGGGAATACCGTCGGTATATACCGCATATTTTATTTCTTATTCAGAACAGATCATTCTCGCAAGGCCACGGGACCAGCTATGCAGACATCTTATTCAAAATCAGGGCAAAGTCACGTAGACAACCTTTGAGACGCGTGCTTAACAGTTTACTTAGTCCTGAAGAATTAAACGGTCTTTCGCTGGACTTACCTCCGTGCCAGTCATGTAATACTCTTCGGTTAACGAATGAGCAAAGATTCTGTCACAATTGTGGGAAAGAATTGATAAATCAGTCAGCTTTCGAAGCATGCCTAAAAATAAGTGTTGATAGCTTACCACTCACTGATTGGCAAAAAGAAAAAGTGAAAGGGATTCATCTGAATACTGTTCGTGACTTTATGTCCTTACAAGACCCAGCAACTGAGTTAAGAAAAATTCCCCAAGTAGGTGAGGTTCGTTCTAATCGCATTTACAAGGAAGTAATACAAATCGTTGATGAATTTTTGGCGTAATGAGCGGAATCACATCACTTCCTATGACTGCAAACTCAGTCATCACTGGTATTGTAGCTTACGATTTACAAAATGCAATTGACCAGACATATATTGAAAAGTCATCATCACCAATTGATAATTTTGTTTCTAACACAGTAGAAATCAATAAGTTATTTGTCTCTACCCCATCGCAAGTTTTAGGCAACTTAATTATATTAGGTTACGTGTCTGCAATAGAAAGTTACTTTCGCGAAATATTTCGTAGGCTAATTATAACTGATGAGCTATCGCGTTTAAATTGTGAGAAAAAGCCTGTTACGTACGGAGCAGTTCTTTATCACGACAATAATATGCTGCCTGAAGCTCTCTTTGAAGACTTGTCTTTTGCAGGGAGACATAACATTTTAACTTCAATTAAAACCTTCCTGAATGTAAATGTCCAAGAGTCAGCCTTGCCGGCTGACTTATCCGATAATCTAAACCAACTCAGTGAAATATGTGAACTTAGACATTGTATCGTCCACAGGTTTGGGAAATTCGGCTCTAAAAACGCGATTGCCCTAGGGCTATCAAAGTATGCTAATTATTTTGAAAAGCCTATAAAATGCGACTTTAACACATTGCAACAGATGGTTGCCATATGTAGCAATACAGTCAAAATAACTAATAATTTGTTGTTCGAAAGAATAATGAATCGTTTGATAGTTGACGCAGGCAGAAAAAATCTAACTCCAATATGGACTTGGGATTATGAAACTGACAAACTATTGTTTTCGAAGTACTTTAAAATCTTTTATTCAAAATTGAGCCCGCCAAGTACAGCTCTTACTGCAAAAAAGCAATACGAGCTTTACAAAACTTATTATAATAGCATCTAATGCAACCATCTACCAGTACCCTAACTGAAGCGTTATTGGTACTAGATAGTTGGCAAACGACCTTGTGCAAGGATTAGCTTGGCGAAACCCTTACTTTCGCTTTCTGGTCTCTGCCACATTTCATGCTCACCCCCGAACAGCACGCTCGCCAGCTCATCGATGCCCAACTTGCCCTTGCCGGCTGGCTTGTGCAGGACTATAAACAACTGAATCTAGGGGCTGCTATCGGCATTGCTGTACGTGAATATCCCACAGCCTCCGGGCCAGCGGACTACGCCCTGCTGGTCGACCGCAAGCTTGTGGGCATTGTCGAGGCGAAGAAAGAAGGCTCTTCCCTCACGGCCGTGGCCGAGCAGACGGCCCGCTACCAAGCCAGCGCCACCAAGCATGCCCAGCGGGTGGCCGAGCAGCTGCCCTTCGGCTACGAGGCCAACGGCCAGGAAATCCGCTTTGCCGACGCCCGCGACCCCGAGCCACGCTCCCGGCCGGTGTTTGGCTTCCACCGGCCCGAGACCCTGCGCGCGTGGACCCGGCAGTTGGGCGGCACGTTGCGGGCACGGCTGCGCACCCTGCCGGCCGTGACCACCGCCGGGCTGCGTGACTGCCAGATTGAGGCCTTGCGCAACCTCGACGTGAGCCTGAAGGACGACCGGCCTCGGGCGCTGATTCAGATGGCCACGGGCTCGGGCAAGACCTTTACGGCGGTATCATTCATCTACCGGCTCATCAAGTTTGCAGGGGCCAAGCGCATCCTGTTTCTGGTGGACCGGGGCAACCTGGGGCGGCAGACCCTGCAGGAGTTCCAGCAGTACACGGCCCCGGACGACGGGCGCAAGTTCACGGAGCTCTACAACGTGCAGCACCTGACGAGCAACCAGCTCGACACGGTGAGCAAGGTCACCATCACCACCATCCAGCGGCTGTACTCGATGCTGCGGGGCGAGGTCGAGTTCGACGCGGGCAACGAGGAGCGGTCAGGCTTTGAGCTGAACGCCGAGGCGCCGCAGCGGCCCCGCGAGGTGGCCTACAACCCGGCCCTGCCGCCCGAGGGGTACGACTTCGTGGTGATTGACGAGTGCCACCGCTCCATCTACAACGTGTGGCAGCAGGTGCTCGAGTACTTCGACGCCCACCTCATCGGCCTGACGGCCACGCCGGCCAAGCAGACTTTTGGCTTCTTCAACCAGAACCTGGTGATGGAGTACAGCCACGAGCGCGCCGTGGTGGACGGCGTGAACGTGGGCTCCGACGTGTTCCGCATCGAGACGGAAATCACGGCGCAGGGCTCGCGGGTGGAAAAGGGCAGCGCCGTGAAGCGCATGGAGCGCCAAACCCGCAAGCGTCGCTGGGAAACGCTCGACGACGACCTGGTGTACTCTGGCACGCAGCTCGACCGCTCGGTGACGGCCCCCGACCAGATTCGGACGGTGCTCACGAAGTGGAAATCCAGCTTGTTTACGGAGCTATTTCCGGGGCGCGAAATCGTGCCCAAGACCTTGGTGTTCGCCAAGAGCGACCACCACGCCGACGAAATCGTGGAGCTGGTGCGTGAGCTGTTTGGCAAGGGGAATGACTTTTGCAAGAAAATCACCTACGGCTCCGACGAGAATGCCGACACGCTGATTCGCAAGTTCCGCAACGAGTACAACCCGCGGGTGGCCGTGACGGTGGACATGATTTCGACCGGTACCGACATCAAGCCCCTGGAGTGCCTGCTCTTCCTGCGCGACGTGCGCAGCCGGGTGTACTTCGACCAGATGAAGGGCCGCGGCACCCGCGTCATCAGCCCCACCGACCTGGAGACGGTGACCAGCGACGCGGGCACCAAGACCCGCTTCGTGATTGTGGACGCGGTGGGCGTGACCGACTCGGTGAAGAAGGACACCGAAAGCGTGGAGCGCCTCGGCGGCCTGGGCTTCGAGAAGCTGCTGCACGCCGTGGCTCAGGGCAACCACGACCCGGCCCAGCTGCGCAGCCTGGCCACCCGCCTGGCCCGCCTCGACCGCCAGCTCACGCCCGACGACCGCGCCGCCGTGCAGGCCCAGGCCGGCGGGGCCACCGTGCAGCAGCTCGCCGCCCGGCTCTACGACGCCGTGGACCCCGTGCGGCAGGAAGCCGAGGCCCAGCGCGTGGCCGCCACCGAAGCCGCCGCGGCCGGCCTGCCCGCCCCCGGCGAACCGGGCAGCGCCCTGGCCGAGCCCTCCGACGCCCACTGGCAGCAGGCCGTGGAGGCCCTCACCGAGCGGGCCGTGCACCTGTTCGACGACCCGGCCCTGCGCACGCTGCTCACCAAGGTGCACGCCCAGCACGACCTCATCATCGACCTGGTTAGCCAGGACCGGGTGGTGGCGGCGGGCTTCGAGAGCCGCACCTCGCCCGAGGCCGCGCAGGAGGCCCTGGCCCGGCAGCGGGTGGACAAGTTCCAGGCCTTCATCGAGGCGCACAAGGACGAAATCACGGCGCTGCAGCTGTTGCACAACCAGCCCTACGCGCGCCGGGCCGTGACCTTTGCCCAGATTCGGGAGCTGGCCCTGGCCCTGCGCCTCGACCACCCGGAGCTGACGCCCGAGGGCATCTGGGCGGCCTACGAGCAGCTGGAAAAGGCGCGGGTGCGCGGCGCCGGCCCCAAAACCCTGCTCACCAACCTCATCAGCCTCGTGCGCTTTGCCCTGCGTCAGACCGAGACGCTGACGGCCTACCCGCTGGGCGTGGACGAGCGGTTTGGGGCGTGGCTGGCGGCGCAGCAGCAGGCCGGCCGCACGTTCTCGGCCGAGCAGCAGCGCTGGCTCACGATGATGAAGGAGAAGGTGGCCACCTCCCTGAGCGTGGAGGCCGAAGACTTTACCTTGCCGCCCTTCGTGGACCAGGGCGGCTACGCCCGCGCCCGGCAGGTGTTCGGGGCGGAGTTGAATCAGTTGGTCGCCGAATTAAACGAGGCCCTGGCCGCGTAGAAACGTAAGAAATGGAAGAGCAGCAGGAGTTACCGCAGGGTTGGGTTTGGACTACCGTGTCGCAGTTGGGGAAGGTGAGCGGGGGGCTTACTAAGAATGCAAAACGTGGGCTGCACGAGTTGCAGCTTCCCTACCTCCGCGTTGCGAACGTTCAAGCAAATGAACTTCGACTGGATGACATCGAAACGATTGGCATATATCCAGGCGAACTGCCCCGAACGTTACTCGAAAAAGGCGACCTACTGGTAGTAGAGGGAAATGGCAGCCCGGATCAAATTGGCCGCGTTGCTATTTGGAATGGGAGCATTACGCCATGCTTACACCAAAATCACCTAATAAAGGTGCGGCTGAGATTCCCAGAGCATGGTAGTTATGTGCTTCATTGGCTTTTGTCAAAAAATGGCCGCGATAACATCCGCCAGGTGGCTAGCTCAACCTCAGGCCTCTACACGTTGAGCATATCTAAGATTGAAGCACTACCAGTGCCGTTTGCGCCCCTGCCCGAGCAACGGCGCATCGTGGAGAAGCTGGAGGAGCTGTTCAGCAAGCTGGATGCGGGCGTGGCGGCCGTGCGCCGCACCCAGGCCCTGCTGAAGCGTTACCGCCAGTCGGTACTGCACGCCGCCGTCACGGGCGAGCTCACCCGCGCCTGGCGCGAAGCCCACCCTGCCCCCGCCGAAACCGGCGCCACCCTGCTGGCCCGCATCCGCGCCGAGCGCCGGGCGCAGTGGGAAGGGTGTTGTTAAACAAATAGGGTAAAACCTCCGAGTCCATGGCTAAAAGGGGTTCTTCTTCCCAAAGGGCGGATTTACACGGTAAGCACTTTTTAGCTTCTGGGCGTAATTGTAGACGGTGCCATAGGCCAGGTCTAACTGCTTGATGACTTGATTCATGGATAAGCCATTGCGCAGAAGCTGCGCAATGGCCTCCTGCTTAGACTGGGCCAGTGGCGGCCGGGCCACATGCTTGCCCTGGGCTTTGGCCCGGGCCATGCCGGCGCGCACGCGCTGGCTGATGAGCGTGCTCTCAAACAGGGCCAGCGAAGCCATGACGTGGAACACCAACTCGCCCGTGGGCGTGGTGGTGTCGATATTTTCCTGGTAGGAGACGAAGTCCACCCCTAGGCTCTGGAATTCCTTCGGCGCGTTGACCAGCGCCTGGGTCGAGCGGGCAAAGCGGTCGTAGCGCCGGACCAGCACCGCGTCGAGCTACCGGTTCTTGGCCGCCGCCATCATCCGTTTGTACTGAGTTCATTCCTCGCTGGTACCCGAGGCCTAGTCCACGTATTCATCGACAACGGCAAAGCCGCGTCGCTGGGCGTACTCGCGCAGGGGGCGCAGCTGCGTCTCCGGGGCCTGCCCTTTGTCGAGGGTGGAGACGCGGGCATAGAGCGCCACGCGGGTGGGCTGGTCGGTCGGGTTGGCGGGCATCGGAGGTTATCAAAAAGGAGTTCCTTGTTGATAGGCAGCACGCACCCGCTCTACAGCGTAGAATCAGTCTTTCTCAGGCAGTACTATAACCCTCTTTGATAACCGGGCTTAGCGTGTAAATCCGCCCTTTTGGCAAAAGAACCCCAGAATTCTCAAGGCAGCTCAGCAACTACGTAGAATAGTTACTGAGCATAGATGAACGGCCTGCTCATGTTCTTTTCTAGCCTGGCTCGAAGCCTCAAGCCCTTCACGTTTTGCATCGTGCCGAGTTCTGCAACAGCCACTGCACCATTCGGGGCCAGTTAAACCAGGATACACGAGCTCACATACTGGTTTGAAGCGGCCATGGTCTTTTTGTCCAGCCACTAGTTGCGTCCGTCCATGTTAATCCTTTCAGAGAGGCAGCACCTTTGTTATATCAATTTACCTAACCCCCACTTCCATGAAGAATGTAGGATTGCTGGTCCGGCTCGAAGCGAAGCCCGGTAAAGAGCAGGCAGTACTCGATTTTTTGACGGGCGCTCTGCCCCTGGCTCAGCAAGAGCCGGCTACCATAACCTGGTATGCTATTCAGCTGGCGCCGGCCACCTTCGGTATCTTTGATACCTTTCCGGATGAAGCAGGCCGGCAGGCGCATCTGAACGGCCCTATTGCCGCTGCGTTGATGGCCCATGCGGCCGACTTGCTGGCCGTGCCGCCTGTCATTGAACAAGTAGCTATCTTGGCTGCCAAATAATTACCAGCCCCTAAAGCGACCTATGCCTGGGCATAGGTCGCTTTAGGGGCTGGCGGGCAGTTAGTCCGGTTGGCTAGCTGCTATTCTTCTCACGCGATGGCGATTGACTGTCTCCTGCTAACTCATCCGCACACGGGTGAATTAGCGTTTCGAAGCTACTCCTTTAGCGACGACACCCCGTTTAATTACTTACAACGCAATAATTATTACTCCCTCATTCTGCTTACGCAGGGCAGCGGCGAGATACGCGCCAACTTTGCCACCTACCTGTTTGCTGGCAGTACGCTGTGTTGTTTTGGCCCTTACCAACCTTACACTATCCAAGCCAGCACCGCTGTAGCGGGCCTGGTCCTGGATTTTCATGCCGACTTTTTCTGCATCTACCGGCATCAGCAGGAGGTAGCTAGCAATGGCATCTTGTTCAACACAATTTTTGAGCCGCCCTTCTTCCCGGTTACAACAGAGGCGGTGCGTGAATTTGCCGCCCTGGCAGCTGTGATGCAAGAGGAAGTACGGCGTCAAGAGGTAGCACAACAAGAGTCCATCGTATTATATCTGAAGCTCTTTTTGCTGAAAGCTATCCGTATTCGTACTGCACAGCCCGCGTTAGGCACCGAGCAGAACCCGTCTGGCCGGGAGCCCTGGCTCCTGCAGCAACTTCAAGATGCCATTAATACGCACTACCGCCACCTGCACACGGCCGGGGAGTATGCCGACCTGTTACGAGTTCCCGCCCGAAGCCTAACGCGCCTAGTCAAGTCCCATTATCAGAAGACGCTCAGCCAACTCATCACGGAGCGAATCATTATGGAGGCCAAGCGCGAACTGTACCTAACCAGTCAATCCGTCAAGGCTATCGCCTTCGCGCTGGGCTTCGGGGATGAATACTATTTCAGCCGCTTCTTCAAGAAAAATACGGCCGTATCGCCGCAGTTTTTTCGTGAATCAGTTGGGTTCGCAAAAGCAGAAGAAAGCTAGCGCTGTTGAGCTGCCAGCGGTTGGCTGGAGAAATCGTTTTTCTCAACCAGACCGCAGGCTTTCTTCTATAGGCTGCTGGCTCCCAAAGAGACCCCATACGGCGCATAGTATATAAAAAATATAATTATATAGGTAATTTAGGTGTTTTTGAACAAATAGGGTAAAACCTCCGAGTCGTCCGGTTAGGGGGCGGCATTTTGGCTCGGTTACCGCTGCAGTTTGGCTAGGTAGTTTTTCAGGGAGAGGTACTTGCCGTACTTCAGGTGCACGTCCACGATGGTGGTGAGCGGTACGCCCAGCGCGTGCAGGTGCAGAATCCGCTCGCGGTCGGCGTCGTACATGGAGGGCTGCACCACCCCCTTGGGCTTGCCCAGCACGATGCCCTGCTCGCGCCGCGCCCGCAAGCCTTCCTTCGTGCGCTCGGAAACGAAGTCCCGCTCCAGCTCGGCCAGCATGGCGAAAATGGTGAGCAGGATTTTGTGGGTCATGTCGCGGTGATTCTGCGGGTCCAGGTCCAGGCCCTGCTTGACCAGAATCAGCCGGCACCGCTTCTGGTGAATCAACTCTTCAATCAGGCCCAGCACTTCGCGCAGCGAGCGGCCCAGCCGGGAGAGCTCGGAGACGATGACCGTATCGCCGGCAGCAACCTTGGCCTTGGTTAAAAGTTTGGTACAAAGGTTAAACAGGCTAGTGAGAATTGTCTGACTCTCGGTGGGAGGCCCGCGCCTGCTACGGCTAACCTTTTTCACAAACTTCCCGTGCGCTTAGCCCCGGCGGGGTAATCGAGCTCGCCCAATACCGGCCCGAAGGCCCATTGGCCCGCCAAAAAGGCCATTCTGAATGCCAGGACGGCGCGGTGGCGGTGGGTTTCGCTACCTTTAAAGCGCATGAGCACGACCGCAGGGCCCTTGAAAACGCCGCAGAAGACCCCGCCCCTGGTGAGCGGCGCCACCATTGCCCTGGCGTGGCTGCTGTTCAGCGGGTTCATGGTGCTGCTGATTTTCGTGCAGAACCTCTCGGCCGGTACGCCCACCGACTGGCGCGAGGCCCTGGGCGGGCGCCTGCTGCACGGCCTGATTTGGGGGCTGCTCACGCCGGTGGTGTTTGCCCTGGCGGCCCGCTTCAACCTCCTCGAGAGCCGCCACCGGCTGCGGCACCTGCTGGCCCACGCGGCGGCCAGCTACGTCCTCACGCTTGCTTACCGCCTCGTGTACGCCGCCGTGATGCACGGCAGCGGGGCCGTGCCGGGCCGGGTTTCCCTCGCCGAGGTCGTGGCCAACGCCAACAGCTGGGTGCCCATTTACTGGATGCTGCTCTGCATCGCCTACGCCGTGCAGTACCGCGAGCGGTACCGCGAAGGCCGGGTGCGGGCCGCCCAGCTCGAAACCCAGCTGGTGCAGGCCCAGCTGCAGGCCCTGAAAATGCAGCTCCAGCCGCACTTTCTCTTCAATTCCATGAACGCCGTCTCGGCCCTGATGAGCCAGGACGTGAAGGCCGCCCGGCGCATGCTGGCCCAGCTCAGCCAGTTTCTGCGGCTGGTGCTGGAAGGTACCGACGAGCAGGAAGTGACCCTGGAACAGGAGCTGCGCCTCACCCGGCTCTACTTGGAAATCGAGCAAACCCGCTTCCCTGACCGGCTGGCCGTGCGCTACAATATTGCCCCCGATACCGAAGGGGCGCTGCTGCCCGCCCTGCTACTGCAGCCAGTGGTGGAAAACGCCGTGCGCCACGGCCTGGCGCCCCGCGCCGGGGCCGGCGAGCTGGCCGTGCGGGCCGAAAAACAGGGCGACCGGCTGCTGCTGCAAGTGCAGGACAACGGCCGGGGCGCGGCCGACACCGCCGCGCGGGGCATCGGCCTGCGCAACCTGGAAAGCCGGCTGGCCACGCTCTACGGCCCGGACTATGCCCTGGCGGTGGAGTCGGCCCCGGCGTGCGGCTACTGCCTGCGCTTGTCCATCCCGTTCCGGCGGGCGGTGGCCGGCGTTACCCCAGAGCCCGCATGAGCCCCATCCGCACGCTGCTGGTCGACGACGAGCCCCTGGCGCGCAGCCTGCTGCGCGAACTGTTGGCCGATTTTCCGGCGCTGGCCGTAACGGGCGAAGCCGCCAACGGCACCGAGGCCCTCACCGCCCTGCACACCGGCGCATACGACGTCGTTTTCCTTGATGTGCAGCTGCCTGACCTTGATGGCGTGCAGGTGCTGCGGCGGCTGCAGGCGGCCGGCCAGCCGCTCCCGCTGGTGGTGTTCGTGACGGCCTACGACCAGTACGCGGTGCAGGCCTTCGCCCTGCACGCCGTCGATTACCTGCTCAAACCGCTGGACCCCGACCGGTTTGCCGACTGCGTAGGCCGGGTGCAGCAGCAGCTGGCGCTGCGCCAGGACCAGGCCCGCGTCCCCGAGCTGGAGGCCCTGCTGCACAGCTGGACCGCCCCGGCGGCCGACTACCAGGACCAGTTTCTGGTGAAGCTGCCCGAGCGCAGCTTCTTCGTGCCGGCCGCCGAGGTGTGCTACTTCGAAGCCACCGGCAACGGCGTGCTGCTGCACGCGGCCGGCAGGCACTACCCGCTGCGCACGGCCCTGGGCCAGTTGGCCGAGCGGCTCGACCCGGCCGTGTTCCTGCGCATTCACCGCTCGTGCATCGTCAACCCGGCCCACATCGTGGATTTTAAGCATTGGTCGCACGGCGAGTACCTGTTTCGCATGGCCAACGGGCAGCACGTCACCTCCTCGCGCAGCTACAGCGCCGGGGTGCAGCAGCTGCTCAAGCGCTTCGCCTGAGCCGGGCCGGGCCGCAAAAGGCCGGTTCACCCCGGAATAGGTCCAGTTGGCCCGTGTCGGGCGTTCATCTTCTGGAGTTGCCCGTTAGCGCACCAGCCCCCCGCTCATGAGGTGGCAACGGCGCACGACATGACCAAACCCTTCCTCTTTTTACTAGCACTCACCTTCATCGGAGCCCTGACAGCCCACGCCCAACATAACCCGGCGGGCACGAAACCGATGCCGGGCATGGCCGGGATGGCCGGCATGCACATGAACCACGGCATGGCCGCCCCGGGCACCCCGGTCGCCGCCTTCCAGCACGGCATGGATTCGGTGATGGTGGTGATGGACGAGGGCATGCGCCGCATGACCGGCGCCAACCCCAACGACATCGACGCCAGCTTCGCGGCCATGATGCTGCCCCACCACCAGGGTGCCGTGGACATGGCCCGCCTGCAACTGCTATACGGCAAAGACCCGGCCCTGCGCCGCCTCGCCCAAAGCATCATCGCCGAGCAGCAGGTCGAGATTCAGCAGATGGCCGCCTGGCTGAAGCAGCATCCGGTGGCGAGCCAGAGTTCTGGCAAATAGCGCCCAATCAATCAGAACCGTCATGCTTCGACTACGGCTGCGCTCCTGGCTTGATGCGCCACATGCTCAGCATGACGTTCTTTTCCCCAATCCCAAATGAAATTTCCCCTTCTCCCCGGCCTGCTGCTTATTACCAGCGCCGCCGCGGCCCAGGCCGTGAGCCACCGCGACCGGGTGTACACCGCCGACCAGATTTCCAACACCGTTTCGGTCATCGACCCCGTCGACAACAAGCTGCTGGGCCAGATTGTGCTGGGCAAGCCGCAGCCCGATTTGCTGTCGGCGCTCTACAAAGGGCAGGCGCTGGTGCACGGCCTGGGCGCTTCGCCCGACCACAAATTGCTGGCCGTGGTGTCGGTGGGCTCCAATAACGTCACGTTCATCGAGACGGCTACGAATGCCATCCGGGGCAGCGTGTACGTGGGCCGCGCCCCGCACGAGGCCACGTTCCGGCCCGACGGCAAGGAGGCCTGGATAACGGTGCGCGGCGAGGACTACCTCTCCGTCATCGACGTGGCCACATTGCGCGAAACCCGCCGCGTGCCCGTGCCCAACGGCCCCGGCCAGATTGCCTTCAGCCCCGACGGCAAGCGCGCCTTCGTGTGTTCCAGCTTCTCGCCCGAGCTGGCGGTGGTGGACGTGGCCACCTACAAAGTCATCAAAAAGGTCCCCGTGGTGAGCCCCTTCTCGCCCAATATCTTCCCCACCAAAGACGGCCAGCAAATCTGGTTCACGCACAAGGACGTGGGCAAGGTGTCGGTGCTGGATACCAAGACGCTCACCATCAGCGGCGTGCTGACGACCGGCCCCATCTCCAACCACGTGGCCACGGTGGACGTGGCCGCCGGCAAGCTGGCCTACGTGACGGTGGGCGGCGAGGACGTGGTGAAGGTGTACAGCCGCGCCCCGGGTTTTAAGCAGTTGGCCACCATTCCGGTGGGGGCGCTGCCGCACGGCATCTGGCCCTCGGGCGACGGCAGCCGGGTGTACGTGGGCCTGGAAAACGGCGACTCGGCCGTGGCCATCAGCACCGCGAGCAATAAAGTGCTGGCCAAAATAAAAGTCGGGCAGGCCCCGATGGCCCTGATGTACGTGCCCAACGCCGTGCCGGCCGGCGCGGCCGGCGCCACCGGCCTGGGCCGGCAACTGGTGGACCAGCCCGCCATCGTCCGCACCCTGAAGCCGCCCACCGCCGGCCCCGCCACCGGCACCATGACCCTGCGCTCGGAAGGGCTGGTGGATTTGGCCACTTTCGCCCTGCGCGGCCTGACGCCCAACACCGACTACGACATCTTCCTGACCAGCGGCACCAAGGCACCCTACCCCCGCGACTACGCCCTGACCACCGTGCGCACCGACGCCAAAGGCGGGGCCATGGGCCAGGCGCTGGGGCCGGTGCAGCGCATCGCGGGCGGGGATTTGAATACATCCGGCAAAACGTTTTCGCGGGTAATCGTCGCGCCCAAAGCCGCTGACAGCGAACCCGTTTTGGTGGCCGAATAGTCCGCCTTTGGACGGCCACCCAAAGGCCATTAATGGCCGCCGGGACAACCATTCCTGCTGCAATGCCGAGCTAATCTAAACTGAATTCACTTGTAACCACAACCCTACAACATGCAAGCCATTTTCAATCAACACACTGGCATCAGCTCGCGGGCGCAGTCGCTCAAACGGTTTCTGCTGCCGGTGGCGGCGTGTGCGCTGCTGCTCGGCGGCTGCAAGAAAGACAACGAGGCCATCGCCGACACCAGCGCGCCACCGGTGATCAACATCGTCTCGCCGGTGGAGGGCGCGACCATCATGCCCGGCGGGCGGCTGGGCAACGCCACCACGGCCGACTACAACGGCACGGGCTTCGCCATCAACCTGGAAATCGTGACCAAGGACACCGTCACCATCCCCACCAAGGAAAGCCTCAACATCCGCAACACCGCCGCCCTGGACCAGCCCAACGTGAACCTGCCCGGCTTCACGGCCAGCCTCGACGTGGACCTGATTAAGCCCGACGGCGGCACCATCCCCAAGGGAACCAACCTGGCCTCGCTCTTCAACATTGCGGGCACCGACGACACGCCCGGCCCCGGCGTGACCACCTGGGTGAGCTGGCACGTGCTGGAGTCGGTGGCGGCCGGTACTACCAGCTGCACGCTGACTACTTCGGTAACGGACCGCGCCGGCCGCAAGGTCACGGCCACCCGCTTGCTGAAGGTAGGCCCCGGACCCAACGGGGCCCTCAGCGGTGAGGCCCTGACGCCCGCCCCCAAACCCATCACTTACGGCACGGTGGACAACCCCGACGGCCCCACGGTGACCATGATTGCCCCGCGCACCCCCTCCAGCATCAGCCCCGGCATCCAGACGGCGGGTGTGCTGCCGGCCCCGCCCACCAGCGGCGCGCTGTTTTTCATCCAGGTGTCGGCGCTCGATAAGTCGCGCAACGGCATCAACGTGGCCGAAAACGGGGACGGTGCCTTCGGCAAGCCCGCCGCTGACCGCGGCACGATTGAAGACAAGACGCAATCCAACGCCGGCGTGAACCGCTACGTGCCGGGCCTGAAAGTCACCTTCGACGTGCCCCTGCTCCAGCCCAACGGCAACGTGATTCCGGCCGGCGGCAACCTGGCCCCGGTGTTCAACACAGCCGGCAGCGAGCTGGACCCGAGCGGCTTCGTGCGCACCACCTTCGGCTGGAGCGTGGGCGGCACCCTGCAGCTGGGCGGCAAAACCAGCGTCACCATCAAAGCCGCCGTAACCGACGCGGCGGGCAAAACCGGCAGCGCCACCCAGGTGGTGCAAATCAGCCCCGTGGCCAACGGCCAGCTGCTGACCCCGGCCCCGCGCTAAGGCCCTGAATTTTAGGCCGTAGCCCCGTAACGGCCCGAAGGCTGGCCCGTTTCACGACGAGCCAGCCTTCATTTTTTAGCATCCCTTCCACTCCATTTTATTTTTCCATGCGCATTCCTAACTTCTCCACTTTCGCCCTCGCGGCCACCCTGCTGCTCGGGGCCTGCTCGAAAAATAACGATGAGGATGCCCAGCCCGACATGGTAGTGCCGGCCGACCCCGGCCCTCAAGCGCCCAGCGCCAGCGACCGGGTGTACACGTCCGACCAGTCGTCGAACACGGTGTCGGTGCATGACCCGAACACCAACCAGCTGCTGGGCGTGATTCGCCTGGGTAAAGGGCGGCCCCAGTTCCTGAGCCCGCTCTACGACCGGGAAACCAACGTGCACGGCATGGGCGTCTCGCCCGACGGCAAGACGCTGGGCGTCATTGCTACCCTTACCAACGCGGTGGTGTTCATCGACCTGGCCACCAACGCCATTAAGAACACCGTGTATGTGGACCGTAATCCCCACGAGGGCTTTTTCACGCCCGACGGCAAGCAGTTCTGGGTGACGGTACGCGGGGCCGACTACGTAACGGTGATTGACGTGGAGAAAATGCAGGCCGTGAAAAACATCAAGACTGCGCCGGGCCCCGGCATGGTGGTGTTCCGGCCTGACGGCAAGGTGGCCTTTGTGGACCACTCCTTCACGGCCGAGCTGGATGTGGTGGATGTGAAAACCCGCGAAGTAATAGCGCGCGTACCGGTGGTGAGCAAGTTTTCCCCTAACCTGGCCGTAACGGCCGACGGCCAGCAGGTATGGCTTACGCACAAGGACGTGGGCAAGGTGACGGTGGTGAATGCCCAGACCTACGCCGTGGAGGGCGTGATTGACACCGGCCCCGGCACCAACCACGTGAACCTGGCCGGCCCCGGCGGTGGCACCCGCTTCAGCGGCGCGGCGGCCGGCGACTTTGCCTACGTAACCGTGGGCGGCGAAAACGCGGTGAAGGTATACACCCGCCAACGCCAGTTGGTGGCCACCATTCCGGTGGGCCCCAATCCGCACGGCGTGTGGCCCAATGGCGACGGCAGCAAGGTGTACGTAGGCCTGGAATACGGCGACGCGCTGGTGAGCATCGATACCAAAACCAATACCAAGCTGAGCGAAACTCCCAGTGGCCAGGACCCGAACGCCATCATTTACGTGGTGAAGGCCGGCGGTGGCAGTCCCGGCACCGGCAACCTGGAAGCCTTTGTGCCAGTCGCGCCCGTTAACCTGCGCCTGGTACCCGTCGGTACGCAGCCGGTACCCGGGGTAGGCGGCGTGGCCGTTATCCGGCCGGTAGAAGACGTGGACGAGTTGATTCTGGCTCTCAAGCGGCTGGCCCCGAACACGAACTACACCTTATACTTATCGGACAATAAAACCGCGCTGGTAGCCCCGGAACCGGTTATCGCCTTCAAAACCGATGCCGAGGGCGCGGTCGAAGTCAACGCCTACTACCAGATTCGGCTGCGGCTGGCGGGGCGCTTTGCCGTGGTGGTGCTCGGCGACAAGAACCCGGCCGGCGCGGTCACGCTCACGCAGCCGTAAGCCGGCTGCTGACCAAAAAGGCCCCTGGTGCATGACGCATCAGGGGCCTTTTTTATGGGTGCAAACGCTTTTGCCTCGGGTAGCACCGGGGGTGTTTGTTGCTCAACTACCGCCGCCAGCCGGGAGCTGGCAGGTCGCCAGCTCCCGGCGGTGCGCCCGAAAGCGCAGCAGCCCTACCGCCAGCACCAATCCCGCCACGGCCAGCGCGGAGTACCCCAACCGGCCGCCCCGCTCGGGGTGAAATTGAAGGAGCGCCAACCCGAAGCCCACCAGTGCCAGGCTGGTGCGCACGTAGGTGAGCAAGGTCCGCTCATTGGCCAGCCGGGTCCGTTGCAGGGCCAGCCGGTCCGACAGGGTGAGGGGGTTGGTGGGGGTAAGCGGCATGGGGGTGGGCTACGTGAGGGTAATGGCCGCGCCCGGTTCGGCCAGCCGGTGAAACGTGATGCCGTGCTTCTCAAAGTACGGCCCGTAGTTCTCGTAGCGCTGCTGCACGAAGAAGGGCTTGATGTAGCCGTCGTGCACTGGCAGAAT
This sequence comes from Hymenobacter miniatus, assembly GCF_016427455.1. Taxonomy (NCBI): domain Bacteria; kingdom Pseudomonadati; phylum Bacteroidota; class Cytophagia; order Cytophagales; family Hymenobacteraceae; genus Hymenobacter; species Hymenobacter miniatus. The sequence goes on from NZ_JAELXR010000016.1 coordinate 47,365, forward strand.
CTGCTGCGGTCGCATTTTCAGGGCGAAATCGGCCACCACGAGCTCCGTGAGAAAAGGCGCGGTGATGGGCAGAATGAGCAGCTCCACGCCCGCGAAGGGGAGCAGATTATGGGCAAAAGAGTCGGCCGGGTTCAGCACCTTGCCATTCACCAGCCAGGCTGTCATCTGTGGCAAGGGGCTGTCGAGAATGGCCTCGTGCTGCACCGGCAGGGCGTGCAGCTGAAACGCGCCCAACTCCAGGGGGCCTTCCTCGTGGATTTGCACGGCCAGGCCGTGCTTTTTCAATTCGGCCGCCACTTCACGATTGGAAATGATGACGGCCTGGTGCAGGGCCACGATTTTCTTTAGCGCCACCACATCAAGGTGGTCGGGGTGGTCGTGGGTAATGAGGACGACCGAGACGTCCTTAAAAACCTCCGGTTGCACCAGGCCTTCGTTGAAGGAAAACTTGCCGGGGTCGAAGAGAATTTGTTGGCCATCCAGCTCAAACAGCAGGCAGGAATGGATGTACTTGGTGATTTTCATGACCAGACTTAAATAGTGGGGCAGGACGGAAATGCGCGCCGAGAAGAGCGGAAATTTAACTAGCAAACGCTTACGGAAACCAGCGCTGCTAGACCCCTGCCGCCTCCTGCTGCTGGCGCAGGTACGCATACAGCCCGCCCAGCACCAGCCCGAACACCGCGTTGGCAACAAAAAAGTACGCCATGCCGCCGGCCGTCAGCACGTGCCCGCCCGCCAAGCCCTGCCCCAGCAGCGGCAGCACCACGAAGCCGTTGAGGACCCAGGGCAGCAGCGAAAACAGGCCGCCTTTTACCCAGCCATTGCCCGGCAGCCGGGGTTCGAACACCAGCACGTACAGCCCCACCATGCCCAGCCCCGTGAGGTAATGAAACAGCAGCTTGAAGCCCTCGGCTTTGACCACGGGCAGCAGCCCGGCCGGCAACACCGGCGTGGTATGCAGCAGCACAAGCTTGAGCAGGCCACCGCTTTCGGCGTTGACGGCCATCAGCGGGGCCGCTTTCAGCACCAGAGTATTGGCGGTGATGGCGACCACGCCGGCCAGCAGCCCCAGGTACAGGCGGGGGTGTTTTTTCATGGGAGGGAGCAGAAAGGAAATAGGACAGGCAATGGGGGAGTATACGGCCACCCACGCGGCACCATTTGGCCCCGATGGGTTCTTCAGTCGCCCAGCCAGCGGTCGGCCACCAGGCCCAACGCGTAGTTAAGCTGCACCAGCAGCAGCAGCCCCGCCCCGGCCGGCACGCTGAGCAAGCACAGGCCCGCCGCTGCCGCGTACTGCACCTGCATCAGGCCCAGGCGGCGCACCAGGGCCCGGCCCACGGCCGCGTGCTCGGGCCGCAGCAGTCCGTGGCGCTGGGCGTAGCGGTAGCTGCCCAGCAACGCCCCGCCCAGCAGCAGCAGGTTGGCCCAGTACACCAGCACGGCCCCGCGCAGGGGAAAATGGGTGGTGAGAAACGCCGTGGAAAAGGGCAGCAGCCCCACCACCAGCAGAAAGGCAATGTGCCACCAGGCCAGCCGGCGGTCGCTGCGCGCCAGGTAGGTGAACTGCGTGCTCTGGCACACCCAGAAAATGCCCAGCGAGAGAAACCCCAGCACGTAGCCCCCGATGTTGGGCAGCAGCGCCCGCAGGGCCGGCCCCACGTCGGCCTCGGTGCGCACGAGGGCGGCGGCCGGCACCCGCAGGTTGAGCACGAGCAGGGTCATGGCGATGGAAAACACGCCGTCGCTGAGCGACTCGATGCGGCGCAGGCTCTGGCCCGCTACTTCAGTGTAGGCCAGGGGCGGTGCGTGGGACGAAGACTGGGCCATCGGCTAGCGCGGCGAACCGCCCGCCCGCCGGGTTTTGCGCGGGGCGGGGGCCTGGCGATGGTCCAGCCGGTCTTCCTCCCGAACGAGCTTGGGCTCTTTGCTCAGGCTTTGGCCGTGGTTCACGCGGCCGTCGCGCATCATGCGGCGGTTTTCGCGCAGCAACTTGTTGTCGGTTTTGCCTTCTTTTTTGAGCATTTTGCCGCCTTCCTGGCCGTGACCCGGTGGGTTGATGGCGGTGAGCAGCAGGCCGGTCAGGGCGAGCAGGCCGGGGAGTTGAGCGAGACGGGTCATGGGGTTTGGATGATGGAGAAGCGGTTGCCGCAGGTACGGCGGCCCGTATTTTCAAACTTGCTTTGTTAGCCCAGCTGCAAGCGAAACAGCGTGGAAAGCGTGCCCGCCACCAGAGCCCAGGCCATGCCCGTAAGCAGGTACTGTTTGGCAATGGTCTTGGGGTCCTGGCTGAATACGTAGCGAAACAGCCAGTGCGGCGTTTCGTGGTCGGCCGGGGGGGCGGCGGGCAACGGGGTGCTAGGCACCGGCATCGGAAGCGAAGGAATAGCCATGCGAATGCGGGAAAGCAAGGTGGAATAGTGAAAACCAAGAGCCATTTGCCCGTCCTGCTGAGCGCAGCCGAAGCAGGACGTTCTTCATGTTTGCTTTCCGGCCGCCAACGCCCGGCCTATTCCCAGCCGTTGCGGCGGAAAATGGCGTGCCCGTCGGCCGACTGCAGAAAGGCCACGAACTGCCGGGCCGCGGCGGCCTGCGTGGTGCGCTGGGTGAGGGCAATGGGCGTGCCCCGACTCACGCGCTGGTCGCGGGGCAGGCGCACGAGGGCCGAGCCGGGCAGGCGCGGCTGCCAGGAGGCATAGGTTATCCAGGCGTCGTAGTCCTGGGGCTTTTGCTGCCAGAGGGCCACGGCCTCGGCGCTGGTTTTGACCGACGTTTTGGTGTTGTGCTGCAGGTTGCTGATGAGGGCGCTGCTGCGGGCCATGTCCTCGGTCATGCCCATCTGGCCGGCCCCGTTCACGTCGAGCAGGCGCACGCCGGGCCGGGCCAGGTCTTCGAGCCGCTTGATGTGCAGCGGGTTGCCGGGGCGCACCAGCACCGCCGACTCCCGGGCGTAGAGGCTGGTGCGGCTGGCTTCGTCGATAAAGCCGGGGTGGGCCAGCGCCGTTTGGGTGAGCATGTACTCGGCCCCGCCGTACACCAGGTCGGCGTCCTGCTGCGCCTGGGCCAGCCACTTGGGCTCGGGGCCGGCCGTGACGGCCACGTCCAGGCCGGTTTGTTTGGTGAAGGCGGCGGCGCATTCCTTCATGGCCGTGGCCGGGCCGCCGGGGCCGTACACGTGCAGGGTTTGGGCGGCGGCCGGCGCGGCCGCGAGCAGAGCAGGAGACATGAGCAATAGAGCGAAGCGGCGGAGCCGGGTAAGCGGGGATGTTTTCATGGGTATTAGCGCGTTACTTAACGGGCGGCAAAAAGCCGTATTTCTGGTACACGGCCTGCCCGTCTGGGCTGTTAAGGAAGGCCACAAAGTCTTCGGCGGCCTTGGCGTGGGGCGCGGCTTTCATCACCCCGGCCACGTAGTTGGCCATGATGTTTTCCTTGGCCGGGATGGCCACGCTTTCCACCGGGTGGCCCAGCATTTTCTGATAAAAGGCCTCCGTGTACCACACCGGGGCCGCGTCGGACTGGTCGTAGAGCACCCGCAGGGGCGACTGGCGGTGGTGAATCTGGGTCAGGTAAGTGCTGCCGGCTTTCACTTTGGTCGTCATCACGGCCGTTTTCAAGGCCGCGCCCCCGGCCTTCTCGTACGATTCCTCGATGCGCTTGCCGATGCCTTCCCATTCGGGGTTAGGCATGCTCACGCGCACCTCGGGCCGGCCCAAATCGCGCAGGCTGGTCACCTTCTTGGGGTTGCCCTGGCGCACGAGGATGGCCAGCCGGTTCTGGGCGTAGCTGGTGGTGCGGGCAAACCACTCCGGCGTCATATCCATGCGGTTTTTGCCGGCCGCGTACACGTCGGGCTTCAGCTCGATGCGCAGGTTGCCTACTACCAGGCTGCCCTGCGTAATCTGCTTAGCCAGGATGCCGGGCGGCAGCGTTTCCACGAAAATGCGCACGTACTCGGGGTGGGCCTTGCGGAACTCCTTCAGCAAATCATCGAGCACCATGAACTGGTTGCCCCCGAAAAACACCACCAACTGCGGGTCCACCACGTCGCCGTAGAGGTCGGGCGCGTTGTCGATGCCCGGCACCGTGAAGGGCACTCCAGCCTGAAACGGCGCGTTCCAGGGCGGGTCAAAGCGGTGGGCCGGCTCGGGCGGCGTGGGCTTTTGGATAGGCATGGTCTGGGCGAAAAGGGCGGCCGGGGCGGCCAGTGCCAGCGCCAGCAGCAGGTGCGGAAGGGGTTTCATGGGGTTGGGTAAGGAAAGCGGAGAAAAGCACAAAAGCAGCGGAGAGCCCGGCGCTACGGATGCACCAGCGACCAGCCCTGGGCCTGCCGGATAATAAGCTCGCCGTTGCCGCTGGGCACGTAGGAAATCAGCGGCAGCAGCTCGTCCTTGCTCATTTTCCTTTCCTTCAGCGTGTTCAGGCACTGGGCCAGAATCACGCCTTTCTGCTTGAGGGCCGTGAGCTGGGCCTCGTAGGGCTGGTCCTTGCGGTAGAGCGTGGTGCCCCCGCCGAAGGCAATCAGCTCCACGGTGAGCTTGCCTTTCAGCCGGCTGTCCTCCAGCGCGTTGCCGATGTTACGCAGCGTCTGCTGGATGAGCTTGGGGTCGTCGCTGTCGAGCTGGTAGATGACATGGTACTGGGCCTGGTCGGCCGTGGCCCCTTGGAAGGCACCTTTTTGAAAAGCTTCGCGGTCATGCATGGCGGTGGCGTTGCGGGTGGCGGGCGTCTGGGCGCGGGCCGAGAGGGTGAGGCCGGCGAGCAGCGCGGCGGTCAGCAGCAGGTGTTTCATGGCAACTGGGGAAAGGGCACCACCGAAGCAGCGCGGTGAAAACGAAAGGGGTGAAACTGGAAATCGGTGCGGGGCTACTCGCCGCCCTTTTTGCCCGCTTCCATCGCCGCGTAGGGACCAAACTGGTGCTGGTGCTGCGTAAACCGGTCGGCGTAAGGCGGGTAAGGGCAGTCGGCGGGCTTCTTTTTCAGGTTGGGGTAGTCCTTTTCCAGGTGGGCCATGCGCGGGCGGGGCAGCGAGTTGATGTAGGCCGCCACGTCGTAGGCGGCGTCATCGGTGAGGATGCTGTGCTCGGCCGTGGCGCCGAAAGGCATGTTGGCCTTGATAAAGCGGGCCGCCGTTTGCAGGCGGTGCATGCCGGCCCCGTCGTTGTAGCTGTCGGGCCCCCACAGCGGCGGGTACTGGTAGCCATCGGCGGCCAGCGTGCCGTTGAGGCGGCCCTGGCCATTGGCTCCGTGGCAGCTGGTGCACTGCTGGGCGAAGACGATTTTGCCCTGCCCGAGATTCGCCTCGCGGTTGGGCATGGTGAACTTAACAAAACCCTGGCCCTTCACCTTCTCCCCCACTGGCACCTGGCGGCCCAGCCATTTCATGTAGGTGATGATGGCCTTCATCTCCTTGCCGTCCACCGGCAGGGGCCGGCCGTTGAGGCTGCGCGTCATGCACCCATTGATGCGGTCCTCCAGGGTGCTGATGGCATCCTCGCGCCCTTTGTAGGTGGGGTAAATGCCCCAGATGCCCACGTAGGGGGCCGAAAACGCCTTCTGGCCGGCCTGCAGGTGGCAGTTCTGGCAGGCCAGGTTGCTGCCGGCCAGCCGCAGGGCCGGGTTGGCCACTTGCGGGCCGAGGTAGTGGGCGGTGTGGGCAATCAGCTCGTGGCCGTAGCGGATGAGCTGGCCCTCCGGGTCGGGCTTCACGCTGTCGAGCACGAAGCGGGCGGGCTGGAAGAAGTTGGTTTTGCTCCCCACAGCCCCCCCGGCAACGTCAGGCAAGCCCGCCGCAGGCCCACTCGCAGCGGCGGCCGTCGTGGCCGGGGCATCGGCCAGCAGGTCGGGCGTTTTGGGGTTGAAGACGACGATGTAGGCCGTCACGGCTACTACCAGCACCATCAGGGCAATCACCCAGGTCAGCAGGCCAGCGATTTTGATGAAGGCCTGCTTGTCTTCCGGCTGCAGCCGAGGCGAGGGGTCGGGAGTGGTTTCCATGAGGCCAAGGAAAGAGGTGAAACAGGCGGCAATGGCCAGCCAGCGCGCAAAACAACTTGTTTTGCGGAATGCAGACAGTCAATTAGTTAAATCGGGCAAAGCAAGCGCTACCATTCGGCCGCTCTGCCCCGTTCAGGCGGCTAGACCGTGTGCAGAATCACGTAGAGCGAGCCGGTCGAAATCACTACCCAGAGCAGAATGCCCAGCACGTAGGGCTTTATTCCCACCGAGCGCACCACCTTGGCCGAGAGGCCCGCGCCGATAAAGAACAGCGTCACCGTGAGGCCGATTTTGGCCAGGTTCACCATCACCGGGCCCAGGGGCTTGGCGGCGGGAATAAAGGTGTTGACCAGCATGGCGGCGATGAAACCAAAGATGAAGTAGGGAATTTTCACCTTCACGCCCTTCTGCTTGAATAGCATGGCCGTGCCGATGGAAATTGGGATAATCCAGAGGGCGCGGGCCAGCTTCACGGTGGTGGCCACTTCCAGGGCCTGGTTGCCGTAGGCCGCCGCCGCCCCCACCACCGAAGAGGTGTCGTGGATGGCAATGGCGCACCACAGGCCGAACTGGTTCTGCGTCATGGCCAGGGCGTGGCCGATGGGCGGGAAGGCGAATAGGGCCACGGCATTGAGCACGAACACCGTGCCCAGCGCCACCGACATTTCCTCGTCCTTGGCCCGCAGCACCGGTCCGATGGCCGCGATGGCCGAGCCGCCGCAAATAGCGGTGCCGCACGAAATCAAATGCACCACGTGCTTGCCCAGCCCCAGCCACCGGCCCACCACCAGGCCCAGCAGCAGCGTGCCGAAGATGGACACCACCGTGAAAATGATGCCCTCCTTGCCGGCCTGCACCGCCGCGTGGGCATTCATGCCAAAGCCCAGCCCGATAACCGAGAACTGGAGCAGCTTGGCCGTGGCCTGCTTGGTTTGCGTGGTGAAGGGGTTGCCGATGGTTTGGGCCAGCAGCAGGCCCAGCGCCAGGGCAATGGGCGGCGAGGCCCAGGGCGTGAGGCAGAACACGAAGAACAGCACGAACACCACCTGCTTCAAGGTGAAGTCCTGCCCGAACACCACCCGGGGCGTGTGCAGGTGGCGGAAGAAGCCGGTGGTTTCGTTGAATTCGGGGGCGGCGGTTTCCCCGGCCGGGGCAGGGGCGGGCAGCGGGGTGGAAGCTTGAAGCGGCGTGGGCTGAACTGGGAGGGCCATGAGCGGGAGGGGTTTGTTTCTGAGGCAAATATACGGCGTTGCCCACCGATTGGATTATCCAATAGTATTATCCTGCATAACCAAAGGTTATTGATTGCCCGGGCCGAGCCAGGGTGGCGCGTCCGTTTTGCGTGGCCAAGCCGGCCGCCGCGAGGGCTGGAAACGCCAGCGGCCGGCTCGTGGTGTACGAGCCGGCCGCTGGACGGATGAACTACTGGCCTGAGGGCTTAGAAGCCGGTTTGCTCGTCCTTCAAATCGAATACGTCGCCGCCAGCGTAGCGCGGGTCGTCGAGGGCGTAGGCGGCGCGCTCTTCGGCGTCGCTGCCCCCCTCGGCTGCGGCAATGGCTTCGGGGTGCTGGTTTTGCTCGACGTGCCCGCGCTGCAAATTTGGGTCAGCAATAGCACCGGGTAGGCAGTATTGCTCGGTGGCTGAGGCATTTTTGCCGCGAAATTCGCTGAACTCGTCGGGGTTGTCGTTCGAGCCGTCGTTGGTCGGGGCCTGGTAGTGGCGGGGCGCGGTGGGGTCGGCGGGGTGGCCGAAGTCGCCGTAGTGCGGGGTGCCATCGTGGGCGGCCGGTTCGGCGGCGGGTTGCGCATCGGTTGGGGCGGGCTGCGGAGTGTTTTCCATGAGTATAAGTAAGTCGGGTGAAGATGGGCGAACCACCCGGTCCGCACTACGCTGCAATGGTACGTAAGCTGCTCATAAAGTGGTGCTTTCAGCGGATACCGAATAGTTATCCAGCATCACCATTTTTTATTTGCCCCCCTTCAGCTGCCCCTGCACGAAGCTCAGGAAGCGCTGCGCCGGCCGGGCCAGCACCTGTCCCTGCACCGATACCGCCTCGAACTGCCGGGCCAAGTGCAGCCCGGCAATGGGCACGATTTCGAGCAGCCCGGCCGCCAGCTCGCGGTCCAGGGCCCGGCGCGACACGAAGCCCAGGGCGGTGGGCGCGGCTTCGAGGTAGCGCTTGATGGCCTCCGTATTGTCCAGGTAAATGGCCACGGGCAGGGCGCTGAGCTTGATGTGCTGCGCCCGCAGGGCAAATTCGAGGATTTCCAGCGTGCCCGAGCCCCGCTCGCGCAGCACCAGCGGGTGGGCCAGCGCCTCGGCCAGGGGCAGCGGGGCGGCGGGCGGGCCGCCGGGTGTGGCGCGGCGCACGGCCACCAGCTCGTCGGGCAGCAGCAGCTCGTAGTGCAGGTCGTGGCTCTTGGTGCGGCCCTCCACGAAGCCTAGGTCCAGCTCGCCGCGCAGCAGGGCCTCGGCAATGCGCTCGGAGTTGGCGTTCAGAAACGAGAGCTGCACCTGCGGGTAGCGGGCCTGGAAGGCGGGCAGCAGGCCCGGCAGCACGTACTGGGCCAGCGTGGTGCTGGCCCCCAGGCGCAGGCGGCCGGCGGCCTCGTCGGGGTCGCGCAGGGCCAGCAGCTGGTCCTCCAGCTGCTGCTGAGCGGCGGCGGCGGCATCGGCGTGGGCGTGCAGCAGGCGGCCGGCCTCGGTGAGGGTCACGCGGTTGCCGCGCCGCTCCAGCAGGCGCTGGCCGTACTGTGCTTCCAGCTCCCGGATGTGCTTGGTAACGGCCGGCTGGCTCACAAACAGCTCCTGGCCGGCCTTGGTCAGGCTCAGGTGCCGGGCCACAGCGGCAAATACGCGCAGACGGAAATCGGACATGGCGGCAAAGTACGCAGATGTGACATTTTGATATGGACAACTAAAGGTCGCGGGCGTAGACCGCCTGATTTGGGAAAAAATCAGCGGCACGCTCACAGCGCCCGGTGCTCACCGAGCGGCTGGCCACGTTGCGTGCCGGGGACACGGTGACTTTAGCCCGCCTGAACCGGCTGGGCCGCAACAGCACCCACATCATGTAGGTGGTGGCCGCTCTGCACGCCCGGCAGGTCCGCTTCGTCGCTCTGGACCTAGGCATCGATACGGCCACCCCGGCCGGGCGGGCGGTCTTGGGCCTCTTCGCCGCGCTGGCTGGGTATGGCCGCGAGAGTATCCATGAGCGGGCGACGGCGGGCATGCGACCACCCACGCAAGCAGGCCCTTGCAAACGGCTGGTGCAGAACGTAATCGTCTGTTGGAATTGCCTTTGTCCCAACCAGTAGCTGCTTCATGCCCCGGCGGCCGAGCGCTAGTCCGTGGCAGATTGATGTACTGCCAGCTCACGGGCGAGCTGGCAGCACATCAATCTGAACGGCGAGTTCGATTTCTCGGACGACGCCCTAAAAGATTCACTCCCCTTCGATTTGGAGGCCCTTTTTGCCTTCGACTGGGAGTCTCCTGCGGCCCCGCCCGTTTAACCTTTGTACCAAACTTTTAACCAAGGCCAACCTTGGCCAGCAGCTCGGGCAGGCGGCGCTGCCCGGCGGTGCGGCGGGAAGACATTTCTACTTCAATCCACTCGTCGAGGGTCCAGCGGTGCTCGACCAGATAGCGGGCGATGAGGCTCTTCTGGCTCTCGGCCGATTGGGCGCTCGTGGAGACGCGGACGTAGCCAAATAGCATGGGCAAAACGGGCAGGTTAGCGATAAGGTAAATGCGCTTCGTAAAGGTACCGGTTTTCGATGCCTTTACATGGACGTTAACGCTATCATTGGTGGGTAGAAATAACGGTCGTTTATACCATCGCCTTCTGGGTAGCTTATGGCCACGCACCTGCGGATTCACCTGGGCAAGGAACGTGAGCTCTACGAGCAGCCCCCGCTGGTACCAGCGGCCGAGCAGGCCCGGGTCTTTGCCGTCCCGGATTGGGCGGATGCGCACCTGGCCCGGATGCTGGCGCCGGCCAACCGCGTCGGGTTTGTCTTGCAGCTGGGCTACTTCCAGATTAGCCAGCGCTTCTACGTGGCCACCCGCTACCACGCGGCCGATGTGGCGTACGTGGCCCAGCAGCTGGGCCTGGGGCCCGCCGACTTTGACCCGTTGCGCTACGCTGATGCCCGCTATTATGCCCACCAGCAACTCATCTGCGAGCAACTGGGTATTGCGCGGTTCGAGGCGGCCGCCACGGAGCGTTTGTACCAGGAGGCCGTGCGCCTGAGCAGCCAGCACCTCAAGCCGTCGACTGTCTTCGACTACCTGGTGCTGTTTCTGCACGAGCACCGGCTGGAACTGCCCACCTACAACACGCTGGCCGACCTCATCACGCGGGCCCTGCTCGCGTTTGAGAAACGGCTGCTCCACCGCTTGCAGCAGCACCTGCAGCCCGGCGAGCAGCGCTTGCTGGACCGGCTGCTGGCCGCCGACGACCCCGACGCCCGCGAGGCGGATGCGGACCGGCGCTACCCGCTCACCTTTCTCAAGCGCATCCGCCAGGGCCTGCGGGCCGGGGAAATCCGCGAACGGGTCACCCATTTCGCCTCCCTGCGGCAGCTCTTTGAGCAGCTGCAGCCGTTCTGGCAGCGGTTGCGCCTCTCCGACCAGGCCGTCACCTACTACGCCGAGTACGTGCTGCGGGCCCAGGCCGCGCAGCTCTACCGCCGCGACGAGCGGCGCTACCTCTACCTGCTCAGCTTCGTGGTGCACCAGTACTACGAGCTGGGTGATGCCCTGGTCGATACGCTGCTGCAAACCATGACCAGCGCCGCCAATCAGTGCCGCGAGCAGGTCAAGGAGACGCTTTACCAGCAACGCACCGCCACGCAGCAGCTAACCAATCAGGTCACGGGCCGGGGCTACCGGCACCTGCAGGCCCTGACCCAGATTCGCGCCCTGGTCGACGCGCCCGACGTGCCGGCCGAGCAAAAGCTGGCCCGTATCGACGCGCTGCTGCAGCGCCACCAGGTCACGGCCGCGCAGCTGAGCGAAGACCACCAGCAGCTGGAGCAATTACGCCAAGCCACCGAGCAGCAGGCGGGCGAGGCGCTGTTTCACGAGGCGTTGGCCGGGGCGTCGCTGCGCCTGCAAACCAAGCTCGGGGCCCTGGTCAAAGCGCTGGTCGTCGACGAAGCGACCACCCGCGCCGACCTGTGGCGGGCCGTGCACTACTACCAGCAGCACGACGGGCACCTGGGCGCGCAGGTGCCGCTGGACTTTCTCTCGCTCACGCAACGGGCCTACGTCCTCGATGCGCAAGGTCGGTTACGCACCTCCCTTTATAAAGCCCTCCTTTTTTTGGAGATGGCCACGGCCATCAAGTCCGGCCAACTCAACTTTACGTGCTGTTACCAGTACCGGGCGTTTGAGCACTACCTGCTGCCGGCCGCGCAGTGGGCCAAGCAGCACGAGGCCTTGCTGGAGCAGGCGGGCCTGAGTGCCTGGCGCGACTTTGCCACGGTCCAAACGACCCTACAGGCGCAGCTGAGCAAACCGGCGTAGGGCCGAGTCGGAGGTTTTACCCTATTTGTTTAACAACACCCTGGGAAGCCGTTCAGGTCGCCAAGCGCGGCGGGCAGCTGCCGTTGGGAGATGGGTGGAAATCGAAGTATGTGGAGCCGGAAGCGGTGGATACGGAAGAACTGCCGGAGCTTCCCGCAGGATGGGCTTGGGCAAGTCTACCAGAGCTTGGTGAATTGAACCGCGGAAAATCAAAGCACCGGCCTCGTGACGATAAACGCCTTTACGGCGATGCTTACCCTTTTATTCAAACCGGTGATGTTCGTCATGCAAATGGCGTTATCAGGTCTTATACCCAATCATATAGCGAGTTTGGATTAGCCCAGAGCCGTTTATGGCCTACAGGGACCTTATGCATCACCATCGCGGCGAACATCGCTGAAACCGCGCTACTAGGGTTTGATGCTTGTTTCCCAGATAGTGTTGTAGGTTTTCTCACCCCTAAAAATCACAGCAATATCAAATTCATCGAATTCTTCTTGAGAACCGCCAAGGAGAACATCGAGCGTTATGCACCAGCCACCGCACAGAAGAACATAAACTTGGAAATCCTCTCCAAGGTGGGTGTTCCTGTTCCATCCTTAGAGGAGCAGAAGCAAATTGTAGATGAAGCTGAAAGCCGCCTCACTGTGCTCGATGCGCTGAGTAAGACCCTCGCCGACGAGTTGAAACGCGCCGAGCGCCTGCGCCAGAGCATCCTGCACCGCGCCTTTACCGGTCGCCTCGTGCCCCAGGATGCCACCGACGAGCCGGCCGCTGCGCTGCTCGCGCGGCTCCAGAATGAGTCCACGGCCCCGCCGAAAGCCCGCAAGGCCCGGGAGCCCAAAACCTCGCCGGCATCAAAGCAGCTCTCCATGCCCTTATAGGCGCGTGCCTGCTTCTGGTTACCTTACCCCTTCCTAACCCCATGCGTCTTTCAACTCTTCTGGCCCTGGCCATTCTGCTGGCTCCGTTTCGCGGCTTCTGCCAGAGCTACTCCTCGCTGCGCTCCCATTTCGTGGACGCTCTGTTTAGCGACGACGCGGACCGGTACAAGCACGATGTCGAGTCGTTCATCAGCGAGCCCGAAAATGCGGCGCAGAAAGCCGATGCGGAGGCGCTGCTGTCGGTGTTCAAGCTCCTGAACGATGACACCAGCGAGCAGCCCTACGTGTGCCAATTCAACCAGATAATGCGCGAGGTGGGGCTGAGTTATAGCGCCGCGGCCACGACCAACCCCTACCTGCAGGTCCTCAAGGTGAAGGTGAACGGCCGCTACGTGGTGATTTTGAAAAACACCCACCGCCAAAGCGGCTACATGGCCAATTTCACCGGCGCTTCGCTCGATAAAACCAGCACCTCGCGCATCAGCCGCGGCATCGGTCTCTACAGTTGCGCCCGCATGACCCGCACCGACAAGCCCTTCTCCTACGCCTACGTCGGCGCCAAGAAGAGCGAGTACCTCTCCAACGAAACCGTCCCCTGCCCGTAACGGCCGCCCCTTATCACCGGTCCCCGTACGGGGCCACCCCTCTTTGCCACCTACGCCATGCTCCACCCAACCTTGAATGCCACCGCCCAATCCCTCGTCCAACGCGTCTGGGGCTACGCCACCGTGCTCCGCGACGACGGCGTGGGCTACGGCGACTACGTCGAGCAAATCACCTACCTGCTCTTTCTGAAGATGGCCGACGAGCAGGCCGGCGCGCCCAACGCCCCGGCCGTGCCGGAAGGAAAGGACTGGGCCAGCCTGCGTCCCCTCGAAGGCGACGCGCTGGAGGTGCAGTACCGCCACCTGCTCACCGACCTGGGCAAGGAGCCCGGCATGCTGGGCGTCATCTTCAAGAAGGCCCAAAACAAGATTCAGAACCCGGCCCGCCTCAAGCACCTGCTGGCCCTGATTGACCGCGAGAACTGGTCGGGCCTGGGCTTCGACGTGAAGGGCGAGATTTACGAAGGCCTGCTGCAGAAGAACGCCGAAGACGTGAAGGGCGGCGCCGGCCAGTACTTTACCCCGCGCCCGCTCATCCAAGCCATTGTGGAAGCCGTGGCCCCCGCCCCGGGCCAGACCATCTGCGACCCGGCTTGCGGCACGGCCGGCTTCCTGCTGGTGGCCCGCGACTACCTCGTCGACACCCACGGCAAGGACTTGGACCGCGAGCAGCTCAAGTTCCTGCGCGACCACACCTTCCACGGCACCGACATCGTGGACTCGGTGGTGCGCCTGGCGGCCATGAACCTGTACCTGCACGGCGTGGGCTCGACCGAAAGCCCGGTGCAGAACCGCGACTCCCTGCTCTCCGACCCCGGCGAGCGGTACGACTTTATCCTGGCCAACCCGCCCTTCGGCAAGAAGAGCAGCATCACGGTGATGAGCGAGGAAGGCCAGACCAGCAAGGACACGCTCAGCTACGAGCGCACCGACTTCGTGGCCACCACCAGCAACAAGCAGCTCAACTTCGTCCAGCACATTTATACCATCCTCAAGGTGGGCGGCACGGCCGCCGTGGTGCTGCCCGACAATGTGCTATTCGAGGGCGGGGCCGGCGAAACCATCCGCCGCAAGCTGTTGCAGGACTGCAACGTGCACACCCTGCTGCGCCTGCCCACGGGCATCTTCTACGCCCAGGGCGTGAAGGCCAACGTCATCTTCTTCGAGAAGCGCGCCGCCGCCGAGCAGGCCCAGACCAGGGAAATGTGGGTGTACGACCTGCGTACCAACCAGCACTTCACTCCCAAAGGCAACCCGCTCACCCTGGCCCACCTGCAGGATTTCATTCAGTGCTACGGCCAGCCCGGCCAACGGGCCCAGCGCCAGGAAACCGAGCAGTTCCACCGCTACGAGCTGGCTCAGCTGCTGGCACGCGACAAGGTCAACCTCGACATTTTCTGGCTCAAGGACGACGCCCTGGAAGACAGCGCCACCCTGCCCGCCCCCGACGTGCTGGCCCTAGAAATCACCGAGAACCTGCAGGCGGCGCTGACGCAGTTTGCGAGCATTGCGGAGGAGCTGGAAACTGAAGTTTAAGTAAGTAGAACCTTAGTGACTGTTGGAGCAATTCACCAACTGCCCTCGCTTTCTTAAGTCTTGAAGGTTTTAAGCCATAGGAGTTGCGTCTGAAACGAGGCCAGCGCCTCGGCATCCGTCAACACAAAACAAGGGGTCTTACTTGTAGGGGGAAATCGGAGCAGTTGCGTCGGCATGTCTAAGCTACCGAGCACGCGCTGCACTAGGCGCGGCTCTTCGCGCTTGAGTTTGCCGTTTTTCAGGTTGACGATGTTGGTGTAGGTAAGCTGATGGGCCTCACAAAAAGGCTTCAATTCCCCACTGCCCAACATTTTTAACCTTGATTGGGCATAGAGCAGTGCATCAGCATAGGAAACAGTCAAACTCAGGTCTGGGAATGGAAGAGGGGCAACGTCGGCCTGGCGGGTTACTTCTTCAGTCATGTGTGGTGTATCTTCTTCCTGGCTACGCCGTGCGGGGCTCAAGAGTAATTGTTAAGGTCAGTCAGGACGGTAACCGTGAGGTGCTTTTGGCGCAAAGGAAACAAGTCAAAGCGGTTCGACCTACGTCCCAATGCCCTTCAGAGGCACGTAGAAGCCACTTGTTAGTGCTGATATGCTTACTGCCGCCTAGTTGCAGTCCAGGAAACTTGATAATGCCTCGCTGCGCTCTTCTTTAGCACTTCAAAACCTACTACCAGATGATGCTACCCCGCATTTTGGCTTATAAAACCTATTAGTTCACTTACCTGCTCAGCTGAACTGTAGGCCGTCAAGCCTGCTAAAAAATAGGTTTTATAAGCCCAGAGAGTCCTGTGAGCATTGTTATCATGCCCAGCGGCCCCTTCCTGGTCTGTTTCGGGTGCTGCTGAAGAAGCTGTCGAGAGCATCTTATGAGACTTATAAAATCTATTAATGAGCCGTCTGTAAGCTTTCAGCGTAGTATTTGACTTACCTTTGAGTTATACAGAAATGCTCTAATTAGTAGAAAAAGGTAAAAAAATCTTTAAAAAGTGCAATCCCATTTTGTGCTTGTTTAGACTCCCTTTTTTGTTGTTTTCGTTCGGGTATCGCCCTAAACCACCACTTTATAAGCTTTTGTACTTCAGCTTCAACAAGCTTGTGAGTATTTTAAGTATTTAAAGTATTTGCAGGGCTCGCAACTTTTTGTACCTCAGCGTCTTAAGCAGCTTTAGTAATAGGTTTTATAAGCCAACTAATAGGTTTTATAAGCCGGGTAATAGGTTTTATAAGCTGACTAATAGGTTTCATAAGCCAAACTAATAGCTTTGATAAGCTAATTAATAGGGCCAGAATCCGGGACTATCACTACCCCTCCTTTCGGCGAACTAATAGATTTTATAAGTCACGGGTAGTTAGTGGTTTTCGAGACTCCCTGCTGGCTGGCTTCCAACTAATAGCTTTTATAAGTCTAACTAATAGCTTTTATAAGCCTCGGCAAAAACTCGCGGCGGGCTAACTAATAGGTTTCATAAGTCTAACTAATAGCTTTTATAAGCAGGTGAAGCTACCAGCTTTCCGCTTACTCATAGATTCAGGATTTGGCTCTATTAGTTTCCGATTTAAGCCGTATGTTTGCTTTGTTTCACCACAGTAGCTGCGTATGGCCGCGCCCGAATCCACCGTCCCGATAGAAATTCGGCAGCATAACGCGCTGACGACGGCCCGCTACGAGATGAGTGCCTGCGAGATGGACATCGTCTTCTCGCTGCTCTCCAAGCTCACCAAACAGGACAAGTCCGGCACCATCTACGAAATCCGGGTGCAGGAGCTCATGGAGCTGACCGGCCGCACCTGGAACTACAAGCAGCTGCTCGAATCCACGGAGAACCTCAACAGCCGGGTCTACCACATCGAGACCGGCAAGACCCTGCTGCAGGTAAGCCTGTTGGCCTCGGCGCTGTACCGCAAGGGCGAGGGCACCATTGAGTTGGAGATATCCGAGCGCATGCGCCCCTTCCTGATTGACCTGAAGAGCAACTTCACGTCTTACCGGCTGCAGGCGGCCTTTAGCCTGAGCAGCAAGTACGCCAAGCGCATCTACCAGCTGGCCTCGCAGTGGAAGGACATAGGCGAAACCAAGACCTACTCGTTGGATGAGTTCAAGGGCATGCTCAAGCTCAAGGACCCCGCTGGCAAGGAGCCCGAGCAGTACGCCCAGATTTCCTCGCTGCAGAAGTACGTGCTCGACGTGGCCACGACGCAGATAAACGAGCACACCGACCTGCGCATCAAGTACGAGCTGCTTAAGAAAGGACGCTCCTTCCAGAGCATCAAGTTCTACGTCAACACCCAGGTCCCCCAGCAGCTGCCCATCCCCTTCGAGCTGGAGGCGGATGACGCCAAGGTGCAGCTGGCCCGCAAGCACCTGGAAACCCTAGGTATTGCCGAACCTAAGCTGGTGCAGGACATCCTGCAGTCGACCAAGCACGTGGATGCCTTGTTTGCCTTCATCTACAAGCTGAAGACCGATAAAATCAAGGCTACCAAGAATCCGGGAGGCCTTTTCCTGAAAATGCAGGGCCTACGCTAGCAGGCTTGAAATCGGTTCCTTTTGTCGCCCACTATTTGGTGGTATAGCAAAACTGTTACTCCGACATTTCCAGCTGCATCCACGAGCGACGGGTACCACAAGCGGTGCATTCCATCAGTAACTCCGTAGCGTGAGCATACCGCTCTAGCACCTCCACATGGGCGTGTAGCGTCTCCTGTCGACAGGTGGCACAGGGTAGCAATTCAGTAGCCTCAAGCTGTTCCTGCAGAAACTGGAGTTCATCATCCTTCATCGGTGCCAAGGTAGCCATTAGCTGCGGTTGAGTGTAGACTACTCTTCACGCACCTAGTTTTCCCGGGCAGCTAAGGCCTCCTTGGCTTGAGCCAAGTTGAGCAGATACTGCCGGGACAAAGCAGGATTTTCGCGGTGGGCCCAGGCCCTAGCCCGACGCGCCTCATCAATCGGACCTTTGGGCAGACGCGGCGGCTCCGGCGTGGGCCAGTGGCAAGCGCCCTGCCGAAAGAACTCCTCAATCGCCGCCAATAGCGTCAGCGTGCGCTCAGCTTGCTGCGGCCACTGGTCCAGTAGCTGCTCCAGCTCCCAGCTGGCTGCTTCGTACTCGGCTTCGATGTAGAGATTCATAAACGGGTCGAAAGGTTGAGTATGGGAATACCGGGTGCTTACCGTTCGGGGCCATCATTGTCCCGGCC
Organism: Hymenobacter miniatus; assembly: GCF_016427455.1. Lineage (NCBI taxonomy): Bacteria > Pseudomonadati > Bacteroidota > Cytophagia > Cytophagales > Hymenobacteraceae > Hymenobacter > Hymenobacter miniatus. The sequence goes on from NZ_JAELXR010000016.1 coordinate 65,123, forward strand.
CGGCGCTGGTGGGGCTACACTCCGCTGTGTTTCCTGCAAACTGCGCCCGGCACCACGCAGGGCAGTCGCGTCGTCGGTCAGTGCGGGTATCTTCTCCGCCCTAGTTAAAGCCTCGCTCACCGCCTGCAAATTGGCGCCGCCCAGGTAGGAGGATTTCTCGACAGCCTTGGCTGCCCGCGACAAGGAATCGGCCGGCCCGGGGTAGCCCTGTTCCTCCAGTCCCTCGACCAACCGCTTAGCGGCTTGCACAAACGCGGCTGTCCCCGCGGGCGGTGGTGCAGTAGTAGGCAAAGCCGGCGGGGACACCAGGGCTTTCGTTGGCTCCGGGAGCTGCAAGACCGCTAGCGCGACTCCAAAGCGCGCCGCCTCGCGCTGCGACTGCGGGTCCTGAAAGCGTTTGTCCTGTACGACCTCCTGTAGCAGCTGCTGCAGGCCGGTTCCATGCTGGGCCATGCCCGCCGGCGGGTTGCGGTCGATGTCGAGAACCTGGCTCAGCAAGGCGTCCGCGCGCTGGTTGCGCCGGTAGTCCACACCGGCCACCAACTGCTGCAGGGCCGGGGTGGCGGCCACCAACTCGCGCAGCTGCTCTATCTGCCGGACAGCGGGGGTCGGTCCGTCAGGCAGGGGGCGGGCCTGGCTGGGGTGGCGAGCCGCCTCGGCTTCCGGCCCGGGCAGGGGCGTGGTGTTGCGGGCAAACAAGTCGCGTAGGGCCTGCAAGTCCTTCTCGCGGTGCGGCGCTCCGTGCATACTCACAATGCCCTGGTCCCGGGCGGGGTTGAGCAGTTCGTGCTCCCGGCTAAAGTCAACCCGATAGCCCGCCTGCTGCGCCAGCTCACTAAAAGCGGCCTGCAGGGTGCGCCCGTTGCCCTCGCGGAAGGCGTGTACGTGGTTGTAGTGGTCAAAGTAGTAGGCCGCCCGCTCGGCAAAGGCGGCCGAAGTGGGCAAGCCCTTAAGGTTGTTTTCCTGCTTGAGCTGCTCACCAAGCGCGTTGAGGCGCTCGTCGATGCGCTCGTAGGACGCGAAGTGCATGGGCCGCTCCATGCCCGGCAAATCGGCCGCTTTGACCCCTTGAAAAGCACCCTCCCGGCGGGTCTGTCCGGCCCACTCAAACGTGTCCTGGAACAGGTACTGGTGCGTCGCGCGCAGCCGCGCGGCATCGAAGCTGTCGCCTTGCGGGCCGCGGCCGGCGGCCAACTCCGAGAGCCGGCGCAGGGAAAGGCGCTTGGTTTCCCGGTCCAGCTCGTCAGGTTCGGTGAGGCCGAGTCGGTTGTAGAAAACGCCGGTTTCCGGATTGGTGAAGCGGTCAGTCATAGGCGTGCCGTGCCCGGCGCTCGGCAACCGAGAAACGCCGGGGCAAAACCGCGCGGCGCTGGTGGCCGGGCTGAGGTGTCACGAAAAAGAATTACTTGCTTACCGCGGCGGCATGCGCCTGGCTCGCGATGAGCTGAGCGCGGTATTCGTCGTGACGCGCTCCCACGTAGTCCAAGTCAACGAGCCCAGCTATGTACTGCTCGTGCAGCGCGGCCTGCCACTCCGGTACTTCGTAGGAACCCTGGCTGCGGGTGATGCCCAGCGACTGGCTGATGATAAACTGCCGCTGCTCGCGGGTCTGCTCGCGGGGGCCAAACTGCGGGGTCGGATAGGCGGGCGTTTCCATCATGCAAAATACGTAAATGGGAGGAAATAGAGGCATTTAATTAACAAAAAATCGGCCCTGAAGGTGCCTCAAATGCCGCCTAAAGTATGGGCTCATTGTCCGGCATCTGGCCCGGCTTGAGGGTGTTAGCGTACTGCCCCACAATGCCGGCTACGTCCTCGCGTATCAGGGCAAAGTTGGCCTGAATGACGGCCTGCAGGGCGCCGACCGCCTCGGCTGCGGGCTGGCTCCCGGCCTGCCGCGCCGCCCGGCGCTGGCTCAGCCAGTCCCGGCTGGGCTCCTCCCCTGCTGGTGCCGCTTCCAGTACCGGCGCGGGCCCGCCCTCGAACGTGGCCAAGGGGTGCAGCGGGTAACTGCCCGGCGTGGCCTGACGTGCCACTTTCCCCTGGAAAAAGGGCTGCTCCGTTTCCACGGTCTGCCCGATGAACTCGCCGGTCTCCAGCGTAATGGTATCCTGCAGGCGCACCAGGTTGCGTTCCTGCCAGCTCACGCTCTGGTTGCTGCTGCTTCCCGCGCCGCGGGCGCCGCCGCTTTGGCTACGGCCCAGGCTGGCCGACACCATCTCCCGGTCTTCCTTGCCCACAAGCTCCGACACAAATTTGGCAGTTTCCAGGGAGTTGACCTTGCCGAAAAACTGGTTATTGAGGTTGCTCACCATCACCTGCATCTTCTCCCGGCCATAGGCGTCAATCATCTGGCTCAAATCCTGAGTCATGTAAATCATGGCCACCTTGTTGCTGCGCGCCGTGGCCGGTATCACCTCCAGGTTGGGCACGTAGATGGTGGCGGCCTCGTCGAGAAACACGTAGCTCGGGTGCTTGTGCTGCTGGTTCATGAGCTTCAGGGCCACGGCCACGATGCAGCTAATGACCGGCGAGAAGGTTTCCTTGAGCGTGGGGTCGTTGCCCACCACCAGCACCTTGGGGGCTTTTTTGTCGTTCAGCTCCAGGCTGAACCCCTCCCCTCTCGCCTCGTCGGGCGTGAGCACCCAGGCAATTTCCGGCGAGTTGATGCGGGTGAGCACAATCTGCAGCGAGGCAATGACGCCGGCCACCTGCTTCTCAGCCCGCTGCTTGACGGCCGTAGTGATGGAGCGCACCATATCCCCGCACTCGGGGTCCGAGTCGAGCATGCTCAGCACGTGGGTAAAGTCCGGGTGCAGGGCCGTGTTCACCACGTGGGGCAGGGTGCAGAACGTGGGAAAGTTCTTCTTGTAAAACCAGATGATGGCCGTGAGAAAAGCGTTGGCGCTGGTGTCAAAGAAGTCCATCTTTTTGATGCTCTCCGGGTTCAGGTTGGCCATGATGGCGCGGGCGTACTCGTTGGCGTACGCCACCACCGGCATCTTGTCGGCCCGCAGCGGGTTCACCCGCTCGCTGCGTTCCAGGTCTTTAAAGTTGATGATGTGCAGCTGCACTTGAGCGGGCTCCTGCCCGGCCGCCCTGGCTTTGGCATCGGCCAGCACAAAAGCCTTCTGCGCGGCCTCGGCCAGCACTGGAAACTTAAAGTCGTAGATGAGGCCGGCAAAGCCCTTCTCGGTGAATTGCTCAATCAAAGGCTCACCGATGGAATACGACTTGCCCGCCCCGGCGCCGCCCAGCACCAGCGTGCCCCGGAACGGGTTGGGAATGTTAATCCAGCCCCCGTCGGTCGTGGCCAAACTAAAGCCGTGCTCGGACTGCTGCTGCTGGCGCTCGGTGCGCAGCCCAAACCGCTCGGTTTTGTGCAGGGCTCGCACCACCCCCGCAACCAGGCCCGCGCCCAGTACCAGCCCGGCGGCCGTGGGGTAAAGCCAGGCGATAACGCCCGCCGAAAACGACGCCAGGGCCAGCAGCAGCGTCCCGCTGAGTGAACCCACTCCCGCGGCCGCCAGCTGCACGCGCCGCAGCTGCAGCTGCGTGGGCTGCCAGCGCCGCTGCCCGGGCCGGGCGGGGGGCATTTTCAACAGCACGGCCAGCAGCCCCCCTCCTACTAGCACCGCACCGCGGACCAGTAGGCCGTAGCGCCGATAGAAGCTCCCCAGCCCGCCCAGCAGCCGGGTGGTAATCGAGGTGCCCAAGTCCGCTTTCGGGCCCGCAGCGGACGCGGCCCCCGCCACCAGGTCCGGGTGGGTCAGAAAGTAGTACTCGCCGCCGGCCAGCACCATCAGAAGGAAGGTCAGGCCGACGTAGAAGCCAGTCAGGCGGTGGTTGCCCGGCTGCCGAGGGGCGCTCATCATGCTCATGCAGAGTTTAGCTAAAGGGTAGGGTTTGATTGAATCACAGCTCGGCTTCCCACTGCCCGCGCCGACGCGGCTCGCCAATGTCTTCGGTTATCACGTGCTCGGGGCCTCTGTTGGCGCGCAGGACTTGGTGCAGGCTGTGCAGGGCCTGCCGCACCTGGTGCCCGGTACCGGAGCGGGCCGGCTCCTCGCGCCCCGTGGCCAATAGGTGGTAGGCGTTGTCCAGCGGCTGCCCTTGCCGGGCCCGGTCTTCCAGCCGTCGCAGCCGGTCGTAGAAAATGGGGTCGTAGCCTCGGGCCTGCGCGATGCGCTGCACCCGCTCCGCCTCCAGGCGCTGGCTTGGGTCCGCCTGCCGGTTTAATTGCTCGACACGCTCTGCAATCCGCGCGTTGCGTTTCGGGTTGGGCGCGGAAACGGCGGGGGCCTCTTTCCGTTTTGGGGCCGGACCCTGGTACTGAAACTGCCGCTCGAATTGCACCCGGGCCTCCTCCTGCCAGTCGCGCAGACTGAACCGGCTCACGCGCCCGCCGGGGTTGAGCGTGACGCGCTGACTCCGGTCCCGGGCCGAGACCACCACGTGGATATGGGCCTGCAGGCCGGGCCGTGGCTGGCCCGTTTTGGCCTCCCCTTCCTTCACGGCCGGGTCGGTGCCGCGGTGCGTGCGCTCCTGGTGAATAATGGCGCCCCACACCAGGTCTTCTTTGCCCACTGCCCCACCATCTTTCAGGCGGAAGTTCGCCGCGTAGGCCGCCATCACCTCCCGGGTGTAAGCCTGCAGCTTCGCCTCATCACCGCCCCCGATGTGGGCCAGCTCTTCCGGACTGGGACTAAGAACCAGGGAGTAGAAATTGGCCTCGCTGGCCCGCAGTCCCTTCACGTTGTTATCGAGCGCCGCCAGTACGAATTCCCGGTCCAGTGCCTCCCGCTGCCCGTCAAAGAAGTGCGCTTCCTGGCCGTTTTGCCGGGCCTCGTGGGTCAGGTAATTTAAGGCCTGCGCCGCACTGCCCTGGTTATTATAGGCTTTCTTGCCGCTGGCTTTGGGGTTAATTAGCTTGGCGTGCATGGCATTATTTCCCGTTACCAGGCTGTTTATTCAGCGACTTAATGTTCAGGGCCGCCATCCCAGCGGCAGTAGCTTCCGCAATACGCTCCTGATTTTTGCGCTGGATTTTATGCAGGGTCTCCCCTCCTTCCGGGGCCAATAAATTCTCCACGACTCGCAGTGTCTGCTCCTGCACGGCTTGCTGCCGCAGCTGGGAACGCACCATTTCCAGCAGCAAGCCCCTCTCCTGCTCCTGCAGGTAGGAGAATACCCGGTCGCCTAGTCGCTTCACTTCCGCCATGATGAGCTGCCCTTCCCGAGCCTGGGCTTCCACCGGGTTCAAGCTCCTTTCGGCAAAGTATCGAATGGCTGCGTCGGCGTATTCTGTGCGGGTTAGGCCCAGCCGGGCCGACTCCGCTCCTACCAGCCGGTGCGCCGGGCCGCTGACCGTAAGGTGCTTCACGGCCGGGCCCGTGCTCGCCGGGGACAACGATGATGGTTTTTGGTCCTGCATAGCTAATTTTTAACTGCTAGCTGCTGTCTGTTAAGGTTTTAGAGCTTCATTTTATTCTTTATCAACTCTGTTGATAAATAACTACCCTTTAATCAGCGCGTTAGCGCAATTAAAGGGTAGTCTTCTTGCTAACTACCCTGCTACCTTCTCTATTGGCATTTGTGAGGCTTATTGCTTGCTGACTAGGTCGATTTCGGCTACCGCTGCCTCCCCCGGTGGGCCGTGGTGATTCTGCTTTGGGTTGGAGCACGCTGTTCTGCTAGTGAGAGGTTAAGTCTGGTGCTTGTTCGGTATGACCTGCCGCACCGGTACTGCGCAGTTAGAAGGTTATGACCCCTTTTTATTATTTCTTAGGAAACAAGGAAAATAGAAACTATAACCTTGCATCCCTGCCGCTTTACGACCCGTATTCGGGTTTGTTTCTTAGGATTTTAGGAAATAAGTTTCTTAAGAGCTTTTGATAAATGTTTACTGAGAAGTTGGTAAACAATGATTTTTGTTTCCTTTGTTTTATGTTTTCTAAGAAATAAGTAATCCGAGAAATCAAGTAGCTTATTTCCTCGTAATATGATTGCTTTATTTTCTAGGAAACAAAAAAACAAGTTTACAAGTAAGTTTGAAAACTGAGAAATAAGATGCTTATTTTGCAACCAGCCAACGCCCGTTGCGGCTTTACCCGTTAGTTCCCCCGTTTTATGAAAATCATCTGCGTTGCCAACCAGAAGGGCGGCATTGGTAAGAGTACTCTCATCACCGTACTGGCCGGCGCTCTGGCGGCCGACTATGGCTACCGCGTGCTCGTGGTCGATGCCGATTCCCAGCAAACCCTGGCCGGGGTGCGCCTCACCAACGACCAGCCCAGCGTGGAGCAGGAGCGCCTGGCCGGCACGCTCGCCGAGCCGGCCTTTCCCTACGCCCTGGAATCCGTGGGCATGGGGCAGGTGTACGACCGGCTTGATGAAGTCAGCGACGACTACGACGTGGTGTTCATCGACGTGCCGGGCCGCTCAGACGACACGGCCATGATTGACGTGCTCAGCGGCGCCAACGTGGTGCTCGTGCCCGTGGGTGCCTCCGACGCCGAGCGCCTGGCTACGATTTCCTTTATGCAGCTGCTGCAGGAGATTTCCCGGCTCTCGCGGGAGCAGGGGCTGGACTTCCAGTTCTTCGGCGTGCACTCGCATCGTACCAACCTGAAAGAGGAAAAGGACATGGACGAATTCACCGATGCCCTGGGCTTGCCGCGCCTGCAGGCCTCGCTGCGCCAGCTCGGCTGCTACAAGCGTCTCTCAACCCGCTACAGCTACCTCAACCCGGCCTACCGGCGGGCAGTGGGGGCCGATGCTGCCGTGGAAGCGGAAGTGCGCGCCCTGTGCGACGAACTGATTGCCCGCGCCCAACTCACCTCTGAACTCGTATCGTAATGGCCAAGATTCAACGCCTGAAAATCTCCACGGACGAGAAAATGTCCATGCTGCGCGGGCAACCCGGCCACATGCCGGCGGCCCCAGCCACCCCGGAGCCAGCGGCCGCAGCCGCGGCACCCGTTGCAGCCCCTGAACCAGCACCAGCGCCAGAGCCGGTGGTGGTGGCCGCTCCGACCGTAACGCAAGCTCCGGCAGTAGCAGCAGTACCAGCGCCAGCCGCTCAGCCCGTAGCCAAGCCGCAGCTGGCCGCTGTAGCACCGGAAGCCCGCAAGGGGAGGGGCCGCCCCCCCAAGATACAAGCACCGGCACCGGCGGAAAGTGGGGCTGTGGGACTGCAACCTTCCTTAATTCGCCTGGAGGGGGAAACCCAGCGGGCCGCCTTGGCTTACATCCACGAGGAGCTCATGCACCACAGCCGGCGGGTGTACTTGAAAGAGCTGGTCGATGAAGCGGTTAACTACTACCTGCAGCACGGCCCGCCTGCCAAAGGCAAGTAGGGAAGGGGGGGTGATTCATAATGTATTCCGCAAAGTATGCTGACAACAATTCCACAGCCAGATGACTACAAGAATGTGGGCATTGAGTGCTTAATCCAAGCATACAAGGGTATTTACACTGTCGATAACAGCGAGATGCGTCCGGGTGTAGACAGGGGCGACATCTGGAAATACCATGAAATCGTCTTAAGAACATCGATTGTTCTAATACATCAGGGCATTGAACTTCTGCTTAAATCTGAGGTGGCAAGAAAGTCCCCGCTTCTACTCATAGACCAGAAGAGGGGGGAATGGAAGACCCTTCCTAATAGCGGAGACGAGAGCTTCACAGACCTTTATACAATCGCCGGGAATGACCTGCTGCGAACATTCTATGCTTGCATTCAAGCCGGTTCAATAAGTGAAAATTTTGTAGCTCATTTTGAAGACATCAGGGTTAAAAGAAACAAGATTGTCCATAGCATAGGAGGGGAAGAAATATCTCCAGAAGACGTATTAAAGCTGATTCTTTGGACTTTCACCTACCTGCTGGGCCAAGACAGCTTCTGGGAATCAGTGTTAGATAAGTTCTATAACCATCCGGGACATGACGTAGGTGATATGGAATTGGAGTTTGAAGAAATTCAGCAATACATCCACATCGCCTATTTAGAAGGAATTCTTGGTAGAGGAGAACTCAATAATCACTTTAAAATCGACTTAAAGTCAAGAAGGTATCATTGCCCTGACTGTTCTGCTAGAGATGGGGTCTTGGTCAGAGGGGATGGAACTGTAGAAGAATACCCCTCAGGAAAATGGGCTTTTCTTTCACCTAATGCTCCAGATTCTACAGGTCTAGAGTGCCTAGTATGCCGTGAGTATTTCGAAATCGAAAGAAAGGACTGTGTTCCAACTGAAGGTGAGCCCTGTAAGGGCAACGTCATCTATTTAGATGAACCAGGAGATACTGATGAGGACACTGGGGAAGTATACGAGGAGGACTCGTACATATGTCTTTCCTGTATGCGTGACCAAAGCACCGAAACTAAGCAGGTACCTACTGAATAGTTTGTTCACCCTCGCTAAGTCTGGCTGCTTGGACTTCGGATAACACTACCGCGAGAATATCTTCAACAGGCTCATCTAGTAGGTTTGCAACCCGCAGCAGCTCGGCGATGGTGAGCGTGGACGGGTCGGCCTCGCGCTGCTTGATGGTGCGGTAAGTCATCCGCAGGTGCTCCATCAACTCGCGCTCTGTGAAAGTGTAGCGGCCGTGGCGAAGCAGGTCGGTAAAACGCCGCGCCGGCTTCGGGGCATCGGTGGGCGGTAGGGGAGGGGAGGCACGCATAGAGAACCGATAAGGAAGCATGGGGGAGGACCGGAGACGGTGGAACGGTACCCCACCGCCCCCGGCCCCGCCGATGAAAGAAGATATAAGCAGCGGCTAGGGGTTAGCACTCGTCATGCGGGTAGGGGCGCGGGTTTTGCCGCGCCTCCTCGGCCAGGGTTTGGTCTTCCCACTCGGCCACCCGCTGCATGATGTTGGTCAACCAGCGGCCCAGCCGGGCGGGGTCCGTTTCGGCTAGAATGCGGCCCGTGGCCGTGCGGCGCTGCTCATCGGTAAAGGCGGGGTGCTCCAACAGGCGGGTCAGCTCTATGCGCTGCGTGGCCACGACCACCGTAGTCAGGGAAGGCAAGGTTTCCTGCCCCAAAATCACCGGCGACAGCGTGGGTAGCACCGGGCGGGCCGGTACTGCCCCGGTTTCTCCGCAGGATGCCGGCTGCGCCTCGTCAGGGGTCACGACCTCAGCCGCAGGGGCGGGGCTGGCGGGGGTCGGTTGCGGGTCGGGCTCGGCATCCTCGGGAGCCTGGCTGCCTAGTATCATTTCCGCCGCCCGCTGGGCCCGGCTGGCGGCCTGCACCACCAGCTTTTTGTCCCCGCGCAGCTGCTCCAGCCAAAATTGTAGGTAGGCGGCCGTGTTGTCCAGCGTGGCACCGGGGTCCAGTCCGGCGTGGCCACAGAGAAAGGCAGCGCCCATCTCGGCGGTCAGCTCCTCGCGGGCGTATCCGGCGCGGCCGCTCGGGCGCAGGGCTTCGGCTAGGTCGGGGCGGTCCAGGCGGCTGGCGTGGCCAGTGGCGTGGGTCAGCTCGTGAAACAGGGTAGAATAGTAGGCTTCGCCGCTGGTGAAGGTTTCCGGGCGGGGCACTTGTACAAAGTCGGGACCGGGGGCGTAGTAGGCCTGCGCGCCGCCGTGCTCGATGCGGGGACACGTCGCCCAACCGGCTACCAGGGCTTCGGCGGCGGCCAGGGGCTCGTGGGCCCGGTCCTGGGGCTGCTCGGGCAGGACGATGTCCACGCCTTCCACGTCGTCCACGGAAAAGACCGTGTAGTATTTGATAAAGGGCGTTTTCTCTTCCTCGCCGGTTTGCTTGTCGGTGCGGGTCGTGACGTTGTAATAAATCACGGGCATGCCCTTGGCACCCTTGCGGATGTTGCCGCCCAACTCCTTGGCCTGCCGGAATGTGAGAAAGAACGGCGTGCCGCCGACCAGGTGCAGCAGAAAAGCATTGATACCGGTGTAGGCCCGGCCGCTCACGTAGTTGCGGGGCAAGCCGTAGGCCGCGTGCCAGGGCTTGCGCCAAACAATTTGACCAGCTTCGAGGGCCTCAATTACCCGGTCGGTGACAATCTGGTACACATCGGGGCGGGCAGTGTTTTGGGCGGCGGAGCGGGCTTGCTTTTTCATCGCTGAATAAGGGCTAAGTGACTGTTTATAAATTCGTTTCCTTACTTATTAAACGCATTTTAAGCGTCATTTGTTGCTTTTTTAACAACAATTATTGATTTATTTGCCCTTAGTAAAACATTTCTCCCCCACTGCCCCTGGCGCCTGAACTGCCTTGGGTAGGGGTCGCATTTGTAACCTGGGAATGGTGGAATGGCGCGGCCTTGTGCGCCCGAATAGCAGACCGGCGTTTGGGCTTTAAAACGAAAACGCCCGATTGGATAACCAACCGGGCGTTTCAGCGAGCCGAGCCGCGACCTACTGCGCGGAGCCAAATTGCTGTTTGAGAAACTTGAGCAGGCCTTGACGGGAAGCTTCCCCAATTTGAATCAGCGGGGCGCCGTCGTTGAGGTAAAACAGGATGGGGTTGGCCTTGGTAACGGCCTCGGACCAGGCCTCGGCAGACAGAGTTGGTGGTAGTTGCAGCAGGGGTTGGTATTCGTCCCGGATAAGCTGTAAAATCAGACCTTTCATGGCCGGGCAGAAGTTGGAAAATGGCCGGTGACCGGTAGATATCATAACGGAGGGTACTAGCGTGGAAGGGAATACAAAGAGGGTTCCGGCTCGCCCGCACTAGCGGGGGCCGAAAAAAACAGCCCCATCCGCCGGCTATAAGCAAGCCGCGGGCAGCCGCAGAGTTGCGGTGGGGCGTTTACCAGGAAGTTGGATTAGCCTCGATGCGGACCCACAAACAGGGCCGGGCGCTCGGAAATAGGCAGCGGCCGCAGAGCAGCGGGTGCCAGGGTCTGGTCTGCTAAGAGCAGGCCAAACGGAGCATGAGAAGAAGTGGAACCTGATTTTGCCAGCATGGTGGGCAGCTTGCTATTCCTGCAAAACTAAAGAATCAGCGCACATGTTCGGTCGCCTGGCCTTGGAATCAGCCGGCTTTTACCGCTCGGGACCGGCGTTGCGCTCGGTCAGGTTGCTGGCCGTAACGCCGCTCGGTGCCAGGTGCTGCCGCTCGGCTCGGTCAGCCGCGTGCTCGTGCAGTTGGGCGCCAGGCTGGCGGGCCACGTCATCGAGCGCGGCACTTACCCGCGCCAGGTTCGGCTGGTCGAGCCGGTAGCTGACCTCGATTTCGCTGTGGCGCTGGTGAGTGGCCGTGTCGGTAGCGCTGCGCAGCGAGCCGGTGTTTAGGCCGGCAGCGCGCAGCTGCTCTGCTACGGCTTCGGCCTGACTGGTAGCCCCCGGCCGCGGCTCGGGTTCGTCGATGCGAATGATGGCCGTTTTCGTCACCGATTGCTGCTCCGGGAGCGCGGCGGCCAGTTGGCGGCGCTCGGCCTGCTCTTGTACGGGTTCCTGGAGCGCTACGAGCGGCGACTTATCCAGCGCATCGAGTGTCTGGCTGAGTTGACGCAGGCCGCCGGGGGTACCATGGGGATGGTAGCGGACGTCGAGCTCACTGCGCAGCTGGCCACTGGCGGGGTCCGTTTCCGCGCGCAACTCCACTTGCGCCCCGGCCTTGCGCAGCAACTCGCGCATCTGCTGGGCCTGGCTGGGCGTGGCCTCGTCCGCTGGGGTGGGTTCGGTCACTGTCAGCTGCACCGCCCACTGCAGAGTCGGGTCGCCGGTGGCCGCTGCGACCGCGAACCCAGCGGCCTGGCGCTGCTGCTCGGCCTCTCGGCGCTGGGCTTCGGGAGACTGGACGGCTTGCTCACGCTCCGCTTCCCGCTGCTGGGCCTGCAGGCGCTGCTCCTGCTCTTGACGAGCCTTTTCCTGGCGCTGCTGCTCCTTGGCCAGCTCGTCGGCGCGGGCCTGCTGGGCAATCTGCTCCCGGCTGAGGCCCTGGCTTGACAACTCCAGGTCGCGGTTGAAGTCCTTGCTAATGGCGTACTCGGTGCGAATGAAGTTCTCGGGCTGCCGGCCGGGCTCCTGAGGCTGGCGCTCCAACTGCTCGCGCTGCGTTTCGCGCTGGGCGTGCAGGGTGCGGGCTAGGTCTTCTAGGGCGTGGCTGTCAGCGTTGGGCACGACCAGGCGCACGACGGTTTCCTGCCGGGTGGCCCGCTGCACTTCCAGGGCCACGGCTTCGTCCGCCGCCGGCCGCAGCTGCTGCACCTGAGCGGTGAGCTGGCTCAACTGCTCGGTGCCCTCGGCGCGACTGGCGTGGTGATGCTCTACGCGCAGGGCGGTGTGGTACTTGCCAGCGGCCGTGGCGTGCCACTCCACCTGGCGCGGGGCCTCGTCGTAGGCCACCTGCCCGTCGGCTACTTCGCGGGCCCGCCGCGGCACCTGCAGTTCGTTGAGGTAATTGATGTTGAAGCGCCGGCCAGCCGCGTCGTTGTCGTTGGCCAGTACTACTTCCTTGGGCTCCTGCTTGTCGATGAGCTTTTGAATCAACTCCACCTGCCGTTCGGTGACGGTGCCGCTGGTGGCCACGTACAGCGTGTTGGGCTGCCCTTGGGCGCCGCGGTGGTGCAGCTGGTGGTAGCTCATGGCATCCACGGGGCTCTCCGACACCACTAGGCGTTGCACCGGCGTGTCCTTGCCCTCGGTAGGATGCGACACCCAGACCCCGGTTTTGGGCAGCTGCAGCAGGTGCTTGTACTCGTTGTTGCGCTGTTCCACCGTGGCAATGCCGTGTTCGTTGTAGAGGGGAAAAGCCGTGTTGCGGAAGTTGCCCTGCTGGCTGGTGAACACCCGCCCCTGAAAGGCGGGGCTGTCGATGGTCTCATCCGACAAATGCCGTTGGTGCAGGTAGCTGCGGTCGGTCAGCGAAGCGTGGGTGCCCATCACCGCCGCGACGAGGCGGGCCCGGCGCTCGGCCTCCGATTCCATCTCGGTCGGCCCGGTGGGCTTGGGCGCGTACGCCGCCGGGGCGGGCGGTGGGGGAGAGGTGGCCGCCTGCCAGCCTTGCTCGGGCTCGCCCAAGTACTGGCGCAACGTCTGCCGCACCTGGCCCAGCGTTTGGTTTTCGCGGGTTTTCACGAAGTCGATGATGGAGCCCGAATCCCGGTCGTCGCCGGGGTTCAGGTACACCTGGTGGTCGCCATTGCGGGAGACGATGAGCATCTCGCCGTCCTTTTCCAGCTGGTGCCAGTGGCCGCGGGGCCCGGCCTTTTTCACGTCGTAGCCGTGGCGCCGTGTAGCGTAGTCTACCAAGTCAATGGATTGCTTGAAGCGGTCGAGCTCCTGGGGGTCGTTGTCGCGCGGGGGAGGAGTTGCGGGCATAAAAAGAGAAAGGAAGGGGTACAAACTAGCCGCGCCGCCGGAATCCGAGGCGGGATTTAGAGCCAGAAGGCAACAGGGGAGGGGCGGCTAGCTGACCCGCTGCTCGTGGGCGGCCAGCTGCTCGCGCAGGGTCGCGAGCAGGGCGGCGTCGGCAAAGAGGTAGTGCTCGCAGAGCTGGCCGCTCACGTACAGGCGCACCAGCTCGGTTTCGAAGCCGAACACGCGCAGGTGCTTCTGCACCAGGCGGTATTCTTCGCGCTGCAGGCTGCCGGTTTTCAGGCCCACGCTGGTCGTGTAGGGAAAGCCAAAGGCGGTGCAGGTAGCCCGCAGGCCCCCGTGGGGCAGGCTGCGCAGTCGCAGCTGCACGTAGCGCCGGGCCTCGTCATAATCAATGGCCAGGGCCGGATTGGGCAACTGGGGGCCCAGGGCGGCCGGGGTAGTCGCAGGTTTAGCCGGGCGGCGGGAAGCAACGGAAGCAGGCATAGGGAAAAGAGCAACGTGGAGCGGTCAGGCTCCAGGGCCTTTCCGCTAGTTAGGGGATGAAGTGGGCGTAGTAGCAGACGCCGGGGCGTCGAAGGGTGGGTTGTCGAAGAGGTTGAGCTCGGCTTTGAAGCGGGTCAGGCTATCAGGCGAGGTGAAGAGGAAAAAGTGGCGGCGCGACTGGTGCACGATGATGCGCAGCAGCTCAGTGGGGAACTGGAAGTGGGTCATCAGGCGCTGCAAGAGCACGGCCTGGGTTTCCTCCTCCAGCTTTTTGATTTCTATCAGCCGGGCGTAGTTGAACTTGTGCTGCTGGGCCCAGGGCTTGAGCTGCCCGTGCAGTAGCGTATTGAGGCGGTGGCGGATGTAGCGCAGAACAGTGGCATAGGAAACGATGAGCGCGGGGTCAGGAAAGCCCGCATTGACCGGCTCTACTGGGGTGGTAGCCGGGGGAGTGGGAATAGAAGTGTTCATGCAGCAGCAATTGTAGGGCGCGCAAGGTAGCAAACCAGCCGGCCGTCTGCACTACCGCAAGTGCTGCGGGCATTTAACCACGTCGGCTCCGGGGCAAGAACACCCGCAAAGCTTCGGCGTAGCTGCTTCAAAACTTCTACTAAAGCAGAACTTATACGGAAGTGCTCCGTATAGTTGCCGCAATTGCTCATAAAAAACTTCGACCTGTTGCTTGAAACCCATGCTGTGGTTGGTGCTCTTTCTGCTCCTAGTGGCCCTGGGCGGGCTTTGGTGGCGCTACGCTATGCCGGCTGGTGTCGGCAGCGCCCTGGCCCCGCCCGCTCTCGACGGCAACCACGCCTCGCTGCGCACCCGGCACTATCGGCTGGCCGACTTCCAGGATGCGCCGCCGCAAGTGCCTCCCGCAACAGCCACGGTGGTCGACGTGGCAGAGGCAGAAGCAGCCGCGACGGACGCCCCGACGGAAGCGGCCGCGTCAATCGCAGATGATAATCAGGCCGAAGACCAGACTCCCGCGGCTACGGCAGAAGCAGGCCAGCTGCCCGAAGGCGCCAAGCACAACTACATCACGGCCCCGGCGCCCACGGCGACCGACGCGCACAACCGCGGCGTGGAGCTGACCGCCGCCGAGCGACGGGCCAAAATGCGCCTGGTGATGAACGAGGCGCTGGAAAACCAGCGCGCCGCACCCGCCACTGCCTGAGGCGCGGGCCTTTACGCTCACCCTATTCACCTTTTCACCCTCCTACTTTTTCCATGCAAACACCCCTGTTCACCTCCCTGCGCCGCGGCGTGACTACTGCCGCCGCCCACGGCCTGAATCTGCTGGCGGCCGGCCAGACCTACCAACCCTCCAAGCTGGAGCAGCGCGGCTACGCGCTGCTGACGGTGCTGACCCTCTCGACCGGCGCGGCCCGGGCTCAAAGCGCCGAAGCGGCCCTCACCCAGGTCAAGGAAAAGGTGATTGGCATCGTGCAGGTCATTTTTGCCATCATCCTCATCATCGGCCTGATTCGGGTGGTGATGAAGTTCATCCAGGGCTCTCCCGACGCGCTGGGCTCCCTGGGCTGGCTCGTGGGCGGGGTGCTGCTCTGGTTCGGCTTCCAGCTCTTCAAGGATGACCTGGTGAGTGCCGTGGGCGGCAGCGAAGGCGGGGGCTTAACCAACTAAGCCGCTGCCATGCGCTCCTATAAATCCATCGAGCGGCCTGCCCAGGTGCTGGGCATGAACCTACAGGACCTGGGCCTGCTGGTGGGCCTGTTCATCGGCTCGGTGCTGCTGCTCGGCTTTCTGGGCATGGCGGTCAAGATTCCGCGCATGGTCTACCTGCTGGTCATTCTGTCGGAAATCGGACTCATCCTGGGCTTGCGCTACCTCACCCGGACGCAGGCCCCCGGCTTCCTGATGGGGTGGCTCTCCTACACCTTCATTCAGCCCCGCCGCCTGGCGGTGGGGCTATTACCCCTTCCCGCCCATGGCAAAAACACCCAAAACAACCGCGTTTAACGCGGTGATGCCGGTGCATTCCTTTGAAGAAGACAAGGTGGTCTTCAAGGATGGCCGCGTCGCCGTGGGCTTCGTGATTGAGCCGGCCGAAATGGAAAGCTGGACGGTCGAAGACTACGACGCCTTCCAGACGGCGCTCGTGGGCGTGATGCGCCCGCTCCCCGTGGGCACCATCGTGCAGAAAACCGACGTCTACTACGACCGGCCTTACCGCGAAGACAAGACGCAACAGACCTACTTTGAGGGCAAAATGAACAAGCATTTCTTCGAGCGGCTGGTGCTGTTCCAGAAGTCTTACCTGTTCCTTTCCTTCGCCCCGGTCAATGTGAAAACCACCCGGACCAATGCTGTGAATGCCCTGGTGGCCCGGGCGGGGGAAGCCATTATCAAGAATCCCTTCGCGCAGCTCGTGCACACCCTGGAGGTGGCCGAAGCCAGCGCCGTGGAGTTCACCCAAGGCATCAAAAACCTAGGCGGCGTGGCGTTTGAGCGCATGAGCAGCCGCGAGATGCACAAACTCTACCTGCAGTACTTCAACCTCAATTTCGACGGCCAGCCCACCCGGCAGGAGCGCGAAATCGGCAACGGCCTGGGCACGCTCAGCGTCGGGGAGCACAAGGTCAACATCCTTTCGATGGTGGGCCAGGGCAGCGAGGCCCACGCGGCGGTCAAGAACAGCTACGGGGTCACGGCGCCCATGCTCTACCCGCTCACCCACGTGCTGCAGTGCCCGCACGTGCTGACGCAAGCCCTGCTCGTGCAGGACACCCGCGCTGAGCTCAGCAGGCTCGATACCGACCGCAAGCTGAACGCCTCGCTCTCGTTTCTCTCCACGCAGGACAATGCGCTGCGGGCCGCCGAAGTCGAGGAGTTCACGGCCGAGGTACGGGCCGAAAACAAGCAGATTGTGGGGCTGCACCTCTCCCTACTACTGTGGGATACCAATGACAACAGCCGGCGCGAAAACGTCGAAAAGGCCACGGCGGCCTTCCGCTACATGTTCGGCACGGAAAGCGTGGTGGAAAGCTACCTGGCCCTGCCCGTGTTTTTTGGCCTGCTGCCGGGTAATGCCTGGCAGGTGCCGGACCGCTGGCTGACCTGCTCTTCCGACCGGGGCGCGTGCTACACGCACTGGACGGCGACTTATAAGACGGACCCGGTGGGGGAGTACCTCACGGACCGGTTTCGGAATCTGGTGCAGGTAAATCTCTTTAACACGGCCCTGGACAACCAGAACGCCATTGTCATCGGCCCCTCCGGCTCGGGTAAGAGCTACACCTTCGGCAACCTGATTGTGCAGCGCTTCGAGAAAGGGGCGCGGCAAATCATCATGGACGTCGGCGGCACCTACCGCAACGTGCTGCAGTCGCTCAACGGCGAGGACTTCGACAACACCTACTTCGAGTACGACCCGCAGCGACCGATAGAGTTCAACCCCTTCATCGTACCCCGCGACGCTTCGGGCAAGTGGCTCTACAACGACGAAAAAACCAACTTCCACCTGGCTTTGCTGGCCGCGCTCTGGAAGGGCGGCAAGGATACCGGCCTAGATAAGTCGGAACGGACCATTCTGAGCCGTTTTTTGATAGAGTACTATGCTTGCCTGAACGAGAGCGACCGACTGAACCAGAAGGACGAGGAGTCTCCGGGAATGGAAAGCTTCTACCGCTTTGTCGAGCAGTTCGACCACGAGATGCAGAAGCCCGTGGCTGTGCCCGGCGACGGGGTGGAAGCTGACCCACTGGATGGGGCGCGTCGGCAGTACCAGAAGAATCTGAAGTATATCGACATGCACCAGTTCTTCCTGGTGCTGGGCCAGTATATCACCGGCGGCCGCTACGAGCGGGTGCTCAACGCCCGGCGCGACGTGGATTTGTCGGAGTACCGGCTCATCTGCTTTGACCTGGCCAAGGTGCAGGCCGACCCCGACCTGTACCCCGTGGTGGCCATGCTCATCACCGAGCTGAGCCTGGATTTGTTCCGCAAGTTTCCCGACGACGTCAAGTACATCGCCCTGGACGAAGCCTGGACCATGCTCTCGGGCGTGCTCTCGGAATTCATCGAGTCGATGTACCGCACCATCCGCAAAACCAACGGCTCGGTCACCATCATCACCCAGGGCATCACCGAGATTACCAGCAGCAAAATCGGCCCGGCCATCATCAACAACTCGGCCACCAAGATTATCCTGCGCCACGTCAACCCCGACTCCCTGGCCCAGCTCCAGCCCCCGCTCGGCCTGACGGGCCACGAGATGGATTTAATTAAGTCGGTGCGCTCCACGGACGCGCTGCGTGAAATCTTCATCAAGCAGGGCGCCAAGGGCAAGATATTCGGGGTGGAAGCCTCGCCGCAGCTCGATGCCATTCTCACCTCCAAGCCCGTCGAGCGCAACTACCTCAACAAGCTGGTCAAGTTCTACCAGCAGACCAACCGCAAGCCGGTGCTCGACAAGAGCGGCCGGCTGCAGCTGGACGCCGAGGGCAACCCGCAGTACGAGCCCGTCAAGGTGCAGCGCCTGGACTACGCCGTGGACCAGTTTGTGGAAGATAAACAGGCCCGCACGGGCGTGCTGGCCAAATGAGCGGCTGCTACCTAATGGTCGCCTACGGGGCCGACCCAACTTTTCTGAGCGCCTGCGACCAGACCCTGCAAATCGTGCTGCGCGCCTGCCGCTTCATCACGCCCACCTTCATGCTCATTGCCCTGCTCTACACGGTCGGGCGGGGCTTCCTCTCGGGCCACGGTCTCTCCATGGACTGGGGTCCCATCCTCAAGGCGGTGTGGATATTCTTCCTGCTCTTTTTCTATAAGGAGCTGATTGACACGCTCAGCTCGGGGGTCGCCAATTTCACCCGGCTCTTTGCCACCCCGGACGGCTCGACGGCTGCCTCGGCGCTGGGCGCCACCATCAGCAGCGCCGACACCCTCTCGCAGAAAACGGTGGTCGAGCAAGGGGTGGACGAAATCAGCAACCTGCTCAAAACCATCACCTCGTTCAGCTTAACCAACATTCTGCTGCAGCTGGTGACCGGCGAAGTGGTGCTGCTGATCCGGCAAATCATGCAGTTTATCCAGCAGTTCATTCTCGGATTCCTGTTCGTCTGCGGCCCCATTTCCATTTGCCTCTCGGTCATCCCTTCCTTCGGCCAGCTGGCGATGAAGTGGCTGCAAAACTTCCTGGCCGTGCAGTTCTGGGGGCTGTCGTTTGCCCTGCTGGACCTGCTCTACACCTACTACACGTCCTCCAATACCACGTTCGGCGGGGTATTCGCGGGGCCGGCCGCCGTCGAGCAGGACACCAAGCAGCTGGTGGTGTCGGTCGCCTTCATCATGCTCTACCTCATGGTGCCCTACCTGACCAGCCTCATCATTGGCTCCTCGGCCGCCCAAAGCTTCGTGGGCTCGGTGGTGGGCATGGCGGCTTCGGCGGCCGCGGCGGGCGCCGGCGTTTCGGCGGGCATGAACGGCGGCGGCCACGGCGTATCCGGCGCCATCGGCCGCGCCATGGGCGGCGGAAGCAAAGCAGCCGGCGGCAGCGCGGGCGGCGGGGGTAGTGATGGGGGTGGCAGCTCCGGCGGCGGAACACCGGCACCGAGTGGCGGCAGCTCAGCCTCGGCGGGCCTGCCCACCATCACCATGTCGGACGCGCTGAATCCTTCCTACCGGCAACGCCCCTCCGGGCTGTGGACGGTCTAACCAATCCTTCTTTTTTCCGATGAACCATTCAACCCGTTACCTGGCCCTGCTCGCCCTGGGCCTGGCCAGCGCCTGCCAATCCCACGAGGAAAAGGCGGCCGCGCAACTTGTCGACGCGCTCAAAACCAACGCTAGCAGCCCCGCTGAGCAGGCCAAAGCGGACGCTTGGAAAGCAGCTACTACGCTACCCCCGGCCCTGCCCGCGTCGGCAGTGAACGTAGAGCCCGGAGTAGCCCAGATGCTGCCGGAAGAAGGCTATCTGGAGTTGGTTTCAGTCACCAGCCAGACCCCGGTCGCGGCCATCCTCGCCCTGCCCGCCGGCTTGCGCAGCGCTCAGCGGGGCTACCCCAAAGTAGGACCGGGCTACCGCATCCCCTTTGCGGCCGTGCTGCGCTGGAAGCCGATGGGCTTTGGCAAAAGCAAGCCCGGCATCGGCAAGCTGCAACTGCCCTCTGCCCGGGATTCGCTGCGCGGCTTTTTCATCAGCGACATCGACCGGGGCGGTCAAGTGGTGCCGATGCGGCCCGCGCAGCCCGTCACGGTTCAGGGGGTGCTCTATGCCTACGCCAGCCCCGATGGCGGTAAGGACGCCGGCTTACTAACCTATCCCTACCGGGGCCTGCAAATCTCCCTGCCCCTGGCCAAATAAGGGGCCGTGGGGAAGAAAATCCCGGCCTCCTACATCCCCTATTGATGACTTAACCCGCATTCTCAATGGATTCTGCCAAAGACCTAAGTACCTCTTTCTCCACCATGCGCAACCTCGCCATGGGCAGCGTGCTGGCCCTGCTGCTCGTGGCCCTGGCCGCCGGCTTTCTGGTGTACCGCGCCTACGAGAACAGCGGCCGCCGCGTGTACGTGGTCGGCCAGACCGGCTCGGTGGCCGCTCTCTCGGCACCCACCACCGAAACGCACACCGCCTACGAAGCCCGCAACCTGGTGCGCAACTTCATGCTGACCATGTTCGGGCACGACCAGTACACTTACAAAACCAACCTGGACGCCGCCCTGCCCCTCATCGAAGGCCGCGGGGGCCGGCGCATCTACGACGGCTTCACCCGCGGGCAGGTGCTGCAGAACTACGAGCGCTACGCCGCCCGCAACGTGGTGACGGTGGACAGTGTGAGCATCGACATGAACCACCGGCCCTGGTCGGGCCGGGTGTACATCAAGCAGCGCATCTTTATCGGGGGCGAGCAAAAGGAGCCCCTGCCGCTGGCCGCCAAGTTCAACCTGGCCGAAACCAACCGCTCGGACGCCAACCCTTACGGGCTGCTCATCACCAACTTCGACTACATCCCCTACAACCCACAGGTGTCGCACGAAGAGCTGCAAGCCCTGAAAGAGCAGGAAGCCGACCGGCAGCGCGCCCTGCTTGAAGCCCAGCGCAGCGCGGGCGCCGCGGCTCCCGACGCCGGCATCGCTCCGGTCTCCCCCGTGGCCCCTGATCAGGCCTCCCCGGTATTGCCCGGCAAATAAGTCTCTCCCTTCCTAAAGCGTATTTCCATGTTTTCTAAACTTCTGCTGGCCCTGGGCCTGCCGGTGCTGCTGGCTTCGGCCAGCTCAGCCCAAACCACTTCTCTCCCATCGGCCATGCTGCGGCCGTCTTCCTCTGCGGTGCACGCCGCCCCCACGCTGCTGGACGTGGCCGTGTCGGACAGCTCCACCACCTACCTCGTGTTCAGCGGCCCCGTGTCGCTGGTCGACGTGGGCATGGCCAATAACTACCTGGTCAAGATTGAAGCCAACGCCGTGTTTGTGCGCGCCCGCCGCAAGTCCGCGCCGCCCACCCCCATGCTCATCCGCTTCGGCAGCAAGTACTGGATGGGGCGGCTCGTGTACGTGAACCGGCCCGTACTGCAGCTCTACGACTTCCAAAAAGACGGGGCCCTGGGTCTGAGCAATAGTGCTGGCTCCGTGACGGGCTCGGCACCTGAAAATGGGCTGGCACTGGACAAGGAGCGGGAAAAGAAAGCCGCGGTGGAAGGCAAGCTCTCCGCGCTGCGCAAGTCCCGGGAGGAGCATCAGTCGGTGGCCGTGGTCGACAACGATCTGGTGCTCTCGCTGGCCAACGTGCGCAACGACCGGGACTTTACCTACCTGCGCTTCAAAGTCATCAACCACTCGGCCATCGACTACAACGTCGATTTCACCGACTTCCAGCTGGTGGAAAACGCTCAGAAGAAGTTTCTGGCCAAGAAAAAGAACGAAGCGCGCCGCCCACTGGCCCCTTCCGGCGGCGGGACCAATCAGGTCGTGTCGGGCCGCACCACTGGCTACCTGACCTACGCCATTCCGCTTTACGCGGCGACTGACCGGGGTTATCTGGAAGTGACCCTGCGCGAGTTGAACGGGGCCCGGGTGCTGGTGCTGCCAGTGCCGTCGCGGGTCATCAATCGGGCCTCCACCATCTAACCCAGCCCCACTTATGGAACCTGCAAACCCACATACTCACTCTCATTCCACGGGCTCAGCCGAGCACGACGACCACGAACGCCTGGGAGCGGACCGGCCCGCTGCGGACAAGGCGAAAGCAACTCCGCTGGAGCTGCTGCGCAACAACTGGATACCCCTGACCGGCCTGCTGGTCTTGCTGGTCGCCGGGGGCCTGTTCCTCTGGCTGCGCTCGGCCACGCAGGCCGCCCAGCAACAAAAGGAAGTTGTGGCGGCAGCTTCGGAGAACATCGAACCGGAAATTAAGGCCGCGCCCACCGAGCCGGCCGCGCCCGTTTCGCCCTCGGCGCAAATCGAGCAGCAGCGGCGGCTGGAACTGGAAGCCCAGAGCACGCCGGTTCGCCCCAACACCGATGAAGTAGTGGAAGCGTTTGTGGCCGATACCCTGGGCCAGGCCCTGCGCCGCAAACGGCGGGCCGCGGCGGCCACCCTGGCCGCCCGCCGCCGGCAGGAGGAAGCCCGCTTGGCCGCGGCCGACGTGGACACGATTGAAACGACTCTGCAGGACCCCACCACGGGTTCTTATCACGCGCAAACGCTGGTGGTCCCTCGGCGTCGCCCCGGCCAGATAGTAGGCGCTTCGGCCCGCCAGGCGAGCTACCGGGTTGGTCGGGGCTTGCGGGCCGGGCTGCTGCCCGCGACCGATACCGACGGCACCCCGTTTGAAACGGACCCGGACGTGCTGGCCATGCTGGGCTCCTCGCCGCCCGAAACCCGTGCCGCCTACGAGCGCATGACGGGCAAGCGTTTCCGTGACCCCAAAGCAGCCGCTCAAACCCTGGCCAATCGCGCCAACGCTGCCGGCCGGGATGGCTTTAATACCGTCAAGGTGGGTAACTCCGCCCGGATGATGGCCCAGGGCACCCAAGCGGAGCTCACGCCGGACGTGTTTTTCAAGTGCGTGATAAATGGGGAGCAGAAGGTGCGCACCGGCTCGGTGGTCCTGCTGCGCCTGCAGGAAGATGCGGTGGTGTCGGGCGTAACCTTCCCCAAGAATTCCGTTTTTGCCGGCATTGCCAGCGTGGGCACCAACAACGTCATGCTGGAAGTCAATCGCCTCGGGCCCACCCGGGTGGCGGCCAGCATCTACGACTACAACTACCTGCCCGGCATCATGATTGACCCGGTCAAGCGGGTTGCCAAGGATGCCAGCCTGGCCGGCCAGGACCTGCAGCAGCAATCCATGCAGGAAGTAAGCACCGCCATCGACCGCTCGGCCTCGGCCGCCAACTCGGTGGTGGGCGTGGGCGGGCGCGTGGCCATGAACGTGCTCAGCCGCCCGAAAACCCGCACTAAGCTGCGGGAGGTGCTGCTGCCCGACGGCTACCCCATCCTCATTACCACGGCCGCCGCTGGCCAGCTGGGACCGGCCACGGCGTCGGGACGCTAACCCTTTCCATTCATCAACTCTACAACCATGAAAAAGACTCTTTTTCCGGCCCTGGTGGCCGCCGCGTTGGTATTCGCTCCGGCCGGTTTAGCCCGGGCCCAGATGGTGGTCAATGACCCGCTGCACATGGGCGTGCAGATTGGCGAGTTTGCTAAGCGTCTGCAGCAGTGGTCTTCCACCGTGCAGAACTACCAGGTCGTGAAGGATGCCCGCCAGATTGCCGGCGTCACCAAGGACATCACCAGTGAGGTCCGCAGCCTGACGCAGGAAGCCCTGGACTTGCAGAAGCAGGTGCAGGCAGACTTGCGCAAGGTGCAGAGCATCCAGGATTTGCGGCTTTCCAACCCGCAGGAGCTGTTTGCGCGGGCCCTGGCCATGTCGGGCCGGAGCCAGACCAACCAGATGATGCCGGTTTACGCCAAAGCCCAGCGCCTGCGACAGGCCCTGCAGCTGACCAACCCCGCGCAGGACGTGAACACCATGTACGATGTGTTCTCACGCTTTGGGTCCAGCTCCACCGACCCCAACGGCAACCTGACCAGCGACCAGTACCAGGCCAAGCGGGAGGAGTCGACGGTTTCCCTGTTTGCGGCCGAGGAGATGATGGCCAAGCGCAAGCTGGCCATGGCCGTGAACTACTACAAGATTGCCGACGAGATGACCGCGCAAAGCGTGGAGATGCAGGCCACCTTGAAAAACCCGGGCCGCTACGCCATGACGGAGGGGGAGCGGATGGCCGCCCTCAATTCCTCTAACGACAACATGATTAAGGCCATGCAGCTGCGCGAGCAGGGGGACCGCCTGTTCATGGAAGCCTCGCAGGCGGGTCCGGCCCACCAGGCGGCCGAAGCCGTGTACGCCTCGACCCTGAGCCGGAATGCGCTCATTAAAATGGACCGTAACCGGCCGCGCTAGCCCTATGAAAAAGCTTCTTTTGATGGTGCTCTTGACCGCCGGGGTCGGCATCTTGCCGGCCTCCGCGCAACGCCACGTTAAACACCTTGCCGCCTGGGGCACCCACGTCGGCCGCTCGGAAACGGGCGACTACTACGAGCTGAGCTACACGCCCATGCTCAGCGACCGTCTGGGCCTGCGCCTGAGCGGGGGCTACGAACACGGCACCCTGCCGGCACGCGGGGAGTACTCGGTTTACCAGGGCCGTGTGCTGCTCTCCCCCCAACTGTTCCGCCTCGGGGAGGTGGCCTACATCCACCTGCTGCTGGGCGGGGGCGCCGGCTACGAGTGGACCTACCAGAACGGCAGCGGGGAGCTGCCTACCGGCTCGGGTGAGTCCCAGCGCTTCACCTACGGCCCGCAAGCCGGTCTCGAAGCCGATGTCTTCCTGGGCAACCGCCTCTCCCTGGTCGCCACCGGCACCAAAGGCTACCTCTTCAATAACCCGCTCATCGACCGCTGGCCGGGTATGGCCAGCGTCGGCCTGCGCTATCACTTCCGCTAACCTTTCCTTTCTGACTTATGAAACGACTTGCCTATCTGCTGCTGAGCTGCGCAGCCCTGACCGCGGCCTCCGGCTGCTCAAAAGATGACGCTACTCCCACTGGGCCGAAAGAATACCAGGTAGAGTACAAGGTCACCTCAAATGCCCCGGTATCGGACTACCTGAGCTACACCAACGAAAGCGGCGGCAACACGACGCTCAACAACACGCCCCTCCCGGCCAGCTACCGGTTTAAGCGCACCATGAAACGGGGCGACAACCTGACCATCCTGGCCAGCATTGACGGAGGCACAACGGCATCTGAAATCACCTGCGCCATTTTGCTGGATGGCAAAGAGGTGAAAAAGGAAACGGGCCGGGGCGTCGATGCGCAGGCGGTGCCGGTCTACGTTATCGGACAGTGATTCATTTCGCCTCCCGACCCCAATTACAAGATGCTCAACCACATTCTGGTTGGGCATTTTGCTTTTACTACCAGTAATGTTGACACCGGGCCTTTCCTTTAAAAAGCATGGCTTTTGTCTTTTTACATTAACTGCCGATGCGCCTTGCCTATAGCCACGGTACGTTCTGGCGTCATTCCCGCCGCGACGGCAAACTCCGGCCACCTTGCCACCTGCGTGAGCACGTCGGTCACGATATCGTCGGCCCCGCGGATGTTCATCTCCCGGGCCACGGCCTTGAGGTCGGCCCGGGTGAAGCCGTCGCGTTTGCCGTTCAATGACATCTGGTGCTGGCTGGTCCAACGGTTGCCGGGCTGGTAAGCGTAGGCCACGTCGTAGGCCGGGGCCAGCTGCCACTGCCCGGCCGCGTCCATCAGAAACGAGATGTTCTTGGTGTGGTCGTCCTGGTTGCGGGCTACCACGTTGAATACCATCCGTCGGAAAAACTGCTCGGCTGCGGTGTAGGAGAGGCGCAGGGTGCGCATCACCTGGAAGGCCTGCTCGTAGGAGTAGGCCGCGGGCTGATTGTAGTCGTAGTGGGCCAGCGCGCACAGCGTCTGGGCGTGGATTTTTTCTCCCTCGGCCGTGCGGTCGAAGCGCCGGGTCATGAAGTGGGCGCGGGGGCCCTCCTCGTACAGCCGGCACTCGCTCATCTTCAAACCGCTGGCCATGGCCATCAGGTGGTAGGCGTACTCCAGCCGCCCGAAATCCTGCGGGTCAGCCAGGGCCTGGTCGCGCACGCCGTCGAGCTTGAGCAGCCAGTAGCCAAAGCCCGCGGGCGCGGTCACCTGGCCCGAGCGCACCTCCTGGGTGGCCTCGTTGAAGGCAATGATGGCCTTGGGCCGCGCCCCGCCCGCCGAGGTGCCCACCGCCAGCAGGGCCGCCAACCCGTCCGAAGATTCATCGCGCAGGCTGGCCTGAAACCCTTCGCGCTGGTTGAGCACGTCCTGGGCCAGGTGCACCAAGGCCTCGACTTCCAGGGATTGGGCCCCGGCCGCGCTATTGCCCACCTGAGGCTCAAACTCCAGCGCTCCCATACCGCGGTTAGCGATGTAGCACAGGCGCTCCAAGGGCGAGAAGTCGGCGGGGTTGCGTCCCTGGGTGGCCAGCCATGCGTTGATGAGTTGGTTGCCGAACCGGTCGGGCAGGGCATCGGCGAGCAGGCCCGGCAGGCCGTGGTAGGTGTCCGGGTTGAGGCGGGGAAAGGCGTACACCTGGTCGGCGCGGGCGGGCAGGGGCATCATCAGCGGCGCCACGCGCAGGCCGGACTTGACAAAGGCGGGGTCGTAGGCAAACGTGGCCACGGCCCGGCCGGCGTCCCAGCGCACGGCGCCCACCAGCTGGCCCCACAGACGAACAAGCGCGAGGTCTACCATTCCGTGGAGGCAGGCGGTGGGGTGGGGGAGGCGGGCGAAGCGTTGCGGCGCTGCTTTTTGGCCAGACGCGCCATGGCCAAGGGACTGATTTCGGCTTTGGTAACCAAGCTATCGAGTAAATCGAGCTGCTCAAGCGTGCGTAGCAGTTGCACGAAAGTGAGCAGGGAGGTGGGCCGGCCGTGCTCAATCTGGCTCAGGGTGGCCCGGTCGATGCCCGCCGCGTCGGCCACTGCCTGTTGGGACTGATTGCGGTTCAGGCGAACCTGGCGCAGGCTGCTGCCCAGTTCACGCAGGATGGCTAAATCAGAGAGGGCGTACCAATTCATGTTGTACAGACGCAACAAATACGGCCAAATATAACCATTTTGTTGCGTCTGTACAACACATGTAAAACGCTTTTAATGTAGTTAGCCTACCACGCTCTTCGCAATCTTGCGCATCGCCGCCGGCGAGTCGCCAAACTTGCACAGCGCTTCGCAGTGCTGGCGTAGCTCCGAGAACAGAATGTAGTGGATAGTCGCCCCGGCGGCCCGGATGGCCGGCCGCGAGAGTTGGGCCTGTACTTCCTTCTCGCGGGCATCGGGCACGACCAGATACAAAGCCGTTTCGTTTTCGGGCATGGAAAACGCCAGGTCCGTCAGGCGCAGGATGCCGCTGTAAATGCTGGTGCTCTTTTCCACCTCGAAAGCGGCCACCACCCGGCTCGTGCCGGGCGCAAACCACACGATGTCAATCAGGCGAATGGTACTGGCCACGTCGGCCGGCACGGGCAACTCGGGGTGCTGGTCGAGGCAGAGAAACGAAAGCTTCTGGCCCCCGCTCAGGCGGTTGCGGTCGTTGATGGCCGTGGTCACGTCGCAGCCCAGCGCCTTGCCGATGCGCAGCAAATGGTGCTGCATCTCGGTGTGCTGGTTTTCCTCCTGCGCTTCGCTCTGCACCTCTTTGTGGCGCTTCTGAGCCTGCTGCTGGTACTTGTCGCGGTCCTCGTCGGTGGCAAACTGCTGGTCGCCGGCAATCATCTTTTTCACGCCCACATCGAAGAGCAGGCCGCTCAGCGCCCCGTAGTCCAGGCTCAGGTGCTGGCGGTGCTCCTGGTTGAGGTCGCGCAGCCGGGCGCGCATCCGCAGGTACTCCGACCAGGAGCCGAGCTTGATTTTCTCCCCGAACAGGGCGTTGAACCCGTTTACGATGGCCGTGTTGCAGGGCGGCATCAGGGTAGGATGCAGGAAATACAGGATGCTGGCCACCGCCGGGCCGAGGCCCTTGATTTTGCGGCGGTCCAGAATATCGATTTCCTTGAGCAGCTGCTGCTCGGTGGTGGCGGCCAGGCAGCTTTCCAGAAACTGGCCGAAGGCCCGCTTGTTGTCCTCGTGCTCGTAAATATCGGGAATGCGCAGCTTGGGCTTCCAGTAGAAGGGGTGGGCCGCGCCCTGAAATACCTGTTTCTGCTCGCTGATGACGCTGAGCACGAATTCCAGCGAGGTGCCCTTAAAATCGTTGCCGAAGCTGCCGGCTTTGATGTCCTTGACCACCTGCTGCACCCCGCGCCGGATGGAGCGAAACGCCTTGAGCCGCTCCTCGTTGTTGATAAACCAGGTGTTGTAAACGGACTCGGAATCGGCTTTGTATTGCTGGATGAGGGGCGGGAGCGCGGCAGACATAAAAGGACGTAGGGCTAATAAAGCAGCTAAGTTGCACAGAACTCGCGCCCCAATCACCATCCTGCCGTCGTGAGCTGACGCCTGCCCCGCCCGGACCGGCTACATCCGGTGGCCCGGCATGGGCATGCCGGGCATGTCACCCATGGCCTCCCCCGGCCGCATCGACAAGTCGCCGTAGCGGTCGGCCAGGTAGTAGCCCGCCGCCAGCATAAGCAGCGTGAGCAGGGTAACAACAGCTTTACGAAGCCCAGAAACCTGTGCGCCATCCCCCATGTCCATGCCCGGCATCGCGGCCATGTTGTGGCCGGAGTGCGCGGCAGCCGGGGCAGGCGCCAGAGTAGCCGCTGGTTCACCGTGACTCATGCCGGCCATGCCCATCATCGCCATATCGTGGCCCGCATGCGCGGTAGCGGGCGCTTCCGGCAGGGGCGCGCCGCCGTGGCCCAGGGCGCGCTCGGTGCCCATGCCGTGCTTGAGCTTGTTCTTCACCAGCCAGTAATTCACGGGGTAGGCCACCACCACGCCCACCAGCGTGGCCGCCGACATGGCGGCCCAGAACCAGGGCGACGTGGCCTGCATGGCGCGCATGTCCCGCGTCATCAGAATCACCATGGTGGGCAGCATGCCGGCCATCATGGCATTCATCGACATCCATTCCGGCAGAAACGAGCTGCGCAGGGCCTCGCCGTAGCTTACGCCCATCATATCCTTCATGAACAGCGCCTGAAAGATGAGCAGGCCAAAGGCGAACCCGGCCGCGTATTCCAGCCAGATGTCCACGCCCATGCGCAAACTGAAAAAGCCGGTGATAACCGCCGCCACGATGATGCCGGTGGCGTCGCCCGCCGCGCAGTGGATGGTGGAGCCCACCGCTTGCTTCCATAGGGGGGCAATGAACTGCTCATGGGTGCCCGGGGAGGGCTCGCGGCAGGAAAACCAGTAAATCAGCAAACCCACGGGCCCGGTGTAGAGCATAACCAGCACCCAGCCCCACTTCATGACCTTCATCTCCGGGGTGCGGGTGAACAGGTCCCAGGCTACGTAAGCGACCGATAGGGCCGTCAGGCCAAACCATACCCATAACAGGTAGTCCGGAAACAGCGGGGGAGGAGTAGGCATGTCCTTCATAGGGGCATGGGGAAAAAAGTAAGGGACGAGGAGAACGGGCAGCTGGCTCAGGCGGCCGGCAGCCGCAGCTTGGCTTCCATGGCAGCCGTGACCGAATCGGCGTACACGCCATAGGCGTTGACCAGCACCCCGCGCAGGTCGAGGCCGGTGGTGCTGATGGCATACAGGATGGACTGGTCGGCCGGGTCGGTTTCGCCTTCAAAGCGGAACACGGAATCGACCCGAAAGCCTTCCGGCGGCAGCTGCACGTCGTAGGCCGCGCAGTACAGGCAGTCGGGACGCAGGTTAAAATCTTCGGTGTAGCCTTGGCGGCGCAGGGCTTGCAGGGCTTCGGTCAGCGTGTCGTAGGATTCCATAAGCGTTGGGAGCGTTGGGCAAGGAAATAATGCTTTTTACTCGGTGACTCACCCCGGCAGCAGCACGCCCAACTGCAGGCACTCGGCGTAGTCGAGGACCATGTGCAGCAGAAAGCCCACGGCCCACACCCGCGTCACGGTCGGGAACAACATAAAGGCGTAGTTGCCCATGGCCCAGTAGGTGTGCAGCGGATGGAAATTGATGCTGCACCGATTGGGGTCGAACATTGGGGTTGCCCAGAGGTGGTCCACGTCAAGCAGCAGGGCGGCGGCCAGAATCAGCCACGCCCGCTGCCAGCGCGGCCCATAGAACAGCAACGCCACCACGCCGGGCACCAAAATGTGGAGTAAGGCATGCACCATAAATAGCGGCTTGTTCGCCTCAACAAGAGCGGCTCCTGTAAAGCCGCTCTTGTTGAGGCGAACAAGCCGCTGCTTAGTACTTTTTATTGGCTAGCAGAAAATCCTGGAGCATCTTGATTTCCATCTTCTGGTCCGTGATGATTTGCTGGGCCAGCGCCTTGGTGGTGTTTTCCCGGCCGTACTTGAGCAGGGCGTCGGAGTTCTCCACGGCGGCCTGGTGGTGGTCAATCATGAGTTGTGCAAAGTCGAAGTCCGGGTCACCGGTCAAGGGGCGCAAATCCACGGCTTTCATCATCTGCATCATGTTCATCATTTGCAGGGTGTTGAAATCGGGTACGGCCGGGGCGTGCGCCGGGTGGCTCGACAGGAAGGCGTTGAACTGGGCAATTTCCGCCTGCTGCTTGTCGATAATCGACTGGGCCATGGCCTTCATCTCGGCGCTTTTACCACTTTTAAGCTCCTCCTGGCTGTTTTTGATGGCCACCTGGTGGTGCATAATCATCATGGAGGAGTAGTCGTTGTCTGGGTCCTGGGTTTTGGGCATGGCCTCCATCATGGTCATGGCTTCGTGCATGTTGCGCATGTACACGCTGTCGTCGTGGGCGATGACCATCAGGCCATCGGCGTCGTCCTTTTTACAGGAAGTCAGGGCACCAAAGGCGAACAGGGAAGCCAGCAAGGGGAGGCGGAGGGAACGTAGCATGGGAAAAGGATTTTAAGTCGGAATGATGGAGGAAATGCTCCTTCTTCTTAACGGACTAAGCCCCACCTTGTATGCTCACAATTCGCCCTCCGGCGTTGTAAAGTTTCCAGCTTTACGCCAAGTCGTGCAGGCTCAGCCGGCCCGCGCTGCCGGGCCCCAGGGCCTGAAAGTCGGACGGCGACATGCCCGTCACCTGCCGGAACTGGTTGGTCAGGTGCGCCGCGCTGCTGTAGCCCAGCAGGCGGGCCACTTCGGCCACCTTGGCGTCCTGGTAGCTGAGCAGCTCCTTGGCGCGCTCCACTTTCTGGCGGATGATATACTTCTCCAGCGTCAGGCCCTCGCGCAGCGAGAACTGGTGCGAGAGGTAGGCGTAGGACCGGCCCAGCCGCTCGCTGATGAAGTGGGAGTAGGTCTGGTAGGGCTGCTGCTCGGCCGGGGTGTAGTGAATGAGCTCCACCACCAGGGCCTTGACCTGCTCCACCAGCTGGTCGCGCGGGTCGTCGACGAGCGCGAAGCCGAACGCCTGCAGCGCGGCTTCCACCGCCGGCAGGTCCACCGGACTGCCATCGGCCGTGCGCACGTTGGCGGCGCCCAGGGCCACGTTGTCCACCACCAGCCCGGCCTTTTCCAGCTCGCGCTGCACCACCCGCAGGCAGCGGGGGCACACCATGTTGCGAATGGAGAGGCGGGTAGCACCGGCCACGGGGGCCGGCAACACCGAAGTAGCGGACTGTAGCATCACCCTTATTTAACGACCAGGCTGCCCCGCAGCATGTGCATGCCGCAGGTGAACTCAAAGGTACCGGCTTGCTTGGGCAAAAACTCAATGGCCGTGGTTTTAAATGGGGCCAGGTCGCGCCGGATGTTGAAGTCGGGCAGCAGCAACTCTTCCGAGCAGGTGCCTTCCTCGTCGCGGTAGAAGTTGAGCTGCACGGGCTTGCCGTGCTCCACCTCGATGACGTTGGGCGAGTAGCCGCCCTTGACCACGATGTCGACCTGCTGCACGCCCGCCGACGAGGACACGGCGGCCGCCACCCGGTGCGGCGCCAGAAAGAAAAACCAGCCGACAAACGCCAGCAGGCCAACGCCCACCAGGGTCACGATTATCTGAGAAGTATCCATGAGAACGAGAACAAAAGGGAGAGAAATAGCCCGGCTTAGGCCTTGGCCTGGTAGCCGCGCAGGCGCAGCGAGTTGGTGAGCACCGACACCGAGCTCAGGGCCATGGCCGCAGCCGCGAGCATGGGCGAAAGCAGCCAGCCCGTGAAGGGGTACAGCAGCCCCGCCGCGATGGGAATGCCAAGCGTGTTGTAGATAAAGGCAAAAAACAGGTTCTGCTTAATCGTGCGCATGGTTTGGCGCGAGAGGTCGATGGCCGTCACCACCCCATGCAGGTCCGAGCGCATCAGGGTGATGCCGGCCGCTTCCATCGCCACGTCGGTACCGCCGCCCATAGCCAGGCCGATGTCGGCCTGGGCCAGGGCGGGGGCGTCGTTGATGCCGTCGCCCACCATAGCCACCACCCGGCCCTCGGCCTGCAGCTCCTTCACCTTGCTGGCTTTGTCGGCCGGTAGCACCTCGGCAAAGAAGCGCTTGATGCCCACTTGCTCGGCCACTTTCGCGGCCGTTTGCTGGTTGTCGCCGGTCATCATCACCACCTCAATGCCGTCCGCCTGCAGCGCCTGAATGGCCGCCAGGCTCGACTCGCGCACCGTATCGGCCACGCCAATCAGGGCCGCCACGTGCCCGCCGATGGCGGCGTAGAGTACCGTTTTGGCCTGGCTCAGCAGCTGGGCCGCGGCCTGCTCCGTTTCCGAGGAAAGCACCACGTTGTTTTCGCTTAGCAAGCGCCGGTTGCCGAGCAGAATAACCTGTCCGTCGACAGTGGCGCCGGCGCCTCGGCCCTCGTAGGCCTGAAACGCGGTGGCGGTCAGCGGCGTGGTGCCAGCTGCGGCCCCTTGCGAATCAGCGTAGCGCACCACGGCTTCGGCCAGCGGGTGCTCGCTCTGCCGCTCCACGGCCGCCAGCAGGGGCAGTAGGTGGGCGGGCGTGTCGCCGTTGGTGGGCACAAAATCCGTCACGGCGGGCTCGCCGCGGGTGATGGTGCCGGTTTTATCGAGCAGCACCGTGGTCACTTTCTCAGCTTTCTCCAGCGCCTCGGCGTTGCGAATCAGCACGCCGTGCTCGGCGCCCTTGCCGGTGCCGACCATGATGGCCGTGGGCGTAGCCAGCCCGAGCGCGCAGGGGCAGGCGATGATGAGCACGGCTACGAAGCCCACGAGGGCCAGCGGTACACGGCTGGCTTCGGGGGCGAAGTCAAACCAGACCACGAACGTGGCAATGGCAATCATGATGACCACGGGCACGAACACGGCACTGACCTTATCGGCCAGCTGCTGAATGGGCGCGCGGCTGCCCTGCGCTTCCTCGACCAGTTTCACAATCTGGGCCAGCATGGTTTCGGCGCCCACTTTGCTCACGCGGAAGCGGAACGAACCGGTTTTGTTAAGCGTGGCGCCAAACACGTTGTCGCCTTCCTTTTTCTCCACGGGCAGGCTCTCGCCGGTGAGCATGCTCTCGTCCACGGCCGAGCTGCCGGTGAGAATCAGCCCGTCGGTGGCCACCTTCTCGCCGGGGCGCACCAGCACTTCGTCGCCCACCAGCACCTGCTCGATGGGCACGTCCAGCTCCTGGCCGCCCCGCACCACGCGGGCCGTTTTGGCCTGCAGCCCCATCAGCGCCTTAATGGCGGCCGAGGTTTTGGACTTGGCCCGGCTCTCCAGCACCTTGCCCAAGAGAATCAGGGCAATGATGGTGGCCGTGGTATCATAATAGACCTCCGGCAGGATGCCGTGCTGCCGAAACCAGTGCGGAATCAGCGTCGCGGCCAAGCTGTACAGGAACGCCGCGCCGGTGCCCACGGCAATGAGGGTGTCCATGCTGGCCGTGCGGTGCAGGAAGCCGTTCCAGGCGGATACAAAAAACTCGCGGCCGCTATAGAGCAGCACGGGCAGGGTCAGCGCCAGCAGCACGTAGTTGAGCACGGGCATCGACACGCGGCTCATCATGGCGGGCCAGAGCATGAGCATGCTCAAACCCATCACCACAACCGCCAGGGCCACGGCCACTTGGAAGCGGCGCTTCAGGTTCTCGTAGGCGGCCGCTTTGCGGGCGTCGAGCTCCTCGTCGGAGGCCAGCACGTTGGCGGCCACGGCGGGGCTGGCCTCGTGCACGCCATAGCCGGCCTGCTCCACGGCGGCGCGTAGGCCGGCGCGGTCAATCTGGCCCGGCAGGTACTCGATGGTGGCCTTTTCACTGGCCAGGTTGACGGTGGCGCTTTTGACGCCGGGCGTGCGGCTCAGGGCCTTCTCCACGAAGTTGGAGCAGGAAGCGCAGGTCATGCCCTCGATGTTGAGGGTCGCCGTTTCGGTCCCGGCAATGGGGGCCGGGGGCGGCCCCACGGGCGCGGCAGGAGCCGGATGATGATGCTGGGTGGTTTCCATAACAGGTAAGGTACAGTGCGCAGCCGCGGGAATCCGCGGCTGACTTATCAACACTTGCTAAACTCCTTTCCGTTGGCAATAGATGTGTAGAATTGAGCTTAGCGCTTGCAACATTCGCGCGCCCCGCCATTATTCAGCGGCGGTTGTACATGATTAAGCCGCCGGGCTTGTAAGATTACCAGAGGTGAGTTCCAACTGACCAATTTGGCAAGGGCTCGGCTAGCGAGCGGCAACCCCTATTGACGGCCTAAAATCCGCATTTACAACCGGATAGGCTGGGAGTGCCGCCGGCAGCCACCCAAGGGAATCCTTTCCTGCGAGTAGCGCGGCTTTCAAACCTTTCCAATAATTTTGTCGTTGCTTCGTACCAATGTTCCGACTCAAGACCCATTCCCGACGCACGATGGCGGCCTCCTTGCTGGTGGTCTTCCTCAACGTGTTCTTTGGGCAGGTCGTCTGCGCGCTGGCCATGCCCACTGCGCCGGCTGTCGGACATGCGCATAAGCACCCGGCCGGTACGCCAGCGCACGAGCATAAGCAAGGGCACGAGCACCGGGTACCCCATTCCCACGGAAAGGAGCACGGCGCCACCGCCAAGCACCACCACGACGAGCACGAAACGCCGGGTTCGCATAAGCACGGCCCCAAAGGAGCCTGCTGCCAGGACGATGCCGCCGCCGTGTGGGCCTCGCTGGCGCACCCGCCCAAAGCCGGCATCGAGAAGATGGCGTTTATGCCGGTGGCCCTGCCCCCGGCCCCGCTGGCCCTGATGGTCCGTTTTCAACAATGGGACCGCACGCGGCCCGTGCTGCTGGTGGCTCGCCGGCAGCTGAAACCCAAAATACCCGACATCCGCATTTTCATTCAGTCGCTGACTGTCTGATTGCCCCGACGCGCTAAGGCTCGCGCCGGCACAGCTATGCTGTGTCCGGGGCGGGCCTTTTCGTTTGCCCGTCGCGCCGTTTAAAACGGCTTTTTCCTCCCCCTCCATCTTCCGGGTTACCCCTGCTCCGCAATGAAAGATTGCTGCGAACCGGCCGCCGGCCCGCCACCCCGCGGGCCGCTCCGTCGCCTGCTCACGGGCTTGCTCTACGCCGTGCTGGCCGCGGCCCTGGGCTTCGTGCTCTGGCAGCAGTGGCAGGCCTGAGCCGGCGCCACTGACCCCGGGCCGCCACTGCTGGCGCGCCCATTTCCTTACCCATACCCCATTTTATGTTCCGCTTACCCATTTCCCTGCTGGCCGTGGCCAGCCTGCTCACCGCGGCCAGCTGCTCATCCGATTCTACGTCGAGCAGCGCCACCAACACCGTTACGACGCCTACGGATGGACCGGCCGAAGGCACCGCCGACCACGCCAGCGGCCACACCTACGCCTGCCCCATGCACCCCGAGGTGACCAGCACCAAGGAAGGGGAGAAGTGCCCCAAGTGCGGCATGAAGCTCGAACACAACGACCAAGTGGCCAACGGCAAGACCTACGCCATGAAGTTCGAGCCGCAGCCCATGCAGCTCACCGCCGGTCAGCCCTCGCAGCTGGTCTTCACGCCGCAGGAAGTGGGCAACGAAGCCGCACCCGTGCCGCTGGCGGTGGTGCACGAGAAGAAGATTCACCTCATCATTGTGAGCAAGGACCTGGGCCAGTTCTACCACGAGCACCCCGAGTACACCGCGCAGGGCAACTACAAGGCCGCCTACACCTTCCCCAAGGGCGGCGACTACGTGCTGTTTCAGGACTACACGCCCACGGGCTCGGGCCACCAGCTGGGCCGCCAACCCATCTCGGTAAAGGGCCCGGCCTACGCGCCAGTAAAGTTCAAGAACGACGACATGCAATGGGAAAAGGACGGCTACTCGGCCACCCTGGCGTTTGACAAGCCCCTGAACACCGGCCAGCTGCTGGGCATGAAAATCACCATCAGCAAGGACGGTAAGCCCGTGACCGACCTGGACAACTACCTCGGGGCCCTGGGCCACGTCGTGGTCATCAGCGAAGACACCGAGCGCTACCTGCACGTGCACCCCAACGACCAGGCCGACAAAGGCCCCGCCATTGGCTTCAACACCAACTTCGAAGCCCCCGGCCTGTACCGGGTCTTCCTGCAATTCAACCACGCCGGCAAGATTCACACCGGCGACTTCACCATCAACGTGCAGGGCCCGGCCGCCAGCTAAGGTGCCCCCCGTTTTTCAATTCCAATTCCCAACCCTCAATCAATCCAAAACGCATGAAAAAGTCCGCTTTTTTCCTCGCCGCCCTCTGTTCGGGCACCCTGCTGCTCGGCAGCTGCAGCAGCGACAAAACCGCTGATACCACGACCACGGAAACCTCCACGGCCACCACGGAACCCGCTACGGGGGACATGGCCGGCATGGACCATTCCAAAATGACTGAGAGCAGCACCGCCGGCGACTCGCCCCTGATGGCGTCCATGAACGACATGATGGGCAAGATGAGCGCCATGAAGATGAAGGGCAACACCGACCACGACTTCACCCACATGATGTTGGAGCACCACAAGGGCGCGGTGGCCATGGCCGACATCGAGCTGCGCGACGGCAAGGACGCCACCATGAAGCAGATGGCCGAGAAAATCAAGGCCGACCAGCAGAAGGAAATCGGCGAGATGGAGCCCATTGCCGAGCGGCTGGACTCCGCCCCCAACAACTACAAGCCCATGGACCCGGCCGACCCTTTCACCAGCCAGATGAAGGCTTCGATGGACGGCATGATGCAGAACATGCCCAAAATGGTGGCGGACCCGGACATGAACTTCAACATGATGATGACGGTGCACCACCAGAGCGCCGTGGACATGGCCAAGGCCGAGCTGGCTCACGGCAAGGACACCAAGCTCAAGGAGATGGCCCAGAAGATGATTGACGCCCAGCAGAAGGAAATCGCCGAATTCAAAGCCTGGCACGACAAGAACGCCGACAAGATGTAATCCGGGCAGCCGGCGGCGACGCCCGAAATGGCCGTTACCGGCCCCTCATTCTCCCCCCTCACCATACCCCCATTTACCCGTTTCCCATGAAGCTTTTTGGAATTTCCCTGGCCGTTGCGGCCCTTTTCGCCCTGACGCCGCTGGCCTCGCAGGCCCAGCACGCCCACGCCGATGGCAAGCAGGACGCCCACATGGCCCCCGGCGAAACCCACGCCCACGTGGCCCCGCACGGCGGCGTGGTGCGCTCGGCCAGCCCCTACCACATGGAGCTGGTGCAGCAGGCCGGTGAGCTGCACATCTATTTGCTCGCCGCCAAGATGGCCCCCGTGCCCAATAAGTCGCTCTCGGGCACGGTGATGGTGCAAACCACCGATAACAAAACCACCACGGTGACGCTGGCAGCCGGTGGCGACGACCACCTGGTGGCCAGGCTGCCCGCCGGGGCCAAGGTGCGCACTGCCATCGTCAGCCTGCAGGCCGACGGCAAAGCCATCAACACCCGCTTCGACAAGCTCGACGCGGCCGCCCCGGGCAGCAAGGCCGTGGGCGCGGCCTACGAGTGCCCCATGAAGTGCGAAGGCAGCGCCAGCACCAAGCCGGGCAGCTGCCCGAAGTGCGGCATGGCCCTCGTGAAAAAGGCGTAGGCGGAGCCTGTTTTTCGGACGCAGTGCGTCCGGACCCTCTCCTCCGTCTCGGGCCGTCCGCTGCTGCAACGGTGGGCGGCCCCTAGCCGGACTCTAATCGGATAACATGAAGTACCTCAAAATGAAATGTGCGGCGCAAGGGCTGCTGGTGCTGGCGCTGCTGCTCGGGCTGCTGCCGGAAGCTGCGCGGGCTCAAACCCCCATCAGCCTGGACAGCGCCGAAGCCCTGACGTTGCGGCGGCATCCGCGGCTACGGCAGTCAGACCGCGAAATCGAGGAGCAGCGGGCCCTGAAGCGGGGCTCCTTCGCGCCCGCCAACCCGGACTTTCTGTTCTCGGCCCCCACGGGCGAGCGGTGGGCGCCGGGCGTGGTGCAGACCATCGACCTGCCCAACGTGTACCGGCGCCAGCGCCAGGTGGCCGAGGCCGGCATCACGCTGGCCGAGCGCAACCGCGACGTAAGCCGGGCCTCGGTGCTGCGCGATACCCGCCTGGCCTACCTCAGCCTGCAGTTCGCCGAAGCGCAGGTGCGGCAACTCACCTACCAGGACAGCCTGTTCCGCGCCTTGCGCGTGGCCACCGAGCGCTTGTTTGCCGCCGGCGAAGTCACCTCCCTGCAGCGCATCAGCACCGACGCCGAAGCCCGGCAGGTGAGCGTGCAGCTGCAGCAGGCCGCTGCCGACCGGCAGGCCGCCCAGCGCCGCTTGGGCTTGCTGCTGGGCCAGCCCACGGCCGCCTTGACCACCAGCACCGACCTGCGCCGCAGCGGCCCCGAGCTGGTGCAGACGGGCGGGGCACTTCTCGCGGGTCTGCCCACCGAGGACAGCTCCGCCCTGGTGCGCAGCCCCACGCTGGCGGCGGCGACCCAGAACGTGGCCCTGAGCCAGTCGGGCATCAGCCTGGTGCGGGCCCGGCGCACCCCGGCCCTGACCGTGGGCTATCAGAATCAGGCCTTTGAAAACTCGGCCCTCAAGTATCGCTTCCAGTTTGGCGTGTCGGTGCCCATCTGGTTCTGGACCTACCGCTCGCAGCTGCAGGCGGCCACGGCCCGCTCGCAGGCCGCCGGCTACCAGCTGCAAACCCAGCGCCTGGAGCTGAGCACCCTTTACCAGCAGTCCCTGGCCGACACGCGCAAGTTCTCGGCTTCGCTGGGCTACTACGAGCAGACCGGCGTGCCGCAGTCGCGGGCCATCATCAGCCAATCGCAGCGCCTGTTCCGGGCCGGCGAAATCAGCTACTTGGTGCTGATTCAGAGCCTGAACCAGGCCTTTACCATTCAGAATACTTACCTGACCACCATTCGCGACTACCGTCAGGCCCTCATCGAACTTAACTACCTGCGGGGTGAATAACATGAAACAACTCCTGATTTTGCTGCTGGGCCTGCTGCTGAGTGGCGGGGCCTACGCCCACGGGGGCGAAGACCACGGCGCGCCCAAGGCGTCGACCCCGGCCGGCGCGACCTCCTTTTCGGTGGCGGCCCTCTCGGAGCAGTTCGAGGTGCTACTGCGCTACGAGCCGCTGGAAGGCGGCAAGCCCGCCGACCTGCGCCTGTTCCTGTCCGACTACGCCACCAACGCCCCCATTAAAGGGGCCAAGCTGACGCTCACCAACCCGGAGGATGCGAATCTGAAATGGGCGGTGACGGAAAAAGAGCCGGGCATTTACCTCGTGGAGGGCCAGTTTCCGGCCAACAAAGCCTACAGCTTCGCCGCCAACATCGTGGCCGGCGACAAGGCCGATTTAATGCTTCTCGAAGGCATTAAAGTGGGAGAGAAGCTGCCCGTAGCGGCCGAGGTCGCCCACGCCGACGGCTCGCTTTTCTCCTCCTGGAAAACCATTCTGGCGCTGGTCGGCGCCTTCGTGCTCGGCATTGTGCTGACGGCCCTGCTCATGCGCCGCCGGCGGCCGGAGCCCGCGATGCAAACCTCCGAGCAGGCCCTGACGGCCAGCCGCCGCACCCCCTTTCCTTAAAGCTCAACGGACATGAAAACCACTCATAAAATTCTGGCCGTCACGGCCGCGGCTGGCTTGGTCCTGACCGTGCTGCTGCCGCCCCCGGCCCTGGTGCAGGCGCACGGTGGCGAAGACCACGGCGGCACCGCCAAGGCCAGCACCGGCGTGGCCCTGACCGACGAGGTGCTGCTGCCCAAGGAAAGCCAGTTCCTGTTTCAGGTACAGACCACCCTCGCGGCATTCTCCACTACCTACAGCCGGGCCACGCTCTACGGCACGGTGTCGGCCGCCGCGGGCGGGGAAGGCCGCATCGTGGTGCCGCAGGGGGGGCGCATCGTGAGTCTGGCCGCGAAAGTGGGCCAACCCGTGCGGGCCGGGCAGACGCTGGCCGTCATCGAGCAGACCCTGGACGCCACCCAACAAATCGGGCTCAGTACCGAGCGGGCCAATGCCCAGGCCGAGCTGCGCGCCGCCCAGCAGGACTACGCCCGCCTGCAGAGCATCGCCGACATCGCCGCCCGCAAGGACGTGGTGGCCGCCGAGCTGCGCCTGCGTCAGGCCCGCCAGAACGCCGGCATCCAGAACGGGCAGGCCAGCCAGCGCCGCGTTAGTATCACCTCGCCGGTGAGCGGCACCGTGGACGTGTTTAATCTGGCGGTTGGTCAACAAGTAAGCCAGGGCGACGAGCTGTTCCGGGTCATCAACCCCGGCAAGCTGCGCGTGGAAGCGCAGGTGTTTGCCCAGGATTTGGCCAAGGTCACGCCCGGCGCCGTGTTCCGGGTTGAAGGCCTGCAAGGCCAGGCCGGGGAGCCCGCCCGGCTCGTGGTGTTCTCAAACGTAGTGAACCCCGTGAACCAGGCCCGCCAGCTGGTGCTGGAGCTCGACGCGCAGGAGGGCACCGCCTACCGCGCCGGCCAGGCCGTGAACGTGCAGGTCGTGGGCCAGACCGGCGGCGGCAAGCCGCAGCTGACCGTGCCCACCTCCGCCATCACCGACCTCAACGGAAAGCCGGTGGTCTTCGTGCACACCGAGCCCGAGCGCTTCAAGATTCGCTTCGTGCAGCCCGGGGCCGTGACCGGGCAGCAAACCGTGCTGGTGCAGGGCCAGGTCAACGAAAACGACCGGGTGGTCACGACCGGCACCTACCAGCTCAAGTCCATTTACCTCAATCAGTAATTTCTGTCCCTGCCTGCTATGCGTCGTTTTCTCGTTGCCCTGCTCGCCGTGCCCGCTTTCGCGGCCCCAGCCTTCGCCCAAACCGCCGCGCCCACTGCCGCGACTACTCCGCTCGTTTCGGCCGACGAAGCCGCCGTGCGGGCCGTGCTCAAGCAGTACCAGCAGGCCGTGCAAAAACTCGACACCACCGGTACCACCCGGCTGTTCGCGGCCAACTCCGTGGTGCTGGAATCGGGCAGCCGGGAAGGCACCTACGCCCACTACCGGGACCATCACCTCGGGCCCGAGCTCAAGGAGTTCAGCTCGTTTACTTACAGTGACTACAAGGCCGACGTGACGGTGGACGGCCCCTACGCCTTCGCCACGGAGAGCTACACCTACACCATCGGGCTAAAAAAAGGGCCCAAGGATGCTGCCACGCCGGCCCCCATCAAGCGGCGCGGGGTAGCCACGAGCGTGCTGCGCAAGAACGCGGCCGGCCAGTGGCAATTCGTGAGCAACCACAACTCGGCGCGCAAGTAGCCGCCTGCCCGCGCATGTACAATTACTTGTTTCGTCGCCTTCCGGGGGGCCGGCCCGCGCTGCAAGGCGGCGGAATCGGCCTGGGCCTGCTGCTTGGTCTGACGCTGCCCCTGGCCGCTCAGCACCAGCGGGCGGGTGGGCGCCTGCGTTCGTCGCCGCCGGGTAGTGCCCGGTGTATGGTGGCGCTGGACACGCTCACGGCCCGCCCCCTGCTTTACGCGGTAGGGGAGGCCGAAGGGGGCGGCGAAATACTGGTCGTGGCTGGCCAGGCCTACACCACCCAGCTGCGGCCCGATGGGGCCACCGAAACCACGGCCGGCTTTCGGGGCCGGGCCACCTGGCTGCTGCAGAGCCGGGTGACGCGGTGGCGGGACGCCGGCCCGGTGCCGGACACGCTTACCACGCCGGGGCAGCTGGCCAAATTCATTCACGCCACGGCCGCGCGGGCCGGCCTTAAGGCGCGCGGGGCGCAGCCCTTTCGGCTGCTGGGCGAGCCGCTGGCGGTGTGGTGGCACGTGGCCGCTTATCCCACCGCCGGCCCGGCCGACGAAGCGGCTCCCGAGCTGGGAGCCCACGGCCGGTTTGCCCGCGGGCCCCTGGAGCTGGTGGGCTTCCTGCTGCCGCCGGCCCCACGCCGTGCCCCCAAGCGGCTGCACCTGCACGGGTGCCCCGGCGCTCAGCCCTTTGTGGCGCACGTGGACAGCCTGCGGCCCGGCCCCGGGCTGCGCCTTCTCTTACCTGCACTTCCCCAATAACTCATGCTTGACAAGATAATTCGCTTTGCGCTGCAGAACCGCCTGCTCATGCTGGCCTTCGCCGTGGGCCTCATCATTGCCGGCACTTACACGGCCAAACAGCTGCCGGTGGACGTGCTACCCGACCTGGACCGGCCCCGCGTGACCGTGTTCCTGGAAGCCCCGGGCATGGCCCCCGAAGAAGTGGAAGCCCTGGTGACCCTGCCCGTGGAAACCGCTTTGAACGGTGCCACCGGGGTATCGGCCGTGCGTTCTAACTCGGCCATTGGCCTCGGGATGGTGTTTGTAGAATTCGACTACGGCACCGACATCTTCACCGCCCGCCAGATTGTGAGCGAGAAGCTGCAAACCACCGGCGAGCAGCTGCCGCAGGGCATTACGCCCGTACTCGGCCCCATCTCCTCGGTGATGGGCCAGATAATGCTGGTGGGGCTATCGGGAGGAAAACAGACCAACGCGGCCGATTTGCGCACGCTGGCCAACTACACCGTGCGCCAGCGCCTGCTCAGCATCCCGGGCGTGGCGCAGGTCATTCCCATCGGGGGCGACAACCTGCAGTACCAAGTGCTGCTCGACATGCCGCGCCTGAACGCCACGGGCCTGACGGTGAACCAGGTGGAAGAGTCCCTGCGCAAGTCCAACCTGAATACTACCGGCAACTTCTTCGACCGCAACGGCTCGGAAGTCCTCATTCGCAACCTGGGCCGGCTGCGCTCGGTTGCCGACATTGAAAACATCATCGTCGGCTACCGCGAGCAGTCGCCCATCCGCGTGGCCGACGTGGCCAAGGTGGAGTTTGGCGCCCGCTTCAAGCGCGGTGACGGCAGCGTCAATGGCAAGCCGGCGGTCATTCTCAGTATTGAGAAGCAGCCCGGGGCCGCCACCGTGGGCCTGACCGCAGCCGTGGAAAAAGCCCTCGTCGAGCTGAAGCCCTCGCTGCCCAAGGACGTGCAGGTGAATACCCGCCTGTTCAAGCAGTCGGAGTTTATCGAGTCCTCGATTTCCAACGTGGAGGAGGCCCTGCGCGACGGGGCCATTCTGGTGGTCATCGTGCTGTTTGCCTTCCTGCTGAACGTGCGCACCACCTTCATTTCGCTGGTGGCCATTCCGCTCTCGCTG
This sequence comes from Hymenobacter miniatus, assembly GCF_016427455.1. Classification (NCBI taxonomy): domain Bacteria; kingdom Pseudomonadati; phylum Bacteroidota; class Cytophagia; order Cytophagales; family Hymenobacteraceae; genus Hymenobacter; species Hymenobacter miniatus. Next base: position 108,525 of record NZ_JAELXR010000016.1, read on the forward strand.
CTGGTCACGGCCCTGGTGTTCCGCGCGGCCGGCATCAGCATCAACACCATGACGCTGGGCGGGCTGGCCATTGCCATCGGCGAGCTGGTCGACGACGCCATCGTGGACGTGGAAAACGTGTACCGGCGTCTGCGCGAAAACAAGCAGCGGACGAATCCGCAGCCGGTCTTAAAGGTCATCTATGCCGCCAGCTCGGAGGTGCGCAACTCCATCGTGTACGCCACCATCATCGTGGTGCTGGTGTTCCTGCCGCTGTTCGCGCTGGAGGGCATGGAAGGCCGCATTTTCGCGCCGCTGGGCATTGCCTACATCACGAGCATCGTGGCCTCGCTGTTTGTGTCGCTCACCGTCACGCCGGTGCTGTGCTATTATCTGCTGCCCAAGATGAAGCAGATGGACCACCCCGAAACCGACGGCGGGCTGGTGCGCTGGCTGAAAAAGAAAGATACCCGCCTGCTGGGCTGGGGGCTGCGGCATCCCAAGCTGATTCTAACCTCGACTGCCCTGCTGTTTGTAATGGCCGCGGCCCTGGTGCCCTTCTTCGGCACCGAGTTTCTGCCGCCCTTCAACGAAGGCTCGCTCACGGTCAACTTCTCGGCGCCCGCCGGCACCTCGCTCACCGAGTCCAACCGCCTGGGCACCCTGGGCGAGCAGCAGATGCTCAAGATTCCGGAGGTGGCCTACACTGCCCGCCGCACCGGCCGAGCTGAATTGGACGAGCACGCCGAATCGGTGAACAACTCGGAAATCGAGGTGGCCTTCAAGACCGAAGCCGAGCTGGAGAAGGAAGGCAAAACCATGCGCAGCCGCGACGAAATCCTGGCCGACATGCGCGACAAGCTCAGCCTGATTACCGGGGTGAACGTGAACATCGGCCAGCCCATTTCCCACCGCCTCGACCACCTGCTGAGCGGGGTGCGGGCGCAGGTGGCTATCAAAGTGTTCGGCAACGACCTGCTGGAGCTGCGCCGCTACGCCAACGAAGTGCGCGCGGCCGCCGGCACCGTTCCCGGCGTGGTGGACCTGCAGGTGGAAAAGCAGGTGCAGATTCCCCAGCTGCTCATTCGCCCCAAGGATGATGCCCTGCGGGCCTATGGCATGGAGCGCGGCGAAGTGGTGCGCGACCTGGAAACGCTGTTTCAGGGGGCCGTCGTCTCGCAGATGCTGGATGGGCAGAAGCGCTTTGACCTGGTGGTAAAGCTGCCCGAGGCCCAGCGCAACGACATCGCCGCCATCGGCCAGACCCGCATCGAAACGCCCAACGGAGCCATGATACCCGTGAGCCAGGTGGCTGACATCGTTTATGAACCGGGTCCGAATACCGTCAACCACGAAAACACCCAGCGCCGCATCACCATCTCGCTCAACGTGGCCGAGCGCGACCTGGGCTCCACGGTCAAGGAGATTCAGGCCAAAGTGAATGCGCAGGTGAAGCTGCCCCCGGGCTACTACCTCACCTACGGCGGGCAGTTCGAGAGCCAGCAGTCGGCTTCGCAGAAGATTCTCTGGCTGAGCTTGTTTTCGCTGGCCGGCATCTTCCTGGTCTTGTTCTCGCACTTCAAGTCCAGCTACATGGTCGGGCAGATTATGCTCAACATTCCGCTGGCCCTCATCGGCTCGGTGGTGGCGGTGCTGCTTACCGGCGGCACGTTCAGCATCGCCTCGCTGGTGGGCTTCATCACCCTGACAGGCATTGCCTCGCGCAACGGCATCATGATGATTTCGCACTACATCCACCTCGTGGAGCACGAGGGCGAGAAGTTCGGGATGCCCATGATTATCCGCGGCTCGCTCGAACGGCTGGTGCCGGTGCTGATGACGGCCCTGGTGGCGGCGCTGGCCCTGGTGCCCCTCACCCTGGCCAAGGACGCGCCGGGCAAGGAAATTCTGTATCCGGTGGCCACCGTCATCCTCGGCGGCCTGCTCAGCTCCACTTTCCTCGACATCATCGTCACGCCGGTCGTCTTCTGGCTGGTAGGGGAGAAGGCCCTGGCCCAATACTTCGCCTCCCACCGGGAAGTGGGCCTCGACGAGCACCCGCAGGAACTGGACGCGCAGCCGCTGACGCCGCCCGCCGACCAGAACGCTGTATCGCCGGCCCTGTAATCCACCCTTCATGGCCTCCACACTCCTTTATATCCGGCACATGGTCTGTGTAAAGTGCATCCTGGTGGTGCGCGAGCAGCTCGTGGAGCTTGGGCTGGTGCCGCTGCGCGTAGAGCTGGGGGAAGTGGAGCTGCGCGACGACGCCGCCACCATCGACTGGCCCCGGCTGCGGCAGTGCCTGGAAGCAGAAGGCTTTGAAATCCTGGACCAGCTTTCCCCGCAGCAGCGGTTGGTGGCTCAAATTAAGGGAATCATCGCCCTCTTGCTGGCCACCGAGCCGGCGGCGCTGCGCAGCGGGCACTTTTCGCGGCAGCTCAGCGAGCGGCTGCAGCGTCGGTTTGCCTACCTGAGCGACGTATTTTCGGCTACCGAGGGCCTGAGCCTGGAGCACTACGTCATCCGGCAACGCGTGGAAGCGGCCCGGTGCCTGCTGCGTGAAAGCACCCTGCCCGTGGGCCGGGTAGCGCGGGAGCTGGGCTACAGCAACTTGGGGCACTTGTCGCGGCAGTTCCAGCGCGAAACGGGCACTTCGCCCACCGAGTATCGGCAGCAATGCCTGACCACATCGGTAAGTCAGCTGAGCGATGAGCAATAGAACGCTTTTAGTAAACCGTGCGAATCATGCAGGGCAGAACTGGCCATAGTGCATAACAAGGTCGGCTTTGGGATGTAAACGCTTGTATACCATTGCCGACCACAATTTTTTCCCCATGCACGCTCAAAACCAAAGCCTCTTCGACGCCCTCAACGCCTGCATCGCCGCCTGCGAACATTGTGCTACTGCCTGCCTTAGTGAACAGGATGTGCAGATG
>NZ_JAELXR010000017.1:0-105450 GCF_016427455.1 Hymenobacter miniatus
GCGCAGGAGCCGCCGGGGCTTCGGCCTTGGGCGCCTCGGGCGCGGGCGCCGCGGCCGGAGCCGGCGCGGCAGCACCGCCCTGAGCGCCCGACAACAGGGCCGAATAGTCTTCACCCTCCTTGCCCACAATGGCCAGAATGCCATCAACGGCCACCGATTCTTTTTCCTTGGGGCCGATGTAGAGCAGGGTGCCGTCTTCGTAGTTTTCCAGCTCCATGGTGGCTTTGTCGGTCTCGACTTCGGCCAGGATGTCCCCGGATTTAACTTTATCACCCACCTTTTTGAGCCAGGCCGCGATGGTCCCTTCGGTCATCGTGTCGCTCATTTTGGGCATTTTTATGATTTCGGCCATCAGATTTGTCGCGCTTGGATTGAGGAGGCCAAAATTAGCCCGAAAAGTTGGCCAGACAATGTTTGCGTCTTGCGAGTGTCCGTACGTCAATGCTCATTTTTAGCCGGGCAATGCGCGAGTCTTTCGCAAGGATGACACCGCAATGCCTGGCGAAACAATTGTACCCCCTACTCTGCCACCTGCAAATGGGCTACGTCCAGAAAGTTCTTCACCGTGAACACCGTGCCCGTGTACTCCAGCTTGTACAAGCATAAGTTGCTGTGCTCGAACCCCTCCATGGCGCTGAGCGGGTAGTTGAGCAGCTGGCACAGCATCACCCGCATGGCGCGGCCGTGCATGCACACCAGCACGGTTTGCTCGTCGGTGCGCGCCTTCAGCAGCTCGATGAAGGGGCGCTGGCGGGCGGCTACTTCCTCGGGGCTTTCGCCGCCGGTCAGGCGGGCGTCGGTGCGGCCGTTCACCCAGCCGTGCAGCACCTGGCGGTACTCGGCGTCTTCTTCCATCGTGATGCGGGTGCCCTCGCGCACGCCCCAGCTTATCTCGTTGAGGCCGGCATGGGCTTCGTGGGGCAGGCCGAGGTCGAGGAACTGCTGCACCGACTCGTGGGTGCGGCGCAGGGCCGAGGTATATACTTTATCGAAGGGCACGTGCCCGTAGGCCGCAAAAAACTGCGCGGCCTGGCGGCGGCCGGTGTCGTTCAGGCTCGAATCGACGCCGCTGCCCTGCACGATGCCGCGCACGTTGAAATCGGTCTGGCCGTGGCGCAGCAGGAAGATGGTCCGGGGCCTCACGTTGCGTGGTAGTTTTGCGGTACAATCCGTCAACAATCGTTCAAAGTACGGGGTTTTAGCCCCGGCCGTTGGCCCCCTACCCCTCAACCCGCTGTTCAAAGGCCGTTTTGCGTTTTTGAGCAGCCTTGCCCCTGCCCCATGACCCTGGAAGAAGTGAAGCGCTGGACGGACTCGCGGCCCAACCTGGCCCACGCCCTTGGCATCGAAATCACGGCCGTGTCGGAAGACGCCCTCGAAGGCCGCATGCCCGTCGACGGTCGCACCCACCAGCCCATGGGCCTGCTGCACGGCGGGGCTTCGGTGGCCCTGGCCGAAACGCTGGGCAGCATCGCCGCCGCCCTGCGCGTCGACCGCACGAAACAGGCTTGCGTGGGCCTCGAAATCAACGCCAACCACCTCAAGGGCGTGCGCGACGGCTGGGTGCGCGGCCGCGCCACGCCGGTGCACGTGGGCCGCAGCACGCAGGTGTGGGAAATCCGCATCACGCACGAAGAAACCGGGGCACTGGTGTGCCTCAGCCGCATCACCATGGCCGTGATTGACCTGCCCGGCGGCGAAAAGCAAGCGTAGATGCAGGCCCTCGAACTTCGGCAGTTGCGCTGGCCCGCCGCGGCGGCTGGCCTCGACGCGCGGGCCCGGCTGCGGCACCTGGCGGCGGGTGCGCTGCGCACCGGGCGGCCGCTGGCCTTGTGGCGCGAGCCCGGCGCCGAGCACCCGCGCCTGCTGGTGGCGCGCAGCCTCGAAGCGTCCTTCACCGGCCTGCCCCCGGCCCTGGACGCCCAGGCGCCGGCCGGCTTCGCCTTTTTTCCGTTCCGGGATTCCGACCACAACCCGGCCCTGTTTCTGCCCGCCGACGTGCGCTACGACGTGGCCGAGCCCGATACCGTGACGGTGGCCCCCGCCGCCAGCGACATCGTCCCCGGTCTGGCCGCCTGGCTGGCCGCCGCGCCCCTGGAGCACCTGGCTTGGCACCGCAGCCCCCAGCCCGCGCCGCGCCCCGCCACCCATGCCGAATACACGCAGCTGGTGGAAGAAGGCGTGGCGGCCATCGAAGCCAAGGAAGTGGTGAAGGTGGTGACCTCGCGCGCGGCGCGCCGGCCCCTGCCGGCCGGCTTCGATGCGTTTGCGGCGTTTCTGGAGCTGACGGAGCAGTACTCGCGGGCGTTTGTGTCGCTGGTGAGCGTGCCGGGCGTGGGCACCTGGCTGGGCGCCACGCCCGAGGTGCTGGCCGAGGTGACGACCGACGGCACCTTTCACACCATGGCGCTGGCCGCCACCCAGCCCGTAACGGCCGAGGTGACGCCGCGCACGGCCATCTGGCGCCAAAAGGAAATCGAAGAGCAAGCCCTGGTGGCCCGCTACATCGTGAGTTGCTTCAAGCAGCTGCGGCTGCGCGAGTACCACGAAACCGGCCCGCGCACCGTGGTGGCCGGCCAGCTGCTGCACCTGCGCACCGACTTTGAGGTGAACCTGCGGCAGGTGCCCTTCCCCAACCTGGGCACCGACATGCTGCGCCTGCTGCACCCCACCTCGGCGGTGGGCGGCATGCCCAAGCAGGCTGCCATGCACTTCATTGAGCGGCACGAAGGCTACGACCGCGCCTACTACAGCGGCTTCTTGGGCCCGGTGAACGTGGGGGCCGCCGGCGTGGCCCGCCTCTACGTGAACCTGCGCTGCCTGCAGCTGCGCGACGACGAAGCCATCCTCTACGCCGGCACCGGCCTCACCGTCGACTCCGACCCCGAGCGCGAGTGGCAGGAAACCGAAATGAAGCTGGAAACCGTAGCCACGGTATTACAGTGAACAGTTATTAGTGAGCAGTGAACAGTTGGAGAAATACCGCTCCATGCTAGCCAAATTGCCGCTGACCTCTGCTTGCTGCTAACTATTAATTGATAACTGACCTTATGCAGGCCGTTTACAACATCGCCGAAATCTGCGCCCGCCACGGCATTACCGATGTGGTGCTTTCGCCTGGCTCGCGCTCGGCGCCGCTCACGTTGGCCTTTGCCCGGCACCCGGCGTTTGCGGGCCGGCTGCGGGTGGTGCCCGATGAGCGCGCCGCGGCCTTCATTGGGCTGGGCATTGCGCAGGCCACCCGGCGGCCGGTGGTGCTGGTGTGCACCTCCGGCTCGGCGGGGCTGAACTACGCGCCGGCCGTGGCCGAGGCGTTTTTTCAGCAGGTGCCGCTGCTGGTGCTCACCGCCGACCGGCCGCCCGAGTGGATAGACCAGCTTGACGGCCAGACCATTCGGCAGCAAAACCTCTACGGCCGCCACGCCAAGGGCGCGTTTGAATGGCCGGTCGACACGGCGCACGCCGATGCCAAGTGGCACGCCGAGCGCCTGGTGAACGAGGCCATCAACTTGGCGGGCACCTACCCAGCCGGCCCGGTGCAGGTGAACGTGCCGCTGCGCGAGCCCTTCTACCCCAAAGCCGGCGAAGAGGCCCACTACGAGCAGGACGTGAAAATCATCCGCGACACGGACTACTCCACGCTGAATACCGGTCCGCTGCCGGGCCTACTGCACGAAATTCTGGCTGCTGGCCGCGTGCTGATTGTGGCCGGCCAACACCCCGTGGATGCCAAGCTGGAGGCGGCCCTGCGGCGGCTGGCGGCGGCGCACGGCATCCCGGTGGTGGCCGACGTCATTGCCAACGTAAGCGGCGAGGCCGAGCTGCGCGACAGCGAGGCAGCGGAAGGCGCGGGCCCAGAGGCGGCGTATGATTTTGCCCTGCACCGGCACGACGTGTTTCTGGCCGGGCTGCCAGCGGCCGAAAAAGCGGCGCTGCGGCCCGATTTGCTCATCACCTTTGGGCAGTCGCTGATTTCGAAAGCGCTGAAGCTGTTCCTGCGCGACGCCGCGCCGCGCCAGCACTGGCACGTGCAGGCCAGCGGCCCGGCTTCCGACACGTTCCGGCGCACCACCGACATCGTGCGCCTCACGCCCGCCGCCTTCTTCCAGGGCCTGGCCAATGCCGACCTGCCGCCCGGCGACGGCGCCACCGACGCTTTGGAGACTCTGACCAGCGACTGGCACCGCGCCGATGCGGCGGCGGCTACTCTGCTGAACCAGTTTTTCGCAGCACCCGCGCCGGATTTCAACGAGTTTTCGGCGTTCCGGCTGGCGCTGGCGGCCCTGGCGCCCCACACCGCCCTGCACCTGGCCAACAGCATGGCCGTGCGCTACGCCAACATCCTGGGGCTGCCGCACGGCCGGCACATCGAGGTGTTTGCCAACCGCGGCACCAGCGGCATCGACGGCTGCACCTCCACGGCCGTGGGCGCGGCGCTAGCCCAGCCCGGCCGCCCGGTGGTGCTGCTCACCGGCGACGTGGCGTTTTTCTACGACCGCAACGCCTTCTGGCACAATTACCCCACGCCCAACCTGCGCGTGGTGCTGTTCAACAACCACGGCGGGGGCATTTTCCGCATCATCGACGGGCCGCGCCAGCAGCCGGAATTGGACGAGTTTTTCGAAACGCGCCAGCAACTCACGGCCGAGAACACGGCGCGCGATTTTAACCTGCGCTACTTCCCGGTTTCGGCATTTGCTGAACTTGAAGCCGCGCTGCCGGTTTTCTTTGCAGCCGAAACCGGTGCGGCGGTGCTGGAAGTCTTCACGGATTCTAAAACCAACGCGGCGTTTTTTGAGCAATACCGCGCCGCGGTGAAACAAGCTTTTTCTTAACCCCAACTGCGAACCTAACATGCCCGAACAAATCAGCTGGACGCCCATCAAGGAGTTCAAAGAAATCCTCTTCACGCAGTACGGCGGCATTGCCAAAATCAGCATCAACCGGCCGCAGGTGCACAACGCCTTCACGCCGCTCACGGTGCAGGAGATGATTGAGGCCATGAACATCTGCCGCGACCGCACCGACATCGGCGTGGTGGTGCTCACCGGCGAGGGCGGCCGGGCCTTCTGCTCGGGCGGCGACCAGAGCGTGCGCGGCCACGGCGGCTACGTGGGCGACGACGCCGTGCCCCGCCTCAACGTGCTCGACCTGCAGAAGCAAATCCGCTCCATTCCCAAGCCCGTGGTGGCCATGGTGGCCGGCTGGGCCATTGGCGGCGGCCACGTGCTGCACGTGGTGTGCGACCTGACCATTGCGGCCGAAAACGCCCGCTTCGGCCAGACCGGCCCCAACGTGGGCTCGTTCGACGGCGGCTTCGGGGCCTCCTACCTGGCGCGCATCGTGGGCCAGAAAAAAGCCCGCGAAATCTGGTTCCTCTGCGACCAGTACAACGCCCAGGAAGCTCTCGACATGGGCTTGGTAAACAAAGTGGTGCCGCTGGAACAGCTGGAAGAAACCACCGTGGCCTGGTGCCACAAGATTTTGCAAAAAAGCCCGCTGGCGCTGCGCATGCTCAAGTCGTCGTTCAACGCCGAGCTCGACGGGCAGGCCGGCATTCAGGAGCTGGCCGGCAACGCCACGCTGCTCTACTACCTGAGCGACGAAGCCAAAGAAGGCCGCAACGCCTACATGGAAAAGCGCCAGCCGGACTTCTCGAAATTTCCGAAATTCCCGTAGTGGCGGGGTATTACTCATGTAGAAAAAAGGCCTGCACTTCGGTGCGGGCCTTTTTTTGTGGGCGAACTACATTTGCCTCTGCCGCGCAGGCCGCTCCATTTACTAAGGCCCCGACCCATGTTCACGTTTCGCAAAGGCTATTTCTGGGCGGGCGTGGGCGTGCTGCTGGTTGAAATAGGCATTGCGCGCTACGTGCATGACGCGGTTATCCGGCCCTACATCGGCGATATGCTGGCGGTGGTGCTAGTGTATTGCCTGTTGCGCAGCGTGCTGAAGGCGGGCGTGTGGCCGCTGGCCTGGCTGGCCCTGCTGGTGGCCTGCGCGGTGGAGGCAGGACAATATTTTCACTGGTTGCGGTGGCTAGGGCTTCAGCATTCGGCTTTGGCCCGGGTGGTGCTGGGCACGGCTTTTTCCTTGCTCGACCTGCTCACGTATGCGGCAGGCTTCGTGGCCGTCATCGCCGTGGAAAGGCTTCGAGTGCCCGCAGCTGGGCTGAACGGGCGACCGGCGTCCCTCTAAAACCCTTCCCCAAAGGCCCGGCAGCCCTCGCACCAGCCAAAGAAAAACCGCAGGCGCTCGTGCTTGCGCTCTTTCTTTTCGGCCTTGGCCTGGGCGCGGGCTTGCTGCTGCTCCGGCGTGAGGGCCTGGGGCTGCGAGTTGGAAACCGGGGCGGCGGAGGTCGGGCTTTGCGGGTGGGAGTTCATGGCGGAAGAGCTTGATGGAGAACCTATATTAGCCATTATTTGCCGCAAAGTCAAGTGTTTCGCTCCAGCCCGGGGCGGCCTGCCCCACGACGGCGCCCCTTCTACCGCCATGACCGACGCCGACTTCCACCGCGCCATTCGCTACGTTCGCCGGGTGCACTGGCTGCACTACCCGGTGCAGGGCCTGCTGATGGCGGGCGCGGTGCTGGTGGCCGGCGCGCACGCCGCCGCGGGGCCCAGCACCGAGCCACAGCTGGCTACCTGGCCCGCCCTGCTGAGCCTGGTGGCGCTGGTGCCGGTGCTGGCCGTGGTGCTGGTGGCCCTGTACCGGCGCCTGCGGCCCAGCCTGCGCCGGCCCGCCGAAGAAAACCTGCGCATTTACCTGGGCCGCATTTTCCTGCGCAACAGCTTGGCCGCGCTGGTGGCGCTGCCCATGCTGGGCTCCTACGCCTTCACGCATTCGTGGTTCGACCTGGGGGCGGGCGCGGCCATGCTGCTGGCCCTGTGCTGGCGGCTGGCGCCTTCGGCCCACACCTACCAGCGGTGGCTGCTGAGCTGAGGCCGGGCAACGTTCTGCCCGGGGGCCGCGGCGGCCGGCGGCGCGCAAGTAGTTTTGCCGCATGACCACTGCCCTGCCCACGTCCCTCCTGCTCAACGGCCGCGAATACGCCTACGCCGCCATCCAACAATACCCCGCCCAGCTCGACGCCCCGGTGAATGGCTACGAAGCCAAGGTGCTGGATTTTGTGCGGCAATGGCTGAGCGGGACGCAGGAGTTTGCTCTCACCACGTCGGGCAGCACGGGCACGCCCACGCCCATCACGCTGCGGCGGCGGCAGCTGGAGGCCTCGGCCCGGCGCACGGCCGACTACTTCGACCTCGGCCCCGGCGACCGCGCCCTGGTCTGCCTCAACTGCGAATACATCGGCGGCATGATGATGCTGGTGCGCGGCCTGGAGCGCAACATGCACCTCACCATTGTGGAGCCACACGCCAACCCGTTTGCCTACGTGGCCGCCGAGGCCAAATTCGACTTCGCCGCCTTTGTGCCCCTGCAGCTCAAGGCCGTGCTGGCCGCCGGCCTGGCTCCGCGCCTCAACCAGATGAAGGCCATTCTGATAGGCGGCGCGCCCGCCGATGCCGCCCTGCAGCACGAGGTGCAGCCGCTGCGCGTGCCGGTGTACCTCACCTATGGCATGACCGAAACCTGCTCCCACGTGGCCCTGCGCCGCCTCAGCGGCCCCGAGGCCAGCCCTACCTTCCGCGTGTTCACGGGCATTGCGGCGGGGCAGGACGAGCGCGGCTGCCTCACGCTGCGCGGCGACGTGACCGACGACCAGCTCATCATCACCAACGACCGGGTGAACCTGCTCGACGCCCACACCTTCGAGTGGCTGGGCCGGGCCGATTTTGTGATAAACTCGGGTGGCGTGAAAGTACCGGCCGAAAAGGTGGAGCTGGTGCTCGACGTGGCCCTGGCCGAAATCGGGGAGTCGCGCCGCTGCTTCGTGGCCGGGCAGCCCGACGAGCGCCTCGGCCAGGCCGTGACGGCCTTCATCGAAGGCCCCGCCCTGGCGCCCGAGGTCGAACAACGGCTGCAAACGCTGCTGGCCGAGCGCTTGGGCCGCTACGAGCAGCCTAAGCAGCTGCGCTACGTGCCCGAATTCCGGATGACGGCCACGGGCAAGCTGGACCGGGCGGGCACCCTGCGCAGCTTGTAGGCGGGCGAGGGCCACTGCCCAGGGCTAGTCGCGCCGCAGCCCCTCCTGCGAGAAAAGCGGTTCCTTCTGCTTCAGCACTTTCACCAGTTCGCCCAAAAATACGTTGGCGCGCAGGTAGAACACCGGGCCGTTGAGCTCTTTCTGCACGGCGCGGGGCACAAACAACGGCTGCCGCCACCCTAGGCCCGTGCCGAAACCGGCCCAGTGCAGCAGCCGGTATTGCGCCGCCAGGGCGGGCTCGGCTACGCCCAAAAAGTCGCGTGGGGTTTTGTCGAGGTCGCCGTCGTCGGCCTCATAAAGTACATACACCGAGCCCATGCCCAGCTGCAGGTTGGCGCTGATTTCCCAACGGGGCTTTTCGAGCAGCACGTAGCCGGCGTAGGCGGCCAAGTAGCGAAAACGGAGCTGGGCGTCGGCGTCTTCGGCGGCGTTGTCGGGCTTGGCCTGGCGGGTGGGCACGCCGGTGCTCAGGAAATAAATGGCCGCCCCGGTGCGAAAGCGGCTCTTGAACTCCAGGCCCAGCTTTAGGCCGTTGATGGTGGTGAGGTGGTGGTTGATGATGGAGTAGCGCGAATCGTACTGCGCCACAAACCGGTTGCGCGGCAGGCGCGGAACAGCCGGCCGGCCCTTGATGGTGTCGCGGGGCACGGCAGCGGGTGGGCGGGCCAATGCCGCCGGTGCAGTCAGCAGCAGCCCACCCAACAGGTAGTAAAACAAAGACATAGGTGCCAAATACGTAAAAACTGGCCAGCGGGTGGCGGCCGCCGCCGGATAGTAACCGCGTTGGCGGCCGGTGGTTATCGGGCCAACTCGGCGGTGATGGCAGCCACGGCTTTCTGGCCTTCGCTGGGGCGCGGGGCCGAGCGGGTGATGATGCGGCCATCGCGCCCGATGAGCCAATAGGTGGGGTAGCCCGTTACCTGGTAGCGGTTGGCCACGTCGTCGCCCTCGGGACTGCGCAGGTGAATGCTGTTGGGACCGGTGAGGTGCTCGGCGGCCAGCACCTGCTGCCACTTGTCTTCTTTGTCGCGCACCGAGATGTAGACGAAGGCCACGTCGCGCCCCTCAAACTTCTTCCTGAGCTCGTTGCTGGCGGGCATTTCCTGCATGCACGGCCCGCACCACGTCCCCCAGAAATCGAGGTAGATAACCTTGCCGCGCAGCTCCGCCAGCGACACTTTTTGGCCCTCGTGGTTCAGCAGCGCAAAGGCCGGGGCCGGATTGCCCACCTTCACCGCCAGCTGCCGGCCGATGAGGACGCGCAGGTCGCGCGCCATGGTGGAGTCGTGGTTGTGGGTGCGGAAAGTGGGATAAGCGGCTAGCACGCCATCGAGGTCGGTATCGAGCTTCCAGCTGTAGAACTGGTACATGGCCCGGTCGAGGGCGGCCGTGCTGGGGCCAAAATCGGCCTGGGCCTGGGCGTAGTGCCGGCGGGCTTCGGCGGGGTCGGTGCTGAGTTTGCCCGAGGGCGCGAGGCGGTAATTGTAGTTGGTCAGAAAGTTCATCACGGCCATGTTGCCGTTGAGGCCCCGGTCGCCGAGGTACTGGTCAAATGTTTTCAGGGGCAGCTGCTGCAGAAAGTCGAAGTACGAGGCCGGTGGGGAGGGGTAGCCCCCGGAATGCAGCAGCAGGCGGTGGGCCCAGGTCAGGTCGATGTCGAGGGTGCGGTCGCGCACAAAATCGGCGGGCAGCGGGTGGGCCTTGGCGAACGTGGTCAGGAAGCTGCGCCGGGCCTGGCGGTTGTCGTCGGCCTCCTGCCGCATCTGGGCGAGCGTGGGCCGGGCCGTGGACGCCGGGCGCGGCGCACGGGCGGGGCTAAACTCAAATTTCCACAGCGCCTGCGCCATGTAGTTGCTGGCATTGGCCCCGCGCCCGGTGTACTGCAGGCTTTCGTCGAAGCTCGGGAAGTCGAGCGTCATGCGCACATCGTCGCCGGGCGCGAGGTAGAGGCTGGTGCGCTGGCCCGCATAGGAAAACGTAATGCCCGTGATGCCTTTCAAATCCGGCACCGTCACCTTAAAATCGCCGGTGGGGCTGAGCACCGTGCGCACCCGCTGGTGGTAGAGGTGCTGGTGGTATTCGAGCCGAATTGAATCGCCGGCCGGGGCGTGGGCGAGGTGGCCGCTGAGTGTGGCCGTGGCAGGTGGCGCGGGAAGCAGGCGCAGCGCGGCGCCCATGGCCAGCGCGGGCAGAGCAAGGAGCATGCGAATAGCGTGACGATGGAAAAAGGATTGGAAAGGTAAGATTCGGCCGGCTTGCACTGGGTTGCTTTGCCCCTACCCAATGGCTGCCTGACCCGCCAAATCCGTCGTCTCGCCCCGATTGCGCGGGTGGGCGGCGCGGGCAAAACGTAAGTTTGAGCCAGCTATTGCAACTCATCAGCCGCTTATGCCCACGCCCGACTTCCTGTTTTCCCTCGCCAACCCCGTGGCCCTGCTGGGCTGGGCGCTGCTGGTGCTGGCCCCGCGCTGGCGCGGCACCCGCGCCGTGGTGCTGAGCGGGGCCCTGCCCCTGCTGCTGGCCCTGGCCTACGCCGCGCTCATCACGGCGCACTACCTGGGCCCGCACGGCCACGAAGGCGGCTTTGGCTCGCTGGCCGAGGTGGCGGCGCTGTTTCGCGACCCGTGGGCGCTGCTGGCGGGCTGGGTGCACTACCTCTGCTTCGACATGTGGACGGGGGCCTGGGAGCTGCGCGATGCCCAGCGGCGCGGCGTGCCCCACGGGCTGCTGATTCCCTGCCTGCTGCTCACCTTCCTGTTTGGGCCGGTGGGGCTGCTGCTGTATTTCGGCCTGCGGCAATTCTACCCCACCGCCGAAATCCCGGCCTAACGTTTCTGCCTGCCTGTCTTCCCCCTGGATTGCGCTCCATGAGTCTTGTTTATGAAATTCTGCTGTGGCTGTTCGTGGTGAACCTGGGCCTTGCCACCGGCGCCGGCCTGTTTGAAACGCGCATTGTGCTGCCGCAATGGTTCGGCCGCACGGCCACGGGCTACGCCGTGAACGGCGACGCCATGCGCGACCTCGACACAGGCCGCCGGTTCTGGGGCATGGTCACCACGCTGCCGCTCACCTTGCTCACCCTGGCGAGCTTAGTGGCTAGCTGGCAGGCCCCGCCCCCGCTGCGCGCCTGGTGGCTGGCCGCGGCCCTGCTCACGCTGCTGGAGCGCCTGGCCACCTTCGCCTTTTTCATTCCCACCGCCCTGCGCCTGCAACGCGCCGCCCCCGGGGCTAGCGCCAGCCGGCTCATTGGCTGGTGGCTGCGGCTGAACTACCTGCGCCTGGCCCTCAACCTGCTGGCGTGGCTGGCGGCACTGCGCGCTTTCTCGCTGCTGGGCGCCCTTGGCTGAGGCGGCCCTGGGTCCCGACTCTCTTTCCACTTTTTACTGCGCATCATGAAAACTGCCCTGCTTCAAACCTCGCTCTTTTCGTCGGATGCTTCGGCGGATTCCGTGTTCACCTCGGTGGGTTCGGCGCTGCGGGTGCTGCACCGCGTGAACCCCGTGCTCTCCTGGACCGGCTGGCTGAACGTGGCCCTGGCCGTGCTGGCCGTGGCCGGGCTGCTGCTCGACCACCGCCTGGTGACCGGCGCCCCGGCCTGGCTCAAGCCCCTGAAGTTCTCGCTGTCCATCATCGCCTTTGCCTGGACGCTGGGCTGGCTGCTGGCCGATTTGCCGCAGGCCGCCCAACGCAGCGTGCTCTACCTCAGCTGGGGCCTGGCCGTGAGCATGCTCGTGGAGCAGGCCGTGATTTTTGTGCAGGCCGCCCGCGGCACCACCTCGCACTACAACACCGGCTCGGCGCTGAATGGCGCGCTGTTTGGCCTGATGGGCCTCTTTATCCTGGTGAACACGCTGATGACGGTGTGGGCCCTGTACCTGGTGTGGCACCACCCGCTGCACGGGCCGGCGGGCTACGTGTGGGGCGTGCGCCTGGGGCTGCTGGTGTTTCTGGTGGGCAGCGTGCTGGGCGGCATGATGATTCACAACCTGCAGCACACCGTGGGCGCCCCCGACGGCGGCCCCGGCCTGCCCGGCCTGGGCTGGAGCACCCGCGCCGGCGACCTGCGCATTGCGCACTTTCTGGGCATGCACGCGCTTCAGGCCCTGCCCCTGCTGGGCTGGCTGCTGAGCAGCTGGGCGCCGCGCTGGGCATCGCAGCTCACCTGGACGGGGGCCGCCCTCTACGCCGCACTGGTGGCCGGCACGTTTGCCCTGGCAATGGCCGGGCGGCCGCTGTGGGCCGCACACTAGCAAACCGGCTATTTTTACCCGCGCCGCACCCGCCGGCCCTTCGCTTGTCGCCATGCTCCGCCGCAATGACCGCCGTTTTGTGCTCCTAGGCATTCCGCTGCTGAGCGCGGTGATTACGGCCTTCGGCCTCGTGGGCCAACCCGACAAGAGCGGGGCCGACGTGCTGGTGAGCTGGCTGATTTCGCTGTATTTCACCACGGGCTATTGGCTGAGCAACTACCAGCTGTGGCGGTGGCTGCTCGAGCGCTTTCCCAGCCCCGAACAAACGCCGCGCCGCCTCTGGGTGCTGGCCGGCCTGGCCCTGCTGGTCACGTCGGCGGCCACGGTGGTGCTCACGCTGCCCCTGCACTGGGTGCGGCCCGCCTACTTTCCGCTCACGCCGGCCGCGCTGTGGCAGGGCACGCGTTTCAGCCTGGTGCCCACCGTGGGCGTGCTCACGCTCTACGAAGCCATGTACTTCTTCGAGCAGTGGAAAGCCAACCTGCACCGCGCCGACCACCTGGCCCGCGCTTCTACCCAGGCCCAGCTCGACGCCCTGCAGGGCCAGCTCGACCCGCATTTTCTGTTCAACAACCTCAACACCCTGGCCGCGCTCATCGAGCCCGACAACGTGCCGGCCCAGCAGTTTGTGGAGCACCTGGCCGACGTGTACCGCTACGTGCTGCTGGCCCAGGGCCGCGCCACGGTGCCCCTGGCCGAGGAGCTGGCCTTCGTCGAAACCTACCTGGAGCTGCACAAAGCCCGCTTTCGGGAAAACTTGGTGGTGGAAACGCAGATAACGCCGGCCGCGCTGGCCCGCCACGTGGCGCCCCTGAGCGTGCAGCTGCTGGTGGAAAATGCCCTCAAGCACAACGTGGCCTCGCGCGAGCACCCGCTGCACCTGCGCCTCAGCGCCGCCCCCGAAGCGCCCGACACGCTGCGCGTGGAAAACACGTGGCGGCCCCGCACCGCGGGCCTGGCGCCCGGCACCGGCACGGGCCTGGCCAACGTGCGCAGCCGCTACGCCCTGTTGGGGGCCCCGCAGCCGGTGCAAACGCGCGCGGCCGGGGGCACCTTTGTGGTAGACCTGCCCTTGCTGCCCGCCCCGGCCCCCCGCCTGCCATGACCATTCTGCTGCTCGAAGACGAATACCCGGCCGCCGAACGCCTCCAGCGCCTCGTGGCCCAGGCCGCGCCCGAAGCGCAGGTGGTGGCCGTGCTCGACACCGTGAGCAGCGCCCTGGCCTGGCTGGCCGCCCACCCCGCGCCTGCTCTCATTCTCAGCGACATTCAGCTGGCCGACGGCCTCAGCCTCGAAATCTGGGAGCAGGCCGTGGTGCCCAGCCCGGTCATTTTCACCACCGCGTTCGATGCGTATGCCATTCGGGCGTTTCAGGCCAACAGCGTGGCGTATTTGCTGAAGCCGGTGAAGCTGGCCGAGCTGCAGGCGGCCCTCGCCAAGCTGCGCCAATGGCCCGGCGCTGCGCCGCCCCCGGACTTGGCCAAGGCTGCCAGCGCAACCCTTCCGCCGGCCTCCTCCAACCTGGAGCGCCTCCTGGACGCCCTCCCCCGCCCCGGCCGGCCCTACAAAACGCGGTTTTTGGTGCGCCAGGGCGAGCAGCTGCTGCCGCTGCCCGTGGCCGAGGCGGCCTGGTTTATTAGCCGCAACGAGACCGTGACGCTGGTGGCTGCCGACGGCCGCCGCTTCGTGCTCGACTACACCCTGGAGCAGCTCGAAAGCCTGCTCGACCCGGCGCAGTTTTTTCGGCTCAACCGGCAGGTCATTGCCCACCTGCCCGCCGTGCGCCGCCTGCATCCGCATTTTGGCGGCAAGCTGCTGGTGGAGCTGCACCCCGCCCCAAGCGAGGAGGTGCTGGTGAGCCGGGAAAAAGCCGGCGCCGTGAAAAACTGGCTGGAAGGCTAGGTGCAAAAAAATTCGGGCAAGTCTGTAACGTTCGAAAAGTCGCGCGGTATCCACACCTGCATCCGCTCTTCACCTTTTTTCTGCAATCAACATGAGCGGGCCGCGACGGGCGGCCCGCTCCGGGCCGGGTACTTCCCCGGGCCGGGCATCCTCCGTTCCCCAAGCCGGCAATTGCTGCCTTTCCGCTACCTGCCTTTGGCCGGAACGGGCATCGCCTTGCTTTTGCTCAGCCACCCTGCAGCGGCTGAATTGCTCGCCACTCCACTCACCGCCAATGCCTTATGCCACACCTTGCCTTTCTGCTAAACGCCGTCTCTTCCCGAATGCAGTTCCACGCCTTGCCCACGGTGCTGCTGGTGCTGTGCAGCTGGCTGATTGGCACCACTGCCCAGGCGCAAGTGGCCGCCGTGACGGGCAGCGTGCGCAGCAGCGCGGGCGCGGGCATCGAATTTGCCACCGTCACGCTGCACCGCGCGGCCGATTCTTCGGTGGTGAAAACAGAATTCAGCGACGCACAGGGCGGTTTTCGGCTGGAGTACAAGGCCGGCGGCAGCTACCGGGTGTCGGCCTCGCAAGTGGGGTTTGTGCGCTACTGGAGCCAGCCCTTTGAGCTGCCCGCGGCCGGCGTGGCCCTGCCGGCCATTGCCCTGCACACCAGCGCGGCCACGGCCCTGAAAGAAGTGACGGTGGTGGGCCAGAAGCCCCTGTTTGAGCGCCTGGCCGACCGCACGGTGGTGAACGTGGAAGGCAGCGCCCTGGCGGCGGGCAACACCTCGCTCGATGTGCTGGCCCGCTCGCCCGGTGTGACCGTGGACGGCAGCGACAACCTTGCCCTGAAAGGCCGCACGGGCCTACTCGTGCTCATCGATGGCAAACGCCAGCCCATGACGGGCTCCCAGCTGGCCGACTACCTGCGCGCCCTGCCCGCCGACCAACTCAAGAGCATCGAGCTGATAACGAACCCACCGGCCAAGTACGACGCCCAGGGCGGCGCCGGCATCATTGCCATCAACCTCAAGAAAGACCAGCGCCTGGGCACCAACGGCAGCTTCAACGCCAGCCTGGGCCGGAGCGACTACACAAAATTTACGACCGGCCTCACCTTCAACCACCGGCGCGAGAAGGTGAATCTGTTTTCGTCGGTGACTTACGCCAAACGCGAGTTTTTTAGCGAGCGCAACACGTACCGCTACTTCTACGAGGCGCGCGACGGCCAACCCGAGCTCAAAGGCACCAGCGACCAGCGCAACAGCACCGTGTCGACGAGCCACTTCGTTTACTCGCGGGCCGGCGCCGATTTTAACCTCTCCAACAACACGGTACTTGGCGGCGTGGTGACGCTTTTCTCGGTGCCGGACCCCGGGCCCAGCAGCCGGGGCTTGAACACCAGCGTGTTTTACGACGCCAGCGGCCGGGTGCAGGAATCGTACTCGGCCCTGAGCACCAGCATGGGCTACGACCCCAACTTTTCGGGCAACGTCAATTTCAAGCACACGTTTGGCGAAGGCACCGGCCGGCCTGAGCTCACGGCCGACGTGGACTACTCGCAGTATTACAACCGTCGGACGCAAAGCCAGACCACGTTTGTTGAACCCAATGTGGCCGCCAACACCATCGCCAGCGACCAGACCAGTGAGCTGAGCATCCGGTCCGTAAAGGCCGATTACACGCAGTCACTCAACGAGAAAACGCGCCTCGAAGCCGGAGCCAAAGCCAGCTTGGTGGCCGCCGACAACGACATCCGTTTCGAGAATACCCGCCTGGGCGTGACCACCCTGGACCGTAACCTGAGCAACCGGTTCAAGTACGACGAATTCATTTCGGCGGCCTACGTCAACCTCAACCACACCGCCGGCAAACTCAACGTGCAGGGCGGCCTGCGCGGCGAGCAAACTCACGCCAAAGGACAGCAAATCACCACCAACGAAGGCTTCGTGCGCGACTATTACCAGTTGTTTCCGAGCGCGGCGCTGAAGTACACCCTCAACGAGCGCCACGAAACCTCACTCTCCCTGAGCCGGCGCATCAACCGGCCCGGCTACTGGCAGCTCAACCCCTTCCGCTTTATCATCGACCCGGCCACTTCCGGCAAAGGCAACCCCGACCTGCGCCCCGAAACCAGCTTCAACACCGAAATTAACTATACCTACAAGCAGAAGTACACCCTCGGCCTGAGCTACAGCCGCACGAACGCCCCCATCACCGACGTGGCCTACCCCGAAACCGACAGCACCACGGTGTCGACCAACGTCAACCTCGACCTGCAGCACTACGTGGCCCTCACCCTCACGGCCCCGCTCACGTCCGGCAAGTGGTTGAATATCTACAACAACGCCATCCTTTACTACATTCACTACCAAGGCAACCTGGCCGGCACCTCCCTGCGCGCGGGCAAGCCCACCCTCAACCTCACCAGCAACTGGACTTTCACGATGGGCAAGGGCTGGGGCGCCGAGCTCAATGGCCGCTACACCTCGGCGCAGCGCGTGGGCTTCTTCGAATTTCAGCCCATGGGCCAAGTGGGCGTGGGGGTCAAAAAGGACGTGTGGGACCGCAAAGGCACCTTCCGCCTGGCCGTCACCGATATTTTCTATACCGCCCCGCTGCGGGCCGTTTCGGAGTACACCAACTACCGCCAGGACCTGTACCTGCGCCGCGACTCGCGCGTGGCCACGCTCTCCTTCAACTGGCGCTTCGGCAACGACAAGGCCACCGCCGCGCCCACCCGCCGCACCGGCGCTGAGGAAGAACGCCGCCGGGCACAATAGGCCGCAGCCTCATTTAAAACCCTCATGCCGAGCGCAGCCGAAGCCGCTCTGCCACACTAAACGCGTGGCAGAGCGGCTTCGGCTGCGCTCGGCATGAGGGTCTGTTTACTTTTTACGCCTCCCTTACCTATCCAGCCAGTTCTTGAACACGTTCACTTTTTCGCGGCTCACCAGCACCTGGGCATCGGGGGCGGTGGGCTTGAGCACCGTTTGCAGGCGGGAGTTGGTGTAGTGAATGATGTCCTGAATGGCCGCCTGCTGGGCCAGGTAGGCGCGGTTGAGGCGGAAGAAGCGGCGCGGGTCGAGCAGGCCCTCCAGCTGGTCCATGGTGTAGTCGACCACGAACTTGCGGCCCTCGGTGGTTTGCAGAAACGTGGCTTTTTCGAGGCTGAAGAAGTAGGCAATCTGCTCCACGGGCACCACTTTGAGGTGCTCGCCCACGCGCACCACAAACTGGGATTTGTAGCTGGCGGCGGACGGGGTTTGCTGCATCTGTTGCACCAACTGGGCCAGCAGGGCGGGGTCGAAGGCCGGGGCGGGAGCCGGCTGCGGCGCCGTGGGCAGGCGCTCGCGCAGCTTGCGCACGGCGGCGGCCAGTTCTTCCTCGTCGATGGGCTTGAGCAGGTAGTCCACGCTGTTCACCTTGAAGGCTTGCAGCGCATACTGGTCGTAGGCGGTGGTGAAAATGACCGGGCAGCGCACCTCGGTGCGCTCAAACAGCTCGAAGCTGAGGCCATCGGCGAGGTGAATGTCGAGAAACAGGACGTCGGGCGCGGGCTGGGTGCTCTGCAGCAGGGCCACGGCTTGCGTCACCGATTCGGCCGTGCCCAGCACCTGCACGGGCTCGGGCTGGCGGGCCAGCAGGTCGGCCAGGCGGCGGGCGGCCAGGGGTTCGTCTTCAACTAGCAGGGCGCGGAGGGGCATGACGTTGTTATTGGGGCCGTTCACAGCAACAGCAGCGGCAAAGAAACCACGAACTCGCCTTGCTCCTGCTGCACGACCAGCGGCCGGTTGGTGAGGAAGGCGTAGCGGGCGGCCAGGTTTTTCAGCCCCAGCCCCGACGACTCGCCCGGCGCCAGGCGGCGCGGGCGCAGGGCGTTGCGCACGGACAGGGCCTGGGCGGCGGGGTCGAGGCCGACGCTCACCCGCAAGGGGTCGGCCTGGAAGGCGGTGTTGTGCTTGATGACGTTTTCGAGCAGCAGCTGCAGGGCCAGGGGCGGCACGTAGAAACCGGCCAGGGCGGCGGGCGGCAGGTTCATTTCCACGGCCAGGGCGTCGCCGAGGCGGGTTTTCTGCAGGTACAGGTAGCTTTCGGCAAACTTCACCTCGTCGGCCAGCGGCACCAGCTCCTGGCTTTCGCTGTCGAGCACGTAGCGGTACACCTGCGAGAGCTGCCGAATGAAACGCACGGCCCGGGCGGGGTCGTTTTCCTCCACCAAACTCGTCAGCGCGTTGAGGGAATTGAAGAGAAAGTGCGGGTCGACTTGCTTGCGCAGCGAGTCGAGCCGGGCCACGGCGGTTTCTTTTTCGAGGCGCTCGACGCGCACGGCGGCTTCGCGCCAGTTCACGAAGAACGAGCGGCTGTGGTTGAACAGCGAGATGATGAGCGTGATGGCCAGCGGCACCAGCACCTGCCCGTACATCTGCGGGCGCCACAGCAGCCGCAACGACTCGCCCATCGACACCAGAAACACGGCCTGAATGAGCAGAATGACCAGCACCGACCCGCCCATCGACACCGCCAGCGTGAGCAGCAGGCGCCGCAACGGCCGCTCGGCCCACTTGATGCGCCGGTCGAGCCAGTCCACGGCGTAGCCGTTCGCAAACCACAGCCCGCCGCTGTAGGCCAGGGTGATGGCGAAGGTGATGCCCAGCCGTTTGGCGTCGGTGAGCGAGCCCGGGTTGAGCAGCACCGTGAGCACCGTGGAGATGAGCAGCAGGATGCGCAGCGCCTTCCACATGCCGGCCCGGGAGCTGGGCACGGGCAGGTAGCCGTTGGAAAACTGCGGAACGGTGTCGGACGGGGCCACGGGCAGGGAGAGGGAGAAAGCCGGCATCAAAGTAAGGAATAAGTGGGGCAGCAGACACGCGGCGCGGGCTCGGCGAGTCCGCGCCGGCGGCCGGTCCTATTTAGTGGCCGCAGTGGTGTTGTCGGTGCCGTTGATGCGGGCCAGCGTGGCCGTGGCGGTGGCCTCGCCCCAGTTCGGGCTCAAGGCCGTGGCGGGCTTGAAGGCGGCAAACAAGGCCTTGGCTTTCTCATACAGCGGCTTGGCCTTCTCGGCGCCGCCACCGAACATGGCCGGGCGGAAGTACAGGTCGTTGGCCAGCACGAGGTAGGCGCGCGGGTTGTCGGGGCTGAGCGTGAGGGCCTGGTCGAGGGCCTCGTGCACGCGGCCGGTGTAGAGGGGGCCGCGCGTCATGGGCGCGGCCTGAATGCGGCCCTGGTAGATGTAGGCCTGCAGCACCAGCACTTCGGCCAGGTCGGCGCCGGGCAGCTTTTTGGCCTGCGCCAGGGCGGCATCGGCCCGGTCGAGGAGCTTGTCGGTCTGGTCGCTGTCGGAACCGCCGAAGGCCATTTTGAGGTAGCCGCGGGCCTGGTAGTAGCGGGGCAGCCAGTCGGTGGGCCGGGCGCTGGCGGCGCGCTCCAGCTTGGCCAGGTTGGCGGGCAGGTCGGCCTTCTGGGTGATGGCGTTTTGCTCGGCAATGGTGGCGCCCAGCATGGCGGTGTAGGCATCGGCCGGCGCGGCGGTGGCGGCAGGCGCGGGCTGGGTCTGGGCCACAGCGGCAAGCGAGGCGGCGGCGAGGGCGAGGGTGAGCAGGGCGGTTTTCATGATGACGGGGGGGTTGGTGAAGGTTTTCCTGATTGAATGGCTCAAAGGTGGCCGCGCCGCCCAGCGCCCGAAAATTCTCCTTACCGAAGCGTCGTTTGCGACGGACGAAGCGTCGGAACAGCCGGGCAGGGCTTCCGGCAGAAATAATGAACGACTCCGCACCTTACTTGCAACGCTTTGTTCGTTACGGGCATCACACCGACAATTCCACAGCTTTCCACTGCTTCCCTTATGGCATTACCCCGACTTGCACTCAGCGGCCTGCTACTCGCCGCGCCCCTCCTCAGCCGCGCCCAAAGCGCGGAGCCCGCCCCGGCCGCGCCCCGGTTCTACGTGGGCCTGGCCGCCTACCACAGCAATTATCAGAACCTGCTCAGCAGTCGAAATGGCGATACCGGCTTTCGGGTGCCGGTGCAGCTCACGGCGGGCTACCAGCTGCGCCCGCGCCTGGCCCTGGAGCTGGGCGCGGCCTACAGCGGCCGCACCCAGTCCTTTACCTACGACGCCCTGTACTTTATCAACGCGGGTGGCCCCGGGCCTACCTACTACACCTACGCTTATTCCAACACCACCACGCTGCGCACCACCTCCGTGTCGGCCCTGGCCCGCTACACCCTCACCCGCAAGCCCGAGCACCGCTTCCAGGTCGATGCCCTGGGCGGACTCACGCTGATACACCGCAGCTACTATTCTCGCGGCACCGGGGGCGACGACTCGTCGGGCACCTTCCAAACGGCCCCCTACTCCTACCGCGGCGCGCTCGACTACCTGCTCCTGACCGCCGGCCTGGGCCTGCGCTACCGCCTCACGCCGCATGTTGGGCTCAAATTCGATTTCGCCACCAACCACGACCTCATGCACTGGGGTGCTTACTATCAGTTTACCGGCAGTGCCGCGCTGGGCGTGCAATACCGGTTTGGCAAGCGGTAAGGACAAAGTGCTACTACAGCAGAAAGGCCGCCACGCAAATTGTGTGTCGGCCTTTCTGCTGTAGTTCCTTATTCCAAGCCTTCAGTCCGGCCGCTCGTTCAGGTCCACTTTACGGCTCTTGTTGATGGAAATAAACACGCCCACAAACAGCATCCTCGGCGCCCCTGGCGTCACGGCCACGCTGCGGAGCTGGCCGCTGGCGTCGGGCTGGCTCGCGAAGTTGTAGCCGTACACGTTGTTGCGCCCCAGCACGTTGCTGGCCGACACGTAGACGATGGTGAACTGGCCAAACCAGTGGGTGAGGTAGCTCGCGTTGAAGCTCAGGTCCTGGTAGCTGGGCAGGCTGGCCTGGTTGTAGCCGGGCCGGTTGGGGTCGTGGTAGCGGCGGCCGCTGCCGTAGCTGTAGGTGAAACCGAATTGCGTATGCAGGCGCTGCACCCAGTACTTGCCCACCACGTTCAGGTTGTGCCGGGCCGCAAAAGTGGGTACGGCCACGGTGGGGTCTTGCCGGAACTGGCGGCGCGTGTCCACGAAGCCGTAGCTCACCCAATAATCAGCCTTTTTGAAGGTGGTGCGGTCCCGAAACAGCACGTCGAGGCCCCGGGCATAGCCGCTGCCGGCGTTCTGGTAAGTGGCCGGGTTGTAGGGCTGGGCGGCGCTGAAGGTGGTGAGCTGGGCGTAGTTCTTCTGGTAGATTTCGGCCCGCAGCGTGCGCTGCTGCACCTGGCGCTGGTAGGTGAGCAGCAGGTGCTCGGCGCGCTCAAACTGCAAGGCGTGGCTGATGCGCAGCAGGTCGGTGGTGGGACTTTGGTAGAAATAGCCCCAGGCAGCCGAGAGCTGGCTGTTTGGGCCGGTTTGGTAGGCCAGGCCCAGGCGCGGGGCAGCGGTGGAGCGGTGCAGCAGGGCCGAGTATTCGCCCCGCAGGCCCACGCGGCCGGCCAGCTTGCGGCTCAGCACCAGCTCGCTTTCCAGAAAGGCGCTGCCGCGCTGCTCGTCCACGCCCAGGAGCAGCGGGGCCGTTTCGGCCGCCGCCTGGTACTGCTGACGGTAGCGCTGGGCGTAGCCTTCGAGGCCCATTTTGAGGTTGAACCAAGTGCTGGCCGAGTCGTTGGAGAGCACCAGCCGGGCCACGGCGGAGCGGTCGAGGTCACATACGGACTGGGCATCGGGACGCACGCGGTTGTCGTCTTGGGTCAGGGCCAGGCCGGTGTTCAGGCTCCAGCCGCGGCGCAGCGGCGCGCGGTAGCTGGCGTTGAGGTAGGCGTTGTCGTTGGCCAGGGCCACGGGGTGGCCGGCAGCGTACTCGGGGTTGGCGTCGGGCTGGCGCAGGGCCAGGCGCTGGCGGCTGTAAGTGCCGTACACTTTCAGCATGCCGGCCTCCCCTACTTGGTGGGCCAGCTTGAGCGAGCCGCCGGCGCTTTGGGGCGCTTTCTCCCAGCCAAAGGTTTGGGGCACCAGGTTGAAGTAGGGCGCCAGGTTGGTGTAGTCGGCGGTGAGGGCCAGGCTGGTGCGGGCCCAGCGCTGGGTGCGGGCCAGGCTGCCGCCCACGCTCATCAGCGAGAGGCTGGTCTGGGTTTCGGGCGCCAGGTCGGTCGAGCTCAGGGCCACCACGGCGCTCAGGGCCTGCCCGTACTCGGCCGAGTAGCCGCCCGTGCTGAACACGGTGCCTTTGAAAAGGAAGGGCGAAAACCGCCCCCGCGCGGCCACGTTGGGCACCGAGCCGCCGTAGGGCGTTTGCACGGGCAGCCCGTCGAGGTAGGTTTTGGTTTCCGAAGCCGCCCCGCCGCGCACAAAGAGCTTGCCTTCCTCCCCCACCCGCGTGGTGCCGGGCAGCGAGTTCAGCGCCCCGGCGATGTCGCCGAGCGCGCCGGCCGTGGTCACAATGTCGAGGGGCTTGAGCACGGCGGCGCGTTTCTCGTCGCTGGCCTCGAAGGCGCCGGCCGTCACCACCACGTCGCCGAGGGCGGCACGGCTGGCTTTCAGCTTGAGGCCGGGCAGCACCACGGCGCCCTGGCCCAGCACCACCGGCACTTCCAGCGGCTCGTAGCCGATGAAGGTGGCCACCAGCGTGAGCGGCCCGGCCGGCTGGTCGGTGCCGAAGCGGAAGCGGCCCAGCGAGTCGGTGCTGGCCCCGTCGAAGGTGGTTTTCAGAAACACGTTCACGCCGGGCAAGGGCTGGCCATCGGCGTCGCGCACCGTGCCGGAGAGTTGGGTGGAGGCCTGGGCGGCGGGGCGGGCCTCGGTGGGAGCGGCTTGGGCCAGGGCAGCGGCGGGGGCGCTCAGCAGCAGCAGCGAGAGTAGCGAAGTTTTCATGGGGGCCAGCGGGTAAGTACTGGTCCAAAGGTGCCGGGTGGCCCCGCCGCGGCTCAAGTTCCTGTTGCCGAAGCGTCGTATCGGGGGGCTGAACCGTCGGAGCGGGGGGTTGGGGGTTTCCGCCGGACCCGCCTCCCCCGACGTGGCGCCTCACCCCCTGCCCCTCTCCTAAGCGAGAGGGGAGCCAAGGCGGCTTCAGTTAAGAGTTAATGGTTGAGAGTTAAAAAACAGCAGAGCCGAAAGCACGCGGAGGCCGAAGACGTCCCTTTTTTACTTTTCATTCACGCCTTCTAACCCAAATCGTCAGGCACCCCTCTCCTAAAGGAGAGGTGCCAGGGGTGAGCCGTTACGTCGGGAGAGGGCCCGGGCGAAACCCCAATTGTTTTGGACTTAACCGCGTTTTAATCCCATTAACCAATTCTTAAAAGGATTTAATAAACCTTTAATCGGCTTCTAATAAACTTATAATTCGGCTTTAATCCCGGCCGTAGACCCCGCTTCTACCTTTGTCGTAGAAAGCTAGTCGTCTGCAACGGCAGACGGACGTGTCTTTTTTTTCGCCCGAAGCTCCTTCCCCGCTCGGCCCGCCAGTTCCCAGCGGCCACCTTTTCTCACCACGGTTTCCTGCGTTTCGCTGCCTTCGGGCAGTGCCGGCACCGCTTTGCCTTTTTCCCAGCCTATGCCTACCCCCCCCACCCCTCCCCGCGACTGGGACCTTTCCTATTTCAAAAGTGACGTACAGGGCGGCCTGGTGTCGTTTCTGGTGGCCGTGCCCCTGTGCCTGGGCATTGCGCTGGCCTCGGGAGCGCCGTTGTTTGCGGGCATCATCGCGGGCATTGTGGGCGGGTTGGTGGTGGGGGCGCTCAGCCGCTCGGCCGTCAGCATTTCGGGCCCCGAAGCCGGACTGATTCTGGTGGTGGTGAGCAGCATGAGCGCGCTGGGCTCCTTCAAAGCCGTGCAGCTGGCCATTTGCGTGGCCGGCCTGCTGCAGGTGGCGCTGGGCGTGGCCCGGGCCGGCTTCATCAGCAATTTCATTCCTACCTCGGTCATCAAGGGCATGCTGGCGGCCATCGGCATCATCCTCATCCTGAAGCAGCTGCCCCACCTGCTGGGCTACGACCTCGACGCCGTGGAGTCGCTGGCCCTGTTTCCGTGGACCGGCGGCAACATTGCGGCCCTCGTCGAGCACGCCGTCGGGCAGATAAACGGCACGGCCGTGGCCATTGCGGCGGCCAGCCTGGCCGTGCTGCTGGCCTGGGAGCGGCCGGGGCTGCGCGCCCACCCGGTGCTGTCCAAAATTCCGGCGGCCCTGGTGGCCGTGGTGCTGGGCGTGCTGCTCAACGAGGCGGCGCGGGCCCTGAACCCGGCCTTTGCCTTGTCGGGCTCGCACTTGGTGCAGCTGCCCGTGCCGGGCAGCGTGGCCGAATTTGCGGGCCTGTTCACGCTGCCCGATTTCTCGCAGCTCACCAACCCCAACGTGTATACTTCGGCCGTGGCCATCGCGCTGGTGGCCAGCGTGGAAGCGCTGCTTTCCATCGAAGCCACCGACAAGCTGGACCCGCTCCAACGCAAAACCCCCACCAACCGCGAGCTGAAGGCCCAGGGCGTGGGCAACCTCGTGAGCGGCCTGCTGGGCGGCCTGCCGCTCACCTCGGTCATTGTGCGCAGCTCGGTGAGCATCAACGCCGGCGGGCGCACCAAGCTGGCGGCGCTGGTGCACAGCTCCTTCCTGCTGCTGAGCGTGCTGCTGCTGCCCCGCCTGCTCAACCTGGTGCCGTGGGCGGCGCTGGCGGCCATCCTGCTCATCACCGGCTACAAGCTGGCCCGGGTGAGCGTGTTCCGCGAAACCTTTGCGGCGGGGCTCAACGAGTTTCTGCCCTTCGTGGTCACCATCGTGGCCATCCTGCTGACGGACTTGCTCATCGGCATCGGCATTGGCGCATTGGCGGGGCTGTTTTTCATCCTGCGCGAAACCCACCGCAACGCCCATTTTGCGCAGCGCTACACCGTGCAGGGCCAGGAGCACACCCGCATCAGCCTGGGCGAGCACGTGTCGTTTCTGAACAAGGCCAGCATTTTGTCGGTGCTGAAGGACGTGCCCGCCGACTCGACCGTGGAAATCGACGCGACCAACTCGGCCTTCATCGACCGCGACGTGGTGAACGCCATCGAGAACTACCGCGAAACGGCCCGCCAGCGCAACATCGACCTCATTTTCATGCGCCGCGGCGACGACTACGCCCAAACCGTGGCCCAGCAGGCCCACGTGAGCGGCAAGGAAGCCGACTTCGAGGCCTACTACAAGCTCTTCGACAACAACCGCAACTGGGTGGCCGAAAAGCTGCGCCGCAACCCGCGTTTCTTCGAGGCCGCGGCCCAGCAGGCGCCCCGGTTCCTGTTCATCGGCTGCTCCGACAACCACGTGTCGGTGAGCGAGATAACGGGCACGGCGCCGGGCAAGGTGTTTGTGCACCGCAACGTGGCCAACCTGGTGGTGAGCACCGACCTGAACCTGCTCTCGGTGCTGCACTACGCCATCGAAACCCTGCAGATTCGCCACATCATCGTGTGCGGGCACTACGGCTGCCGGGGCGTGAAAACGGCCATGCAAAACACCGAGGCCGGCGTGGTCACGAGCTGGCTCAACAGCGTGCGCGAGGTGATGCACCGCCACCAGCACGAGCTGGGCAGCCTCGAAACCGAGCCCGAGCGCTACCGCCGCCTGGTCGAGCTCAACGTCATCGAGCAGGTGTACAACCTGCACCAGACCGCCGCCGTGCAGGCGGCGCACCGGCGCGGCGCGCCCCTGCACCTGCACGGCTGGGTCTACGACATCCACGGCGGCACCATCCGCGACCTGGAGGTGGACGTGCGCAAGGATTTCGCCGAGTACGACACCATTTTCCGCTACCAGGTGGTGCCCGAGGGCCTGCGCAAGCTGCCCGGCGAGCTCTACCAAGCGCCCTCCATTTACTCCGTGCACGCGGGCGGGCCGGGTGCCGTCATCGCCATTCCGCCCTTCGACAACGACGACGCCCTGGGCGTGCCGTAGCCCGCGGGCCGCGCTTTTCCCCGGAATTTCCACGGCCGGCGGCCTTCGGGCGCGGGCCAATTAGCCTGATTTGGGATGAAAGTATTGATTGTAGAAGAGGAGCTGCCAGTCATTTCCTATTTGCGCAGCGGCCTCGAAGCCTACGGCATGCAAACCGCCGTGGCCCTCGACGCCACCGCCGCGCAGCAAATGCTGGCCACGGCCCGCTACTCGGCCGTCATCCTCGACGTGCGCCTGCCCGAGATGGACGGCTTCGAGCTCTGCGCCCGCATCCGGCGCGAATACGAGAAGCTGCCCGTGCTCATGCTCACCGACATGGCCGCCACCCACCACAAGCTGCGGGGCTTTGAGGCCGGCGCCGACGACTACCTCGTGAAACCCATCGAAGTGCGGGAGCTGGCCGCGCGCCTGCGGGCCCTGCACCGCCGCTTCGGCACCACGCCCGCCGAGCGGGTGCTGAAAGTGGCCGACCTAGAGCTGCACAGCCACAGCAAAGTGGTGAAGCGCGGCGAAAAGCGCATCGACCTCACGGTGCGCGAGCTGGCGCTGCTCGAATACTTCATGAGCAACCAGGGCCGCGCCCTCACACGGGCCGAAATAGTGGGCAAGGTGTGGGACCTGGCTTTCGACACCGGCACCAACGTGGTGGACGTGTACGTGAGCTACCTGCGCAGCAAAATCGACAAGCACTTCTCACCCAAGCTCATCCATACGCTCAACGGCGTGGGCTACGTGCTAGAACACCGCGCGGCCTGACGCGCCCCCGGCCACGGACCCACGCCAAGCACAACAACGAAAGCGCGAATGACACTGTTGCTGCAAGTTTTAGCAGCGGCTGGAGAGCAAAAAACCGGGGGCATATAACGTGCATTCAGCTCGGAGAGGGTAGCTTTACGTACGTTTTTCGGCAGTTCATGTGGTACACATAACTGCCGACTCACTTTTGCTCCCAGGCTGCTCCTATTCGCTACGATGACTGCTTCCGATACGCCCGTTGATTATCAGCGCTTGTTCCGTTCCCTGCCGGACAATTTCCTGCTCATGGCGCCCGACGCGACCATTGTGGACAACACCGACAGCCACGTGGCCGCGTCGCTGAAATCGCGGGAAGAGGCCGTGGGGCGCACCCTGTTCGAGGCCTACCCGTCCGTCGACCAGAACCAGGGCGACATCATCGCGGCCTCGCACGAGCACGTGCGCCAGCACCTGGAGCCCCACGCCATGCCCGTCATTCGCTACGACTTGGCCAAGCCCGCCGAGCAGGGCGGCGGCTTCGAGGAGATGTACTGGCAAGCCACGCACTACCCCGTGCTCGACGAGCAGGGCCAGTTGCAGTACATCCTGCAGCGCACCCAGAACGTGACCGAGCAGCTACGCGCTGCTCAGGAAGCCGCCAAGGCCCAGGCCGCGCTGGCCGAGGAGCAGGACCGCACCCGCTTCGTGCTCGAAAACCTGCCCGTGCTCATCTGGACCGCCGACGCCCAGGGGCAGCGCGACTACTTCAACTCGCGCTGGCTGGACTTCACGGGCCACCCGCTGGAAAAGCAAATCGGCGTGCAATGGGTCGACAGCGTCCACCCCGACGACCGCAGCCGCGTGCTCAGCACCTGGCAGCGCTCCGTCGACACCGGCGACCTGTACCAGGTAGAATACCGCCTGCGTCGCCACGACGGCCAGTACCGCTGGATTTTGGTGCGCGCCACGCCCCGCCGCGACGCGGAAGGCCGCATCAGCATGTGGGTGGGCGGCGCCACCGACATCCATGAGCAGCGCCAGATGGTGCAGGAGCTGCTGCAGGCCAACGAGCAACAGGGCATGCTCTCGGAGCAGGCCCACACGCTGTACCGCAAGGCCGAAAACCAGCGCGAAACCTACCACAACCTGTTCATGCAGGCGCCGGCCATGATTTGCATTCTGCGCGGCCCCGAGCACCGCTACGAGTTCGTGAACCCGCAGTACCAGCAGCTGTTTCCGCACCGCGAACTGCTGGGCCACAGCGTGGAAGAAGTGGTGCCCGAGGTGCGCGAGCAAGGCATCATCGACCTGCTCGACAACGTGTACCGCACCGGCGAGACCTTCTTCGGCAAGGAGTTGAAAATGCAGCTGGAGCGCGACGCCAGCAAGGAACTGCGCGATTCTTACTTCAATTTCATCTACCAGCAGTTCCGCGAAAACAACCAGCCCGCCGGCATCATGGTCTTTGCCTTCGAAGTGACCGATTTCGTGCTGGCCCGCCAGGCCCTGGAGCGCCTCAACGACGCCCCCGGCAATTAGACTCGCCTAGTGTAGCCGCCCAAGGCGACGCCCGCTCCCTCATTTTTACTTTTTTTGCTTACCCCTCCCCGCATGGCCCTCTCCCCTTTCGACTTTCAGCAAGCCCGCGTGAAGCAGGTGTTGTTTAAGTCGCGGCTGCGCTCGGTGCTCTATGGGGTACGCGAGGCCGAGCCTGAGCTGTTTTCACTGCGCGACAACCCGCTGGGCCAGTGGCTCCAAAGCACCGTGAAGCCCGCCGTGGGCGCCAATTCCGACGTGCGGGAAATAGAGCGCGTGCTCCAGCAAATGCTGCAAACCGGCCAAGACCTGGCCGCCCGCTACAGCCGCGGCCAGATTGAGGAGTCGCGCGCCGGCCTCGACCAAATCAATTCCTACGCCGACCACATCGAAACCCTGCTCCACCGCCTCGAAAAAGACGTGGCCCAAGCGTAATCCTCAGTAACCCATCAAAACGTCCTGCTGAGCTTGTCGAAGCCTCTCTACCGCAATAGTAATCAGTTACTGCTGCGGTGGAGAGGCTTCGACAAGCTCAGCAGGACGTTTCCTCTTATCCCTACAGGTTGAACAGCTCGGCCGCGTTGCGGGTGGTGGCTTCGGCCACTTCGGCTTCGGGGCGGCCCAGCAGGGCGGCCACGCGGCGCAGCACCAGGGGCAGGTAAGCCGGCTCGTTGCGCTTGCCGCGGTGCGGCACGGGCGCCAGGTAAGGGCAGTCGGTTTCGAGGAGCAGGTGCTGCAAGTCAATGCCGGGCAGAAACTGGTCGGCGCCGCCGTTTTTGAAGGTGGCCACCCCGCCGATGCCCAGCTTAAAGCCCAACCGGATGACGCGTTCGGCCTCCGCCGCCGTGCCCGAGAAGCAGTGAAACACGCCGCGCAGGGTGCCGTCCTGGGCTGCTTCCACCAGCGCCGCGGTTTCGGCAAAGGCCTCGCGGGTGTGCAGCACAATGGGCAACTGGTACTTCTTAGCCATTTCTAACTGAATGCGAAGGGCCTCCTGCTGCCCGGCCAGCAGGGTTTTGTCCCAGTACAAATCGAGCCCGGCTTCGCCCACGGCGGCAAATGGCCGGCGCCCCAGCCAAGCCTCCACTTCGTACAAATCCTGCTCGAAGCTGCGCGTGACCGAGCACGGATGCAGGCCCATCATGGCAAAGCAGGTTTCGGGGGCCTGGGCCTCCAGCTCCAGCATGGCGTCGATGCTGCTGTGGTCGACGTTTGGCATCACGATGGTGCGCACGCCCGCGTCCTGAGCCCGGCGCAGGGCGTCGAGGCGGTCGGGCTTGAACTGTTCCGAATAAAGGTGAGCGTGCGAATCGGTGAGGTGCATGTTGTTGAGGTTATGCGTCAAAAATTATGAGTGGAAATGGCGTGGTAACGTCCGGCAACCTTCAATTTTATTCAGGTATAGCGCCGCCCTTTCCAGACCACGGCGCCGCCAAACAGACGGAAGCCGACCAGGCTGAACGTGAGCGCCAGCGTGTAAAATTCAAACAGCGGCAACCACCACCACGCCAGCCGCAAGCCCGCCCGCCGGTGCCCCAGGTGCGCCAGCGCGCCCTGCACCAGCACTTTGGCGGCCCACACCGCCAGCGCCGGCCCCGTGCCTGCCACCCACGCCAGCCCCGCCAGCGCCGGCCAGAAGCCACTGAAGGCCAGCAGCTCCAGCCGCAACCGCAGCGGCAGGGCCTCCACGCCGCGCAGCCAGCGGCGGCGCTGCCGCAGCAAGCCCGCCCAATTCGGCATGGCCAGGGAATCGGCCCGCGCCTCGGTGCTGAAGACGTGCCGGAAGCCAAAGCCCCGCGCCACCACCGCCTGAAACAGGGCGTAATCTTCGGTCACGGAAAAGGGCACGGCCTCGTAGCCGCCAACGGCTTCGTAAGCGGCGCGCGTCACGAGCATGTTGTTGCCCATGGCCGTCACGGGGCGCCCCTGCTCGCTCACCACCTGCACCAGGCTCAGCGACAGCAGCCAATCGATGCCCTGCAGCCGATGAAACAGCCGCGGCCCGCGCACCGCCGTGATGCCCGTGACGGTGCCCACGCCCGGCGCCGCGTGGCCCAGCAGCGCCTCTATCCAGCCGCCGGGCAGGTGAATGTCGGCGTCGGTGATGAAGAATAAATCGGTGGTGGCGTGCCGGGCCAGGTGGGCCAGTACGTTGGCTTTGCCGCGGGCCTGGCCTAGGTTTTCGGCGATGGGAATGACGTGAAACCGGCCCGCAAAGCCCTGCATGGCCGCCGCGGCCACTTCGGCGGTGCGGTCGGTGCTGGCGTCGTCGCCCACCAGTATTTCCAGCAGCTCGGCCGGGTAGCTGAGCGCGCGCAGGCTGGCCAGGCAGCGCGGCAGGGCCGCTTCCTCGTCGCGGGCGGCAATGAGGACGCTCACCCGCGGCAGCGGCCTGGGGAGCGGCACCGCCGGCTGCGCGCCGCGCCGGGTGGCAAACTGCCAGGCGGCAACGCCCAGCCCCAGCAGCCACAGCAGCAGAAACCCCAGCAGCAAGCCGCTCACGGCGCCAAAAACTGGTAGCCCAACTCGGCAAAGTGCGCCAGCACGCGCGGCAGCACGAAGCGCAGCCGCGCGCTGGCCTTGCGGCTGTCGTGAAACACCAGCACGTCGCCGGGCCGCACGGCGGCCAGCGTGTAGCGCAGGCAGTCTTCGGGGCTGAGGGTGGGGTCGTAGTCGCGGGTGAGCACCGACCACATGATGACCCGATACTGCTGCTGCAGCACCGGCAGCAAGGGCCGCGTGAGCCGGCCGTAGGGCGGGCGAAACAGCGGCGCCGGCGCGTTTTCGCCAGCTCCGCCGTGCTCTGTCATCAGCGCCTGGATGGTGGCCTGGCATTCGGCCACTTCGGCCAGGTAGTTAGCCCGCGACAAGCTCCAGGCGCTGCGGTGCCGGTGCGTGTGGTTGCCGAGGCGATGGCCGGCGCCCAGGGCGCTGCGGGCGATGTCGGGGGAGCGGCCCAGGTTTTCGCCCACGCAGAAAAAAGCTGCTTTTGCCTGGTATGCAGCCAACTGCTCAAGCACCCAGGGCGTTTCCTCGGGAATGGGGCCGTCGTCGAAGGTCAGGTACATGACCGGGGCGCCGGCGGGCGTGGCCGGCGGGCCGGTCCACTCGCAGCCGGGAAAGAGGGCGTGCAGCAGTTGGGGAGGCCGCGTGAGCAGCGCCGCTTCGAGCCGGGAACCCATCTTCATCAGGAGCGCACGATGTGCATAAAGGGCACCTCCGTGTCGGGCAAGGGCCCCAGCACGGCCGCCAGCACCGCCAAAAACGCCGCGGCCGTGCCGGGCTGGCCGGCGGCCGGGCCGCGCCCCAGCTGGCGGTGCACCTCGCCCACCCACTCGCTCACCACGGTGGGCGCGCCGGCCGGGCCGCTCAGGCCCAGCGTGGCTTCGAGGGTGAAATAGCGGGGCCGGATTTCCTCGGCTTCGGTTTCGGCGGGCTCGTCTTCTTCGTACACCAGCGCCGAGTAATAGGCCTCCATGGTGGCCTGGGGCGGCGGCAGGTGAAACAGCGCCGTGGCGCGGCCGGCCACTTCGTGCCAGCTCAGCCGCAGGCCGCGGGGCGCTACTTTGTCGGCGGCGGGCAGGTTTTCGGCGGCTTTGTCCCACACGTAGTGCAGCAGCTCCCGGGCCAGGAAGGGGTCGCTCAGCTCGGTGCGCACCGAGCCGGGGCGCCGCCAGGCCAGCTGGGGCAGCAGCACGTGGGTGAAGTTGTAGGAATGCAGACGCGCCATAAGCAGCCACAAAAGTAACGCGCAGAGGCGCGCGCCTGTCAATCAATTGGCCGGAAAGCCAAGGAAATTTTAAGCGCGGGCCTCTCTGATTACCAATCCTTCACTGTTTCCTGCCGATGGCCTGCAACACGGCTTCCCAGAGCACGTCGGCGCTGCGGCTCCACGAGAAGCGGCTCAGGTTTTGCCGGCCCTGGTCCGCCAGCTGGTGGCGCAGGCCGGCGTCGTGCCACAGGTGGGCCAGCCCGGCCGCAATGCTGTCCGGCGAGTGCGGGTCCACGAGCTCGGCGCCGCCCGGCCCGGCCACTTCGGGCATTGAGCTCAGGTTGGAGGTAAGCACCGGGCAGCCGCTGGCTTGCGCCTCCACAATGGGAATGCCGAAGCCTTCGAAATACGGCACGTACACCGTGGCCCGCGCCGCCGCGTACAGGCCGGCCAGTTCGGCATCGGCCACGCGGCCCGTGAAATGCACCGCCGACTGATGACGCATCTGCTGGTAGGCTTCCAGAATGGGCCCGGCTTTCCAGGCCTTGCGCCCCACGATGAGCAACTGGGCCTCGGCCGTGCCCGGCTGGTCCTTGAACAGGTCGAAGGCCCGCAGCAGGTTGCCCAGGTTTTTGCGCGGCTGCAGGGCGCCCACAAACAGGAAATACGGCTGCCCGTGGCTGAACCGGCGCCGAACCTCACGTTGCGCCTCCTCCGGCTGGGGCCGAAACAGCTCGGCCGGGGCGTTGTAGGCCACGCTGATTTTCTCGGGCCGAATGCCGTAGGTCTGCACGAGGTCGGCCTTGGTGGCTTCCGACACGGCCACCAGCTGCTGCGAGGCGCGGGCAAAGCGCGGCATGAAAAAGTGGTAGTACTTGCGCTGCAGCAAGCCCACGTCGAGCGGAAAGTGCTCGAAGGCCAGGTCGTGCATCACCGTGACGCGCGGCACCGCCGTGGCCAGCGTGGTGAACCCGTCCGGGCTCAGAAACGCGGCCGGGCGGTGCCGGGCCAGCCACAACGCCACCGCCCCTTCAAACCACGCCACGAAGAGAAACGGGTGCCGGGCCGGCGGCCGCAGCACGTGCGGCACCACGTTGGGCCCAAACAGGTAGCGCGCGTCAAACGCCCGGTCAAACAGGAAGTGAAACGTGACCTCCGGGTGCCGGGCCACCAGCCGACTCAGCGTTTCGTAGCTAAAGCGCCCGATGCCCTCCAGGTGAGCGCCCGGCAGCAGGAAACGAGTGTTGACGGCGACGTGAAGCGGCGAAATGGGCATTTGGTTGAACGGTCATGCAGAGCGCAGCGAAGCATCTCGCGTGCTAAATACTAATTACTTAACTCAAGCGAGATGCTTCGCTGCGCTCTGCATGACCGTTCCTCCCTCCGGCTTCCTACCGTTTCGGCATCAACTGCCCAATCTCCTTGCGCTGCACCAGGCCGGTGCCCAGCACAATCAGCCCAAACACCGCGGCCATCACGCCGGCCTCCACCCACCAGCGCAGATACAGGCCGTATTGCAGGCCGTACCAAGCGCCACACAGCAGCCCAAAGGCCAGCAGCAACCGCGCCAGCAGCCGAAAGGGCACGCCCACGCCCGTGCGCCGCGCCACCAGCACCAGATAGCCCCCCGACACGGCCACGGCGCACAGCAGCGTATCGAGCGAAGCCGCCACGGCGCCGTAGCGGGGCAGTAAAAACAGGTTCAGGCCAATGTTGAGGAAGATGCTCAGGGCCACCAGCCAGCTCACGGCGCGCTCGTGGGTGGTGCTGGTGAGCAGGGTGCTGTAGATGGCGAAAAAGGCGTGCACCAACACGTTGAGGAATAATATTTTCAGGCACAACGTCATGCGCGCCACCTCGGCCGGGGTGCTGTGGCTGAACTGCCAAAACACCACCTCGCCCCGAAACAGCACGAAGGCCACGATGAACAGCATGGGCAAGGTCACGATGCGCTGCCCGAACATGAGCAGCTGCCGCTGGGCGCCGGCATCTTTCGGCACGCTGGCAAACTTGGCAAAAAACAGCGGCAGCACCGTCCAGGCGTACATCATCACGGCGTCGACCCAGCGGTAGGCGCCGGCGTAGTAGCCCGCCTCGGTGGGCGAGGCCAAGCGTTCGAGCATTACCATGTCGATGCGCTCGTTTACGCCGTACAGCAGCGTCATGAGGGCGAAGGGCAGGCTGGCGCGCAGGGCCGAGCGGGCCACGGGCCCTTGCCAGCGGTACTTCACGTGGCCAAACAGGCGCGTCATCAGCCCGTAGGTGAGCACGGCGGTGAAGGCCGCGGCGCCCAGCCGGGCGCCCACGTAGCGCGGCAAGGTGAGGCCAACCGGCAGCAGCACCAGCACCGCGCCCAGCAGCACAAACTTCTCCAGCACCGAGAGCACGGCGTCGGTGTTGAATTTCTGGTGGGCCTGCAGGGTGCCGCGCAAAAACTGCCCATATTGGGCCAGCAGCAGGGCCCCGCCCACCGCCGCCAGCAGCACCAGCTCCATGCCCCGATAGCCCAGCACCCAGCCCACCATTAGCATGGCCGCCAGCGCCACAAAGTTGAGGGCCCCGCGCAGGGGCAGCAGCGTGGGGAAGGTTTCGGCCATGAAGCGGGGCTCGGCGGCCACGCGCTGCACAGCGTAGGGCGTGAGGCCGAGGTCAGAAAGGGCGGCCACCACCAGCGTGAGGGCCGAGAGGGCCGTGACCAGCCCGAACGTGGCGTGCCCGAGCCGGTCCTGCACCAGGTTTTCGACCACCACCCAGCCGGGTTTCACCAGCAGGTTGAGCAGGACGACGAAGCTGATATTGCCAAAAAACCGTTTGATGCCGACGAGGTAGCTAAGGACGGGAAAGAATACCCGGCGCCCGGGGCCGGGCTTGCAAAGCTACGCACCGCGCCGGGCTGGCCGCGCAACGTGCCGGACGGGCCCGTTTTCCGGCTATCTTTGCCTGCCGCCCTCCCGCTTCTTCCACCCCATTTTAAAGAACGGACGTAGGCACCCTTCTTTTCTGTATGTCTGCACCTTCTTTCTCGCTGGTGGGCCTGGGGCCCATTATCAACCGCTGGAAATACTTAGTGGCCGGGGCCGTGGCGCTGGCCGCCGTCGTGAGCATTGTGGTGGCGCTGCTGTTGCCCAACGTGTACCGCTCCACCGCCATTTTCATTCCCACCAACCCCCAGACCGCCGACCCCGACCGCCTGCTGGAAGAAAACGCGCAGCTGCGCAACAAGCTGGAGCTCAGCGGCCGGGCCGAAGACCTGGACCGCGTTATCACCATCGGCGAGTCGCAGCCGGTGGCCGAGCTCATCATCAAGAAGTTTGACCTTTACCGGCACTACGAGGCCGGCGCGCCCGGCGACGACAAGACCGACAACTTCGTGCTGAAGGAATTTTCCGACAACCTGTCCATTGTGCACAACGAGCGCGACGCCATCGAGCTCACGTTCATGGACAAGGACAAGAAGCTGGCCGCGCAGGTGGCCAACGCCCTGGTGCAGGCCATCGACTCGGTGAACCAGCAGCTTACGCTGGAAAACCGCCGCAAGGTGGTCGACCTCTACCGCCAGCGCTACGATTACCTGAGCACCAGCTTCGAGCGCAGCCGCCGCGAGCTGGTGGGCGCCCGCAACCGCTACGGCATCTTCGGCCTCGAAATGCAGGGCCGCTACCTGGCCAAGCAGCTCATCGAAACGGAATCGGCGTTGCGCAAGGCCGAAGGCGGCGGCGGCGACGTGGCCGGCCTGCGGCGCGCGCTGCGCGGCCTCACCCGCGCCGACGGCGGCAACCTCGTCAACCTCGAAAACTACGTGCGCGGCACCGACTCGCTGAGCATGTTCACGACCCGCGTGGCTGACTTGCAAACCCGCCTCATTGCCGCCCGCTCGGCCTTCGAAACCGCCGAATTGAGCCTGCGGGGTCACCTTTCCAGCATCTACGTAGTGCAGAAGGCTTACCCGGCCACCAAAAAAATCAAGCCCGTGCGCTGGCTGATTGTGGTGGGGTCGGTGGTGCTCACGTTCGTGCTGTCGGTGATGTTCATCGCCCTGCTGGAGCTGTACCGCCGCAACCGGCCCAGCGCCGCCCGCCCGGCGTGACCCCCTCAGTTCCCAACCTGCTGAGCCGCCTGCGCCAGTCCTTCGACGGGCCGCAGCTGCTGTTCATGGCTTTCATCGGGGTGCTGCTGCTGGGCGGTGCCGGGGCGGCCCTGCTGAGCATGCCGGCGCTGCTGCTCCCGGCCTTGCTGGCCGTGGCCCTGCTGGTGGCCCTGGTGGAATGGCGCTGGATATACTACCAGCTGTTTTTCCTGCTGCCGTTCTCCCAGGAAATCGGCCTGTTTGGCGGCCTGAGCATGGACGTGCCCTCCGAGCCCCTCATGCTGGCCCTTACGGGCTGCGTGGGCGCGAGCCTGCTGCTGGGGGCTGGCAACGGCCTGATTCCGCGCCGCGAGTGGCTCAACGCGCTGGTCGTCATCCTGGCCCTGATGCTGCTGTGGACGGCCGTCGACAGCTTTTTTTCCGTCGACTCGGTCAAATCCATCAAGTACCTGCTGGCCAAGGTGTGGTACCTCACCCCGTTCCTGCTGGGCACGCTGCTGATGGTGCGCCGGCCGGCCAATGCCTGGCGCTTTGCCGGGTTCTACGCCGCCGGGGCCTGCCTGAGCGTGCTCTACGTGGTGAGCCGGCACGCCACCAAAGGCTTCAGCTTCGCCGACATCAACTGGGCGCTGCACCCGTTTTTCCGCAACCACGTCATCTACGCCACCATGCTGGCGCTGCTGATTCCGTTTTGCTGGTTTGCGCAGCGCGCCGCCACCAAGGCGGGGCCGCGGCTGGCCTGGCGGGTGGCGCTGGGCATACTATTGTTTGGCCTGCTCACGTCCTACACGCGGGCATCCATCCTGTCGCTGCCCATTGCGGCGCTGTATTTTGCGGTGATGCGCCTGCGCCTCACGCGGGTGGTGCTGGTGCTGGTGGCCGCCGCCACGGCCATCAGCGTGGCCCACATTGCCTCGGGCGACAACTACATGGAATTTGCGCCCAACTACGAGCGCACCATCTTCAACGGCAAAAATTTCGAGAAGCACCTCGAAGCCACCTACAAGCTGCAGGACGTGTCGGGCATGGAGCGGGTATACCGCTGGGTGGCGGCCGCCCGCATGATTGCCGAAAAGCCCCTGGTGGGCAGCGGCGCCGCCACGTTTTACCCCGAGTATAAGCGCTACACGGTGAAGAGCTTCCGCACCTACGTGAGCGACAACCCCGAGAAGTCGACCACCCACAACTACTTCCTGCTGCAGCTGGCCGAGCAGGGCGTCCCGGGCTTTTTGCTGTTCGTCATCTTCATTGCCACGGCCTTGCTCAAGGCCGAGCGCCTGTATCACCGCTCGCAGCAGCAGCCCGAGGTGCGGCGGGTAGTGCTGGCGGCCACGTTGTCGCTGGTGGTCATCGTGTTCCACCTCACCCTGAACGAGTTGGTGGAAGTCGACAAGATTGGGCCGGTGTTTTTCATCTGCGTCGCTTTGCTCATTCGCAGCGAAAGTTGGCTGGCGGAAGCGGAAGACGACAAGCAACCGGCATTGCGGGCCTAGCGAGGCACGAACCGCCGCTTCGCGCTACTTAAACCGGCAGCTCAGAATGGTCACGTCGTCGGCGAACTGCGCGTCGTGGGCGCTGAAGGCGTTGATGCGGCGCAGCAGCTCCTGGTGCAGCTTGGGCAGCGGCAGGTAGCGGTTGCGCTGCAACACGTCGAGCACGCCTTCTTCGCCAAACTCATTGTTGTGCGCGTCAAATACTTCGGTAAGGCCGTCGGTGTAGAGCAGCAGCAGCGAATGGGGCGGAATCTCGACTTCGCCCACCCGCAGCAAGGGCAGTTCTTCCATGATGCCGAGCATGACGGTGCCGTGTTTGAGCGCGTTCACGCTGCCGTTGTCGAACAGCAGCAGCGGGTCGTTGTGGCCGGCGTTCACGTATTGCAGGCGGCGGGTGCGGCGGTCGTAGATGCCAAGGAAGGCCGTAATGAACTTCTCGCCGCCCGAGTTGCGGAACAGCAAGTGGTTGAGCTCGGGCACAATGGTGGCCAGCTCCACGCCCTGGCGCAGCAGCGTGCGCAGCCCCGCCTGGAAGTTCGACATCAGCAGCGACGCCGGCACGCCCTTGCCGCTCACGTCGGCCACGCACAGCAGCAGGCGGTGGGCATCGATTTCGACCACGTCGTAGTAGTCGCCGCCGATTTCGGTGTGGGGCACGTAGCTGCGCTCAATGGCTAGGTGCGCGTCGTTGGGCAGGCTGCGCGGAAACAGCATGGCCTGCACTTCCTGGGCAATTTCTATCTCTTTGCGCACGGCGGCATCGGCCACGCGCTGGGCCTGCAGGCGGCGGTTTTCGACGGCCCCAATCAGGGTATTGGCCAGCGAGCCGAGGAACGGAATGAGCTGCTGACGCACCTCGTTGTCGCGCAGGCCGCCCACGAACACGTAGGCCGCCACCTGCTTCTGGCGCAGCACCGGAATCACCAGTTCGTACCGGTCCCAGGCCTCGCCGAGGTGCAGGTCTTCCACGGCCTGGGGCTGGGTCACGCCGCCGTCGCACAGGTGCTGGGTCAGCTCCAGCTTTTCGGCGTCGGCCAGGTCGCAGCCCAGGGCCACGCGCACCTGGAAGCCGTGTTCTTCGCGCGCAAACAGCAGCAGTTGCACCACGTTGCGCTGGCCCTGCAGGGTGAGGCGCAGCATGTGATAAAGCTCGTCCACGGTATGGTCGCGGGCGGTCATGTCGTGGGCCACGCCGAGCACGGTATCCAACTCGAACTGCTTGAGCAGGAGCTGTCGGCGCAACTGCTTGATTTGGTCGTCGCGCATGGCGACCTGGGTGCTCAACGCATCGGCCAGGGGCTCAGCAGAAGAAAGAGGGGCAGCAGCCATACAGCAAGGTAAGCACCCCGTGTGAAACGCACATGAAAAGCGAACGGGGCTACAAACTTAAGCAGCCACGGGCGTTTTGGGGTCGTAGGCGTCGCGCAGGCCGTTGCCGAGCAGGTTGAAGCTGAGCACCAGCAGCGAAATGGCCGTGCCCGGCAGCAGCGTGAGCCACAGGCCGGCTTCGGTGCCCAGCAGGTCGTAGCCCTCCTTCACCATGAGGCCCCAGCTGGGCGCAGGCGGCTGCACGCCCAGCCCGAGGAAACTCAGGCCGGCTTCGAGCAAAATAGCCGCCGCAAAGTTACTGGTAGCCAATACGATGAGCGGCCCGCGCATGTTGGGCAGCAGGTGCTGGGCGATAAGCCGCCAGGTGGGCAGCCCCAGCACGCGGCCGGCCTCCACGAAGGTGGCCGAGCGCAAGCTCAACATCTGGCCGCGCACCACGCGGGCCACATCGACCCACATGGTGAGGCCCACGGCCACGAAGCTGACCCACACGCCTTTGCTGTCGAGGGCCAAGGAAATGGCGATGACCAGCATGATGCCCGGAATGCTCCATACCACCGTCATCAGCCCCAGCAACAGCGAATCGACCCAGCCCCCAAAATAGCCGGCCACCGCCCCCACCGCCATGCCCAGCGCCAGCGAAATGAGCACCGCCACCAGCCCGATGCCCAGCGAGATGCGCGTGCCCAGCAGC
Organism: Hymenobacter miniatus; assembly: GCF_016427455.1. Taxonomy (NCBI): domain Bacteria; kingdom Pseudomonadati; phylum Bacteroidota; class Cytophagia; order Cytophagales; family Hymenobacteraceae; genus Hymenobacter; species Hymenobacter miniatus. Next base: position 39,737 of record NZ_JAELXR010000017.1, read on the forward strand.
AGCCGGCTCAGCTCGTCGCGCCCGGCTTTGTCGGTACCCAGGAGGTAAGTGCGCGTCACGACGTGCTTCTCCCGAATTTCCTGCTGCAGTGCGGCGCGGGGACCGGTGTGGACCGTCACGGCGGACAACGCCAGCCGGCGCCGGCGCCCGGCCTCGGCCGAATGCTGGCCCAAGGGCTTGAGGATAATGGAATCGCCGGAAAATTCGTAGCCGCCAATGGGCGTTTCCAGCTGGTCGGGCTCGCGGCCGTGCAGCCAGGTGGGGAAGAGGTTGTCGGCGCCGGCAGAGTTGCGGGCCGAGTCGGGCAAGGGCTGGCGCAGCAGTTGCACGCGCAATCCCGGCCGCTCCTTCTGAATCTGCACGAAGCCGTGGCTGGCGTTGGGCGAGTTGTCGGGCAGTATCCAGTAGCCCAGCAGCGCCACCAGCGTGCACAGCGCAATAAAGGCCAGGCCGGCCACGGCGGGCCGGTTTTGCCACAGGCGCTGGCGCACGTAGTAGCCCGGCGGCCGGGCTACGGCGGCCGCGCTGGGGGCCGGGGCCGGAGCGGGCGTTACTGCCGTTGCGGCCATCGTTAGCGGGTGTTGTGCTGCAGCAGACCTTCCTTCGAGGCCAGGTAGGAGGCATCGCGGGCGATGGCGCCGAATGAGGTGGTTTCGTAAGCCAGCTCGGTGTCGACGTCGGGCCAGTAGCTGCGGATGAGGCCCTGCTCCAACAGGCTGCGCAGCTGGGCTTCGAGCTCGGCCGGCGGCAGGCCGGTTTTCTGGAGCAAGGCGCTAAACGGGGTGACGAAGTACAGTTCGTCGAGCAGGTCGAATTCGGGGTCAGTCACGGATAGAAAATCAGGCGGGCTGGGATTGGAGCAAATGTAAGCCGGAAGCTGCCCTCGCCCGATTGCCGATACCGCGGGGCCGGTTTTCTACGCTACTATTGTGGTTTGGGCGCTGGTTCCAGCGCTTCGCCGCTACTAGTACAAACGGTTTGCCGCACTCCATCGCGAAACAAGAAACTTACGCCCGACCCTTATGCGGTATCTGACTGGTGCGAAGGTACTGCTGGGATTGCTGCTTGCCTGGTTTGTCGGCCATACGGCCTTCACCGTCGTCGATGGCCTGACGGATGAGGGAAAAACCGCCGACGTGGCCGTCGTGCTCGGCAATAAAGTGAACGAGGACGGCAGCCTGTCGGCGCGGCTCGAAAGCCGCCTGCAGTGCAGCCTCGCGCTCTACCGCAACGGCCGGGCACACCGCCTGCTGGTGAGCGGCGGACTGGGCCGGGAAGGCTACTTCGAAGCCCGGAAAATGAAAGCTTACCTGATGGCCCACAGCGTGCCCGATTCGCTCATCGTCGTGGACGACCACGGCGACAACACGCAGGCCACCGTGGCCAACACCCTGCGCCTGCGCGACAGCCTGCACTACCGCAGCCTGCTCATCGTGTCGCAGTACTACCACCTCACCCGCACCAAAATGCTGTTCCGAAAGCAGCATTTCGATGCAATAAGCAGCGTCAGCCCCCGCTATGTTGAGGCGCGGGATGTGTACTCGCTCATCCGGGAGTTTTTTGCTTACTATAGCGAATGAACTGATTACCTAACGGCAATAATTGGGCGTTTATCTTCGAATAAGCTGGAATTCTAATTGGAGCAAGTGGATAAAGCAACGACTTGGTGGATGGGAAGCATCATGCTGCTGGCCGCCTGCCAACCCGAGCCCGCCATCAAAACGACTTATGTGAGCTACCAGGTTAACCCGCAACAGCAACAACTGCGACTATACTGGCACAACGCACAGGGGCAGCGTTTCGGCAGCCTGGGTCGGCTGCGCCAGACCTTGGCCGCCCAAGGCGACAGTCTGGTTTTCGCGATGAACGGTGGCATGTTCAATCCCGCTTTTGCACCGCAGGGCCTGTATATCGAAAACGAAAAAACCGTAACGCCCCTCGACACCGCTACCGGTCAGGGTAATTTCTACCTGAAACCCAACGGAGTCTTCTACCTCGCTACCGACCATAGCGCGCACATCGTACCCACCGCCGCTTACCACCACAATGGCCGCGTGGCCTACGCAACTCAGTCGGGGCCGATGCTGGTCATGGATGGGCGTATCCATCCGGCTTTTCGGGCGGGCTCGACCAACGTGCAGATACGCAACGGCGTGGGCATTCTGCCCAACGGCCACGTGCTGCTGGCCATGTCGAAAGTCAAAGTCAGCCTGTATCATTTCGCCGATTATTTCCGGAGTGTCGGCTGCCGGCAGGCGCTCTACCTCGATGGGTTTGTATCGCGCACCTACGCGCCGGCCGTCGGCTGGACGCAGCTCGATGGCGACTTCGGGGTGATTATTGGAATCACTACTCCGAAATCATCGCCACTACGGACTGGGCTCTCCCTTCCTGCGACTCGACGTAGGCGATTATGGCCGTGATTTCTTTGTCCGACAGCGCGAAGGAAGGCATTTGCTGCTTGTTGTATTTCGTGAACAGCGCCACGGCGTAGTCGTCGCCGGCGGCTACTACCTTGCTCGAATTCTTCACCCACGGCAAAATCCACGACACCGGGCGGCGCTTGGTGATGCCAGCCAGCGCCGGGCCCACCACCTGCTCGTTCACGGCGTGGCACTGGGCGCAGTTGCCTTTGAACAAGGCATCGCCAGCGGCCACTTCGGCGGCCTGGGCGCTGGTGAGCTGCGGCAGCGGCGCCGACGCGGGCAAGGCCGGCACCTGCCGTCCTTCCGGCTCGTCGGGGCATTGTTGTTCCGTCAGGGCATCGTCGGCCGAAAAGCCCGCTAGGCCGGCCGCGCTCAACAGGGTAAAACCAATCAGCACGACTATCAGCGCCATGCCCACCGAAAGGGCGAAACCAACCGAATTGAACCGCATAAGTACCGGGGGTTAGATGGAATATATATGCGGCAAATTTACCATCCAAGCCCTGCGAAGCCCTTTTTTGGGCGAATTTCTTCGCCCGCTAACTACTTCACCGCCCGCCCCTTCCACTGGTAGCCGCCGCGCCAGCCGGCGGCGCCTACAGCCAGCGCATACGGCGCGTACAGCAGCTGCAGCGGCAGTAGGCCCCCCAGCCACTTGTGCCGCCCCAGAAACCGCAGCACCGGCGCCAGAAACCACGCATCGGCCCCGAGCTTGAGGGCCCAGGCGGCCAGCACCCACGGCCATAGCTCCGGCCAGCGCAGCCCCGCCCCCACCCCAGCGGCCAGCGCTACGTTGGCGCCCAGCACCAGCACGGCCAAGCGGCGCGAGGCCGGGCTTTGGTAGTGCCGCCACTTGCTGGCCCAGCGCACCCGCTGCCGCAGCAACGCCCGCAGCGTGGGCGGCGCGGCGGTGCGCACCACGGCCGCGGCATCGGCCAGGAAATGCGCGGTGCCGGGGAAAGCGACGTGGATTTTGTGCAGCAGAAACTCATCGTCGCCGCTGGCCAGGTGGGCGTTGTCGGCAAAACCGCCCACGGCCTCGAAGGCCGTGCGGCGGTAAGCCAGGTTGGCGCCGTTGCACATGGTGGGCTGCTGGCGGGCCAGGCAGGCGCCGCCCACGCCCACCAGCCCGGCAAATTCCAGACCCATGAGCCGAGCGAAAAGCGTGTCCGGCCCCGTGAGCAGCACCGGGCTGCTCACGAAGTTGGCCTGCGGATGCCGCTGCAGAAGCGCAGCATAAGCAGCCAGCCAACCGGGGCCGAGCCGGCAGTCGGCGTCGGTGCACACCAGCCAGGGGGCGCGGGCGGCTTGCAGGGCGGCTTGCAGGGCGGCTTTCTTGCCGGTTGCGCCGGCGGGAAGCGCAATCAGCCGCAGCGGAAACTTCGATTTTGATGCGGCGGCCGAAACCAGCGCCGCCGTGGCATCGGTGGAGTGGTCGTCGGCGATGAGCACCTCAAACTGTGCAGCAGGCAGCGTCTGGGCCGCCAGGTCCTGCAACAATTGGGGCACCGTGTCGGCCTCGTTGCGGGCGGCAATGATGACGGAAAAACTCAACAAGGAAGTACCAAGCGCACCCGATTGCTCTTTCTTCCTTTTTGATTCCTCATTAAGCGCAGCAGAACGCGCCGCGTCCCAGCCGCCGCGCAGCCACAGCATCAGCCCAGCGTAGAGCAGCGGCAGCGCCAACAGCATAATTCCCGCCGCCATCATCGGCCGGCGCGCTTCTCGCGCAGCACCCGCAGGCCCGGCACCAGCAGCAGGCCGGCCGCGCTGGGCAGGGCAATGTTGATGACCCACAAGCTCAGGCTGGCCGAGAGCACCGGCAGCGCCGGCTGCCCCAGCAGCCCAAATAAGTGCGTGGCCGACAGCTCCCGCACCCCCACGTCGGCCAGGGCGTTGAGCGACGGCACCAACGACTTCAGCAAGAAAGTGCCCGCCACGGCCGCCAGCCCCGGCCCCAGCGGCGAGCTCACCCCGTAGGCACTGAGCAGCAGCAGAAACTGCGCGCAAAACACCCCATAGCGCAGCCCCGAAATGGCCAGCACCACGTGCAGCGCCCGCGCCGGGTAGGTGGGCATGATGGCCAGCGCCGGCCGAAACCGCCGCAGCGGCCGCCACAGCCCCAGCGCCGCCAGCAGCAGCCGCGAACGGTAGAGCGGCACCAGCACCAGCCCGCACAGCAGCACCGCCGACACCGCCACGCCCAGCCCGGCCGCCGGGTAGCCCCGCAGGTAAAACGTGAGCAAAAAGTAGAGCAGCCCCGCCACGCCCGCCAGCACCGTGGCCACCAGCTGGCAGTAGCGCCCCAGGAAAACGGCCCCCAGCGCACTCACGCGGCGGCTTTTGAGCTCGATGATGCGGCCGGCGTAGTCGCCCACCCGGTTGGGGGTGGCGAAGCCCAGCGTGAGGCCCACCAGCACCGCCCGGAAGCTGCGCCCAAACGTGACGGGCTCGAGGTGCCGGGCCAGGCGGTACCATTTCCAGGCCTCCAGGCCCCAGTTGAGGGGCACCAGCGCCAGGGCCAGCAGCACCGGGCCGCGCCCGGCCCCGCTGAGCGTGGTGGCCAGCAGCTGCCGCCAGGCCGCGGCCGTGTCGGGCGCCGAGAAGATGCTGTTGTACAGCAGCCCCAGCGTGAGCAGCGTGACCCCGATTTTGCCCCAGAACACCAGCCGGCGCCACTGCCGGGCGCGGCGGGGCGCGGGCTCCGGCAAGTTCGGGCCGCGCGGACCTTCCGGGCCCGGTATTGCGTTGGAGCGGGACCGCACCGCGGCTGCTGCCCCGGGCTGGCCGGGGTCGTAACTTTGTGAGAGATGCCTGCCCCCCAACGCCCCCGCCCCGCTCCTGCCCTCGACCTGCTGCCCAAAATCATTCTGGGCGTCGACCCCGGCACCCAGATTATGGGCTACGCCCTGATTGAGGTGCGCGGCCAGCGGGTCGACGTGCTGTGCTACGACGTTATCAATATGAAGGCCTTGGGGTCGAATCACGCCGTAAAGCTAAAGCGGATTTTCGACCGCATGCTGGAGCTCATCGACGAGTACCTGCCCGACGAGCTGGCCATCGAAGCCCCGTTTTTTGGGGTGAACGTGCAGAGCATGTTGAAGTTGGGCCGGGCCCAGGGCGTGGCCATTGCCGCCGCCCTTTCCCGCCAGATTCCCTACGTGGAGTACGCCCCCACCAAGGTCAAGCAGTCCGTCACCGGCTCGGGCTCGGCCACCAAGGAGCAGGTGGCCCACATGCTGCGCCAGACCCTGAAGCTGCCGCCCATCGCCGAAGCCAGCAAGTTTCTGGACGCCACCGATGCGCTGGCCGTGGCCCTCTGCCACCACTACATGAAGGGCAACAACACCACCGTGAGCGGCGGCAAAAGCTGGGGCAAATTCCTGGCCGAGAACCCCGAGCGGCTGGGGGCGAGCACGGGCGCGGCTAAAAAGAAGGCGCCTACGAAACTATAAAGCTGCGGTTTAGTGTGAAGTTCAAATTCAAGCACAGGCGACTAATCACCGCCTATGATTTCCATGCTGGTTGTACAGCCGCCTAGTTACAGCTTTAATATCTCCCTTTGGGAGTGCCATTGTATCAAAATTTCGGGATAGTCTGCTTTAAGCGCATGTTCTATCTCACGAGCCATTTCGTTTTCATCCTGAACACAAGTAGCGCTGTAGAATGAGTGTACAACTCTATCTTCTATTTGTAGCGGCTTTATCGGGCCCAAGAAAGGCTGTAATGTTTCGAGAGCTTGAAAAATAACCCAAGGGTAAGGGCGTATATGCCTATGCATGTAGTGATTTAACCACTCGTTTACCCATTCAATTTCGGTCCAGCGAAAATCATCTGTATAGCTAACAGATTTTAAATTCTTCGAAACTTTAATAAGAGTTGCTAAGCCGATACTTTTCCCCCTACTTGTTGCATAATCGATACCTAAAAGTCCTCTTACTCGACTCTCCAATGACATCCTCAATGCATAAATTGTCAACAGGTCTGTTTGATAGTTATTTTGGTTTTGCGGCCTGATTTGGTGCGAGTAAAACAGTCGTTTCGCAACATCAAAGTGGACTGCTGAAGGCAATGTATTAGTACTAATTAATATAAAGCTTATGTCTTCATTCACGTCTAGAATTGCGACATATTTAGCTATGTCTGCAATTAAAACTTTTACTTGGGCAGGAGTGCAATCAGCTTTTATCGACATTAAATATTCTACTGCATTCTGAATATGGCATCTGATAAGCAGCTTACTGTCTCGCTTAGCCCATTTTATTTTAAAAGCATTCTGCCTCCTGCATGCAAGAGTAAGCGCTTTACCACCCAACTTCCGCAGGTATTCAATAAGAGCCTCTATATTTTCTTTACCAGTGCTTCTGTAAGCGGCCTTCAAATATTCTGTCATGCCCATTTGTCAAATATTTAAAAGTCACCTCATTATTTGAACTGCAAGATTGCAATCTGAATTATGTTCATACCAACAACTCCCCCACCCCATACGTCACTGCGTAGCCGCTGATGTCCACCCTATCGCCGCGCAGGCGGCACCACAAGTCGCCGCCGCGGGGCGAAATCTGCCGGGCGTGCAGCTCGGTTTTGCCCAGCTTCTGGGCCCAGTAGGGAATGAGCGTGCTGTGGGCCGAGCCGGTCACGGGGTCTTCGGGCACGCCCACGCGGGGCGCGAAAAAGCGCGACACGAAATCGATGCCATTGTTGCCGGGCGCGGTGGCGATGACGCCCACGTACTCCAGCGCGGCAATGCGGGAGTAGTCAGGGCGCAGGGCCAGCACTTCGGCTTCGGTGTTGAAGACGACGAGCAGGTCGCGGGCGGCCAGCACGTGCAAGGGCGTGGCGCGCAGGCCGTCGGCCAAGCCGGTGGGGTGCGCGGTCAGTTCCTGCGGCGGGCGCGAGGGGAAGTCGAGGGTGAGGCGGCCATCGGCTTCGCGGGCCACCCGCAAGGGGCCGCTCTGGCTGTGGAAGGTGACCTGCGCTTCGGAGAAGCCCAGGTGCGTGAACAGCACGTGCGCCGAGGCCAGCGTGGCGTGGCCGCACAAGTCGATTTCCACGGCCGGCGTAAACCAGCGGATGTCGTACTCGGCCGGCGCGCCGGCGCGGGGCACGATGAAGGCGGTTTCGGCCAGGCTGTTTTCGGCGGCGATGCGCTGCATGAGCGCGGCCGGTGGGAAAGCGTCGAGCGGGCACACGCCGGCGGGGTTGCCGGTGAAGGGCGTTTGGGCGAAGGCGTCGACGTGGAAGTAGCGCATGGCGTGGGGGCAGGTTAGGCGAGGCAGCAATTGTGCGGCAAGAATACGGCGGCGGGCGCTTGGCCGAATGGTTCGGGGGCGTCGGCGCGTGAATTTTTCAAAATAACTTAGGGGCCACGCAACCGCGCCGGCCGGCCGCCGGTCATGGGTTCAGATGCCGGGGGCTGTACAGCCCGGCGTCTTCACACTTTTACTGCATGCCGCCTCCCCTTGCCCCGGTTGATGAGGCCTTGCTGGCGGCGTGCCGGCGGGGCGAATCGGCCGCGCAGCACCGGCTCTATCAACGCCTCGCCTATGGCCTCATGGGCGTGTGCCTGCGCTATTGCCCCAACCGGGCCGAAGCGGAGGACGCCCTGCAAAACACGTTCGTTAAAATTTTCACCCGCCTCGACCAATACCGCGGCCAGGGCCCCTTCGAAGCCTGGGCCCGCCGCATTGCCGTCACCACCTCGCTGCACGCCCTGGAACAGCACCGCCTGCGCCACCCCGGCCCCAGCGGCGAGGCGCTGGACGAACTGGCGGCCGACCTGCCCGCCCCCGAGCCCTCGGCCATGGAGCAACTGGCCGCCGACGACCTGCTGGCCCTGCTGGCCACGCTGCCGCCCGGCTACCGCACGGTGCTCAACCTCTACGCCGTGGAGGGCTACTCGCACCAGGAAATTGCCGAGCTGCTGGGCATTGCCGAAGGCACCAGCAAATCGCAGCTGGCCCGGGCCCGCCGCCTGCTCGAATCCCGCCTGGCGGCCCACCATCACCCCCAATTGCCATGACCGACCGCGAACCCGACGACCTGTACGATGCCTTGCGCCGCCGCTTGGCCGACCACGGCCAGGAGCCGCCCGCGCCGCTGTGGGCCAACATTCGGGCGCAGTTGCCGCCGCCGGTGGCCGCGCCCCAGCTGCGCAAGCGCCGCCACAAACGCACGGCCGCCGCGCTGCTACTCCTGCTGCTGGCCGTGGTGGGCACGGCCGGCTGGCAGTGGTGGCGCGTGGGCCAGCGCCGCGAGCTGGCGCAGCAGGCGGCCCGGCGGGCCGACCAGCAAAATCAACTGGCCACGTTGCAGCCGGGCACTGCTCCGGCGCCCGGTGCCGCGCGCTCAGGCTCAGCCAGCGAGGGACCCGTGGCGGGCGTTGCGCCGGCTTCAGGTGCAGCCTCTTTCAGTGCGCCAGCATCCGCAACTCCAGCCGTTGCAGCGGCTGGGGAAGCGGCGCCGGGAGCGACTACGCCAAGGAATGCTGTAGCTGGGAATGGTACCGGACTGGTTTCCGGGCCTAGTAGTACTGGCGCGGCAGTCGCTTCCGGCGCTATTACGGCAGCTTCGCGGCCGGCCGTGAAAACCGCGACTGGCCGCACGGAGGGAATAGCTATGGTTGGCCGTTCGGCCCGGAAAGGCCGTTTTGCCGCCGTGCTGGCCAAGCCAGGGGCAGGAGACCAGGAAGCGGCAAGTGCTGCCCGGCCTGGCCAGGCCTGGCGTCCGGTGAACGCTGCCGCTGTCACTGTGGCGGCGGTTGCGCCTCGTGGGGCAGTTTCTGGAGCTGGCCGCATGAACGATAACGGAGCAACTCCAGTCAACCAGAGCGGCTTAGCCAGCGGCGAGATAGGCGGCACGCAGGCAGCGGCCGTCGCCGGAATGTCGAGCAGCGAAGCAGCTTCATCCACGTGGACGGGCCCGTTGGCCTCGCGCCGCGCAGTGCTGTCGCCCGTGGAGATGGCAGCGTTGCGCCTGGCCTTGCCGGCCGACACGCTGCCTCGGCTCCCGGCGGTGCCTGTGCGCCGCTGGGCAGTGCAGGTGGTGGGCGGACCGGCTTACACCTACCGGCACCTCAGCCAATCCAATGACTTAGCATCTAACGCCCTTAGCTCGCCAACGCCAAACACCATCAGGTCGTACGACACAGCAGGCAACGTGCGCGAACAGCAGGAACAAGCCGGCACCGGCCTGGCGCTGGCGCTGCAAGTGCGGCGCGTGCTCAGCGGCCGGTGGAGCCTGAGCACCGGCCTGGGCTACCAGGAATACGCCCTTCAACGGACTTATGACGAGGTAAAAGCCATTACCTCGTCGATTCCGCCGGTGGTGGTATCGAACCCGCGGCCTCCCATCACCACTTACGTCTTCACGCAAAGCACTTACCGCGACACCTACCGCTTCCTCACGGTGCCGGTGCGGCTGAGCTACGTTCTCGGGGCCACCAAAAAAATCAGTTATGCCTTCAGCGGCGGGGCCGATGCCGCTTTTTATCTGGGCGGCAACAGCGCCGGCTCCGATGCGGCCCGCCACGCCTGGGGTCCGAGCGCCGACGGCCCCAACCGCGCGCTGAATCTGTCGCTCAGCGGTGGGCTCGACGTGCGCTACCGCGTGGCCTCGCGCCTGGAGTTGCTGGCCCAGCCCAGCGCCACGTACTTCCTCAGCTCTTTGGCGAAGCCGGTTTCCGGCCTCACACCCCGGCACTTGCTGGGCGCGGGCGTGCTGCTGGGCGTATCCTACGACTGGCGCTAAGCAGCGAGGCTGAACGGGGTAGAGAAGCAACATGTTGCTTCTCTACCTCTTGGCGGCTTCTACCGGGCCCGCAACTTATTGCAGCTCGCCGCCCACAATCACCTCGCGCACCGGGTTTTCGCCCAGCCAGTACGGGATTTCGGCCACGCTGCCCACGTTGAGCAGCAGGAGGTCGGCGCGCTTGCCGGGCTCCAGGCTGCCGCAGTCGGCGGCGTGGCCGAGGGCCCAAGCGGCGTTGAGGGTGGCGGCGGCCACGGCCTCCTGGGGAGTGAAGCCCATTTTGAGGCAGGCCAGGGACATGGCCAGCCACAGGTTTTTGCTGGGACAGGAGCCGGGGTTGAAATCGGTGCTCACCGCCACCGGCAGGCCCTGGTCGATGAAGGCGCGGCCGGGCGCAAATTTCTCCTGCCGCAAAAACAGCGGCACCAGCGGCAGCAGCACCGCCACCGTGCGCCCCTGACTGCGGCGCGCAATGCGGCCGGCGGCTTCAGGCGTGAGGTAGTCGCAGTGGTCGATGCTGGTGGCGCCCAGCTCGGCAGCCATTTCGCAGCCGCCCAGGTCGTGCAGCTGCTCGGCGTGAATCTTTAGCCCAAAGCCCATTTTGTGGGCCTGCGTGAGGAAATACTGCGCCACGTCGAGCGGAAACGCACCCGCCTCGCAGAAAATATCGACGTAGGCCGCCTCCCCTTTCAGGTCCGACAACACTTCGCGGAGAATAAAATCGACGTAGGACCGCGGGCCGGCTTCCTTGAACTCGGGCGGCACCACGTGGGCGCCCAAGAAGGTGGGCACCACCCGCACCGGCTGCCGGCGGCCGGCCTCGCGGGCCACCCGCACCAGCCGCAATTCGGTGTCGCGGTCGAGGCCGTAGCCGCTTTTGGCCTCCAGCGTGGTCACGCCGTAGCGCAGAAACCCGTCGAGGTGGTGCAGGGCGTTGGCCAGCAGTTCGGCCTCCGGGGCGGCGCGGGTGGCGCGCACGGTGCTCAGGATGCCCCCGCCACTGGCCAGGATGTCGAGGTAAGACTCGCCGCGCAGCTTGCGCTCGAACTCATGGGCCCGATTGCCACCAAACACGAGATGGGTGTGGCACTCCACCAGGCCCGGCATTACCACGCGGCCGGAGGCGTCGAGCAAGCGGGTTTCGGGCGTGATGTGGGCCAGGTCGAGCTCGTCCATCGGGCCCACGGCCACGATTTTATCGCCCCGGCAGGCCACGTAGCCGCGCTCGATGATGGTCCAGTTGTGTAGGTCGGGCCCGGCCAGGGGGCGGTCGGCGGGGCCGCCGGCCAGGGTCAGCACCTGGGCCGCGTGCTGAATGACGAGGGTGTAGGGAAGCATGCGGCAAATAACGCTGGCCGTAATGAAGAATAAAGAACCGGCCCTGACATTGCTTCGCTGCGCGCGAATTGACCGGTTTTACGCTTACGTCCAGTACTGCACCGGGGCGGCGGGAAAGCGGCGCTGCCACTCGGCGTAGAACCACGCCTTCATGGCCTTCATCTGCTCGGGCTGGTACACGTATTTGAGGCCGCCGAACTTGTTGCGCTTCACGGCGCGGCCTTCTTCGGCCAGGTCGAGGCTGGTGTTGGGGTACCATTGCAGCAACACGTCTTTGGAACCGGGCGTGAAGCGGTGGGTGATGAACTCGACGGTGAGGTCGCAGTCGAAATCAAATGCCTGTTGCAGGCGGTCGAGCAGCTCAGTGTAGTGCTGCTGCCAGTCGGGAATGGGCATGATGGGCGCCAGCACCACGCCCACCGGGTAGCCGGCGCCGCCCAGGGCTACGGGCAGCGCCAGCCGGCGCATGGCCTGAATCCGGGCCTCGACCGAGGCCGTGCCGCCTTCGAGGCGCCGGGCCACGGGCTCAGCGTTGAGGGAGAAGCGGGCCCGCGTGCGGCCGCGGTGCGGCAGGGCCAGCAGGGAGTCGATGTGGTCGTATTTGCTCACAAAACGCAGCTGGGCGCCCTCGCGGGTGCTGAAGTGGCGCACGGCTTCGGCCAGGCTGCCGGTGAGGTGCTCAATGCCCAGCACGTCGGTGTAGCAGCTGGCCTCGAAACTGGTGACGCGGCCGGGCCGCTCGTAGCTGGCGGTGTTGGCCAGCAGCTGGGGCAGGTTGGCGAAGGCCTTCACCACGGGCGGGCCGCTGAGCGAGCCGGCCAGGTAGCAGTACTGGCAGTGGGCGGGGCAGCCTTCGGCGAGGTTGAGCTGCCAGTCGGCCGAGGGCGGGGTGGGCTGCAGGCGCAGGGCGCCGGCGGGGGCCTTCACCACGGCCAGGGTGTTTTTGGCGGTGCGGTAGGTGGCGCGCACGTCGCCGCCGGGGTCGCGCAGGCCGGTGAGGCGGTTGCTTTTCAGCAGCTCCACTTCCAGGTTTTGGGCCGAGACGCGGGCCAGAATTTGCTGGCCAAACTCTTCGTCGAGCGCGTCGGGGGTGAACACCACGCGCTGGGGCAGCCACAGCTTGGCCGAGTGCGTGCGGGGCGCCAGGGCCGGCGTGGGCACGTCGGTGAGCAGGGCATCAGAAAGCGAAACAAGCGTGCCAGCAGTGAGCATAAAATCAGGTTGGTGACAGATAGTTATGCAACGCTTTTTAGCGTGAATAAAGTCCATAAAAACGGCCTAAAAACACGCGCCAGCGCCTTTTATCACACGAACTCGCCTCCCAAAAACAGGCAAAATCAGCCCTTCCGCGGCGGTTGCCCACGTGGTTGCGTATTCCTCCCCGCCCCTTCCCCAGCTGCCCGATGCCCGACTTTAACAACCCCGCCCCGCTCATTCTTACTCTGATGTTGGACGAAGCATCTCAGACGTATTTCAACGACCTACGCCGGCAGCACTTCCCGCCCAACATCAACTACCTGGCGGCGCATCTCACCTTGTTTCACCACCTGCCGGGAGCAGATTTGGCCAACATTCGCCAGCAATTGAGTGCCTTGTGCCGCAACCAGACCCCGCTCGCGCTGCAGGTCACAGGGCTGCGCTCGCTGGGCCGCGGCGTGGCCTTCACCCTTGAGAATGAGCAATTGCGCGCCCTGCACCGCCGCCTGCAAAGCTTGTTTGCCGCCCACCTCACGCCCCAAGACCAGCAGAAGCTGCAGCCGCACGTCACCATCCAAAACAAGGTGACGCCTGAAGCCGCCCGCCAGCTGCTGGCCGCCCTGCAGCCGGCGTTTGCGCCATTTGCGGCCGTGGGCACGGGGCTGCACCTGTGGGCCTACCGCAACGGCCCCTGGGAAAGCCTGGCCGAGTTTCCGTTTGACATGTAAGGCGGGGCAAGCCCTGCCCCTACTTCGGGCCTTCCCAGTCGGCCAAGGCGGCGCGGTGCTCCTGCGCCACCTGAGCCAGCACCGCCGCATCGGGGCGCAGGCCGATGGTGACGGCGGTGCCGCGCTCGCGGGCGTAGGGGTCGGCCACGGCGCCGAAGCGGCGGTAGCTGCCAAAATGCGAGGCCAGGTCGTCGTCGGGCTCGTCGTCGACGATGAGGATGGCCTGGCACTGCGCCAGCTGGGCCGGCGACGGGTACCAGTAAATGAAGCTGCCGTTGAGGCTGTGGGCCGGCGGCAGTGCCCGGCCGCGGTTGAAGTAGTTGATGGCGCTGGCCTGGCCGTAGTTGGCGCAGTGAATGAGGGTGTGGGCGCGCGCTTCGGCGGGCAAGGACTGGTAGGCGGCCCAGGTGTTGGCGGCCAGCTCGCGCCAGCCGCGCATGTCGGCGTAGTCCTGGGGCAGGGCGTGGTCTTCGCCGTCCTCCCAGCGGTAGAGGCCGAGCTTGGCGTAGGTGGGGCTCAGGGCGGCCATCTCGGCAGGGCCCCGCACCGGAAACAGGAAGGGCGCAAAAAAGACCAGAAACACCAACGGCACCAGCACCAGCGCGGGCTGCAACGCCGCTTTCCAACGGAACCGGCGCAGCCAGGCCTCCCACCACACCGCCCCAAACGCAAACAGCACCGGGTAGTAGCCCAGGGCATAGTAGTCCTTGCCGTGCAGCACGGCCAGCAGGCCCACGCCCAGCACGGCCACCCAGCCCACCGCCCGGTACGGCCGAAATGCCCGCCCCAGCAGCAGGGCCAGCAGGCCGGGCGCCCACACCCAGACGGCGGGCAGGTTCATCAGCAGCTGGGCTTTCCAGAAATCGGCGGGCTCGACGTGCACCAGCTGGCTGGATTTGAGCAGGGCCATGTGGTGCAGAAACGGCACGCCGTGCTGCACCTGCCACACCGCGTTGGGCAGCCACAGCAGCAGCCCCAGCCCCGCCGCGCCCCAAAAATGCCGGTTGAGCAGCATGCGCCGGGCCGGCGTGAGCAGCAGCGCCCCGCCCAGCGCGGCGATGAAAAACAGCGTGGTGTACTTGTTCAGCAAGCCCAGGCCCAACGCTGCCCCCAGCAGGTACAGGTAGCGCGGGCGCTGCTGCTGCTGCAGGTAGCCCACCAGCGCATACAGCGCCAGCACAAACCCAAAGACTTCGAAGGAGTTGGGCTGAAACAGCAGGTTGAGCCGCGCAAAGGCGGTGCCGAGGTAGCAGGCGCCGGCCAGCGCCTGCGCAAACCACCCGCCGCCCAGCCGCCCCGCCAGCCGCACCACCAGGTACACGGTGGCCGCGCCCCACCAAAACGGCCAGAAGTGCACCCAGCCCTCGCCCCCGCCCAGCGCCAGCGTGGCCCAGCCCTGCGCGGCAATGAGCGGCGGCACTTCCAGGTAGCCCCAGGCCAGGTGCCGGCCCTGGTTGAGGTAGAGGTATTCGTCGCGCTGCAAGTCGTACTGCGGGCTCAGCAGGAAGTAGCCCGACACGAACTTGACCAAAGCAAAGGCGAGCGGCAGGAGGCGGTTCATGGGCGGCAAGGTAGCACCCGGCACCGGCTAGCACCTGAATCCTTCAACATAGCCCCATTTACATTGCTATTCTTAGGATTGGCACTTGGCAGGCAAGGCGCTATCTTTAGCCGCCTTCACTTTTTCCCGCTAGTTTTTTGAGCAACCCCTACCCTTCCGATGGTTATTTACGGTTATAACGGTGCCCATGTACGCACCGCTCCGGTGCCCGGCGCCTGCCCCTCCTGCCTGGCCGAAGATTCGCTGCGCGCGAGCGTTTACAGCCGCTACGCCCACGTCTACTACATCCCGCTCTTCCCCTTTGGCAAGCCGGTGGCGGCGGCCTGCGCCAACTGCAACCTGAGCTGGGACCAAAAAGAGCTGCCGGCGCAGCTGCGCGAGCCCGTGCGGGCCCTGAAGCGCGAAACCCGCCTGCCACTGTGGACGTGGTCGGGCACGGCGCTGCTGGTGCTGGGCATGGGCTGGGCCGCCGTGGCCGGCACGCAGAACTCCCGCGAAAACGACGCCTTCCTGGCCGCCCCGCGGGTGGGCGACATCTACACCGTGCGCGCCAAAAACGACGACCCCAACTACTCGCTGCTGAAGGTGGTGGCCGTGAAAGGCCCAACCGTGGACGTGGTGGAAAACCAATTCCAAATCGACAACGACCACCCTATCGACGCGCTCAATTCCCCCGGCAAATACGGCAAGGAGACGTTTTCCCTGAGCCAGTTCGAATTGAAAATTATGCAGAACAAAGGCCAGCTCACCGACGTGGACCGGCTGGAAACCGAGTAGGCGCCGTCAGCGGGCCTGACTCGGCTTGTGGGCGCGCATCATGCGGCCAAACCCGCCGATGCCCACGTCGAGGTAAAAGAGCGTGCCGCTTCCGGCCGGCATCTGCGGGCTGCGGGCGGCGCGCACGCCGCTGCGGATTTTGAGGAACCAGGAGCCGATTTCTGGGCCGCTTTCGGTGCGCCAGAGCAGCACGTTCAGGTCGAGGCCGGCGGTGAGGGGGTAGCCGAAGGTGACGTCGAAATCCAAGTCGGGATTTTTGCGGTCTTCCATTTTGGCCGGCGCGAAATTGCACCACGATACGCCCACAAACGGCGTAACCTGCAGGCGTTTGGCTTCGAGCAGGCGGTAGCCCACCGAAATTTCGGGCACGTAATAGTTGAGGCGCTGCCCGGTGGGCCAGGTACGGCCGTCGTAGGTGTAGGCGTGGCGGGTTTCGGCCGTGCCGATGTAGTTGCGCAGGTACAGCAGGTACCGGTCCCAGCCGAACTCAAACCCGTGCCCGAAGTTGAACACCGGCCGAAAATCCTCGTTCAGCCCGCCCGTGAAAAACCCGGTGCCGGAGTGGAAATCCAACCCGTAGCTGAACCGCGACGGCTGGTACACCGGCCGCACCACGCGCTGCACAAAATAGCCGTACTCCGAGCGCGGGTAGCGGTCCAGGAACTGCTGCAGGTCCGTGTTGAGCTCCTGGGAAGTCGGCGAAAAGCGCCGCTGCGTCATCAGCGAGAGGGCGAGCTGCAGAAAAGTGGAATCTTCGGCCGGCACGCGGGCTTGCCGGGCGCGGGCGCGCAGGTCGGCCTCGTGGCGCACGAGGTAGTCCTGGGTCAGGTCGAGCAGGCCGTCGCGGGGCGGCTGCTGGCGGGGCCGCGCCAGGCGCGGGGCATCGAAGGGGTTGTCGGCCGCCACCCGTTTCAGCAACTGCTCAAATTGCCCGGCCGCCAGCAGCAGGGCCCAGGCCTCGGGCGGCTGCAGGGCGGTCACGGAGTCGGGCACGGTTTGGGCCAGGTAGGCCAGCAGCTGGGGCACCTGGCGCACTTCGTCGCGCCGCAGGTCGGCCAGCAGCACCTCGCGCACCTGCACCACGCGCACCATGGGCGGCACGGCGCCTTGCACGAGGCGCTGGTTCAGGCGCCGGGAAATGGAATCGGTGGCCGGGGCCTGCTGCGCCCACGCCGCCGAGCCCACCAATACGAACAGGCCCGCCAGGGCGCCTCGCCAGGTCATACAGAAACAGTTGCGCCGCGTTTTCGGCAACGGGCCGAGCGAAGGTCGCAAGAAATTTCAAACCAGCGGGCCGGCTCAGAGGGCCTCCGGCAGGCGCACCAGCTTGAGGTAGTCGCCCAGCCCGGCCGGCTTCTGAAACACGTGAATGAACAGGATGTGCTCCTCGCCCCGGCTGCGCCAGGTTTCGGCGTAAAACCCTTCCACCGCATACAGCACCAGGTCGAAGCTGTCTTCCTGGCGCTCGGCCAGGCGCGTGCCGTGCCGGGCCAGGTGCTCGGCCTGGCGGCGCTGGTGCAGGGCTTTGAATTCGGCGAAGGTCATGGCAAAGCGAAACGACGCTTTTGCAAAGTTCGTGCGCCGGCGGCCTACTTTGTGCCATGAACACCTTTCGCTTTCCTCACCCGCTGGTGCTGCTGGTGGGCTTCATCGTGCTGGCCGCGGTGCTTAGCTACGTGCTGCCCGCCGGCCGCTTCGACCGCCGCCAAGACCCCGTTGCCCAGCGCGAAGTGGTGGTGGCCGGGTCGTACCACCGCGTGCCCGCCACGCCCGTGGGCCCGCTCGACATGCTCGTGGACCTGCCCAAGGGCCTGGCCGATGCCGCGGGCGTGGTCTTTCTCATCTTCCTGGCCGGCGGTGCCTTCACCGTGGTCGACCAGACCGGCGCCCTGCGCCACGGCGTCGACTGGCTGCTGCTGAAAACCCAGGGCCGGCAGGTGCTCGTCATTCCGCTGGTGGGCCTGCTGTTTGCCACCATGGGCGCCCTCGAAAACATGGGCGAGGAAATCATTGCCCTGGTGCCGGTACTGCTGGTGCTGATGCGACGATTGGGTTTTCCGGCCCTCACGGCCGTGGCGGCCAGCGCCGGGGCGGCGTTTGTGGGCGCCTCGTTCAGCCCCATCAATCCCTTTCAAGTGGGCATTGCCCAGAAGCTGGCGCAGCTGCCGCTGCTCTCGGGCGGGGCCTACCGGCTGGCGTTTCTGGTGCCGGCCCTGGCGCTGTGGCTGTGGGGCACCATTCGGCACGCCCAGCGCCACCGCGTGCCCGTGGAAATAACCGAGGCCGAAGCCGCGGCCGACACCCGCGGCGCCGGCCGCCACGGCCTGGTGCTGCTGTTGCTGCTGCTGGCCTTCAGCTACTTTGCCTACGGCGTGGTGCAACAGGGCTGGGGCTTCGAGGAGATGGGCGCCCTGTTTTTTGCGCTGGGCGTGGCGGCGGGCCTGCTGGGTGGCCTGGGTGCCACCGGCACGGCCGAGGGCTTCGTGGTGGGCTTCCGCGACATGGCGTTTTCAGCCATGCTCATCGGCTTTGCCCGCACCATTTTCGTGGTGCTGGAGCAGGGCAACATCGTCGACACCATCGTGAACGGCCTTGCCACGCCGCTGGGCCACTTGCCCGTGTCGGTGGCGGCCCTGGGCATGATGGCGGTGCAAACCGCGCTGCACGTGCCCGTGCCCAGCGGCAGCGGCCAGGCCACGCTCACCATGCCCCTGCTCACGCCCCTCTCCGACCTCATCGGCCTTTCCCGTCAGGTGATGGTGCTGGCGTTTCAGTACGGGGCCGGCCTTTGCGAACTCATCACGCCCACCAACGGCACGCTCATGGCCATGCTGGCCGCCACCGGCGTGCGCTTCGAAAACTGGCTGAAGTTTGCCGCGCCGCTCTACCTCGGCCTGGTCATTATCGGCGTCATCAGCATCGTCACCGCCATCGCCGTGGGGATTTAGCGGACCTAATCGGCCCGCAGCTCGCTGGCCTGGAAAATGCGCGGCAGCTTGCGCTTGCGCTCCACAATCTGAAACGTGGCCGTGTCGCTGGCTTCGTCCCAGAACACGTCGGACACGTGGCCGAAGTGGCGGTACTGGCCCGGCTGCGGCGTCACTTCCTCCACCGCGTCGCCGAAGCTGAACGGGGGCTTGTGGTAGATTTCCTTGAACAGCTCGGGGCGCACCAGAAACTGCTGCTCGTCGTAGCGAATGGTGAGCCACTCGCCCTCCTCGTCTTCGGCTATTTTTTCGAAAAGCTTGCCCATGGGCTCCAGCAGCTCAAACGAGCGCCGGTTGGCGGGGTGAATGTAGCGGAAGCCGTAGTCGGGCGACCAGCCGTAGAGGCCAAAAACAACGGGTTTGGGACGGGGCATTGGGTAGGGTAAACGCAGGGCAAAGATTACCCTCAAAACCCCAAACCGACCGTCGAAGTTGCCGCTTGGGGCGCTTTAGTGCTCCTGTGGCGCGGCGTCCAGCTGCGCGGCGGCGTGCGCCAGCAGGCGGTCACGGTGCGCGGCGCCCTCGTGCAGGTGGGCAAAGGAAATGCGGCGGGCGCGGCCGTTGGTGCAGCGCACCAGCACGTCGGCGGGCCCGTCGGGCTCCACGGCGGCCACCTCGGCCCAGCGCAGCTCGTGCTTGCGCCCCAGCCGGTTGGTGCGCAGGGCAAAGCCCCTACCGTGCAGGTGCAGAAACCGCCGGCCGTCCAGCTCCTTCATGCGGAAGGCCATGACCACAAACATGACCGCTGTGGCCGCATAGAGCAGCGGCAGAATCGGGGTTTTGTGCGGGTGGCCTGCCAGCGCGGCTTCGTGGTGGCGGTGCCAGATGTGGTAGCTCTCGAGGGCCAATATGGCAGCCGCGGCCAGTTCCAGCCACGCCACGGGCTCGCGGTGGTGCGGGTGGTGGCGCAGGTGCACCCACTCGCGCACCATCAGCGCGAGGTAGGCGGCGCCTATCAGTACTTCCAGCGCCCGCAACGCGGTGAAGGACTCCTCGCCGCTGAGCACCGGGGCAATGCCGAACAGCAGCACCACGGCCGGCCCAAAATGCCCAAACGACTTGCCCACCTGCTGCCGGGCGTGGCGGCGGTGGTACAGGGTGGTGCGTTCGGGGAGAGCGGTGAGCGGGGGGGCGGTATTCATGGCCGTAATGTCAGCGTGAGGCGGCAATGCGGGGGGTGGGCGCCGCCGGCTAGCGGCCTGAGCGACAGCCTGTACCCGAGCCACGCCGGTGCAAGCTAGCCAAAAGTTTGGCAGGTTCGTATGGTTGAGCTACCTGCTGCTCAGCATCGGCCGCATTTTCGGCTGCCCGGGCAGTGTGGCTTTGCTTTTTTCAATGCTTACCGCTTCCGCTTCCAAACCCGCGCCCCGCGCCGCTACTGCTTCCCAAGCTTCCGCTTCCTCCCCCACCACGGCCCCTTCGCCCGGCCCCCAGCCCGGCATGGGCGCCGTGCCCCACGCCGGCGGCACCACCTTCCGGGTGTGGGCGCCCCACGCCGAGACCGTCGCGGTCATCGGCTCGTTCAACGACTGGAACCCCGAGCAGCACCCGCTGCAACACGAAGCCGACGGCTACTGGGCCACCGACGTGCCCGGCGCCAAGCCCGGCGACGAATACAAATACCGCCTCACCAACGGCAAAAAGCAGTTTGACCGCAACGACCCCTACGCCCGGCAGGTGACGAATTCGGCCGGCTCCTCGGTGGTGCACGACCCGAATTTCGACTGGGCCGACGACAACTTCCAGATGCCGGCCTGGAACGAGCTGGTGATTTACGAACTGCACGTGGGCACCTTCAACGCTCCCGACCAGGAGCGCGTGGGCACCTTCGCCGACGTGGCCGAAAAGCTGCCTTACCTGCGCGAGCTGGGCATCAACTGCATCGAGCTGCTGCCGGCCACCGAGTTTCCGGGCAGCCGCTCGTGGGGCTACAATCCCTCCAACCCGTTTGCCCTCGAAAGCGACTACGGCGGGCCCGTGGCGTTCAAGGAGCTCGTAAAAGAGGCCCACCGGCACGGCATTGCCGTGGTGCTCGACGTGGTGTACAACCACTTCGGTCCCGGCGACCTGGATTTGTGGCAGTTCGACGGCTGGAGCGAAAACGACGGCGGCGGCATCTACTTCTACAACGACTGGAAAGCCGAAACGCCCTGGGGCCACAACCGCCCCGACTACGGACGCCCCGAAGTGCGTCAGTACATCCGCGACAACGCCCTGATGTGGCTGCAGGAATACCGCGTCGACGGCCTGCGCGCCGACGCCATCGCCTTCATTCGCAACGTGCACGGCGAGGAAGACCCCGGCGCCGACCTGCCCGAAGGCTGGAGCCTGATGCGCTGGATTAACGAGGAAATCGACCAGACCATGCCCTGGAAAATCACCATCGCCGAAGACATGCGCGGCAACGCCGGCATCACCGAAAGCGTGGCCAACGGCGGCCAGGGCTTCGATTCGCAGTGGGATTCTTCGTTTGTGTACCCTGTGGTGGAAGCCCTCACTGCCGCCCACGACGCCGACCGCAACATGCCGGCCGTGGCCGCCGCCCTGGCCGTGAGCTACAACGGCGACGCCTTCCGCCGCGTCATCTACACCGAAAGCCACGACGAGGTGGCCAACGGCAAGAGCCGCGTGGCCGAGGAAATCATGCCCGGCGCGGCCGACCATTATTTTGCCAAGAAGCGCACCACCCTGGGCGCGGCGCTGGTGCTCACGGCGCCGGGCATTCCCATGCTGTTTCAGGGCCAGGAGTTTCTGGCGCCCGGCGAGTTCAACGACGCCGAGCCGCTGGAATGGGCGCACGTGGAAACCCGCGCCGGCCTGGTGCGCCTCTACCGCGACCTGATTGCGCTGCGCCGCAATTTCCACGGCTTCACGCGCGGCCTGAGCGGACAGCACACCCGCGTGTTCCACGTCAACGACGACCAGAAGCTGGTGGCCTTTGCCCGCTGGGCCGACGGCGACGGCGGCCCCGGCGACACCACCGTGGTGCTGGCCAACTTCGCCCACCAAGCCCACGAGGCATACACCATCGGCCTGCCCGGCCCCGGCCACTGGACGGTGCGCTTCAACAGCGACTGGCGCGGCTACGACGGCGAGTTCTCCGACTTCGACAGCTTCGGGCTAGACGCCGAAGCGGGCGAATACGACGGCTACGCCTGGCACGGCAGCATCGGCGTGGCGCCGTATGCGGTGCTCATTTTGTCGCAGGATTAGGGCGCTTGGGAAATACCCCCAACGCCGTGCCGCGCCGGCAGTCACGCTCAAGAAGTGTGACAGCCGGCGCGGCATTTTTGCTTTTCTCGACCCAAAATGTAAAGCCCTTTCGCCGCCCAAACGCCGGGTTTGGGCGGTGTTTCTTCCTATTTGCCTTTCCTTTGCCGTATGGCCCACACTCCTGCCACTACCATCAATCGCCCCGCTTCCGAAGTCCAAAACGCGGCTTTTATCATCGCGGGCGTGATTGCCGCAGCCTTTGGCCTCAAGGCCTTCCTGCTTTCCAGCCATTTCATTGACGGCGGCGTGACGGGCGTTTCGATGCTGCTGGCGGCGTTGCTCCACCTGCCGCTGGCCGCCCTCATTCTGGTCATCAACCTGCCCTTTGTGGCGCTGGGCTACCGCCAGATGGGCCGCCGCTTTGCCGTGCGCAGCGCCATCGGCATTGGCGGGCTGGCGCTGGTGCTGGCCTTCGTGCCCTTCCCCGACATCACCTCCGACCGCCTGCTCACGGCCGTGTTCGGCGGGGTGTTCATTGGGGCGGGCATTGGGCTGGCCATGCGCGGCGGCGCCGTGCTCGACGGGACCGAAATAGCCGCCCTGCTCGTGAGCCGCCACCTGACGCTGCTCAAAGTCAGCGACATTATATTGATTCTGAACGTCATCATCTTTGGCGTGGCCGTGTGGGTGCTCGGCACCGAGCCGGCGCTGTACTCCATGCTCACCTACTTCGCGGCGTCGCGCGTGATGGAGTTTGTGCTCAACGGCATCGAGCAGTACACGGGCGTCACCATCGTGTCGGAGCACAGCGAGACCATTCGGCTGGCCATCACCGAGGGCCTTGGGCGGGGCGTGACGCTCTACCAGGGCAAAGCCGGCTTCGGCAAGCGCGGCGAGCAGCTCAATGAGCGCGACATCGTGTTCACCGTCGTTACCCGCCTCGAGCTGCCGCAGCTGCACGCCGAAATCCGCCGCATCGACCCCAATGCGTTTGTGGTGCAGTACGGCATCGACGACGCGCACGGCGGCATCATCAAGAAGCGGCCGCTGCACTAGGTTTGGCTTGTAAAATCGGCACGCAACGGCCCGTCTTGCGGCACTTTTGGCGCAGCGAGACGGGCCGTTGCGTGCCGACGGCTACGTGAAAAGCCTTACACGGGCGCCTGGTCGTAGCGCTCCTCGGCCAGTCCGGGCCAGGCGCCTTCGAAGAGAAACTCGGCCAGCGGCTTGCGGGTGCGCGGGGCCAGCTCTTTTTCGCGCAGCCCATCGGGCAGGCTGGCCGGGTCGCCGGGGTAGCCGAGGGTGAACACGGCCACGGGCTCGTAGTCGGCCGGGATGCTGAAGGCCGCGCGCAGCTTGTCGGGCGAGAAGCCGGCCATTTGGTGCACCTGCAGGCCCAGCTCGGTGGCCTGAATGGCCAGGGTGGCCGTGGCCTGGCCCACGTCGTGCCGGGCCCAGGCGTTGGGGTTGCCGTCGTGCGAGAACGTGAGCTTGGCAATGCTCACGCCCAGCACGGGTGCGTTTTTGGCCCACACTTGGTTGAACTCGCCCATGCTGGCCAGGATGCCGGCAAACGCCTCCGGGCTAGTGGCTTGCGTCCCCACCAGGTAGCGCCAGGGCTGCTCGCCAAAGCACGAAGCCGCCGACGAAGCCGCGGTAAACACCTGGTGCAGGGCTTCGGGCGGCACGGGTTGCGCGCTGTAGGCGCGGGGGCTGCGGCGCTGGGCCAGCACCGGCAAAATGGGGGTTTCGAGGGCAAGCACGTTGGTGGAATCGGTCATGAGATGCGGGCAGGGAAATGAATGAGAAATTGCAAGGCCCGTAACAGACTTGGTGGGTCGAAGTTTAGGCCGGGCGCCGACGCCCGTAAAAAAGGCGGCCCGCAGTGGCATCTACAGCGCCGGCCGGCTTACCTTTCGCCGCGTTCTTAGCCCCCGTCCTCCCGTGCCCACCCCTATGCAAACCACCCCCAACGCCCCCGAAGCCCTCTTTCCCGATTCGCTGCTCGTTGAAGTGGCCTGGGAGGTCTGCAACCAGGTGGGTGGCATCTACACCGTCATCCGCTCCAAGGTGCCCGCCACCATGCCTGCCTGGGGCAACCGGTACTGCCTGCTGGGTCCGTATTTCCCCAATATGGCCCAGGGCGAGTTTGAGCCGTTCGACGACCTCACCGTGCACACCGCCTCCGACCCCTTTGGAGCGGCCGTGCGCACCATGCGCGCCCAGGGCTACGACGTGAACTACGGCACTTGGCTCGTGACGGGCCGGCCCCGCGTAGTGCTCATCAATCCCTTTCAAGCTTATCCAAAGCTCGGCGAGCTAAAGTCGGAGCTGTGGCAGCGCCACGGCATCCCGTCGCCCGATACCGACGACCTGCTGCATCAGGTCATCGCCTTCGGCCACCTCACCACCATTTTCTTCCAGCACGTGGCGGCCCAGGTGAAACCCGCGCAACGCCTGCTGGGTCATTTCCACGAGTGGATGACCGGCGTGGCCATTCCGGAACTGCGCCGCCTGCAGGTGCCCGCGCACCTGCTCTTCACCACCCACGCCACCTTGCTGGGCCGCTACCTGGCCATGAATGACCCCGATTTCTACGACCACCTCATGTGGGTGAACTGGGAAAACGAGGCCCGGCATTTTAACATCGAACCGGCCGTGAAGATGGAGCGCGCCGCTGCCCACGGCAGCCACGTATTCACCACCGTGAGCGAGCTGACGGTGCGCGAGTGCATCTATTTGCTCGACCGAATTCCGGACGCGGTGCTGCCCAACGGCCTCAACATCGAGCGATTTGTGGCCCTGCACGAGTTCCAGAACCTGCACCAGCAGTACAAGGCCAAGATTCACGAGTTCGTGATGGCGCACTTTTTCCAGTCGTATGCGTTCGACCTGGACAAGACGCTGTATTTCTTCACCTCCGGCCGCTACGAGTACCACAACAAAGGCTTCGACCTGACCCTCGAAGCCCTGGCCCGCCTCAACCACCGCCTGCAGCAAAGCGGCCTGGAAGGCCAGGTGGTAATGTTTTTCATCACGAAGCGGCCCTACACCAGCATCAACCCGCAGGTGCTGGAGCGCCGCGCTCTGCTCGATGAAGTGCACGAAACCTGCCAGGCCATTGAGCGGCAAGTGGGCGAGCGCCTGTTCTACGCCGCCGCCGCCAGCCAGGACCACAAGCTGCCCGAGCTCAGCTCCATGGTGGACGACTACTGGCGCCTGCGCTACCGCCGCACCCTGCAAACCTGGAAGACCAACACCCTGCCGCCCGTCATCACCCACAACCTGGTGAACGACCAGGAGGACGACATCCTGAACTTCATGCGCCGGGCCAACCTGCTCAACCACAAGCACGACCGGGTGAAAATGGTGTACCACCCCGACTTTGTGTCGCCGGCCTCGCCGCTGCTGGGCATGGAGTACGGACAGTTTGTGCGCGGCTGCCACCTGGGCGTGTTCCCGAGCTACTACGAGCCCTGGGGCTACACCCCGCTCGAATGCGTGGCCCGCGGCGTGCCCGCCATCACCTCCGACCTGTCGGGCTTCGGCGACTACGTGCTCGAAACCATCCCCGAGCCCGAGCAAAAAGGCATTTTTGTGGTGCACCGCCAGGAAAAATCTTTCGACGAGTCGGCCGAAGAGCTCTGCAACATGATGTGGGACTTCGTGCTGCTCAACCGCCGCGAGCGCATCATGCAGCGCAACGCCGTGGAAAGCTCCGCCGAGCTCTTCGACTGGAAAAACCTGCGCGTGCACTACGACCGGGCCTACGCGCTGGCGCTGGAACGGCAGTAAGTTGATGCCCGACTTTATCCGTGTGCCGACATGCGACTGACATTGAGCGAAAAGCTGCAAATTTTCTTTGGCAGCCTCAGTTTTCTAGCTGGCTTGGCCTTTAGCGCTACCGGAGTAGTGTTGACATGCTTTCTCTGGCCGATAGTAGATTTTTCAAGCGTGTGGTTTCTTGCCCAGCCCGTTGCGCAAACGTCGGGCATTATAACCAGCGCTAACCTTACTAGCCTCTCAGATGGCGATGATGATGAGTCCATCTGGGAAATCAACTACCGCTTTCAAAGAGCAGGCCACCTATACCAGGGCCATTCTTATTCAAGTTCGCACACCGTAGCACCAGGCACTGCGGTTCAGGTTGAGTACGTTAAAAATCAACCCCGTTTTTCTCGTATCAGCGGGACTTCTGGCGCTCCGTATCCACTATGGGCCCTAATTCCAACCATCAGTTGTCTGGTCAGCGGCCTGCAAATGCTACGTAAAGGCATTTCTTATTGCACCCAAGCCGTTGCTATTGCCGACGATATACAGGTAGCACCGGCTATTTGTGCACGCGTCAAGCCTTGTGCTTCCCGTTCAGACGATGAAGAAAAGATATTCACGGCGCACTACACGTATTTTTTTGAAGGCCGCGAATACGAATATTTACATGAAGTCTCGCTAGATGAGTTAGGAAAACTCAACGAGCAAGAAGAATTGGCGTTGCAACGCGCTGCCCCGGCCAATGCCATGTTAATTGCAAACCTACCCAGGCTAGTGCGAAACCGACTGCGATTATCTTCATTCCCTACTTAGGTTATGCGCACCAATCTTGTCGTTTTGGCCCTGTTTGCAAGCAGCCTTACCACCGCTAGCCTCGCCCACGAGTTCTGGCTCGAAGCCCCGCGCTTCCGCCTCTCGCCCGGCGCCACGGTCAGCATTCGGCCCCTCATTGGGGCCGACTTCGCCGGCAAGCCCTGGACCACCAAAGCCACCAAAGTGCTGCGCCTAGTGCGCTACGGGCCCGCCCCGGCCGACACCACCGACCTCACCCCCAAAAACGCCGCCGAAACTGACACTTTCCGCACCGGCTTCGCCTTTGCGCAGCCCGGCACCCACGTGCTGCTCATGCGTTCCACCAACTCCTTTCTTGAGCTGCCAGCGGCCGAATTCACGGCCTACCTGCGCGAAGAAGGCCTGGACTACGCCCTGAAGCTGCGCCAGGAAAACGACCAGATGGCCCAGCCCGGCCGCGAAACCTACCGCCGCTGCGCCAAAGCCTTGGTGCACGTAGGCGCCCCCGCCCCTGCCCTTGCCGACACGGCCTGGCGGCACGTCTACGGCCTGCCCCTGGAACTGGTGCCCGAGCAAAACCCCTACCGCGTGGCCACCGATAAGTCGCTCACGGTGCGGGTGCTGCGCGCCGGCAAGCCCGCGTTTGGGGCGGCCGTGCAGGTGTGGCAGCGCCAGCCGGGCGGGCTGCCCACCACGCATTTCACCACCCGCGCCAACCAAAACGGCCGAATCTTGTTACGACTATCCGGACCCGGCCCCTACCTGCTGGCGGCCGTGGACATGACGGCTGCTCCTACCCGACTGCGCGACCGCGCCGATTGGCAATCTACCTGGGCTTCGCTCACCTTTGCGGGGCCGCTTACTGCCGGGCTACGCTCCGGCGCAAAACATTAGCCGGCTTCACCCAAGATTTTGGGTTTTTTATTTACCTTCGCCGTTCCCTTACTCTCCTTGCTTACGCTGTATGAAGTACACGATTGATAAAAAAGAAAGCTACACCATCATCACCATTGAGGAGAAGAAGCTCGACACCACCGTTGCGCCCGACCTCAAATCGGAGTTCGTGAAGCTGAACGCTGAAGGCATCAACAACTTAATCCTGGACCTCACGAACGTGAAGTACACGGATTCGTCGGGCCTCAGCTCCATTCTGATTGCCAACCGGCTGTGCAACTCCACGGGCGGCCTGCTGGTGCTCACCGGCCTGCAAGACCATGTGCTGAAGCTCATCACCATCAGCAAGCTGGAGTCGGTGCTGCACATCCTGCCCACCGTGGAAGAAGGCATCGACCGCGTGTTTCTGCACGCCATCGAGCGCGACCTGACCGACAAGGAGTAGGTTTTTTTAGCTTCTAGCTATTGGCTGTTAGCTGTTAGCCTTCTTCGCGGAGTGCTACAGTCAACAGCCAATTTCTTTTCTATGGCGCCTGCATCGTCCTCCTTTTCACTTAACAGGCTAACGGCTACCCGCTAACCCTTGACTTTCGAGCTGAAGATATTGGGCTCGGCCTCGGCCACGCCCGTGGCGGGCCGCCACCCCACGGCGCAGGTGCTCACGGTGGGCGCGGCGTCCTACCTCATCGACTGCGGCGAAGGCACGCAATGGCAGATGCTGGAGCACCGCGTGCGGCCCCACCACCTGCGGGCCGTTTTCATCTCGCACCTGCACGGCGACCATTATTTTGGACTGTTTGGGCTGCTGGGCACCATGCACCTGCAAGGGCGCACCCAGCCGCTGCGCATCGTTGGCCCGCCCGGCCTCGACGAGGTGCTCATCACCCAGGCCCGCGTCTCGAACATGCACCTGGCCTTCGCCATGGAGTTTACGCCCGTGAACACTGAGGCCCACGCCGTGGTGTACGAAGACGACGCCATCAGCGTGGCCTCGCTGCCCATGCGCCACCGCATTCCGTGCGCGGGCTACCTGTTTGCAGAAAAGCCCCGTCGGGCCAACCTGCTGAAGGACAGACTTCCCGCCGGCCTGCGCCCCGAGCAGCTGGCGCGCCTGGCCCAGGGCCTCGACCTCGAAGCCGATGCCACCCAGCCCGGCCTGCGCCACGCCGACGTGGCCGGCCCGCCGCCGGTGCCGCGCCGCTACGCCTTCTTCTCCGACACGCTGTACACGCCCGCGCTGGCCGCCCTCGTTCAGGGGGTCGACTTGCTCTACCACGAGGCCACGTTTCTGGAAGACCTGCGCGAGCGCGCCGCCCAAACCCACCACAGCACTGCCCGCCAGGCCGCCCAGCTGGCCCTCGACGCGCACGCCAAACGCCTGCTGCTGGGGCACTTCTCCAGCCGCTACAAGGCACTGGAGCCGCTATTGCACGAGGCCCACGCCGTGTTCCCCCAGGCTGAGCTAGCCACCGAAGGGCTGCTGGTGAGCCTGTAACCCGCTTGTTCCCCGCCCCCGCCGACCATATTTTTTCCATGACTCCCTTCGCGCACAAAAAGCAGCAGTTGTACCTCGTGCTGAGCGGCATTTTCATCGTGAATGCGCTGCTGGCCGAAATCATTGGGGTGAAAATATTCTCGCTGCTGCCGCTGATGGGCCGCGACGACAACCTCACGGCGGGCGTGCTCATCTGGCCGGTGGTGTTCGTGACCACCGACATCATCAACGAGTATTTTGGCAAGGCCGGGGTGCTGCGCGTGAGCTACCTCACCATGGCCCTCATCCTGTTCGCCTTCGGCGTTATCTACCTCACCACCAAGCTGCCGCCGGCGGCATTCTGGCTCGATGTGAACAAGACCGACAACCTGGGCCGGCCGTTCAACATCGATTTTGCTTACCAAAGCATTTTCCGGCAGGGGCTGGGCATCATCACCGGCTCCATTGTGGCGTTTGCGGTGGGGCAGGTGCTCGATGCCACCATTTTTGCGGCCATTCGGCGGGCCACGGGCGGGCGCTTCGTGTGGCTGCGGGCCACGGGCTCCACGCTGGTGTCGCAACTCGTCGATTCGTTTGTGGTGCTCTACGTGGCGTTTTACCTGTTCGGCAACTGGAGCTTCGACCAGGTCATCTCGGTGGCCAACACCAACTACTGGTACAAATTCGCGGCGGCCATTTTGCTCACGCCGGTGCTCTACCTGGCGCATTTTCTGATTGACCGCTACCTAGGTCCGGAAGAAACGGTCGAGCTGCAGGAAGAAGCCGCGGAAAACATCAGCGTGTAATTACCCTCCTTCTTTATCACGGCATGGCTTTCAACTCTACCTTTTTTCTTGGCCTGTTTGGGCTGCTTCTGGGCACCGGCCTGCCCGGCCATGCCCAACTGGGCTTCAGCAAAGGCACCTGCACGCTCGCCAACGGCGAGCAGCTGAACGGTTCGTTTCAGCTGCGCTTGGCCACGGTGCAATCGCCCGCCATTCTGGTGTATTACGACGGCAAGCAGGAGCAGGAACTTGAACCGGCGGCGGTGAAGCGCTGCACGCTGGGCCGCCGCTCCTATGTGGTGGGCGGCAACTTTGTGGCACCCGATGAAAAAGGCGGCGTACCCGTCGACCGCGACTTTGTGGAAGTGGTGGACACCGCTGGGCGCGTGCAGGTGTTTCGCTACGAATACGAGGGCTTCTTGGGCGGCAGCCGAGGCGGCTACATCGTGCCGGCAGCTGCCTTTGCGGCCGGGCTGGGCATGGCCGGCGGCCCCATGTTTGTGCCCATGGGCAGTGGCCCCGGCTACAAGAAAACCTACATCCTGCTGCTGCGCTCCGGTGCCGGGCAGCCGCTAGTCCCCTACTCGCCCGGTCCGCGCAAGGGCCTGTTCACGCCGGCTGAGGAAAAATTCATTCTGCCCGCCGTGGGGGCCACCACGGCGTTCTTTCCCGATGACGCCGAACTGCAGAAGCGCATCGAAACCGGCAAAGTGACGCAGCTGCAGCTGCCCGCTGCCGTGCACGCCTACAACACGGGGGTTCGGCTCCCCGCCAAAAAATAGTTTTTCATGTCCCGCATCCTTACCGGCATCCAAAGCACGGGCCGCCCCCACCTGGGCAACCTGCTGGGCGCCATCCTGCCCGCCATCGAGCTGTCGAAAAACCCGGTCAACGACTCGCTCTATTTCATCGCCGACCTGCATTCGCTCACCACCGTGCGCGACCCCGAGTTGCTGCGCGCCAACACCTATGCCGTGGCCGCCGCGTGGCTGGCCTGCGGCTTCGACACCGAGAAAAACCTGTTTTACCGGCAGTCTGACGTGCCGCAGGTGACCGAACTGACCTGGTACCTGAGCTGCTTCACGCCCTACCCCATGCTGGCCAACGCGCACAGCTTCAAGGACAAGAGCGACAAGCTCTCGGACGTGAACGCCGGCCTGTTTACCTACCCGGTGCTGATGGCGGCCGACATCCTGCTCTACGACGCCGAGGTGGTGCCCGTGGGCAAAGACCAGATTCAGCACCTGGAAATTGCCCGCGACATTGCCAGCGCCTTCAACAACCGCTACGGCGAAACGCTGGTGCTGCCCCAGGCTCGCGTCGACGAGCAGCTCATGACCATTCCCGGCACCGACGGCGCCAAGATGAGCAAGAGCTACGGCAACATCCTCGACATTTTTGCGCCCGAAAAAGAGCTGCTGAAAGCCGTGAAAAGCATCATTTCGGACAGCACCCCGCTCGAAGCGCCCAAAAATCCGGACACGGACGTGACGTTCAAGCTCTACTCGCTGCTGGCCTCGCCGGCCGAGGTTGAGACGATGCGCCAGAACTACCTGGCCGGCGGCTACGGCTATGGCCACGCCAAAAAAGAGCTGTACGAGCTGATTTTGCGCCGTTTTGCGGTGGAGCGCGAACGGTTCGACTTCTACATGAACAACCTGCCGGAGCTGGACGCGGCGCTGGCCATCGGCGCGAAACGCGCCCAGGAATACGGTGCCGGCGTGCTGGCCAAAGTGCGGCAGAAAGTGGGCTACGGGAAGTAGCCCGCCGGTCATTGCTTCGTTGCGCTCGCAATGACCGGCGGGTTTACCCCTCGTGCACCTGCTGGTGCGAGAAGCTGAAGCCCACTTTGCTGCCGCGGCTCACCTGCTGGTTTTCGACTTTCTGCTTGACGCTGATTTTCTGGATTTCGGGCAGCAGCGGGGCAATGAGGTCGTTGTTGACGGCCGCAATCATGGCGCTTTCCACGAAGAGGCGCATGGCGTCGGGCGAGATGATGTTGTCCGACATGTCGTTATCGGGCAGCTCCAGCTGCTGCACGCCTTCGAGGTAGTAGTGGTTTTCGATATTGACCAGCAGGCGGCCCACCAGGTAGCCCGGGTCATTCATGCGCTGGTACTTGATGCTGTCGGCCATGAAGTTATAGGCCATGATGTGGCCGAAGAAGCGCCGCCGAAAGTCGGCGTTGACGTAGGCGCTGGGCATGGGGCCGTAGTCGTCGGGAAAGGTCACGACGTTGGAGTGCATCACGAACACCAGCAAATCGCCCGAAAACTTGATGTGAAACTCCATGTCGTTGATGGAGCGGTACTCAATGACCACGCTCGAATCGAGGGGCGTGAGCTTGCGGCTGAGCTCCACCACCAACTCCTGCGACACCAGCCGCAGGCAGTCGAAAGCCGCTTGGGTGTTGCGGTAGATGGCCTGCTTGGCCACCGACTTCTGCTTGAGGCCCTCAAAAATCTGGTCGAGGCGGTCGGCGGGCGCCTCGGTGGGCGAGCCGGCTTCGGCGGTGGGCTGGTTGTTGGTGGCCGTGGCGCCGCTGTGCCCGGCTTCGGACGGCACGCGCGCGGCGGTGGTAGCGGGCTTAGCGGCTTTGGCGGTTTTGGCTTTCTTTTTGGCCGGGGCCGGCTGCTCGGGCGCCGGCGTGGCGGCGGTTTCGGCGGGAGTGAACAGTTCGGGCTCGGTGCCCCGTTGGGTGGTTGACTTGGCCATGTGAAAAGAATTACGCCCGGAAAAACGGCGGCGCGAGAAATAAAACAACGCTCGGACGCCGCCAGCAGCGGTGCGCCGTGCTTAGGGCGTCCTGAAGGGGTACGCAACCAAGCCGGGCCATAGTTACAAGCCCGGCTCGGCCGGCGGCGGCGCGGCCAGCGCGGGCGGCGGGCCAAGAGCAGCCACGGCCGACCACCCCGAACCCTGGAAGGCCACCGTGCGCAGGCCGGCCGGGCCATTCCCGGACGCGGGCAGCAGCATGGCCGCGGCCGACGGATGCCCCAGGGCCTCTCCCACCGAGTGCACGGCGCCGGCCGGCACGCCGCGGCGCTCCAGCTCGGCCAGCAGCGCGTCGCCGTCTACGGCCCCGATGCGCTGGGTGAGCCGCGCTTCCAGCTCGGCGCGGTGCTGCACCCGGGCCGCGTTGGTTTGAAAGCGGACGTCTTCCGCCCAGGCGGACTGTTCCAGCGCCGCGCACAGCTGTCGAAACTGGCCGTCGGAACCCACGGCCAGCACCAGCTGGCGGCCGTTGGCGGCGCTATACACGGTGCCGTAGGGCACAATGCTGGGGTGGCCCGAGCCCAGCGGCTGCGGGTCGTGGCCAGTGACCAAGTACGTGGCCGCCTGATTGGCCAAGGACGCCAGCGCGCTGCTCAGCAGGTCGACCTGCACCAACGCACCCTGGCCGGTGCGCTCGCGCCGCCACAAGGCCACCAGCAGCCCTTCCTTGAGTTGGTGCGCGGCCAGCAGGTCGACCATGGCCACGGGCATTTTTTGGGGCGGCTGGCCGGCGCCGGCGGCGTTGAGGTGCATGAGGCCGGCCTCGGCCTGCAGCACGGCGTCGTAGCCGGTGCGGGGGCTGTGGGGGCCGTAGCCGGTGAGGTGGCCGTAAATCAGGCGCGGGTTGCGGGCCGATAACGTGGCGTAGTCGGCCCGTAGCTTTTCGGCGTCGCCCGGCTTGTAGCTGGCCAGCACCACGTCGGCCCCCTCGGCCAGCGCGTGCAGGGCGGCCTGCCCGTCGGCAGTGGTCAGGTCGAGCACCAGCGACTGTTTGCCCCAGTTCGACGCCGCGAAATACGCCGAAACGGAGGCCTCCGTAGTGGCCGATGCCGCGGTTTCGGCGCTGGTTTTCCAGGTGCGCGTGACGTCGCCGGCGGGGCTTTCTATTTTGAGGACCTCGGCCCCCAGCTCGGCAAAAAACTGCCCCACCTGCGGGCCTGCCAGCACCGAAGCCAGCTCCAGCACGCGCAGCTGGGCAAAGGGAGGCAACTGAGACATATGCATTGAGGCTGAAAAAAGGCAAGCCCTGCGCCGCCGCGCCCGCAAGTTAGGTCAGGCGGCGAGGTAGCCGTGGTCGCGCAGTTGCTGGCGCACGTCGCCTTCCAGCTTCAGCAGGCGGCCCTGGTGCAGCAGGTACACCACGTCGCAGAGGGGCAGCACCTCGGCGTAGCGGTGGTCGGTGATGAGCAGGCCTTTGCGCGATTTCAGGCGCTGCATTTCTTCGGCCAGGGTTTCGACGTGCACCGGCATCACGCCCGAAAACGGCTCATCGAACAGCGAAAAAGCCGTGGGCTGGTGCAACAGCAGCAGCGCCTGCACCAAACGCGCCGACCCGCCCGACAGCTCTCCCACCCGCTTGCCAAGCTGCGAACGCAGCTCCGGAAACCGGGCGGTGGCCTGGTCAACGTCCATGCCCAGTAGCCGGGCCGCCTTGGCCAGCGAGAGCGACGGCGGCACCAGCGCCTCCTGCGGCAGGTAGTTGAGTAGGCCCGGCTCGCGGAAGGCGGGCACCACGCGCCGGCCGTTCACGCGCACGGAGGCATCGGCCACGGCCCGGGCCCCGAAAACAGTTTGCAGCAGCACCGACTTGCCGCTGCCGTTGCGGCCCAACAGGCCCACAATCTGGCCGGTTTGCACCTGCAGGTAGATGCTGGCCAGCACCTGCCGCTGCCCGAACACGATGCGAATGCCATCGGCCTCCAGCACCTGCATACCAGACTGGTTTACATGGACTTTGCTCATGCCAGCACCGCGCGCAGGAGTAAAGCACCGCCCAGAAACAGCACCGCATCGAGGGCCACCACGCCGCCCCACAACCGCCGCCGCGACACGTTCAGGTTGAAATAAAACCAGTATTGCCCCGGCCGCAACTGCTCCGACAGGTACCATACCGCCGGCGCCGTGGCCAGCTTGGTGAGCATGAGCGCGGGCAGCAGGCCCTCGCCCCAGCCTTCGAGCAGGGCCGGCAGCAGCACGGCCAGCAGCATCAGCCCCGAAATGCCCAGCATAAACGGCGCCACGCTGCGGTAAAACAGGCCTACGGCCCGCAGTTGAGTGGCCAGGTTGGTCATTAAAAGCAGTTGGTTGGGCGGGCTAACGCGGCAATGCGCCAATTATTCTACCCGCCCGGTCCGCGCAAATACCGGGAAGGTGATTTCCCGCGCCCCCGGCCCCCACAGCTGCCTCAGCTCGTCGGCCACCAGGGCCGTCAGGTCGGCGCCGTGGTGCTGCCGGGCGTAGTTGGCCGCCGCCGACCACGTGCCCAGGTACCCCAGCATGTCGGCCACCGTCCACTGGCGCTTTTCGGCAAAGCGCGCGTGTTGCGCATGGGCAAACGGAAAGGGAATGCGGGCGTATTCTTCGGTGATGTGCCGGCGGTTGGCGTCCCAGTACGGCGCCGAGGTTTCGTCGTGGAAGCGGTCGAGCGCCGCGTTCAGGGCGGCGCTGTCGGTGCGGCAGAAGTTGTAGCCCCATTCGGCCAGCAAGGCGCCGGGGCGGGCCACGCGGCGCACTTCGGCGTGGTAGGCGGCGTGGTCGAACCAATGCACCGCCTGCGCCACCGTAATGAGGTCGAAGCGCTGCGGCGGGAAAGGCGTGTGCTCGGCCTGGGCCAGCTGGTAGTGCACATTGGCCCGGGGCGTGGCCTGGGCGAGCTGCGTTGAGCTGAGGTCGGTCGCATCCACGCGCACGAAGCTCTCGGCCAGCACCACGGCCACTTGGCCGTTGCCGGTGGCGCAGTCCCAGGCCCGCTCGCGGCTTTCTACCTGGGGCAGCAGCCAGTCGTAGAGTTCGGCGGGGTAGTCGATGCGGTACCGGGCGTAGTCGGCGGCCTGGGCGGAAAAACGGTCGAGCGTGGGCATGGGGCAGGCGTTGGAATTCGTAAAGAAAGTGATGTCGTGCGCAGCCGGGCTGCGCAGTGCGCAGAGACAGGCTCCGCCGTATCTTTACCTCAAATCAAGCGGTTTGCTGGCCACGGCATCACGGTCAGCCTTTTACAACTCTTATTAGCTGAACCTTGACGTTTCACGAATTCAAGCTGCACGACGACCTGCTGGCCGGCGTCGACGCCATGAACTACCAGCAGGCCACCCCCATTCAGGAGCAGGCCATCCCCAAAATCATCGAGGGCAAAGACCTGATTGCCTGCGCCCAAACCGGCACCGGCAAAACCGCCGCCTACCTGCTGCCGCTGCTCGACAAGATTTCGCACGCCAAGCACGGGCACACCACCACCCTCATTCTGGTGCCCACCCGCGAGCTGGCCACCCAGATTGATGAGCAGGTGATGGGTTTCGGCTACTACGTAGAAGCCAGCTCGATAGCCATCTACGGCGGCGGCAAATCGGAGAACTGGGAGCAGCAGAAGCGCGCTCTTACTTCGGGGGCCGACATCATCATTGCCACGCCCGGCCGCCTCATTGCCCACCTGCAAATGGGCTACGTGAAGTTCGACCAGATTAAGTACCTGGTGCTGGACGAGGCCGACAAGATGATGGACATGGGCTTTTCGGACGACATCCTGAACATTGTGCGCCAGCTGCCCAAGGAGCGCCAGACGCTGCTGTTCTCGGCTACCATGCCCAGCAAAATCCGCGACTTCTCGCAGCAGATTCTGAAGAACCCCGACGAAATCCGACTGGCCGTGTCGAAGCCCGCCGCCGGCATCGACCAGCAGTTTTACATGGCCTACGACCGCCAGAAAATCTACCTGCTCGAGCACCTCATCAAAACCCAGGACGTGCAGAGCATGGTGCTCTTCACCAGCCAGAAAGCGGCCGTGGGCGGCATCGTGAAAGCGGTGAACAAGCTGGGCGTGGAAGCCCGCGGCATTAGCTCCGACCGCACCCAGGAAGAGCGCGAGGAAATCATGCGGGCCTTCAAAAACAAGCAGTTCCCCATTCTGGTAGCCACCGATGTGCTCAGCCGCGGCATCGACATCGACTCGCTGAGCCACGTGGTGAACTACGACATCCCCCGCGCGGCCGAGGACTACGTGCACCGGATTGGTCGTACCGCCAGAGCGGCCACCAAAGGCACGGCCATCACCTTCATCTCGGACCAGGACCAAGACCGGGTGGTGAAGATTGAAAAGCTCATTGAGCGCGACATCGAGAAACAGAAAATTACCGAGCAGTTGGGCTTGGGCGAAGCGCCCGAGTTTGACCCCAAGCGCTTTGCCGGCCTGGGAGGCAAAATCGGCGGCCGCCCGGCCCGTGGTGGCCACGGCGGTGGCGGCGGCCGCGACCGTGGCCCCCGCGCCGAAGGTGACCGGGGCCCGCGCCGCGAAGGTGGCGGCCGGGATGGCGGCCGCGACGGCGGCAAGCCCCGCCGCGACGCGCCCGACCCCAAAGACCCCAAGCACCTAGAGCGTCTGGCCGCCGCCAAAAATGCCCTCGCGGCATTGGATGCCGGCCAGGCCCCGGCCGTGCCCTATCAGCGCTCGCCCCGCCCCGAAGGTGAAGAGCGCCGCGACCGGGGCCCCCGCCCCGAGCGCGCCCCTCGCCCGGAGGGCGAGGCCCGCCCGCCCCGTGAGCCCCGCGCTCCTCGTGCCGAAGGCGAAGCCCGTCCGCCCCGCGAGCCCCGGCCCGAAGGCGAGGCTCGGCCGCCCCGTGCCGAAGGCGAGCGCCGCCGCAACCGCGGTGGCCGTAACCGCAAGCGCGGGCCCAAGCCCGAAGGCGGTGATACCGCTCCCATGGCCGCCAGCCCCGCCGCCGAGTAACCGGAAGGCGTATTGAGCCGCCCCGGTACGTCGCCGCCCAGCGCCCTTCTGCGGGCCGGGCTAGTGACGTACCGGGGCGCTTTTGTGTGCAGTTCCGTCAACCACTCCGTATGTACCCTTCGGATTTTCCTCAATTCCAGACCGCGGCCGGCACCATTGTGGCCCGGCGCGATGGGCGGGTGGTGCGCGCTACCGGCATCCGGTACGCCCGCGCCAAACGGTTTCAGTATCCGGAGCCGGAGCCGGTGGCGGCGTCGCCCATTGTGGCCACGGCCCCCGCGCCGGCGTGCCCGCAGGTGGCCGATACGCGCTTGGAGGAAGTGCTGGGTGATTTGTACCAGGAATTAACCTTCAGCGAAGACTGCCTGCGGCTGTCCGTGACGCTGCCGGCCGATGCTGACCCGGCCGAGCAACTACCCGTGCTGGTGTGGGTACACGGCGGCTCTTACGTGACGGGAGCCGGCGACTTGTCCATTTACGACCCCACCGCGCTGGTGACCGAGCAGCGCGTGGTATTTGTGGCCGTAACGTACCGGCTGGGCCTATTGGGCTTCCTGGGCGGCGAAGGCGGCACGCCGCCCAACCTGGGACTGCTGGACCTGCTGGAGGCCCTGCGGTGGGTGCAGCGCAACATTGCCGGGCTGCACGGCAACCCTGCCTTGGTAACGCTGCTGGGCCACTCCTCCGGCGCCGATGCCATTGCGCAACTCATGCTGACGGCCGAGGCGAGCAGCTTGTTCCGAAGGGTGGTGCTGCACAGCGCCCCGCTGGGCATCACGCGCCACCGCCGCGCCATGAGCCGGGCCATGGTGGCCGCGGCGGGCTCCCTGTCGGCGCTTGGCGCTGTCGGGGAAGTGCTGGCCCGCGAAAGCTCCGTGACGAAAAGCGTGCGCCGGTTTGGGCTGAAAAGCGGAATGCCCTTCGGCCCGCAATACGGCGCCCCGCCCCTGCCACCCGAAACGGCTGTGGAGGAAACCTGGGCGGCGGTGGCCCCGCAGTTCGACGTCCTCATCGGCGCCACAGCTGAGGAAACCCGCTTTTTTGCCGTCATTGAGCCGTCGCTCAACCGGCTGCAGCGGCTGCCGCTGCTCGGAGCGCCGGTGGTGCGGCTCCTCACCAAGCTCAGCTCCAACGCCATTTACCTGCATCCGGCCATTGCTTTTGCCCGGCGGCACGCGCAGGCTGGCGGGCGGGCTTATCATTTCTTGGTGCATTTTCAGCCAATGGGCAGCCCGTTTGGCGCGGCGCATACCATCGATTTGCCGCTGTTGCTGGGCACCGAGGCCAGTTGGGCCGCCACGCCCCTGCTGGGGCAAACCAAGTGGGCAGAATTCAACGAGGCGGCCCGGCAGGTGCGGCAGTTGTGGGCCGGCTTTGCGCGCACGGGCAGCTTGCCGGCGCCGGTGGAGGTTCTCGGCGTGCTGTCGCTGCGTCAGGTAAGCAAAGCCGAGTAATTCCACGAAAGCAGTTGCTTGTAGGAAAGCGGCAGTGGCAATGCCTGCCGCGAAGCACCTGCCAGGGGTTCCGGCGTGCCTACCCCAGCACCTGCCCCACCCCAAACAGCACCGTGAACACCAGCGTGCTCAGGGCCATTTGCTTCAGGAGCGGGTCTATCTGCATCGATTCCTTCCGCTGCCACACCTGAATGGCGTTGAAGGCAAACAGCGGCACGGCCAGCGCATACAGCCACTGCCAGGGCGAATGGTAGGTGAGCGCCACAAACACCGTGGCGCACCCGAGGCCCAGCAGCAGCAGCAGCCAGTGGTAGCGCCGGGCATGCACCGCGCCCAGCCGCACCGGAATGGTGATTTTGCCGGCCAGCACGTCGGAGTTGATGTCGCGGATGTTGTTCACATTCAGCACCGCCGTGGCAAAGCAGCCCAGCGCGGCAGCGGGCAGCAGCACTTGCAGCGGCAGGCTACGGGCCTGCAGGAAGTAGGTGCCGCACACGCCCACGATGCCGAAGAACAGAAACACCGAAATATCGCCAAACCCCGCGTAGCCGTAGGGGTTTGCGCCCGCCGTGTAGTTTACCGCTGCCCAGATGGCCGCCAGCCCCAGCGCCAGAAATCCCAGGAACAATCCCAGCCCGGCCGCGCCCAGCGCCACCCACAGCAAAGCAAGCCCGCTGCCCAGCGCCAGCAGCCCGCAAATCCACATGCCGCGCTTCATTTGCGCGGGGGTGATGGCCCCGCTCTGCACGGCACGCTGCGGGCCCTGGCGGTGCACACTGTCGGCGCCGTTTTGCGAGTCGCCGTAGTCGTTGGCCAGGTTGCTGAGGATTTGGAGCAGGATGGTGGTGAGGGCCGCTAGGCCCACCACCAGGCCGTCGAAGTGGCCATTGGCTTTGGCCAGGAAACCGCCCGTGAGGATGCTGGCCAGGGCCAGCGGCAGCGTGCGGGGGCGGAAGGCGGAAATCCAGGGCGACATGGGCAAAGGGGTAATTTTAGAATGCAAAAGAACGTTACGCAGAGCGCAGCGAAGCATTTTGCTCGCTTCGTTGCAACACTAATCGAATCGGTCAACGATTATTCATTAGTGCGGCACGCGAGATGCTGCGCTGCGCTCTGCATGACGTTCTTTCAAGTCATGATAAAGCAAAAACTACTTGGCAATGTCGGCCAGCAGCTCGGGGCTCAGGGGCGTCACTTTCGAACCGTAAAACTTCACCACCTGGCCTTTTTCATTCACCAGGTACTTGCAGAAGTTCCAGTTCGGGGCGTCGGAAACCACGCCATTCTTGGTCTTGTCCGACAGGTACTTGTAGAGCGGAGCGGCGTTGTCGCCTTTCACCGCCACGGTTTCGAAGAGCGGAAACGTCACGCCGTAGTTTTTCTCGCAGAACGAGGCCACTTCGGCGTTCGAGGCCAGCTCCTGGTTGAAGCTGTTGGAGGGGAAACCCAGCACCACCACTTTGCCCGCGTATTTCTTCGACAGCTCCTCCAACTCCTTATACTGCGGGGTGAAGCCGCATTTGGAAGCCGTATTCACAATGAGGAGTTTCTTGCCCTTATACTGGCTCAGTTTCACGTCCTTGCCGTCGATGGACTTCACCGTGAAATCGTACACGGAAGGGGCCGGTTTGGCGGTTTCGTTGGCGGGTGTCATGGCAGCGGGGTTGGTCGGCTTAGCGACGGTAAAGGCCAGGGCCGAGGCGGCCACGGCCAGGGTGAGAATAAGGGAATTTTTCATGGGTTGAAGGTACGGCATTAGCATTTGCCTGCGTAACCAGCCGAAGGTCAATAGGGTTTTGGCTGGTAGCGCGGGCCGGGGGTTGCGCTGGGTGGCTGCTAAGTGGCGAGTAAGCGAATGGCACCGGGCTTAGGTGGTGGGCGGCGTCAGCCACTTCTCCAGCTGCACCGGCTGGTAGGCGGCCATTTGCTTCAGCAACTCCTCGGGGTTGGCTGATTGCAGGAGTTGGGCGCGGTTTTCGGCGCGCAGGAGCTGGTCATCGCGCATGCGGTCGAGGGATTGCAGCAGCAGGTCGTAGTAGCCGTCCACGTTGAGCAAGGCCACGGGCTTGCGATGCAGGCCGAGCTGGCCCCAGGTCAGCACTTCAAACAGCTCTTCGAGGGTGCCGTAGCCGCCGGGCATGGCAATGAAACCGTCGGCGCGGTCGGCCATCATCAGCTTGCGCTCGTGCATGGATTTCACGACGTGCAGTTCCGTGCAGCCTTTGTGGGCCAGCTCCTTGGCATCCAGAAAATCGGGAATGACGCCGATGACCTGGCCGCCTTCCGCCAGCACGGCATCGGCGATGGTGCCCATCAGGCCCACGCGGCCGCCGCCGTACACCAGCGTGAGGCCGCGGGCCACCATGGCTTGGGCCAGGGCCTGCGCCTGGGTGATGTAATTCGGATTGGTTCCGGCGCTGGAACCGCAATACACGGCAATGCTTTTCATTGATAGAACGAAGTAAAGACGCAAGATTTTGCGTCTCGTCGTTGTTGATGTTGTGTAGTTGGCGCGGTAGTGCGCAGTCACGGCCGTTCAACGCGAGCCGTTCAGCGACGAGACGCAAAATATTGCGTCTCTACATCCGCTCGGGCACTTGGATGCCCAGCAGGCCCATTGAGGCCTTTATCTGCTCGCCTACCCGCGCCGACAGCGCCACCCGCAGGCTGCGCTTGGCCACGTCGGTTTCCTGGAAAATCGACACTTCGGCGTAGAAACGGTTGTAGGCTTTGGCCAGGTCGTAGGCGTATTGGGCAATGACGGCGGGCGAGAGGTTGCGGGCAGCTTCGGCGACCACGGAAGCGTAGCGGGCCAGCTCCTGAATCAGCTCCTGCTCAGTGGCTTCCAGTCCGGCAATGCCGCTCCAATCGGCCGATTCGTCAATGCCCAGCTCGGTGGCTTTGCGGCGAATGGCGGCAATGCGGGCGTGTGAGTACTGAATGAACGGACCGGTGTGGCCTTCCAGACTCACCGACTCTTCGGGGTTGAAGAGCATGCGCTTCTTGGGGTCCACCTTCAGCAGGTAATATTTCAGCGCGCCCAGGCCCAGCATGTGGTACAGCTCTTCCAACTCTTCATCGCTGAGGCCTTCGGTTTTGCCTTTTTCGAGGGTGGCGGCTTTGGCGGCGGCCACCACGTCGCGCACCAGCTCGTCGGCGTCTACCACGGTGCCTTCGCGCGATTTCATCTTGCCCGAGGGCAAATCCACCATGCCGTAGCTAAGGTGGTGAATGGCGTCGGCGTAGGGCTTGCCCAGCTTTTTGAGCGTGGCTTGCAGCACCTGCATGTGGTAGTTCTGCTCGTCGGCGATGACGTAGATGCTGCTGTCGTAGCCAAAATCCTGGTACTTCAGCTCGGCCGTGCCCAGGTCTTGGGTGATGTAGACGCTGGTGCCGTCGGCGCGGAGCAGGAGCTTTTCGTCGAGGCCCTCGGCCTGCAAATCGACCCACACCGAGC
Source organism: Hymenobacter miniatus (assembly GCF_016427455.1). Taxonomy (NCBI): domain Bacteria; kingdom Pseudomonadati; phylum Bacteroidota; class Cytophagia; order Cytophagales; family Hymenobacteraceae; genus Hymenobacter; species Hymenobacter miniatus. The sequence continues at coordinate 82,054 of NZ_JAELXR010000017.1, forward strand.
CGTTTTCTTTCTTGAAAAACACGCCTTTGGTCAGGCCCTCTTCCACCCGCTCCTTGCCCAGCAGGTAGGTTTCGGACTCGTAGTAGTACTGGTCGAAATCGACGCCAATGGTTTTGTAGGTTTCGTCGAAGCCTTCGTACACCCAGCCGTTCATCTGGCTCCAGAGGGCTTTCACTTCCGGCTCGCCGGCTTCCCAGGCCTGCAGCATCTGCTGGGCTTCGGCCATGAGGGGGGCCTGCTTTTTGGCGATGTCGGTGGCTACGCCTTCGGCTTCGAGCTGCTTGATTTCCTCGCGGTAGTGCTTCTCAAACAGCACGTAGTACTTGCCGGCGAGGTGGTCGCCCTTCATGCCGGCCTGCTCGGGGGTTTCGCCGTGGCCGAAGTGCTGGTAGGCAATCATCGACTTGCAGATGTGGATGCCGCGGTCGTTCACCAGGTTGGCTTTGGTGACGGTGGCGCCGGTGGCTTTCAGAATCTCGGCCACGGAGTAGCCCAGGAAATTGTTGCGCAGGTGGCCCAGGTGCAGGGGCTTGTTGGTGTTGGGCGAGGAGTATTCGACCACCACGTTGCGCGGGCCGCCATCGGTGCCCACGGGCGCAGTGGCAAGCTGGGCACGCAGCTGCGCAAACTGGCTCAGCCACTCGGCATCGGCAATTTCGAGGTTCAGGAAGCCTTTCACCACGTTGTAGCCGCGCACGCGGGGCTCGTGGGTTTTCAGCCACTCGCCCAGAGCCTGGCCGATTTGCTCGGGGCCTTTGCCCAAAGCCTTGGTGAGCGGGAACGTGACGAGGGTGAAGCTGCCGGCAAACTCCTTGCGCGTGGGCTGGAGCGTGAGTCTGGCGGTGGGAACTTCAACGCCAAAAACGGCCTGGGCGGCGTTTTGCAGGGCGGTTTTGAGGGAGGATTCTAACTGTTGCACGGGGCAAAGGTACGGGCCGATGCAGGTAGCACGATAGTAGCCGCTCAGGGGGCGCGGAAACCCGGACTATCGAGGCCGCGCTACGCTTCCGCCGGCCCATACCCGTTCCAAAGGGGTTTTGCGGCGCAGAAACGGTCGCTCCAGCCCATAATAGGAAAGCATGGCCAGCCCCACCGACAGCCCGAGCGTGGCCAGCAGCGTGAGCAGCCAGCGCAGCCCCGCCGCCTGGGCGTCGAGCCAGGGCCCAAGCTGCCACAACACCGCCGCCACGGCCAGGTAGTGCAGCATGTATAGCCCGTAGGAGAGCTTGCCGAGGTAATTTAGCCAGCTCGCTTCCAGGCAGATGACGGGCTTTTCGGCGGCGGCCAGATTCAAAATCAAAACAGCAAACAGGCTGGCGTACACCTGCTCATGCAATGGAAATGGCCGGCCCCAGGCCAACAGCGCCACCACGGCCGCCAACGTGAGCCATTGCGTGGCCGGGGCCATCAGCCCGCGCAGCACGGCGGTGCGCCGCTGAAACAACAGCACCGCCGGCACCGCCCCCAGCACCAGGCAATCGAGCCGGAAATAATAAAGGAAACCGAAGGCGAAATCCAACTCGGGCCCCGGCGTGGGCTGGGCCGCGTGAAACGCCAGCACAATGCCGCGCTGCACCCCCAGCAACAGCAAAAACACCCCGCCCACCACCGGCAGCACGTGGCGGCCGGCCCGCCGCAGTACCCAGGGCCACAGCAGATAAAACTGCTCTTCGGTGCCAATGGACCAGGCCTGCGGCAGAAACGGGATGCCGCCGTAGAGCACCAGCGCCACGTTGGGCAATAGCACGGCGTAGAGCATGAGGCGTTCCGGCCTATGAGTGGCAAGAACCGTGGCGGCTTCCTGTCCTTGCAGCCAGGTGGCAAGCACCAGCACCACCGCGTAATACAGCGGCCAAATGCGCAGCATTCGCCGCCCGTAGAACTTGCCTACGGCAATAGACCCAAATTGCTCCTGCTCCGTCAATAGCAAATATGTAATCAGGAAGCCGCTGAGCACAAAAAACAGCGTTACGCCCTCGTCGCCCATGCGCTGTACCGCCGGTATGTGCCAGTGCGTAGGCCGCCCCTGGTATAAGCGCAGCTGTTCGATGTGATGCACGATGACCATCAGCGCCGCCACAAACCGTAGTCCGTTGAGGTTGGGGAAATAAACCGGACTGCCCGGGCGGCGATAAAATGAAGGAGCCGACATGATGGCAAAGCTAGGGGCCTACCAGGGTATCCAGCCGGGTTGCATCCGCCAGGCGCCCCGCACCCGCCGAGTACTGCGGCCGTGGGCCGGGCGCTTGGCGTCGGCGTTGGTTAGCGTGTCGATGGCGCTCCTACCGGCTCACCACTTCCTCCAGCCGCAGCCGCTTCTCAATGGCATCTGTGGCTTTTTCCAAGATGTTGAAGGCATTTTTCGCCATCGTGTTGCCGTTGTCCAGCGTGGGGTTGATTTCGACCATCTCGAAGCACACCACCCGGTCGTTTTCCAACAGGTCCTGGCAGAGGTTTTCGGCTTCGGAGAGGTAGAGGCCGTCTTCCACGGGCGTGCCCGTGCCGATGCTGAAGCTCGAGTCGAGGCTATCGACGTCGAAGGAAATGTAGACCAGGTCGCAGAAACGCAGGTGCTCGTAAATCTCGCGGGTGAGGCGGCGCGAGCCTTTGGCCTTGATTTCGGGCAGCTTTATCCACTTAATGCCCAGTTCCTCGATGAGGGCGTCTTCTTCTTCCTCGGTGTCGCGCACCACCACGTACACCAAGTGTTCGGGCTTGAGTTTGGGGCCGGGCTCGCCCAGGTTTTGCAGGCGGCGCCAAAAGAAGATGGTTTCGGCGTCGGGGATGTTGCGCTGGTGTTTGAGGTTGTCGACGCCGAGCGAGGCGGCCAGCGGCATGCCGTGCACGTTGCCACTGGGCGTGGTGTAGGGCGAGTGAATGTCGGCGTGGGCGTCAATCCAGATGACGCCCAGCGTTTTGGTGGGGTAGGCGGCCTTGATGCCGGCAATGGTGGCGTTGGCGCTGCTGTGGTCGCCGGCCAGCACCAGCGGGAATTCGCCGAAGCGCAGCGTTTGCTCCACGGCGGCGGCAATGCCCTTCTGCACGGTGTAAATGGCGTCGATGTGCTTGGCGAAGGGGAACGGCGTTTTGTCGAACAGCACGTGGTTCAAATCGGGCACCACCACGGAGTTGAACCGGCGGAAATAGTCGGAGCCCTTGTTGAGGCAGGCCACGCGCAGGGCGTCGATGCCCATGCCGGAGCCGCGGGTGCCGGCCCCAAGCTCGGAGCGGACTTCCAGTAATTTGATGCGTTTCATCGGAGGGTGGGAATTTAGGATAGCTGAATGGTGGCATCGTTCCAAGGATTTTAGTTGTCAGTTGCTGGTTGTCAGTTGTTAGAATCGATGAACGACTTGACAACTGACAACCAGCAACTGACAACTAGAAACACTTCGAGCGCTGCCTTGCGGCAGAAGCATCTGCCGTAGCCAAGTCGCTAATATTCCATCGTCACGATGCGAGGCGGGATAGCGGGAGAACATCAAGCGGTTCCCGGCCGTTATCCTGACCCGGCGGTACTTTTGTACGGCCCGCCGCAAAGGTCGGGCTTTTTCGCCGTTTTCAAAACCGAATGGATACGTACCACGACCTCATTTCTCAGACTTTCGACTTCCCTACGGCCGACTTTACCGTGCAGGACCACGAGCTGCAATTTCACGGCATCGACCTGATGGGTCTCGTCGAGAAGTACGGCACCCCGCTGCGCCTCACGTATTTGCCCAAAATCAGCTCCCAGATTCAGCGGGCCAAGCAATGGTTTGCCGAGGGCATCGAGAAAACCGGCTACACGGGCTCCTACTCCTACGCCTACTGCACCAAGTCGTCGCACTTCCGCTTCGTGCTGGAGGAGGCCCTGAAAAACGACATCCACCTCGAAACCTCGTCGTGGTTCGACATCAGCATCATCCGCAACCTGCACGCCCAGGGCAAGGTGGATAAGCAGAAGCACATCATCTGCAACGGCTTCAAGCCCGAGGCTTACAAGAAGGAAATTGCCGACCTCATCAACGACGGGTTTGTGAACTGCATGCCCATCATCGATTCGCCCAACGAAATCGAATACTACCACGACCACGTGAACGAGAAGGTGAACCTGGGCATGCGCCTGGCCTCCGACGAGGAGCCGCGCTTCCAGTTCTACACCTCGCGCCTGGGCGTGCGCTACGCCGACGTGATTCCGCTCTACGAGCAGCGCATCAAGGACGACCCGCGCTTCACGCTGACGATGCTGCACTACTTCATCAACACCGGCATCAAGGACACGTCCTATTACTGGTCGGAGCTGAGCCGCTTCGTGCACAAGTACTGCGAGCTGCGCAAGGTGTGCCCCACCCTCACCACCATCGACATCGGCGGCGGCTTCCCCATCCAGACTAGTATTCAGCCCGAGTACGACTACCCCTACATGGTGGCCGAGATTCTGCGCACCATCCAGCGCATCTGCCAGGAGGAAGGCGTGCCCGAGCCCAACATTTTCACCGAGTTCGGCATCTTCACGGTGGGCGAAAGCGGCGCCATCATCTACAGCATTCTCGACGAGAAGCTGCAGAACGACAAGGAACTCTGGTACATGATTGACGGCTCGTTCATCACCAACCTGCCCGACACCTGGGCCCTCAATCAGCGCTTCATCATGCTGGCCGTCAACGGTTGGCAGAAGTCGTACAAGCGCTGCCAGCTCGGCGGCCTCACCTGCGACTCGCAGGACTACTACAACGCCGAAAAACACATCTACCAGGTGTTCCTGCCCGAGCGCAAGCCGCAGGACGAGCAGCCGCTCTACGTGGGCTTCTTCCACACCGGCGCCTACCAGGAGAGCCTCAGCGGCTACGGTGGCATCAAGCACTGCCTCATCCCGGCCCCGCAACACGTGATTCTCGACCGCGCCGAAGACGGCACGCTCACCGACACCGTTTTCGCCCCCCAACAGGAAGCCGGCAGCATGATGCGCATCCTCGGATACGAATAATTCAATTTCGGCGTTAGGAAGACGTAGCGAAATATTGAGCTCCCTGCTTATCTTTGAAGCTCAGCCCGTCATCCCTCACCCGTATTAATATAAATTATGAAAAAGTTCGTATTGCTCGCCGCCGGTGCTGCCGCCCTCACCCTCGGCGCCTGCAACCGCCAGAAGTGCCCCGCCTACAGTAGCACCAAGGAGGCCAACCGCGTTTCCTCGCCCATCACGGCCAGCACTGCCCAAAAAGTAGAACGCCAGTAGGCTTATCGGAGTTGAAATGAAAAGGCCGGCTTCCCGCGTGGGAGGCCGGCCTTTTTCGTCCGTCATGCCCCGGCTGTGCTCGACATGGCTTGATTTTGTTGCATTTATGCGTTCAAAATAAGGGCCGTAGCCGCCCGCAAATCGGCCACGTGCGGCGCAAAACCGGCTTCCTCCTCTCCTACCAAAATGCCGCGCACGCCCACCGCGGCGCCGGCTTCTATGTCGCGGAGCCGGTCGCCCACTAGCCAGCACTGCGCGGGGTCGAGGTGGAAGCGGGCCATAGCTTTTTCCAGCATGCCGGAGTTGGGCTTGCGCAGGATGGATTCGCTCACACTGGGATGCGCGTCGGCGAAATAAAGCGCATCGAGGACGTCGCCGCAGGCACTTTGCAGCTTGGCGTGGCAGGCGCGCACGTCGGCGGCGGTGTAGAGGCCCTTGGCGATGCCGGCCTGGTTGGTGACGACGATGAGCCGGTAGCCGGCGGCTTTGAGCCGGGTCAGGCTTTCGGGCACGCCGGGGCAGATGATGAATTTCTCGGGCTGCCACACATAGGTGCCAATTTCTTCGTTCAGCACGCCGTCGCGGTCCAGAAATATGGCTTTGTTTTTTGTTGTCATTGCAGCAAAGCTACGGGCGAACTTTGCAGGCTCATTTGCGCTACGACTTTATGAAAATCGGCATCATCGGCGGGGGCATCAGCGGCCTCACCCTGGCCTGGTACCTGCAGAAAAGCGGCGTGCCCTACGACCTGTTCGAGGCCGATGCCCGGCCCGGCGGCAACCTGCACAGCCTGCCTACGCCCGAAGGCTACCTGCTGGAAGTGGGCCCCAACTCGCTGCAGCTGAGTGCCGAGCTGGAAGAGCTGCTGGCTGACCTCGGCCTGACCGACCAGATTCAGGACGCGGCCGCCGTGAGCCAGCACCGCTACGTGCTGCGCGACGGCCGCTACCGGGTGCTGCCCGGTTCCCCGCCCAGCCTGCTCACCAACGGCTTTTTCAGCCTCAAAGCCAAGTGGCAGTTGCTCCAGGAATTTCGTCGGCCCGCCGCGCCCCTCGACCCGCAGGAAACGGTGGCCCACTTTTTCCGCCGCCGCTTCGGGCCCGAAATCGTGGACTACGCCGTGAACCCGTTCATGGCCGGCATCTACGCCGGCGACCCCGAGCAGCTGCTCATCCACAAGACCTTTCCGCAGCTGGCGGCCCTGGAGCAGCAGTTTGGCTCGGTGCTGCGCGGCTTTGCCAAAACGAGCAAAGGCGCCGGCCGCCGCCGCATCGTCACGCTCAAAAAAGGCATTCAAACCGTTGCCGATGCGCTGGCGGCCCGGCTCAGCGGCTACCAGGCGGGTACCACGGTCACGGCCATTTCGCGGGCGGCCGATGGCACCTACCAGCTGGAATTGAAAGGGCCGCAGGGGCTGGAAGCCGCACCCGGCTACTCGCACCTGGCGCTGGCCCTGCCCACCTATGCGGTGGCGCCGCTGCTGCAGCCGCTGTTTCCGCAGGCCGCGGCGGCGCTGGCGGCCGTGCACTACCCGCCCATGAGCGCCGTGTATACGGCCTACGACCGGGCCGCCGTGGCACACCCGCTCAACGGCTTCGGCGCGCTCCATCCCAAAGTGGAAGGCACCTACGCGGCCGGCTCCATCTGGACCAGCAGCATCTACCCCAACCGCGTGCCGGCCGGGCAGGTGCTGTTCACCACCTTCGTGGGCGGCGCGCAGTACGAAGCCGCCGCCCGGCAGCCCGAGGAAGCCCAAAAAGCCGCCGTGCACGCCGAGTTGAGCAAGCTGTACGGCATCACGGGGGCGCCGCGCTGGCAGTTCCGCTACAACTGGCCGCGCAGCATTCCGCAGTTCGACCAGCGCATAGTGGGGGCGCACGCGGCCGCGGCCGAGCTGGAAGCCGAGCACATTGTGGCCGTGGCCAATTGGCGCGCCGGCGTGGGCGTGCCCGACTGCGTGCGCCACGCCCGCCGCACGGCCGAGCAGTTGGCCGCTGAGCAGTAGCTCCTTGCCCGGAAGTTTGCCCGCGTAGCGCCTTCCAAATACCTTTATAGCTTCTTTTCAGCTTGGCAAAAAAGCCGCTCAGGGGCCCGCGCTACCATGCAGCTTCGTACCGCGAAACCCTATCTTTGACCCCATGAGCGAAGGCCTCGTCCTAATCCCCACCTACAACGAGCGCGAAAATGCGGAGCTGATTATTCGCAAGGTGATGTCGTTGCCGCGGGCTTTCGACGTGCTGATTATCGACGACGGCTCGCCCGACGGCACGGCCGCCATCGTGCGCGGCCTGCAGGCGGTGTTTCCGGGGCGCCTGTTTTTGGAGGAGCGCAGCGGCAAGCAGGGCCTGGGCACGGCTTACATCCACGGCTTTCGGTGGGCGCTGGCGCGCCACTACGAGTACGTCTTCGAGATGGACGCCGATTTTTCGCACAACCCCGACGACCTGGTGCGCCTCTACGACGCCTGCGCGCAGGAGGGCTACGACGTGGCCATCGGCTCGCGCTACATCCAGGGCGTGAACGTGGTGAACTGGCCCATGTCGCGGGTGCTCATGTCGTATTTCGCCTCGTGGTACGTGCGCCTCGTCACGGGCATGCCCATCCGCGACGCCACGGCCGGCTTCAAGTGCTACACGGCGCGGGTGCTGCGCGCCATCGAGCTGGAGAAAATCCATTTCGTGGGCTACGCTTTTCAGATTGAGATGAAATGGCTGGCCTACCAGCTGGGTTTCCGCATCAAGGAAGTGCCCATCATTTTCACCGACCGCACCCGCGGCACCTCCAAAATGTCGAAAGGCATTGTGGAGGAAGCCTTTTTCGGCGTGCTGCAAATGAAGGTGAGCAGCTGGCTGCACCCGCTCAAGCCCGTGGGCAAGGCGTAGCCGCAGCCGGGGCCACGGCGTATCTTGCGCCGGCGCATGGAAAACACTCCCCTGTTTTGGCTGGCTTTTACGGCGTTCGTCATTGGGCTGCTGCTGCTCGATTTGCTGGTGTTCAACCGCAAAGCCCACGAGATTAAGCTGCGCGAAGCCTTGGGCTGGAGCGTGTTTTGGGTCACGCTCTCGCTGGGGTTCAACGTGCTGGTGTACCGCACCATGGGCCACCAGGCCGGCCTGCAATGGCTGACGGGCTACCTGGTGGAGAAGGCCCTGAGCGTCGACAACCTGTTTGTTTTCCTGCTCATTTTCAATTACTTCAAAGTACCGGGGCAGTACCAGCACCGCATCCTGTTTTGGGGCGTGCTGGGCGCACTGATTTTGCGCGCCGTATTTATCCTGGTGGGCGGGGCGCTGCTGGCCAAGTTTCACTTTTTGGTGTATCTGCTGGGGGCCTTCCTGGTTTACACGGGCATCAAGATGGGCGTGGCCGGCGAGTCGGCCGAAATAGACCCCGAAAACAACCCCGTGGTGCGCTTTCTGAGCCGGCACCTGCCCATCACGCGGCAGCTGGAAGGCGGCAAGTTCTTCGTGCAAAAAGAAGGCCTGCGCTTCGCCACGCCCCTCTTTGTGGTGCTGGTGATGGTGGAAACCACCGACGTGGTATTTGCCGCCGACTCCATTCCGGCCATTCTGGCCATCACGCGCGACACCTTTGTGGTGTTTACTTCCAACGTGTTTGCCCTGCTGGGGCTGCGGGCCATGTACTTTGCCCTGGCCAGCCTGATGCGGCTGTTCCATTACCTGCACTACGGCCTGTCCCTGATTCTGGTATTCATCGGCAGCAAGATTCTGCTCGAAAACGTGCTGCCCATTCCCATGCCCTATGCGCTGGGCGTGGTGGGCGGCCTGCTGCTGCTGAGCACGTTGGCTTCGGTGCTGTGGCCCAGGCGCGAAGAATAAGTTTAGCGGGCACCTTTTGCCCGGGCCGGACAACCTTTTCCACCCTCACGCCATCATGCCTGCATGAAAACACTTCGACTCCTAGCAGCGGGATTTCTCCTGGGCCTGCGCTTCTGCCAACCCGCGGCCGGCCAAACGCTGGACCCGAGCTTCACTTCTCCCCTCTCGCTCTACACCACGGGCAAAGTGTACTACATGGGGCCACCGCAGGCCGACGGCAAGCGCGTGCTGGGCGGCTACTTCACGCGGGCCAACGGCGCGGCCGCCAACTCCTTTGCCCGCTTCGACGACCTGGGCAACGTGGACCTGCCGTTTTCGCAAAACGTGGGCAGCGTGGGGGGCGTGGCGCAGGTGCTGGGCCTGCCCACGGGCCAGTACCTGCTGGTGGGCAACGGCAACACGGTGACGGCCGGCGGCCTCACGCGCCCCGAATTGCTGCGCCTGAACGCCAACGGCACCGCCGACGCCAGCTTTGGCGGGGGCGCGGGCCCGAGCAGCAGCCAGGGCTACGGCTTCGGGCAGGCCTTTGCGGTGCAGCCCGACGGCAAGATTTTGGTGGCCGGGTCGTTTGAAACCTACCACGGCGTGCCGGCGGCCGGGGTGGTGCGCCTCAACGCCAACGGCAGCGTCGATGCCACGTTCAACGTGGGCACGGGCTTCGGGGCGGGGGCGTTTCCGGAGACCATTGCGGTGCAGCCCGACGGCAAAATCCTGATTGGCGGCGACTTCACGAGCTTCAACGGCCAGTTCACGCAGAGCTTGGTGCGCCTGAATGCCAACGGCAGCGTCGACGCCTCCTTTGTCTCGCCCCTGCTGGCCAGTTCGTTCGTAGAAGGCCTCGTGCTGCAGCCCGACGGCAAGGTGCTGGCAAATGGCTACCTGGCGCTGTCCGGCGCCGGCGCCACGGCGTATGCGGGCCTGGTACGCCTGCAACCCACGGGCGGGCTCGACGCCAACTTTGCGGTGTCGCTGTTTCAGGACGGCGACGTGTCGAATAGCTCCTCCGACCCCGCCGTGCTGCTGCAGGCCGATGGCAAAATCATTGTGAGCGGCTACTTCACCGGGGCCGTGGGCAACCACGTGGCCCGCCTCAACCCCGACGGCACCGCCGACCTGACCTTTCAGGTGGGCACCGGCCCCAGCCAGGCCCCGGCCACGCTGGGCCTGCAGCCCAACGGCAGCCTGCTGGTGGGCGGCGAGTTTGGCACGTTCAACAACCTGGAGCAGCCGGTGGTGCGCCTCACGCCCGCCGGCGCCCTCGAAACGGCCTTTCTGCCCCGCCTGCAAAACCCGGGCTTTGCCAGCGCCCTGGCCCTGCAGCCCGACGGCAAGCTGCTGCTCGGCGGCGATTTCACCGAGTTGAACGGGCAGCCCGTGCACCGCCTGGTGCGCCTGCTGCCCAACGGCACCCTCGACGCCGCATTTGGGGCTGCCACGGGCGCGCTGTCCGACGCCGTGACCAGCCTCGGCCTTCAGCCCGACGGCAAGGTGCTGGCCGGCACCGCCCTGAGCGTGCTGCGCTTCGACGGCAGCGGTGCCCCCGATGCCACGTTCACGCCTTTCGTTTCGGGACCCGGCTATTACGTGTCCACCGTCAACGACCTGGCCGTGCAGGCCGACGGCCGCATATTGGTGGCCGGCTACCTGAGCGGCACGGCCAACGGGCTGTCCTTCAACGGAGTGGTGCGCCTCACTAGCACCGGCGCCGTGGACCCCAGCTTTGCCCGCCCCGTTGTGAACGGGACGCTGGGCAATGCCGCCGACGCCAATGCCGTGCTGGTGCAGTCCGATGGCCGCATTGTGGTGGCGGGCCGGTTCCGGACGGGCACGCAAGGCTCCGTGTACCGCGTGGTGCGCTACGAAAGCACCGGCGCGCTCGACGCCGGTTTTTTCAACACCACGTCCTACACGCTTGCCAGCACCACCATTGCGCCAGGCCAGGTGTTCGACCTGGCCCAGCAGGCCGATGGCCGGCTGCTGGTGGGCGGCTACTTCAACCAGGTCGGGGGCCTGTCGCGCTACGGCGTAGCCCGCTTGCTGGCCACCGGCGCGCTCGACCCGGGCTTTTCTTCCAACACCGTGCTGACGGGCACGGTGCGCACGCTGGCCATTCAGCCCAACGGCCGCGTGCTGCTGGGCGGCAATTTTAATGCAACCGTGCCCGGGGCCGGCACGCTCTTCAACCTGGCGCGGGTGCTCGACAATGGCCAGCTCGACACCTCGTTTGGCGCCACGGCCAACCCCAATAACGTGGTGCGCGCCGTGGAGGTGCAGCCCAACGGCGCCATTGTGCTGGCGGGCCAGTTCATCAGCGTAGCCGGCTTGCCGCGCGTGGGCGTGGCCCGCATCACGGCCGCCAACGTGCTGGCGGTGCAAGCGCCCACCGCCGTGGCCGAGCGCACCGCTGCCTGGCCGGTGCCGGCGCACGGCCAGCTGCACATTGCCCCCGACCTCAGCGCCCGCCCCATTGCCCTGGACCTCACCGATGCCCTCGGCCGCACCGTGCGCCACCAGGCGGCGGTCAGCGCCCCCAAGCAAACCATGGACCTGACGGGCCTGCCCGCCGGCGTGTACCTGCTGCGCGTGCAGTATGCCTTGGGCACGGTGGTACGCCGCATTGCGGTGGAATAAGCCGTTTTTTCAGCCAGAAAAAAGGGGATGAGCCGCCGTGGTTCATCCCCTTTTTTGTGCTGTTGCCGGGCGGCTACTTGGGCGCTTTGGGCGCTTCCGGGTCGGCGGCGTTGGAGTTCACGCCCGCGTCGGGGGCGGCGGCTCCGGTGTTGAGCAGGTCAATCAGGTTGAGGGGCTCAAACTGGCTCGAATCGGCGGCTACGGTGGCGCGGGTGGTGTCGGGGCGGGCCGAGAAGTGCATGTACTGCCGCGCCGGGCCATTGAGGCTCAGCCCGTAGGGCAGGTTCTCACGGTCGTTGGGCGTGATGAGGCCGCGGGTGGCCATGATGTCGGCAATGAGCCGGAAAAAGTAGCGGGTGCTGCGGCGCAGGTCGCCGTAGGCATCGAAGGAATAGCGCGCGTACTTGGGTTTGGGGATGATGCTGGCCAGGTAGAGACTCTCGGCCAGGTTCAGCTCGCTGGGGCGCTTGCCGTAGTAGAACAGGGCCGCGTCCTTCACGCCATACACGCCGCGCTTGCCGCTGGGCCAGCGGTATTTGCTCGGGCCCCACTCGATGATATTCAAATACACCTCAAACATGCGCTGCTTGCTGGCCAGGTGCGTGTTTTCGAGCAGCCACACGATGAGGGCCTCTTCGATTTTGCGGGCCACGGTTTTCTGGCGGGTCAAAAACACGTTCTTCACCAGCTGCATGCTGAGCGTGCTGCCGCCGCGGGCAAAGCGCTTCTCCTTGATGTTCTGGATGGCCGACTTCACAAACGCCTTCTCCATGAAGCCTTTGTGCGTGAAGAAACGCGGGTCTTCGGCCGTGGTGATGGCGTGGATGAGGTAGGGCGACACCTCGTTGTAGGGCACGAAGTCGGGGTTGGGCGGGCCCACCACGAAGGTGCGCACCGAGTCACCCTTGTCGTTGTACACCGTTTGCACAAAGGGCGTATTCAGCTTGTTGAGGTCTTCTTCGCCGAAGCTGGTGAGCTTGAAATTCTTGCCCTTGAGGCTGGAATCGAACTTCAGGCTGTCGACCTGGGCCATGTCGAGGCTGCCGCTCATGCGGTAGGTGAGCGTGCCGGTGCCCTGGGTGCCGCGCACCTCGTCGAAAATGCCGGTGGGCAGCGAGGCAAAGAAGTCGTTGGCTTCCGTCTCGGCCGACGTCACGTTGATGCTCACGGCCCGGCTGGGCTTCATGCGCACGCTGATTTCGGGGTAGAGCACGATTTTGTTCACCGTAATCTGGCTGCCTTTTTCCAGGGCGGCGGTGCCACGGCCCAGCTTGGCCACGAAGTCGAGGCCGCCGCGCTTCACCTCAATCTCGTTGGCGGCTAGCTTGGGATGGTAGAGGCTGAAATTGCGGGCGGCCAGGGAGCCGCGCACCGTGAGCGTGCCGCCGGTGTCGTCGTCGTCGAAATCCTTGCTGTCCAGGCGCACCTGCACCGTGTCGAAGCTCACCAAGGCCCCGAAGCGGCGGGGCACGTAGGGCAGCTGCACCGAGCCCCCTACCCCGAATATCTTGGCGTTCAACGCGTAATCGCCGGGCTCGATGTGCCCGCTGATGCCTAACTGGTTGGCCACCGAGTCGATGGTGGCCGTGAGGCTGCCGCTGATGTCGCCGTCCTGAATCTTAAGCTCGGGCAGGCGTAGCATGGCCGTGTGGCGCAGGCTGGCGTAGCTCACCGTGAAATCTTTGAAATTTGCTTCGCCGGGCACGTTGTCGAACACCGTTTCGAGGGCCTGGTTCAGCAGCAGGCCGTAGTTGGTGCCTTTGGTGGTGTCGCGCGGGGCGGCGCTGGGCTTCTGTTTCTTAATCAGGAAGCCGTAGTTGTCGGCGGTGGCCGTTTTGTGGGGCGTGAGGCGGGCCGTGATGATTTGCAGGTCGCTGAACACCGGGCGGCCGGCGAAGAGCGAACGCACGCTCAGGCTGGCCTGCAGGCGGCGGGCGGTGAGCAGGGTATCGGTGGGGTTGGCGGTGGGCACCAGGCCCAGGCCCGCAATTTCAACGGTTTTGAAACCCGCGAACTTGGCCGGCCCCAGCGTGAGAATGACCGGGTATTTGCGCTCAATTTTGGCCTTAACCTCTTTCAGCGCGTAGTCCAGCAGCTGCTGGCGCTTCCACTGAAACACGGCAAATGCCAGCAGCAGCAGCACCGCTAGGCCGCCTAAAATGCCGAATACAAGTCGTTTGGTGGAAGGGGAAATGCGCACGGAAATCAATAAAGTGGGCGGCTTAGCCAACGCCAAAGGTACGGAAAACCCAGGCGTAGCAGGAATACGGCTGCAACGCCGGAACGGACGGCTCCGCTACCCACAAAGCCAAGGGCGCCGCCGTTTCCGCAACGGCTAAGGGGCTTAGCCCCGGTTGCCGGCCTTAGACAGTTGGAATAATCGGGCCGAAAGGATGAAATGCAAACTGCCTGCGTATCGTTCAATGACTCCTCTCCCGTGTCAGCAGATAGCCAACGCCGTTGTAGGCCTTCCTCCCCGATAATGGCAGAACCGTTGCGCGGCACCGCTTTCCTGGCCCGTACTTTTGCGCCATGCCCAGCCCCCTCACCGCCCTCTCGCCCCTCGACGGGCGCTACGCCCGCGCCACGGCTCCCCTGGCCACGCGCTTTTCCGAAATGGCCCTCATCCGCTACCGCGTGCTGGTCGAAGTCGAGTATTTCATAGCCCTAGCCGAGCTGCCGCTGCCCCAGCTGCAAGCCGTGCCGGCCGACGCTTTTCCGGGGCTGCGGCGCCTCTACGAAGAATTCAGCGAAGCCGACGCCGAGGCCGTGAAAGCCCACGAAGCCGTGACCAACCACGACGTGAAAGCGGTGGAGTACTGGCTGCGCGACGAGTTTGCCAAACTCGGTCTGGGCGCGTTTGTCGAGTTTATCCACTTCGGCCTCACGTCCCAGGACATCAACAACACGGCCATTCCGCTTAGCTTTCGCGACGCGCTGATGGGCGTGCTGCTGCCGGCCTACGCCCAGGTACGCAACGCCCTGGCCGCCCGCGCTCAGGAGTGGGACGCCGTGCCCATGCTGGCCCGCACCCACGGCCAGCCCGCCTCGCCCACTCGCCTGGGCAAGGAAATTGCCGTGTTTGTGGCCCGGCTCGACGCCCAGGTGGCCCTACTGGCCCAGGTGCCGTTCGGGGCCAAGTTTGGCGGGGCCACCGGCAATTTTAATGCGCACGCCGTGGCCTTTCCCGGCACCGACTGGCACGCTTTCGCCACTACGTTTGTAAACGACCGGCTCGGTCTGGCCCGCTCCTTTCCCACCACCCAGATTGAGCACTATGACCACCTGGCCGCCCATTGCGACGCCCTCAAGCGCCTCAACACCATTCTGATGGACCTGGCCCGCGACGTGTGGCAATACATCTCGCTGGGCTACTTCAAGCAAACCATCAAGGACGGCGAAGTGGGCTCCTCGGCCATGCCGCACAAAGTCAACCCCATCGACTTTGAAAACGCCGAGGGCAACCTGGGCGTGGCCAACGCCCTGCTCGAACACTTTGCGGCCAAGCTGCCCATCTCGCGCCTGCAGCGCGACCTCACCGACTCCACGGTGCTGCGCAACCTGGGCGTGCCGCTGGGCCACGTCCTTATCGCGCTGGGCGCCCTGCAGCGCGGCCTGGGCAAGCTGGCCCTCGACGAAACGGCCCTGCACCGCGACCTCGAAGCCAACTGGGCCGTGGTGGCCGAAGGCATCCAGACCATCCTGCGCCGCGAAGCCTACCCCGACCCCTACAACGCCCTCAAGGCCCTCACCCGCACCGGCGAGGCCATTTCGGCCGCCAGCATCGGCGAGTTCATCAACGGGCTCGACGTGAGCGAGAGCGTGAAGGCCGAGCTGCGTGGCGTGACGCCGCACAGCTACGTGGGCCAGTAGCGGCAATTTGCATTACCTACCATTTCCTCTATCCCCTTCCCAATGCCGATGTTCCTACGCTCCTTCTTCAGCCGTGCGGCCCTGCTAGTGGCGCTCACTTCGCTCGCTGCCTGCTCTTCTTCCAAGAAAGACGACCCGGCGGCCGCGCCCACCCGCGAAATGAGCTGGACAGCCGACGGCGCCACCTTGAAAACCACCACCCTGCAGTCGCAAAAGTTTTCGAACACCCTTTCGGTTGCCGGCACCGTCCCGGGCAGCGCCACTTTTCTTTCGCTGGAATTTCCCAACGCCGTGGGCACCTACACGTTCGGGCCTAATTCCAACGCCACGGCCGCTTACACCGCCAGCTCGGGCGGCACGGTGGGCGTGTATTTTGCCGGTGCCACGGGCTCGGGCACGGTGACGGGGGCAGGCACCATTGTGGTCACGGCACTGTCGGCTACCGAGGTCACCGGCACGTTCACGTTCACGGGCATCAATCCGAATACGGGGGCTTCCAAGTCGGTTAGCAACGGCAAATTCAGCGTGGGCTTGTAAGCACCGTCGGGCTACTTTTGCCCTTTCATCTCCTGCCCCTCGCCGCCGTGCCCCACTTGCTGCACCACACCTTGGTCAACCCCGACTGCCGCCATTTCCGCGGCGACCTGCCCTGCCGTCCCAACAAAACCGATGGCTACGTGTGCGAGGGCTGCCCCGCGTATGCGCCCGTGACCAGCCGCGTGCTCATCATCAAGCTCGGGGCTATTGGCGACGTCATCCGGACCACGCCGCTGCTGCGGCGCCTGCGGCAGGAGCGGCCGGGCTGCTACATCACCTGGCTCACGCACACGCCGGCCATTTTGCCCCAGGGCGAGATTGAGGAGATACTGAAGTTCGATTTCGCCAGCGCGCTGCAGCTGCAGGGCCGCCAGTTCGACGTTGTCATCAACCTCGACAAGGAAAAGGAAGCCTGTGTGCTGCTGAACACCATCGAGGCCAAAGAGAAATACGGCTACGCCCTGCGCCCCTACGACGGCGTGGCCTGGCCCGTGAACCAGCTGGCCGAGCACAAATTCCTCACCGGCGTGTTCGACCAAACCAGCCTGGCCAACACCAAGCCCTACGTGCAAGAAATCTTCGAGCTCTGCGGCTTCGATTTCCGGGGCGAAGAGTACGTGTTCGACACCCACGAGGACAAAGGCTACGACTGGGCTGCATTGCCCACCGCCCGCCCCCGCATCGGCCTCAACACCGGCTGCGGCGACCGGTGGACCAGCCGCCTCTGGAGCACCGAAAAGTGGATTGCGCTCATCCACGGCCTGCACGCCGCCGGCTACACGCCCGTGCTGCTGGGCGGCGAGGCCGAAGACGCCCGCAACCGCGAGCTGCACGCCGCCACGGGCGCGGCCTACCTGGGCACCTTCCCCCTCCCCCAGTTCATCAACCTGATGCACCAAATGGACGGCATCGTGACGCAGGTCACCATGGGCATGCACATCAGCATTGCCCTGCGCAAGCCCACCATCCTGATGAACAACATCTTCAACCCCCACGAATTCGACCTCTACGGCCGCGGCCAGCTCGTGGGCCCCGACAAGCAGTGCGTGTGCTTCTACCGCGGCACCTGCCGCCTGGGCACCAGCTGCATGGAGGATTTGCCGGCCGCCAAGGTGCTGGCCGCCGTGCGCGAAAGCGTGCCGCTCAAGACGGCCGCCGCCTAGCTTGTTGCACGCCCGGCACTGCGCGCCGCCTGCATCTGCGCCAGAAAATCAGCCACCGAGGTAGTCGCGATGACTTCGGCCAGCGCCGCCGTCGGCAGTTCCTCCAGGCGTTTGAAGTTCAGGCAGCCCTTGCCCATTTTCAGCTTCGGCGCGGCGGCCAGCAACCGCTCGCGCAAGCCCGGCATCATGTACACGGGTATCACGTGCAGGCTGAGGTAGCTCTTTTGGTTGGCCAAGGCCAGGCACATTTCCTTGCCCGCCCGAAACTCCAGGAATTTCCGGCCAATGTGTTCGGTGTAGCCCGCCGGCACAGCGGCGCGCACCAGCTGCCACAGCTGGCGCGCCGGTTCCTGCCGCTCAGCCGGCAGGGCGGCAATGAATGCTTCGAAAGAATCGGCAGGCGTAGCAGCGTTCATGAGCACCGTATTTTATGTTTTATGGGATGAACTACCTCTGCTTGCCCGCCACTTCTTTCAGCGCCGCCACCATCACCGGCCACGAAAACTGCTTCTTCTGCTCGCGCACGCCAGCGGTGAAGGTGGCTTCGCGCCGGTTGGCGTAAAAATCCACGATGGCATCGGCAATGGCGGTTGGGGTGGGCGGCACCACGTAGCCCACCACGCCGGCCGGAATCAGCTCGGCCAGGCCGCCCACGTCGGTTACCAGCATGGGCCGCTCAAAATGGTAGGCAATCTGCGACACGCCGCTCTGCGTGGCATTCTTGTAGGGCTGTAGCACCAGGTCGGCCGCGCAGAAATAATCCACCACCTTTTCGTTTGGAATAAAATCGGTGGCGCGCACTATCCGGCCTTCAAGACCATGCTGCCGGATGAGCGCCTCGTACGGCGCGGCGTCTTCGTAAAACTCGCCGGCAATAATCAGTTTAATGGGAAGCGCCGCCACGCGGGCATCGGCCCAGGCTTCGAGCAAAATATCCAGCCCTTTGTAGGCCCGGATAAAGCCGAAGAACAACACGTGGCCCGCTGTGTCGGCCAGGTGCAAAGCGGCCAAGGCTTCCGCTTTGGGCTTAATCGGCCCGAAATTGTCGTAGAGCGGGTGCGGCCGGTACAGGGCCGGCTTCGTGCCGAAGCCCAGCCCGCGCAGGTCGTCGAGCACGCTGCGGCTCATGGTCACAAAGCCGTGGCAGGCGCTCAGGAAGTAGCGCGTCAGGGGCCCGTCGCCCGGCCGCTTTTCGTGCGGAATCACGTTGTCGGTAATGGCCACCACGCGGGTATGGCCGTTGCCGCGCACCAGCCGCGCCACTGTACCCAGCGCCGGTCCCATAAAAGGCAGCCAAAACCGAAAAATCACCACGTCGGGGCGCTCGGCCCGCAATTTCCGGCCCACGCGCCACCACGAAAGCGGGTTCACCGAGTTCAGGCTGACTTCAATCTCCAAATCGGACGGGCCGGGTTCGGTGCTGAACTGGGTTTGGCCAGGAAACAGAAAGTCCGGGTATTGAAGCGAAAACGTCACGATGCGCGCCTCGTCGCCGGCCTGCTTAAACGCCCGCGCCAGCCGCTCGTTGTACGTCGCCAGCCCGCCCCGCAGCGGGTACGCCGGCCCAATTATCACTACTCTCATAAGCCAGCTTGCTACCGTCCGGCGCGCCAGGTGAAAAAATCAATTCACGGTTTCGCGCACCAGATAGTCGTTGCGGCGCGGTCCGTTGAGCTGTATCATCTCGCCCAGAAAGCCCGCCACAAACAGCACCACGCCCACCACCACGGCCGTCAGGGCCAGAAAGAAAAGCGGCTGCTCCGTCACCTGCCGCGCCTTCAGGTTGTGCAGCGAAAGCCACACCTTTTCGCCCGTTAGCCACAAGGTTATCAACAGCCCGAGCATAAATGACAACGTGCCCAGGGTGCCAAAAAAGTGCATCGGTGCCCGCCGAAAACGGCCCACAAACGTGATGCTCAGCAGGTCCAGAAACCCGAAGATGAACCGCTCCAGGCCAAATTTGGTGTATCCGTACTTGCGCTCCTGGTGCTGCACCACCTTCTCGCCAATCTTGCGGAAGCCGTTCCACTTGGCAATCACCGGAATGTAGCGGTGCATCTCGCCGTACACCTCGATGCTTTTCACCACGCGCGAATCGTACGACTTCAGCCCGCAGTTGAAATCGTGCAGCTGGATGCCCGACATCAGCCGCGTGGCGCCGTTGAACAGCTTAGTCGGAATGGTTTTCGACAGCGGGTCGTACCGCTTTTGCTTCCACCCGCTCACGAGGTCGAACTTGTCTTCCACAATCATGCGGTACAGCTCGGGCAGTTCCTCGGGCGAGTCCTGCAGGTCGGCGTCCATGGTGCACACCACCCGGCCCCGCGCCGCCTCAAACCCCACGTTCAGCGCCGCCGACTTCCCGTAGTTGCGGTTGAATCGAATACCCCGCAGCGCCGCATCGTCGGCCGCCAGCGCCTCAATCACCTCCCAGGAAGTATCCGTCGACCCGTCGTCAATCAAAATCACCTCATAGGTCAGCCCGCGCGGGCGCAGCACCTGCGCAATCCAACGGGTTAGTTCCGGCAAAGATTCTGCTTCGTTGAGCAGCGGAATCACGATGGATATCTCCACCGGAAAGGCAGCAGTGGCTGATTTATTCAAACTCGGGTTTGGAATTTTTAACGATAGCCGAAATCACCAGCGAAAGAACCAGTCCAAACAGCAGCGAAAACAGCACCACAAACAGCGCGATGAATCCCGGCGTCATAAACTTAGCCGTCATTTGCATGGCTTGGTCGATTTGCTCGTCCGATACGCCGCCCCGGCTCTCCATGTCGGCGCGGGCTTTGTCCAACATCCGCGTAATCGCGTCGTTGTCCACAAAGCTGACGTAGATGTAGGAGAAAATGGCACCAATTACGCTCGACACCAACGCCAGCAGCATGCCGATGCCCATGCCCTCGCCGTAGCTCATGTAGCCGCCGTTGTGCTGCTTATAAAAGTGTTGCGCCAGCCAGATACCGCCGGCCAGTATCAACAGCGACAACCAGCGGGCAGGGCTTTGCTCCAGGTGGAGCACATTGAGCGCAAACGACACAATGACGCTTACCAACCCCGTGAGCAGCCCGTAGCGCAGGGCAACGGAGGTGGTGGTGACGGGCGTAGAATTGGCTTCCATGGCAGTGAGTTAAATGTGAGGCGAAAGGTAAAAAGAATTATTCTCGCAGAAATATCCCCGCCGGCACCGCCAGCACCAGCCCCAGTACCAACACCTGCAGGAAATTGCTGCTGGCCATGCCGCCCACGGTCAGCCCTTCCACCTTTTGCAGTTGCTGCGCACGCTGCGCGGCCGTCAATGTTCCTTTGTCGGCCAGCCGTTGTTGCGCCTGCACAATTTCCTTCACCTCGGCGCGGTGCCGGGCCACGGCCGTTGGTCCGGCCCCCGCGGCCAACGCCAGCGTGCCCACGGCCGAAACCACTGCCGCCAGCAGCACCGTCAGCACGCCCACGCCCAGGGAACGGCCCAGACCAGGCTTGCCGGGTTTCACCGTGCGACGCAGCATCCATTGGCTGGCCACGGCCACCATCGGGACGAGCAGTTGGGCCAGCAACTGCTTGGGACCAAAGCCATTGTTACCAGTTAGTTGCAGCCCCACCATCCACAGCACGCACAGCAACCCTACCCCAATGCCGAAGCGAAGCGCCAACCCAACAACCAACCTGCCTGGATTGGGGCTGTAAAGAGAAGCAGGTTCAGTTGAGGAAACGGCCATGAGTCACCAGTTAATTGAAGCGGCAAGTTACGCGCGTGGGCAGGTTCGTCGCGTCCAGCCATCGTGCCCGCTACGCTATACCGCCGCAGCCGGACGCGCCTGCACCCCGTTTCCACGCCGCCCAAAGCGTACCAGCAGCACCTCCACCAGCAGCGCCAGCAACGCCAGCAGCACCCAATACCGCCACAACGGGGTGCCCGTTTGCTCGGCTTGCAATGTCCGCAAGCCAGCACCGTTGGCCCCACTTTCCACTACGCGAATGTTCGGGTGGTTGGGTCCAATCAGCTGACGCAACTCATCTGCCGAGTATGCCGCCAGCTCAGATTCTGCTTTGCCGGCATTAAATGCCAAAGTCGTCAGCACTTGCTCCCCTCGCCGCACTTGGTAAAACCCAGGCGTCTCCATGCCTACCGGCAATTCCAAGCGCACCTCATTGCCCTGCCGACGCTGCGCAGGAAGAAGCACAAGGCTGTCCTTTACCAGCCGAATGCCCGCCTCATCCACAGCAGAACCGGCCCCCTTGGCCACTGTCGACTGTTCCGGCAATTGCAGGTTCAGTCCAGTCTGCGTTAACCGATAAGCAGGCAGCTGCTCGTTACGGTAGCTCAGCATCGCCAGCCGGTACATTACCGGGACAAACAGCGCGTGCTCTGCAAAGTCCGAATAAGGCCGCGCCAGCGGCGCCGAAAATACATATGCTTTTCCTTTGCCTGCCGCAAACTCCGCCAGGTAACTTTCCCCGTCGCGCATCCGCAGAATGTCAGTGCCCGTTCGCGCCCACCGCAACACTGGCGCAGCGCGAGGCATGGTCACCGTCCGCGGCTGCGCCCCGAACACATTTCGAAAAAACGGTTCCTGGCCGCTTGGCATAGCCACTTCCCGCAGTTCAGGCACTGCGGCACCGCTCTCCCACTGCGCCTCCCCAATCCCAAGTTCCTTAAACAAAGTTTGGTAAGAATTTCGCCCAGCTGCCTCCGACACGGGTACTACTACTACGCTTCCTCCACGCCTCACCACTTGGCCTAATGCGTCACGCAATCCGGCATCTATCCCCCCCAGTTCGCACACAATAACCAAGTTGGCCTGCTTCAACATACCAAAATCTACCCTCCCGGCTTTTGCGAAGGTATAAGCAAACAAGGGTTCGTTGCCGTACGCCTGCTCCGTAGCGGGTTTTTCCCCAATCTCAACTACCCGGATAGCAGCAGCGGGCTGCAGAGTAAAATTGTAGGTATTATCAAAATTGACGGGCTGTTCCTCAATCACCACACGCCCCAGCGTGGTGCGGGCATCTGCTAACTGGACCTGCACCACCGTCACCACCGACTTTCCAGGCTCAACGGCCACCCGAAATGCTGCCACCTGCTTCGCCCCGAAGTATACTTTCACCGGGCAGTCATTCACCGCAGCATTCCCGCCGTTTCTGACACTGATGTGTATGCCCACATTGGTACGCATTCGCACAAAAGCGTCTTCCACCCATAAGCTGTCAACATAAACGTTGCCCGTTGGTTCGGCCACCAAAGGCACCAACAGCGTTTGTTTTCCTGCCGCAAATGCCTCTATACTTTTCGCACTAAACTGATTGCGTTGAAAGTCTGAAAAGATGTAAACGCTACCGTCAGAATTATCCCCTGAATTAGTACGAATTGTTTTTCCGCTTAAGCGCAGATTAGCAAGCTTTTCCAAATAAGCATCTCTAGGCAAAGCCCTATTACTGGCCTGCCAAAGACGAATCTGTCTCGACTGACCAAGTGCTTGGCCCAATACTTTAGCTTGTTCCACCGCACCATCGAATAACCGCTCACCGGCAGCTTGCGGCGCCTGCATACTAAAAGAATTATCTATCCAAATAGCAACTGATTGCCCCACTGCTCCGCTTACATCATTCCTTACCGGCAGTATAGGCTGACAAAATGCCACTACTAGGGCAGATATCGCCAATATCCTAGCCAATAGAATCAGCAGTTGTTGGACGCGCCGATGACGAACCGTCGTGAGTTCGACATCCCGGATAATTGCAGTATTTGTAAAAAGAACTCGTTGCCGTTTACGCAACTGCAGCAAATGAATGATAATCGGAATAGCAGTCGCTCCCAGCCCCAATAAAAACCACGGATATAGTAACTGCATAATACATTTCTACAAAAGGTTCGGGGGAAACAGAAAATTATTTACAAATAAACTGTATCTAACCAAACAAATTGCGACAGAATTTCCTCACTTTTTTGTCAGAATTGTTGTATAGTTCCGAAATGCTGTAAGTTGCTAGTCCGCGCAGAAGCGGGTGGCGGGCGGGGGTTGCCGGCTACCCGGCGGGGGGGGGGGGTGGGGGTGGGTGGAAACGCAAGCGTCCCCGGGCCGCTGGGGAAAGCGGCGCGGGGACGGGCAAGGAAAAGGTTGGCGGCGACCGACTC